>JAKPAG010000128.1 GCA_029779535.1 Pseudomonadota bacterium | reverse complement strand
CTGTGCCTGTGCGCAGCGGGCCGGGGTTTGCCTCGCTCGATGGCGGACCGGCTCCCCTTCCGGCCGCGGTGGTGGTCGAGCCCAGGCCGGCCCCGCCGCCGCCTCCCCCGCCGCCCGCCGCGCCGCCGGCGGCGCGCCCGCGCAGCCTGGCTGATGTCTTTGCGGACCTGACCCCGCCCAGCCGCGAGGCCGAGCCCAAGGCTGGCGCGGTTGACGTCCGGCGGATCGGTCCGGCCCGACCGGTGTTGGCCGAAAAGACGGGCAAGGACGCCAAGACCCTGCTGCCGGACGAGTGCGAGCCGGAAGCGAAGCCGGCCAAGGGCGCGAAGGGCGCCAAGGCCTCGCCGCCGGCCAAGGGAGCCAAGGGCACGGCCGCCAAGGCCGCCGCCGCCAAGGCCTGCCCGGTCGATCCCAAGCTGGCCAAGGCCAAGTCGCCCGCCGCCAGCCAGCCCAGCCGCATCTGGGTGCAGGTGGCGACCGGCCGGGCCAAGTCCGCGCTGGCCTTCGACTGGCGCAAGCTAGTCAAGGAAAATCCGGAAATCCTTGGCAAATCGAAGGCTGCAACCAGCGCCTGGGGGCAAAGCACCCGCCTGCTGGTCGGTCCGTTCGACAGCAATGGCGCGGCCAATGCGCTGCTGGCCAGGCTGAAGAAGGCCGGGATGGGCGGGGCGTTCGTCTGGACCAGCCCGGCTGGCCAGGTGGTCGATCCGCTGGGCGGCGACAAGTAGCCGCGACCAGGTCTTTTCCACACCTTGTAAACAGACTTGTCCGGTTATGCGCAACGGCGCGTTAACCGGTCATTGCCCCAAGGCCCCTGGCCGACGCATCCAGCGCTCCATGATACAGGGCAATCGCGATTTTGGACGGGATGAGGATGCGGCGCCGGTCGACATGCTCGCGTCGCTGTTTGAAGCCCGCGGGTGGCCTTGCGAATTCGTCACCGAGGACGAGATCAGCGGTGAGATCAAGGGCAGCTGGGCCAGCTTCACGCTGCGCGGAATCTGGCGGCGCGAGGACCACGTCCTGCAGCTGCTGTGCCTGCCCGATATCCGCGTGCCCGATGACAAGCGCGCGGCGATCCACGAATTGCTGGCCATGGTCAACGAACAACTGTGGGTCGGGCACTTCGACCTGTGGTCGAACGGCAATGTCCTGCTGTACCGCCACGGCCTGCTGCTGGGCGATGAAGGGCTGCTCAGCCTGGCCCAGGCGCAGGTCGCGGTGGAAGCCGCGGTCGAGGAGTGCGACCGCTTCTATCCCGCCTTCCAGTTCGTGCTGTGGGGCGACAAGAGCCCGGCCGAGGCGCTGGCCAGCTCGATGGTGGATGCCGCCGGCGAAGCCTGACAATCTGTGCTGGACTTTCGCCGGGCCAGGCGTAGCGAGGCGCTGAAACCACGCGGGGCCTGGCGATGACCTTCGATTCCATCCTGATTTTTGGTTGCGGCAACATGGGCGGCGCAATGCTGGCCGGATGGCTGGCGGGCGGGCTCGATCCGGCGCGCTTCACTGTGGTCGATCCGTTCCTGCCGCAGGCCCCCGCCGGGGTGGAACTGCTGCGCGAAGTGCCCGCGCGCGCGTTTGACGCGGTGCTGCTGGGCGTGAAGCCGCAGATGCTTGACGATGTCGCGGCGCAGCTCGCGCCTGCGCTGGGGCAGCACGCGGTGCTGCTCTCGATCCTCGCCGGGGTCGAACTCGATAGCCTCGCGGCGCGCTTCGGCGGGGTCGGGGCGATCGTGCGGGTCATGCCCAACCTCGCCGCCGCGATCGGCAAGTCGCCGCTGGCGCTGTTTGACCAGGGGCTGGACCAGGCCGGACGCGATGCGGTGACCGCGCTGCTCCAGCCGCTCGGCACGCCCGAATGGCTGGCCGCCGAAAGCGAGTTCGACCTGGTCACCGCGCTGGCCGGGTGCGGTCCGGGCTTCGTCTACCGCTTCATCGACGCGCTGGCGAGCGGGGCGGCCGCGCTGGGGCTGGATCCCGCCCAGGCGCAGCGGCTGGCCGTGGCCACGGTGGAAGGCGCGGCGCAGCTGGCCGCCGCTTCCGAGCATTCGCCCGCCGAACTGGCCCGCCGGGTGGCCAGCCCGGGCGGTTCAACGCAAAAGGGGCTCGACGTGCTGGATCAGGATCGCGCTCTGTTCACCCTGATCGAGGCGACCCTGCGCGCCTCGCGCGATCGCAACGCCGAAATGGCGGCGGCCGCGCGCGGCTGATTGATACAAACTGATACAGGCGCAAATGTCCGGTTTCGCTTGAAAGTGGACCGGATCGGCCCGATATTTGCCGTATCGCCCCATCCGGGCGGCAAAGGAGTTTGATCAATGGCTGACTGGAACGATCCGCAGTCAACGCGTAACAACTGGGGTACCGCGCGCATCAACGGCGAAGTCATGGGCAACGTGTCCACCGACCAGGGCCTGCGCAAGTACATGCTTTCGATCTACAACTACATGGCCTCGGGCGTGCTGCTGTCGGGCGTGGTTGCGCTGCTGTTCGCCAGCTCGGGCTTGGCCGAAGCGGTGTTCACCACGCCGCTGCGCTGGCTGTTCGCGCTCGCCCCGCTGGGCTTCGTCATGGCGATGAGCTTTGGCCTGAACCGCATGCAGACCTCGACCCTGCAGATGCTGTTCTGGGGCTTCAGCGTGGCGATGGGCCTGTCGCTGGCCTCGATCTTCTTCGTCTACACCGGCGCGTCGATCGCGCTGACCTTCTTCGCCACGGCGGGTGCCTTTGCCGGTCTCAGCCTCTATGGCTACACCACCAAGCGCAACCTGTCGGCGATGGGCAGCTTCATGACCATGGGGGTGATCGGAATCCTGATCGCGATGCTGCTGAACCTGTGGTTGCAGTCAAGCGGGCTGGCCCTGGCGATCTCGATCCTGGGCGTGATCATCTTCGCTGGGCTGACCGCGTGGGATACGCAGCGCCTGCGCGAAACCTACTATCACGTTGCCGGAACCGACATGGTCGGCAAGGTGGTGATCATGGGTGCGCTGTCGCTGTACCTGGATTTCATCAATATGTTCCAGTTCCTGCTGAGCCTCATCGGCGATCGCCGCTGAGCTTACGCAAGGAACGGCAGATCGTGCCCGGTGCGCCCCGTGCGCGCCGGGCATTTGCTTTGCGCGCAAACATGGTTAGTGAACCGTCAAGGCACCCGGCCTGCACCATTGCCGGGCGCCGGGCATGATACTGGAAGGGACTGTTTCGAACATGGGCGCACGGATTCGCCGGATTGTGATCGGAGCCAGCGTGACGCTGGCCGTGGGGCTGGTGGCCGCTTGCGGCCCCAAGAGCGCGCCGCCGCCGCCGCCCCCCCCGCCGCCGCCGCCCAAGCCGGCCCTGGTGATCCCGCCCAAGCCCTATCCGCCAAACCAGGCTTCGCGCGACCTGCCGGTTCCGGCGATCGGCGCCGACGGTCTGTTCCAAAGCGTCAACCGCGGGATCAGCCCGGCCCAGGTCACCTGGAACCTGCGCTCGGCTTACAACGTCGCGGCGCTGAGCTGCCCGGTGCCGGCGCGCGATGAAATCACCGCCAACTACCGCCTCTATCTCAAGCGCCATGCCAAGGCGCTGGCCGCAGCGAACCGCAAGGTCGACGCCGAATGGAAGGCGCGCCACGGCGCCGGCTTCATCGTCCAGCGCGAAAAGTACATGACCAACGTGTACAACCACTTCGCCCTGCCGCCGACCATGGGCGAATTCTGCAAGGCTGCCCTGGCGATGAGCCGCGACGAAAAGCTGATCAAGGTGGGCGAGCTGGATGCCTTCTCGGCCCGCAGCCTGCCGAACATCGAGATCGTCTATGACGATTTCTTCCGTCGCTACGCTCAGTATCGCACCGATCTGGCCGAATGGACGGCCAAGTACGGGGCCTTGACCACGCAATGACCGGACAATGAGTGAAAGGGCAATTTTGCTCTTTCACTCCCGCGGACCTTTCGCTAAGGGGGCCGCTCTCGCGAGGTCATGCGTCTCGCGAATTGCACTGGAACGGGGCCGTAGCTCAGATGGGAGAGCGCGTCGTTCGCAATGACGAGGTCAGGGGTTCGATCCCCCTCGGCTCCACCAGTGCTTTCGGGCGGTGAATTGCCCCAGGCCGGGCTGCGAACGGCAGTGTTCTGCGCTTCCGGTGCTTACGACCAGCAGGTCGCTCCGCTCCGGTTCTCGAACCCCGCCATTCTCGCTTTGGCCTGAGCCAATTCACCGCCCGAAAGCCGATTGGCATTTGCTCCCACTCCCGCTCAGGCTGAGCTTTTCGCAGCCTGCACGCGACAGTCGCTCAAAAGCGCGTTAGAACCCTTCCCATGCATTTTCTCGACCAGGCCAAGATCTATATCCGTTCGGGCGCAGGCGGCCCGGGCGCAGTGTCGTTCCGGCGCGAGAAGTATGTTGAATACGGCGGGCCGGATGGCGGCAACGGCGGGCGCGGCGGCGACGTCGTGTTCGAGGCGGTGGCCGGGCTCAATACCCTCATCGACTTCCGCTATACCCAGCATTTCAAGGCCCAGCGCGGCGTGCAGGGCATGGGCAAGAACCGCAACGGTGCGGCCGGGCAGGACATGGTGATCAAGGTGCCGGTCGGCACGCAGATCCTCGACGAGGATCGGGAAACCGTGCTGGCCGACCTGACCGAGGCCGGACAGCGCATCACGCTGCTGCACGGGGGTCTGGGCGGCCGGGGCAACGCCAGCTACAAGACCAGCACCAACCGCGCCCCGCGCCAGCACCAGCCGGGCCTGCCGTTCGAGGAGCTGTGGGTCTGGCTGCGGCTCAAGCTGCTGGCCGACGTCGGGCTGGTCGGCCTGCCCAATGCCGGCAAGAGCACGTTCATCAATCAGATCACCAACACCAAGGCCAAGGTCGGCGACTATGCCTTCACCACGCTGCGCCCGCAGTTGGGGGTGGTGCGCCACAAGAACCGCGAATTCGTGCTGGCCGACATTCCCGGGCTGATCGCCGGGGCGGCCGAAGGCGCTGGGGTGGGTGACCGTTTTCTTGGCCATATCGAGCGTTGCCGCGTGCTGATCCACCTGATCGACGCCAATGGGGTCGATCCGGTCGAAGCGCTGGAAGTGGTCGAGGAGGAACTCGCGGCCTATGGCGGCGGGCTGGAAGACAAGCCGCGCCTGGTCGCGCTCAACAAGATCGACCTGATCGATACCGAGCTGGTTCGCGCATTCAGCAAGGAACTGCGCGCGGCCGGGGTGGCCAAGGTGTTCCCGATTTCCGGGGCCAGCGGCAAGGGCATCGATGCGCTGCTTGACGCGGTGCTCGAATACCTGCCCGCCGCGACCGTGACCGAACGCCCCGCTGGCGAGCGCGAGGATGACGACGACACGCCCTGGTCGCCGCTTTAAGGGCGCTAGCGCTTGCAATACGGCGCGTTTGGCCTAATTCCGCGCCCATGAAGATCGCCCGCCTGTCCGACCTGGCCGATGCCGCAACTTGCCCCCGCCTGGTGGTCAAGGTCGGCTCGTCGCTGCTGGTCGGCAAGCAGGGCGTGCGCCGCCAGTGGATCGAGGCACTGGTCGCCGAAATCGCCGCCGCGCGGGCGCGCGGGCAGCAGGTCATCGTGGTGTCTTCGGGCGCGATTGCGCTGGGTGCGGCGCGGCTGGGGCTGGACAAGGGCGGGCGTGGCAGCCTGGCCGATGCGCAGGCCGCCGCCGCCGTCGGGCAGATCGCGCTTTCGGGGCTGTGGGCCGAACTGCTCGGCGCCCACGGGCTGACCGCCGCGCAGCTGCTGCTGACGCTGGAAGACCTGGAAGATCGCCGCCGCTACCTCAACGCCACGGCGACGCTGACCAGGCTGCTCGATGCCGGGGCCGTGCCGGTAATCAACGAGAACGATTCGGTCGCCACCCAGGAAATCCGCTTTGGCGATAACGACCGGCTGGCGGCGCGCGTGGCCCAGGCGGCGCGGGCCGATGCGGTGCTGCTGCTGTCGGACGTCGATGGCCTGTTCGATCGCAACCCTGCCGAACCGGGGGCCAGGCTGCTGCCCGAAGTGCGCGGCGTGACGCCGGAAATTCACGCGATGGCGACGGGCGGCTCATCCTCGGGGATGGGCTCGGGCGGAATGACCAGCAAGTTGCAGGCGGCCGAGATCGCCGAACTGGCCGGGATTGCCCTGGCCATCGCCAGCGGCTTGCACGATGCGCCGATCGCGCGGGCGACCGCGGAAGGCATTGGCACGCTGTTCCTCCCCCGCCGCAAGGCCGGCGCGCGCAAGGCCTGGCTGGGCGGGCGGCTGCGGCTGAAAGGCGCGTTGGTGGTCGATGCCGGGGCGGCCAATGCGCTGGGCCGGGGATCGAGCCTGCTGGCCGCCGGGATCACCGCCGTCGAAGGCCAGTTCCAGCGCGGCGATGCCGTGACGATCCGCGATGGCGCCGGCAAGGTCCTCGCCCACGGCCTCAGCGAATACGACGCCGATGAGTGCGCGCGGCTGCAAGGCACGCAAAGCGCCGACCAGGCAGCGCTGCTCGGCTATGCGCCGCGCTCCGCCGTGGTGCACCGCGACCAGATGGTCCTGCTGTGACGATTGCGATTACCGGGGCAACCGGGTTCGTTGGCCAGGTCCTACTCGATCGCGCACTGGCCGAAGGGCACGAGTTGCGCGCGCTGACCCGGCGACATCAGCCGCTGCGGCTGGGGCTCGACTGGGTGCGCGGCGATCTGGATGACAAGCCGGCGCTCAAGCGGCTGGTGCGCGGGGCCGAAGCGGTGATCCACGTTGCCGGTGTGGTCAACAGCCCCGATCCAGCCGAGTTCGAGCGTGGCAACGTGGTGGGCACGCTCAACGTCGTTGAAGCCGCGCTAGCTGCCGGGGTGCCACGGTTCATCTGCGTTTCCTCGTTGTCCGCGCGCGAGCCGGACCTGTCGACCTATGGCGCCAGCAAGGCGCGGGCGGAACGGCTGGTCATGGCCAGCCCGCTCGACTGGACGGTGGTGCGTCCGCCGTGGATCTATGGCCCGGGCGACCGCGACACGCTCGATATGTTCAAGGCGGCGCGCTGGGGACTGATGCCGATGCCTCCGCGCGAGGGGCGCAGTTCGCTGCTCCACGTCGATGACCTGGCGCGGCTGTTGCTCGCCCTGGTTCCGGGGGGCGAAGGGATCACGCACCAGGTGTTCGAGCCCGACGATGGCCACCCGGACGGCTGGAGCCATTACGAGGTCGGCCGCGCGATCGGCTGGGCGATGGGACGGCGGCCGTGGGTCATTCACCTCAGCCGCAAGTCGCTGGAACGCGCCGCGCGCGGCGACATGGCGCTGCGCCGCCACAAGGCCAAGCTGACGCTCGACCGGGTCGGCTACATGACCCATCCCGACTGGGTGGTGAGCCACGGTGCGCGGCCCCCCGCCGACCTGTGGGAACCGCGTATCGCCACCCGCGAGGGGCTGAAGGCCACGGCCCAGTGGTACAAGGACAACGGCTGGCTCTAAGCAACTGCTTATGCGCGCGGGTATAAGCGGCTGTCGCTTTCGCGGCGACCTGGCCCGGTGCAGCCCTGCCTCCTGCTCAAGAGGAGGCTCAACCCATGGATAGTACCCCTTCCGCCCCGCGCCGGTGGGACCCGATCGTCAAGTTGACCCATTGGGGCGTGGTTGCCGCGGTGATCGGCAATGCGATCTTCACCGAAGAAGGCAGCGGCTGGCACATCTGGGTGGGCTATGGCCTGGCCGCCCTGCTGGCGCTGCGCCTGCTGTGGGGGCTGATTGGCCCGGACGAAGCGCGTTTCAGCGCCTTTCCGCCCAGTCCGGCGCGGGCCCTGAACCACATCGGCGAAATCGGGCGCGGTGAAGTGACGCAGCACCGCTCGCACAATCCGCTCGGCGCGCTGATGGTCTATGCGATCTGGGCGACCTTGCTGGTGGTTTGCGGCACCGGCATCGCCATGTCCGGTCCGCCGCCGGCCGATCCCAGCGCCGTTCGCGGGGAGCATGGCGAGGGCGGCGAAAAGCGCGAGAAAGGCGAGTCCGATGAGCGCGGCGCAGCGCGGGAATCCGAAGCCGATGAAGCGCGCGAACAGGCCCGCCGCGCCGAAGCCGGTGAGAACGAGGAAGCCGAGGAACGCGAGGAAGCAGGCGCACGTCGTCCGGCTGGCCTGGCTGCCACCACCGACCGGGCCGAAGCACGCGAGCAAGCGGGCCAAGCAGCGGTCAACGCGCGCGCTGTCCCCTCTGGCGCGGCGGATGCCATGCTGGCCACCACCGAACGCGGCGAACGCGCGGAGGCGCGTGAAAGCGGCGAAGGCGAAGACGGTGAAGAGGAAGAAGAAGGCGGTCTTGGCGAAGTGCATGAAATTGCCGTCAACCTGCTCTATGTCCTGATCGCGCTGCATCTGGCGGGGGTGGTATTCGAAACCCGCCGCAGCGGTCCGCAGATCGTGCGGGCGATGGTTCCGGGGGGCACGCCCCGCGGCTGAACAGGAACTGTAATGGCCAAGCACCTGAAAGACTTGATGTTGCGCCGCGACCGGCAGGCCCTGCTGGTCGCGGCAACCGTGGTAGTCCAGGCCATCGCGGCCGTATTCTTCGTGGCCGATGCGATGGAGGATGCGATTGATCAGGGCGTCACCACCCACATCGCCATCGAGGGGCTGATTGCCTTTGCCCTGGTGGCCGGCGTGGTGCTGGGGGCCTGGCACATCCGGGTGCTGCTGGCCGAAGCGCAGCAGCGCGAGCAGGCGCTCGGCATCGCGCGCGGTGCACTGGGCGAACATGTGAGCGAGCGGTTCCGCGATTGGGGGCTGACCGCAGCGGAGAGCGAAGTGGCCCTGTTCGCGCTGAAAGGCTGCGACGCGGCCGAAATCGCGCGGCTGCGCGGTGCGGCGCCGGGGACGGTCCGCGCCCAGCTTAGCCAGGTCTATGCCAAGGCCGGGGTCGCCAGCCAGGCCGCATTGGTCAGCCTGTTCGTCGAAGACCTGCTCGACTGGCCGTCAGGCGCTAAACCGGGAAAAGCCGTCCTTCAAACACCACGCCGGTAATGCCGATGTCGCGCAGGCCGGCACCGCCGCCGGCCAGCGGATCGCGGTCCAGCACGGCAAAGTCGGCGCGCTTGCCCGCAGCAAGCGAGCCGACCAGGCCGTCCATGCCGATGACCTGGGCCGCTTCGATCGTGATTGCCCGCAGCGCCTTGTCGAGGCTGATCCGCTCGGCCGGATCAAGCACGTTGCCCTCGACGGTGATCCGGTTGGAGGCGATCCAGGCGAGGTAGAGCGGATCAATCGGCGCCATGTTGAAATCGCTGTGCAGGCCCAGCGGCACACGCTTGCGCTCCAGCGAGCCGAGCCGGTTGATTGCCGCGGCGCGATCGGGGCCAAGCCCGTCGCGGGCATAGGCATCGCCCAGCACGCGAAGGTAATTCGGCTGGGCCGAAACCATCAGGCCAAGCCGCGCGATCCGGCGGTTCTGCGCTTCGGTGGAATAGCCAAGGTGTTCGAGCGTGACGGTCTGCGCGCGGCGCTCGGGCAGGCGCTCGACCGCGGCGAGGACTGCATCCAGCCCTTCATCGCCGTTGACGTGGACGTGCAGCGAGCAGCCCGCCTGCCAGAACCGCTGGGCCAGCGCATCGAGCGCGGCGGGCGGGGTGATCCATTTGCCGAGGTGCCCGTCGGCATAGCCGGGGGCGTTCATCCGCATGTTCTGGGCAAAGAAGGCGCCGTCGGCCAGAAGCTTGACCCGCTTGTCCACCCGGAGATGCGGCCCGGCGTAGCGTTCCTGCAAGCCGGCATAGAAGGCGGCGATGTCCTGGTCCGCCGTGACCTGGTGGGCCAGCGGCATGAGCATGATGCGCGAGGGATTGTCTGACCGTTCGAAGGCGGTGCGGATCAGCCCTGCTTCGGTTCTGAAGTCGGCGAAGATGCCGGTGCCCATGTCCGACGCGGTGGTGACGCCCCTGGTCAGGAACAGCCGTTGCAGGGCGGCCATGCCGGTACGGACCCGGTCCCCACCGAGCAGCGCGGGCTGCATTTTCGCCAGGGCCAGCGGCAGCCCTGTTTCCGAGAACAGGCCCTTGTCGAAATCGCTGTCGTGCGGATCGGCCTTGGCGGCGACCATGGCCGCGCCAAAGGCGGCGCGCTCATTCAGGCCCCAGACCTGCAAGGCGGCGGTGTTGACGATCACATCGTGAAAGCTGCGCTGCCAGATGATCACCGGACGGTCCGGCGCGAGTTGATCGAGCCGGGCGCGATCGAGCGGGCCATGGAACGACTGGTGGTAGCCCCAGCAGATGAACGGATCGGATTTCGACCGGGCCAGTTCGGCCTGCAGCGCGCTGATATAGCTGGCCGGGCTGCGCACGCCCGGATAGCGGCCCGATGGCAGGTCCCAGTCATCCGGGGCGATGAACGGCAGGTTGAGCATGACCGCCGCCAGCATCGGGTGGACATGCGGCTCGACCAGCCCCGGCAGCACGAAGTTACCCGCAAGGCTGCGGTCCAGCCTGACCTCGCGCCCGCGGGTCCACACGGTCAGATCGTCGAGCCGGTCGGCCAGTCCCAGGATCATGCCATCAGCTACCGCAACGAAGCGCGCTGTGGGCCGGGCCGGCTCCATGGTGATGAAGCGCCGGGCTTCGAACACGGTTACGGGACCGGTCAGCGCAGCGGCGCGGGCGGCGAGCGGCAGGGTGGCAAGGCCGCCCAGGGCGGCACGGCGAGTGACGAGCATGGCGGCACTGTGCCGCGCGGCGTGGCCTGCGGCAAGCGCCCGATCAGAACGCCGGATCGTAGCCCGGGGGCAGATCGCTGGCCGCGCCATCCACGTGGATGCCGCACTCGGTTTTGTCCCAACCCTTCCAGCGGCCCGAACGCGGGTCTTCGCCCGGGGCGACGGGGGTGGTGCAAGGCGAGCAGCCGATCGAGGGATAGCCCTGCGCGACCAGCGGGTGCGCGGGCAGCCCAGTGGCGGCGAAATAGGCTTCGATCTGGTCGGCGCTCCAGTCCACCAGCGGGTTGACCTTGAGCCGGCCTTGCGCGTCGGTCAGGTCCAGTTCGAAGCGGGGCAGGGCGGCGCGGGTCGCGCTCTGGAAGCCCTTCCGGCCGGTGAAGCTGGCATCGTAACCAGCCAGGGCGCGGGCCAGCGGCTCGACCTTGCGGATTTCGCAGCAGCCATCGGGATCGTAGGACCAGCGCAGGCCGGTATCGTCCCGGCTGGCGAGCAGCGCGCGATCGGGAGTCAGATTGACGAGGTTGGTCAGCCCCAGCCGCGCCACCAGTTCATCGCGGTAGGCCAGCGTTTCGGGGAAATGCTTGCCGGTATCGAGGAACAGCACCGGCACCCCGGGATCGATGCTCGCAATCAGGTGCAGCAGCACTGCGCTTTCCGCGCCGAAGCTGGACACGGCGGCGATCCGCCCGGCCAGCCCGTCACGCAGCACTTGCGCCAGCATCGCCTGGGTGCCGACCCCGGCGAAGCGCGCGTTGAGCGCTTCGGCATCCGCCGCGGTGAAACGCGGGGCGGTGTCGATCCGGTCGATCCGGCGCGCGGCTTCAGCCATGCCGCTTGGCCCAGATCGCGCTGCGGCCATCCACGGTTGGCTGATAGACATCGCCGTAGCGGTTCCACGCCGCTTCGGCATCGGCCGGTTCCAGCGGAACGTCCGGCGCAAAGGCATCGAAGCCGCAGCGGCGCATGTAGGCGATCTGATCGACGAGCACGTCGCCCACGGCGCGCAGTTCGCCCTGGTAACCCGCTTCGCGCAGGATCCGGGCGGCAGAATAGCCGCGCCCGTCGCCGAACACCGGGAAGTTGACCTCTACCAGTTGCAGCCGGTCAAGGAACGGTAGCAGGTCGCGCGCATCGTCGCCCGGTTCGATCCTGACGGCGGCGGCGTTGGTCTGCTCGCCAAAGGAATCGACCGTGACGGCGGGATCGGCCACCGGTTCGTCGCTGCGGAAGCGGTACTGGACGTCAACCATAGATCGCCTCCTTGAACGGGGCCATGCCGATGCGGCGGTAAGTGTCGAGGAAACGTTCGCCCTGCTGGCGCTCGCTGAGGTAGCGGTTCGTCACGCGTTCGACCGCATCGACAATGCCGCTTTCGTCGAAACCGGGGCCGGTGATCGTGCCGAGCGAGCAGTCCGCCCCCTCGCTACCGCCGAGCAGCAGCTGGTAGTTTTCGATGCCCTTGCGATCGACCCCGAGGATGCCGATGTGGCCCGCGTGGTGGTGCCCGCAGGCGTTGATGCAGCCGGAAATCTTGAGCTTGAGCTCGCCGATTTCCTGTTCCCTGGCCGCCATGCGTTCGCTGATCTTCTGCGCGATCGGGATCGATCGGGCATTGGCCAGCGTGCAGTAATCAAGCCCCGGGCAGGCGATGATGTCGCCGATCTGGTCGAGGTTCGCGGTCGCGAGGCCATTGGCATCCAGCACCTGCCACAGCGCGTAAAGGTCCGCCTTCCTGACGTGCGGCAGCACGATATTCTGGGCGTGGGTGACGCGCAGCTCGTCGAAGCTGTAGCGTTCGGCAAGGTCCGCCATGACGCGGATCTGGTCGCCGCTGGCATCGCCGGGGATCGCGCCGACCGGCTTGAGGCTGATCACCGCCACGGCATAGCCCGGCGCCTTGTGCGCCACGGTGTTGTTGTCCACCCACAGCGCGAAATCGGGATCGCTGCGGTCGATCTCGTCAGACAGGCCCGTTTCGAACGGCGGATCGACGAACTGCGCCTTGATCCGTTCCAGTTCGGCCGTGGGCGGCTCGATGTTCTGGGTCAGCAGGTGGGCGAATTCGGCTTCGACCTGGCGGGTGTATTCATCCTTGCCCAGTTCGTGGACCAGAATCTTGATCCGCGCCTTGTACTTGTTGTCGCGGCGGCCGTGGCGGTTGTAAACGCGCAGGCAGGCCTCGGCATAAGTGATGAACTGATCGAGCGGCACGAAGCTGTTTATGCAGGGCGCGATCATCGGGGTGCGGCCCATGCCGCCGCCAACATAGAACGCCGCGCCCAGATCACCCGCCGCATTGCGGACGATCTGGATGCCGATGTCATGCAGCCGCATCGCCGCGCGGTCGGTATCGCTGGCGATCACCGCCATCTTGAACTTGCGCGGCAGGAAGCTGAATTCGGGGTGGAAGGTGCTCCACTGCCGGATCAACTCGGCATAGGGGCGCGGATCGACCAGCTCGTCCGCTGCCGCACCGGCATACTGGTCCGACGTGGTGTTTCGGATGCAGTTGCCGCTGGTCTGGATCGCGTGCATTTCCACGCTGGCCAGATCGGCAAGGATATCAGGCGCTTCTTCCAGCTTGATCCAGTTGTACTGGATGTTCTGGCGGGTGGTGAAGTGGCCATAGCCGCGATCGTACTTGTCGGCGATGTGGCCCAGCATCCGCATCTGCGCGCCGCTGAGCGTGCCATAGGGAATGGCGACGCGCAGCATGTAGGCGTGCAACTGGAGGTAAAGGCCGTTCATCAACCGCAGCGGGCGGAACGCTTCCTCGCTCAGGTGGCCTTCGAGCCGGCGGCGGACCTGGTCGCGGAATTCCTCGACGCGGGCATCGACCATCGCCTGGTCGTATTGGTCATACTTGTACATCAGATCACCCAGTTGCCAGCTTCGGGATCGGCCGGCTTTAAAGTCAGGTCGGGACGGACGGTCGGGCCAAGGGCGCGGATGCGCTCCTTGATGTGCGCGGGGCGAATGCCCGCCGCGTCGCGGGTAGCGTCGATCGCATAAGCCCCGGTCACGCGGCGCGCGGCCTGTTCGCGGGCGAGCACGGTGTCGGCATTGTCGCCCACGTCCACCGCGTCCTCGACGTGCAGCGACCATTCGACCCCGGTCCACCAGGTCACGGCCCCGCTTTTCAGGTCATTGCCGGTCAGTATCTTCACTTGGTTGCCTCCAGCGCCAGCGCGCGCAGTTGTTCGGTCTGGTTGTCTGCGGTGACTTCGCCGATCACGATCACCGCCGGGCTCTTGACCTTGTGGCGGGTGACGACATCGGCCAGCCCCGCCAGCGGCGCGCGCAGCACGCGCATGGCCGGACGGGTGGCGTTCTCGATCACGGCCACCGGCATTTCCGGCGACAGGCCATCGGCGATCAGCTTTTCGGTGATCGCCTCGGCTGTGGCGAGGCCCATGTAGATCACCAGGGTGCGGCCCTGGCCGGCGAGGCCCGCCCAGTTCTGATCGGACAGGCCCTTGCACTGGCCCGCAACGAAGCTGACCACCGAAGCGGCGCGGCGATGGGTCAGCGGCATCAGCGCGGCAGCCGCCCCGCCGATCGCGGCGCTGATGCCGGGGACCACTTCCACCGGAACGCCAGCGGTGCGGCAGGCTTCGGCTTCTTCGCCGCCGCGACCAAAAATGAACGGATCGCCGCCCTTGAGCCGCACCACATCGCCCCCGGCCAGCGCCTCGCGCACCAGCAGCGCGTTGATCTCGTCCTGCGGCATGGTGTGGCGCGAGCGGCGCTTGGCGACCGAGATCAGCCGCGCGTCGGCGCGGGCGAGCGCCAGGATCGCGGGATCGACCAGGCCGTCATGCACGATCAGCCGGGCCTGCATCACCAGCCGCGCGGCGCGCAGCGTCAGCAGGTCAGGATCGCCGGGACCGGCGCCGACCAGCCAGACCTTTCCGGTCGTGGGGGAAGTAGTACTCATTCTGCCGCAATGGGCATCGCCGCCGCATGGCGCCAGCCAGAATGGCTTGGGGGGGGATTAGTCCAGCTATCCCGCCCGCCAGGCGGCCATCGCCTGTTCGATGTCGGCGCGCAGATCGGCCACGTCTTCCAGCCCTATCGACAGGCGCACGCCAAAGTGGTCTTTCGGCCAGGTCGTGGCGGTGCGGATCGCGGCCGGTTCCAGCGGAGTAACCAGGCTTTCGAAGCCGCCCCATGAATAACCTATGCCAAACAGTTGCAAGGCATCGACAAATGCATCGCACTGCGCCGCGCTGCCGCCCGCAAAGACAAAGCTGAACAGTCCGCAGCCACCAGAGAAATCGCGCGCCCACAGCTCATGTCCAGGCGATCCGGGCAGCATTGGGCACAGCACCTGCGCCACTTCGGGGCGCGATTCCAGCCACTTGGCAAGTTCAAGCGCACTTGAGGTTTCCTGCGCCAGCCGCAGGCCCATGGTGCGCAGGCCGCGCAGGGCCAGCGCGGCATCGTCGGGCGAGATGACCTGGCCCAATTGCTGGCTGCGCAGCCGCAGCCTGCGGTACAGGTCCGGCCCGGCGCTGGCGCTGCCCATCATCAGGTCCGAATGGCCGCCAACGTGCTTGGTCAGGCTCATCACTGCGATGTCGGCGCCGTGTTCCAGCGCACGGAAACCCAGCGGCGAGGCCCAGGTGTTGTCGAGCACGACCACCATGCCATGCCGGTGCGCGATCGCGGACAGGGCGGGCACGTCCTGCACTTCCATCGTCAGGCTACCGGGGCTTTCCAACAGCACGGCGCGGGTCTTCTCGCAGATCGCGGCTTCGAACG
Organism: Pseudomonadota bacterium; assembly: GCA_029779535.1. Lineage (GTDB taxonomy): Bacteria > Pseudomonadota > Alphaproteobacteria > Sphingomonadales > Sphingomonadaceae > Novosphingobium. The sequence continues at coordinate 127,659 of JAKPAG010000128.1, read as the reverse complement.
CCGCCGGATCGAGCGGATCGAACCAGCGCGTCTCGACCCCGAAGTCCCTGAGCAGCCCGCGCCCGAGGTTGCGGGTCGGCTCATAGGCATTGTCGGTCATCAGCAGCACGTCGCCGGGGCGCAGCACGGTCAGCAGCGCGCCGGCTAGCGCCGCCACGCCCGATGGGTAAAGCACCGTGCCCGCCGCGCCGGGTTCCAGCGCGGTCAGGGCTTCGGCCAGCGCCCACTGGGTCGGCGCGCCGCGGCGGCCATAGTAGAAGTGGCCGTCCTCGTTCGGCTTGCCGGCGTGCAGCGCGGCGACATCGGGATAGAGGTGGGTGCTGGCGCGCCACACGGCGGGATTGACCACCGCGCCGGGCGCGCCGGGGGTTCCGGTCCAGTCCGCATGGCGGCCGGCCAGCACCAGCCGCGTGGCCGGGCTGAGTCGCTCGTCGTCAGCGCTGCCTGCCACGTGCTTGCGCTCAGGCCTTGACCGCCTTGGGGGTGTCGGGATCAGCTCCCCATTCGGTCCAGCTGCCATCGTACAGCGCCATGTCCTGCTTGCCGAGCAGATGCATCCCGAACAGCAGCACGCAGGCGGTCACGCCGCTGCCGCAGCTGGTGATGACCGGTTTGGCCAGATCCACGCCCGCCTGTTCGAACGCGGCCTTGATCCCGGCCTTGTCCTTGAACGTGCCATCGGCGTTGTAGAGCGTGTTGAACGGCACATTGAACGAGCCGGGGATATGGCCGCTGGCGATGCCGGGGCGGGGATCCTCTTCGGCGCCGGACCAGCGCGCCGCGCCGCGCGCGTCGACCACCTGTTCGTCCTTGCTGTGCAGGTTGGCCAGCACGTGCGCCTTGGTCCGCACGCCCTTGTCATCCTGCCAGGCGGTGAAGTGGCGGTGGCGCAGGCTTTCCTTGCCCTGGGTCAGCGGGCGGCCTTCGGCCTTCCACTTGGCGATGCCGCCATCGAGGATCGCCACGTCATGCGCGCCGAACATCTTGAGCATGAACCACGCGCGGGCCGAGGTCTTCACCGCGCTGTCATCGTACAGGACGATGCGGCTGCCATCGCCCAGGCCCAGGCTTTGCATCCGGCTGGCGAACTTTTCGGCCGGGGGAAGCATGTTTTCAACTGGGTTATTGGTGTCGGTCAGGTCGCCCAGGTCCATGAACACCGCGCCGGGGATGTGGCCGGCTTCGTATTCCGCCTTGGGATCGCGCCCGGTGCCGGGCAGGTGCTTTGTGCAATCGACGATCCTGAGGTCGCTGGCGCCCATTTCGTTGGCCAGCCACTCGGTCGAAACCAGACTATCCATGATTCGTGTTCCTCCTCAGCTGCGACAGGTGCGGCTCTTCGCCGGCATAGCAGCGCTCCTCTTCGCTGCAGTTGCGAACACGGTATACCTGCCCGCGCAGCGCGTCGAGGGGGAGTTTACGGGAATTTGCGGTCAGGCGACGGGGCGTTGGCCAATGCGCGAATAGGTGCGCGGCCCCAGGTCGAGCCGGAACGGCCGCAGCGCCCCGCCGTCCTGATCCGGCAGTTCGCCGATCACGAAGGTCTGGACCAGCACCTGCGGCAGGGGGGCGCTGCCTTCCGCTTCGACGCGCAGGCGAACCAGCGGCACGAAATAGGCTGCAGCGCCCGCGCGAATTGGCGTGATCTCGGTCAGCGGCAGGCGCATGTCACCAGTAAATTCAATGCTTTCCCCGGGCGCCAGGGCGACGTGGGCATGGCGCAGTTCGAGGCGGTGGCTGTCATTGGCGATCTGGCGTTCGACCGGCAGCGAGGCATGGGCCGAGACCAGGTCGCCTTCCACCGCCACGGCCGCGAGCGGGGCCGGGCCGGTGTTGGTCAGGCGGATCGCATAGCTGAGCGTGGTGGCCATCAGCGATGCGGTCATCCGCCGCGCTTCCAGCGACAGGGCAAGGCCGGCGGGAGCCGCGGCGGCGGCCGGTTCGGACGGCGCAGCGATGGGCGCGGCAGGCTGCGCTGGGGCGTGGGCATCAGGCGCGGCGGGCGCGGCCACCAGCGGCGGTTCGAAATCCGCCACGGGATGGGCAGGCTTGCGCCGCCGCCACCACACCAGTGCGCCCAGCAATGCCAGCAGGAGTGCGGCGCCACCTGTCCAGGGACGCCAGTCAAGCGGTTCGGACGCAAGCGGTGCGGTCTCCGCAGCCGGCAGGGGGGCGGGCAATGCGCTGGGTGAAGGAGGTGCCGCAATCGGGGCAATCGGCGCTGAGGTGGCCGGGGCATCCGGGGAGGGAACGGCAGTGGGCGCGGGCTGGGTCGCGGCGGGCCTAGCCTGGCTGGTTGCAAGCGGACGCGGCGCAGCAGGACGGGGCGAGGCGGCGGCGCTCGGCGCAGGAGTGGGGCGGGGCGTGGCACTCGGGCTGGCTATCGGCGCGGGGGGGGCGGGCGATGGCGTGGCGCTGGGCCGCGTGCGCGGCAGGCCGATGGTCGGATCTGTCGGATCGACCGGACCGGCGGCGCGGCTGCCGGGCGATGCCGCGGCGCCCGGCAGGCGATAGTCGCCGCTCGCCTGCGCGGCCAGCGGCACGGCGGTCAGCAGCGCGCCCAGCGCGGCGGCCAATGCCGGCGCTCGCCCAGCCCTGAAAAGTGTATTTCCGTTACGCGGCATCGTCCCGTTCCATCCCCGGCCCATGCCGGTCCGGGGCCTGAATAGGGAGTGAACCCGCGCCTTCCAACCGCTGACTTGTATCGCGCCTGCGATCAGGGCATGGCGCGTTGCATGGCAGTCACACTCAATCCCCTGCATCTGGGGCAGACCAGCGCGCTTCCCGCAACGCCGGACGAGGCCGTGCTGGACTATGTCCCCAATCCCCGTCCGGGAACACTCTATCTGGCCCGGTTCGCCGTGCCCGAATTCACCAGCCTGTGCCCGGTCACCGGCCAGCCCGATTTCGCCCACCTGGTGATCGACTATGCGCCAGGCGAAACCATCGTCGAATCGAAAAGCCTCAAGCTGTTCCTTGGCAGCTTCCGCAACCATGCCGGCTTTCACGAGGACGTGACCGTGGGCATCGGCCAGCGCCTGTTCACCGAAATGCAGCCGCGCTGGCTGCGGATCGGCGGCTACTGGTATCCGCGCGGCGGCATCCCGATCGACGTGTTCTGGCAAAGCGGCGCCGCTCCCGAAGGGTTGTGGGTGCCCGACCAGGGCGTGGCCAGCTATCGCGGGCGGGGCTGATCCAGCCCGGTCAGCGGCCCAACTGGCGGCAGGCCCATTCCGAGCCGAATTCGCAGGCCCGCGCGGTATAGGCCAGGCTCATCTGCGCGTTGAGCGGCACGCCCAGCCCCGATCTGTAGAGCCGGGCCATCGAATTGCAGCCCCACACGCCCCGCATCTCGCAGGCCATGTCGTAATATTCGACCGCCTTGGCGATGTCTGCCGGCCCGCCGCGTCCGTTTTCGAACATGTAGCCCAGCCCGGCGCAGCCTCCGGAATAGTCCTGCTTGCAGGACGTGGCATAGGCGACACGCGCGCCCGACTTGTCCTTGGGGCCGCCCCGGCCTTCGTCGAGCATCCGCGCATAGTCGTAGCATGAGCGGCCGTGATCCTTGAAGCAGCCGGCGGCATAAAGGTTGCGCGCCTCGGTGTGATCGGGGCGCTTGTCCTTGAGCTGGTTGAGGGGCTTGCGTTCCTCGATCAGCAGGCCGGCGCGGTCACAGGCTTCCATGTTCGACAGATCGCAGCCCTTGCGGGCGAGGACCAGCGCCTGCACCTCGTCGGCCGGGCCGCCGATCGGGGCGCTGAGCGCGAGCGAGGCGTTGGAGCAGCCCAGGCCATAGTTGAGCTCGCAGGCCTTGAGCCAGTTGGCGCGGGCCAGGCCGGGGTCCTTGTCGGCGCCGAGGCCGCGCTCCTGGCGATAGCCGAGGTCCGAACAGGCCGAGCCCCGGTTGCCGTCGCAGGCGCGCTGCAGCAGCGCGGTCGAGGCGCGCTTGTCCTCGTCGGTCTTGGCCTCAGCCAACGTCATTGCCGACAGGTCCTCGCAGGCTTCCATCTCGCCCAGCTCGCACGCCTTGGTGAACAGCTCGATCGCCCGCGTCCTGTCGCGGTTCAGCCCGCGCCCGCTGCGGTACATGTCAGCGAGATTGAAACAGGCGCGGGCCACCTTGCCATCGCAGCCGCGCGGCAGCAGGCGCGCTGCCTCGACGTGGTCCTTGCGCTCCAGTGCGGCGGCGCCCAGCTTCGCGGCTTCCTCGGGCGACAGCAGCAATGCCGTTTCGGGGGCAGGCGCGCCCTTGCCGCTCGGCGGGGGTGGCGGCGGGGCGGGCGCGGGCACCGGTATGGGGCGAAGCGGCGCGGCCTGCGCGGCGGGGACCGCGCTGCAGAGCGCTGCTGCCAGCAGGGCCAATATGCTTTTTTTCGCAAGTCGCATGATTTTCTCCCCCTTCGGCATTGGCGTTAGCTTGCCCCGGCCGGCATTTGAAGTATCCATCGCAAATGCCAGCGGCAGAGGGAAATTTTACGCAGGGCATGACAGGATACAGGGGGTAGGATGGCGCGCAGGTATCGGGTTCTGGGTGTTGCGGCGGCGTTGCTGCCGGTAACTGTCGTTCAGGCAGCGCCGGCCAAGCCGCCGGTGGTCAAGCTGGTTCCGCCGCCAGCGCCGCCGCCCCCGATCATTGCGGCGCCGCCGGCTCCGCCTGTCCCCAGGCAGGTTGATCGCGGACCGATTCCGCAACCCGCCCCGGCGCCGTCCGGCCCCGTCGATCCCAAGGCGGACAAGGCGCGTCGCAACGCGATCTTCGCTGACCTGCCGATCTGCAGGAACGCGGGCGAGCTCAAGGACTGGATGGTCCAGAACAAGTTCGATGCCTGCAACCGCCTGCTGGGCCAGCCATTTGACCCGTCGCAGACCTGGCTGCGCCGGGACGAATTGTTGCAGCACCGCGCGCTTGCCTTGCTCAACCTGCCGGGCGGGCAAAAGGACGCGCTGGCCACGCTGGATGCGGGCGATGCGTTGGCCGCCGAACGGCCAGATCCGTTGTGGGATACCTCGGGCCGAATCGGCAACCTGATGCTGCGCGCCTATGCGCACAACGGCCTGGGGGAACGCGACAAGGCGCTGAAGATCGTGGATGAAATCCGCACCGCGCGGCCCTGGTCGATGAGCGTTGTGGCGGCCGCCGATGCCTTGGAAGGAACCTTTACCGGCGATCTGGCCGCGCTGGCCCGGCGCCTGGAGCAGCGCGAGCGGATCGACCCCGACGTCACCCGGTTCCTGGTGTTCCTGTACCTGATGCAGGGCGAACACGCGAAGTCGAGCGCGGCGGCAGAGCGCATGTCGCTGGTCGATCCGCGGCTCAGCGGCGGGTGGACCCTGCGCGGCGACAGCGGAGCCAAGGATGAGCTGGCCGAACGGCTGCGCTATGATTGCATCAAGGCCTATGTCGCCTCGGCACTGGGCGATGAGGACAAGGCCAAGGCTCACTTCGCCGCCGCGCGCCAGGCGATCGGCGAATATGTCGGGCCTGACCTTGCGCTGATCACCGACCAGACCCGCAAGCCTTCACGCAGCCAGCTCAAGGCCTATGAACAGCGGAAGATCGATGCCGCCGATCTGGGCGAGATGGTTGACGAATGGAGCCGACTGACCGTGCAGCGCCGCACCTTGGTGGAAGCCAGCCTGCCGGACCTGATCAAGCAGCTGGGCCAGTTCAAGCATAAGGGCGACCTGGTGCCGGGCGTGGTTGAACAGCTGGATCACTTTGGCAAGACCCACAGCGGGCCGGAAGGCGCCGATGCGAAGCTGTTGGCGGCCGATCTGCTCCAGCGGGTGCTGGGCGACGTGATCCGGTTGCAGCCACGCGAGCTGGGCGCACGGCTGCCCCGGATCGAAACGCTCGACCAGATCCCGAAACTGGCCTCTACCGCCAGCAAGTGGTTGTTCAGCGACGGTTCGGGCTATTCGCAAAGCAAGGAAGGCGACGGGGAAGTGCGCACCGTGCGCTATGAAAGCCTGGTCGGTAGCCGCAGCCTGGTCGAGGAAATGGGCCTGCTGGCGATCGCCAACTATGCCCGGCAGGAAGGCAAGGATGCCTTCGTGATCCTGTCGGACCGGACGATTGCCCGTACCACCACGATGTATGGCTACTACGGCGGCGGCGGCACCACCACCGATTCGGGCTTTGAATCCCAGTTCCGGGTGCGGCTGGTCGATAGCCAGGCGCTGCCGGCGGACCTGGCCGCGCAGCGCGACCGGGTGATTACCGTTGCCGAAGTCGAGCAGAGTCTCAAGCCGCGTTACGATACCTACCAGGCGCGCAAGGAGGCCGAAGCGGCGGCGCGCAAGGCGGCCAAGGAAGCCGCGAGGAAACGGGGTTAGGGCCGCGCGAGCCGGGGCGCGCCGGTCAGCGCGTCCCCAGCCCTCGGGCGATGATCCCCCGCAGGATTTCGCGGGTGCCGCCACGCAGCGACCAGCTGGGCGCATTGTGGACGATGTTGGCCAGCACGGCGGAATAGGCCCCCGCAGCGCGCGGATCGGCTTCGCAATCCACAAGTTCGCGGGCAATGTCGGGCAAGCCCTGTTCGAACAGCGCGCCCAGGTCCTTGACGATTGCGGCCTGCAGATTGGCGTCCTGCTCGTTCTGCAGCATGCCCGCGACCGAACGCGACAGGCGGCGCAGAACGGCAAGGCGCGCGGTGACGCGGCCGACCGTGATTTGCGCGGCATCGCTGTCGCGGCCTTTCAGCACTTCGACCAGTTGCAGCAGCAATTCGATCGAAGAGAGGAAGCGTTCCGGGCCCGAACGTTCGAACGCCAACTCGCTCATCACCTGATCCCAGCCCTGGCCTTCTTCGCCCAGCAGCATGTCGGCCGGAACCACCGCATCTTCGAAATGCATTTCGTTGAAGTGGTGCTGCCCGGCCTGATCGATGATCGGCTTGATGGTCAGGCCCGGCGTGTTCTTCAGATCGACGATCAGCTGGCTGGTGCCCTTGTGCCGGTCGGCCGGGGTGCCCTGGGTACGGCAAAACAGGATTGCGTAATCAGCCTCGTGGGCGAAGCTGGTCCAAACCTTGGTCCCGGTGACGCGATAGACGTCGCCGTCACGCACGGCCTTGGTCCGCGTCGCGGCAAGGTCGCTGCCCGAATCCGGTTCGCTCATGCCGATGCCGAAGCCGCATTCGCCGGCCGCGATGCGCGGCAGGATCTGCTCTTTTTGCGCTTCTGTTCCGTACTTGAGGATCGAAGGACCGCTCTGGCGGTCGGCAATCCAGTGCGCACCCACCGGGGCGCCGGCAGCAAGGCATTCCTCGACCACCACGGCACGTTCGAACGCGCTGCGTTCGTGCCCGCCATACTGCTTGGGCCAGGTCATGCCGAGATAGCCGGCCTGTCCCATCGCGCGGCTGAAGGCGCGGTCATAGCCATACCAGCTTTCCGAACGCTGGCGCGGGCCGCGGGTGGCCAGCTGCTTTGCCAGGAAAGCGCGGAATTCGGTGCGCAGCGCGATGACTTCGGCGCTGTCGGCGGGCGGGGCGGGAAAGGGGATCGCACTCATAGCTGTGTCACCATCGGCCAGTATCCGGCAGAGCCCGCGTCGATTGCGGCCTTGCCCAGCAGTTTCGCCCAGGCCACCTGGCCGCCAAATTCATCGCGCCAGGTGTAGAGCGAGGTGGTGTAAAGGTGCAGGCGGTGCTCGCGGGTATAGCCGATCGCGCCGTGCATCTGCCCGGCAATCGCCGCGCCGGCCCCGGCGGCTTCACGCGCGCGCAGCGATCCGGCGGCCACTCCCAGCACGTCGCCGCGTTCCAGCGCTTCGGCGGCAAGGTCGGCGGCGGCCGTGGCGCAGGCCAGTTCGCCCGCCAGCTTGGCCAGCTCGTGCTGGACCACCTGGTTCTTCTGCAGCGGCTTGCCGAACTGGACGCGGGTGGCCGTGTGATCGAGCGTCATGTCGAGCGCGGCTTCAAGCGCCCCGGCGATCTGGAAAGCGCGCAGCGCGGCCCCTTCGGCCATGGGGCAGCGCGGCAGCGGCGCGCTGTCCGCCACTTCGCAGTCGATCAGCAGGCTGGGACGCGGGTGGAAGTTGAGCGCGGTGCCGGCCTCGGCCACGCTCCAGCCGGAACGTGGCACCCGGTAGAGCGTGTCGCCCACCGCCAGCGCCAGGCAATCGAGGTCTGCGCCCCAGGCGACGCGGGTAACCACGCCCTTGATCCGGCCCTGTTCGACCGCAAGGTCATCGGCGCGGGCGAGGCCTGCCGGACCTTCGGCCAGCGGCAGTCCGGCCTTGGCGAGCAGGCGGTTGGCGCCCATCGTTTCCGCTACCGGCAGCGGCACAGCGTGCAAGCCCAGCTGGCGCAGCACTTCGCCCGTTTCGGTGGGAGACAGGCCAAAGCCCCCCTCGTCCTCGCTCAGCAAGGCCAGCGGCAGGCCCATCTCGGCCACTTCGGTCCAAAGATCGGCAAGCCATTCACCCTCGCGGGCGCGCGCCTGGACGGCAAGGTCAAGTTGCCGTTCGAACAGGCGCTGGATCATTTCGGCAAGCATCGTGGCAAGGCTCCGTGATTCAGCTCACCACCGCCTTGCCGTGCCGGAATGGCCCTGTCAAAGGGTGGTGCGATCAGCCTTCGCCATAGGCGGCGGGTGGATCGCCCATCGCCACTACTGTTGTCTTGCCCGCCTCGTCCACCTGTTCGATGAGGCAGCCCGTGCGAGTCGAGCGCGTTTCCGCGATGTACCAGCGGCCATCGCGGCGCAGGTAACGGTCCTCGTATTCGACCCCCATCTGGATCACGCTGCGCGTGGCCATGATGATCGAGCGGAAGTTGAGCGACCATTTGCCCACGGCCTCGTCCGCCCCGGTCAGGGTGATTTCCGAATTGGTGGCGTGGTGCAGGTCGTGGACGCCCGGCTGGCAGCCCATTTGTTCGAACACTGCGACGAAGGCGTCGCGATTGTCGAACGGCGGAAAGCCTTCATAGGCGATCACCGCGCCGTCCGGCAGCAGGGTATCCCGCACCACTTCGGGCTGCTTCAGGTCGCAGCCGCGCAGGTAGCGCGCCTTGAGCTGGCGGATCGCCTCGATGTCTTCCAGCGCGGCGATCCGCGCGGCGAGGGATTCAAGGGTGAGGGTCATCGCATCAGGCCGCCAGCGGCGCGCTTTGCGAACCGCGCACCAGCCGGCCCGGACGCGCGCCGGTGGACCGGTCGTCGCGGCGGATCACCTGGCCCGAACAGATCGTCCAGGCATAGCCGGTGGCCGCCTGGTCCAGCCGCCGCCCGCCGGTCGGCAGGTCGAACTTCACTTCGGGGCGGTGCAGCGCCAGCCGCTCGGCGTCGATCACGTTGACGTCGGCCTTATAGCCCGGCTTAAGCAGCCCGCGGTCGCTCAGGCACATGGTATCGGCCGGGACCGAGGTGAGCGCCTTGATCGCGGCGGGCCAGTCGATCTTTTCGCCCTGCCTGTCACGGGTCCAGTAGGTCAGCAGGAAAGTGGGATAGCTGGCATCGCAGATCGCGGCGTAATGTGCCCCGCCATCGCCCAGGCCCAGCACCACGTCGTCGCGCTCCATCAGCGGGTAAAGCGCATCGAGGCTGCCTTCGTGGAAATTGCCCAGCGCGTTGTAGAGCATGCCCCGGCCATCGCCGCCGTTCATCAGGTGGTCCATCGCCACTTCTTCAGGGCTGCGGCCCTGCGCGCGGGCCTGGGCGCCGATGCTGCTGTCCAGCGGCGGTTCGTAATTGGGCGGATCGGACAGCGGGAACAGCCAGTTCCAGTTGCGCGACAACTGCGCCAGCGGGTGGCCTTCCTCGGGCTGTTCGGCGATCAGCCGGGCGCGGAACGCAGGATCGCGCAGCTTTTCCAGTTGCTGCGCCAGCGGCAGCCGGGCGATCGGCAGGTAGCTGGGGCACAGGCAGAACGGGTGGGTCGACAACTCGAACCCGGCGACCATGCCGATCGGGCGCGGCATGATCTGCGGGCGGATCTTGGCGCCCTTGGCGTTCTCGGCCTCGACCAGTTCGAGCGCGCGCAGCCAGGTCGGCGGGCCGCTGTTGGCCACGGCATAGGTGAAGGTCGCCGGCCGGCCGGTGGCATCGACGATTGCCTTGAGGTGGGCGAATTCCTCGTCCCAGCCGTTGTAGACGTTGGGCACCATCTGCATGACGCCCGAGCCCACGTCCTTCATCGCGCTGGCGATTTCGACCAGTTCGCGGCTGTCCGCCTCGAAGCTGGGAATGAAATCGCCGTCCATGGTCTTGTGAATTTGCAGGCGGCTGGTGGCAAAGCCGATTGCGCCGGCCTCCAGCGCTTCGCGCGCGAGGCTGCGCATTCTGGCCAGGTCTTCGTCATTGGCCGGTTCGCGATTGGCGCCGCGTGTCCCCATGGCATAGACGCGCAAGGGGCTGTGCGGCAGCAGCGCGGCCACATCGATGTCGCGCTTGCGGCTGTCGACCGCGTCAAGGTATTCGGGGAAGGTTTCCCAGTCCCAGTCCAGGCCTTCGGCCATGACCACGCCGGGGATGTCTTCCACCCCTTCCATCACCTTGATCAGCACCTGCTGGTCTTCCTTGCGGCAGGGGGCAAAGCCGACGCCGCAATTGCCCATCACCACGGTGGTCACCCCGTGCGAGGAGGAGGGGGACATTTCCTCGGACCAGATCGACTGGCCGTCGTAATGGGTGTGGATGTCAACGAAGCCGGGGGTGACGAGCTTGCCCGCGGCGTCGATCACCTGGTCGGCCGTGCCGGGGCACTGGCCCACCGCGACGATCCGGTCGCCATTGATCGCCACGTCGCCGGTAAAGGCCGCGCCGCCGCTGCCGTCCAGCACGGTGCCGCCCTTGATCAGGATGTCATAGTCCGCCATCGCTCAAACCTCCACCAGTTCCTCGCGTTCGGCCCAGAAGGCCCCCGCGTTATGGGTATCCACGTCCACCGCGCCGCGCACGCCAAGGAAGGCGCGCGCCTCTTCCAGCGGAAGGTGGAACGCATCTTCGATTTTCGCAAGGAACAAGGCATCGCTTTGCGTGCCGACCGTGATCCCGCGATTGATGCAGTCGACGCAGACCGGCCAGACTTCGGGATAATGCAGCGCGGTGCGGGTCTGGTAGCGCAGCGAGCCGAAGATGTTGATGATGTTCAGCTCGCTCGCCAGGTGCTGGTCCTTGATGAAGCGCGGCACGTTGGTCAGGCGGTACCAGTAGGGCACCAGTTCGCCCATGAAGTTGAAGCCGCCGCCGGTCAGGATGTGTTCGAAATCGTGGGTCTGGCCGCTGCGCAGGTTGAAGAATTCGAGCTGCGTCTTGGGCTCGCTCCACGGCACGATCTGGATGTCATAGCTGCCGCCGGTCATCTGGTCGTAGAAGATCCGCCCCAGCGAGCCGGGCTGGTACTGGGCGAAATCCTCGATCTTGTAGCGGCTGACATGGCCTTCGCTGAACCACTGGTCGAGCTGCGGGTTGACCTTGCGTTCGGCGGTGATCTGCTCCTCGATCCTGTCGAAATCGCGCAGCTCGTTCAGGATCGAGAGGAATTCGTGCATTTCCGCCGGCGGCGGCAGGTCCTTGCCGTTGCGGCGCAGCAGGATCATCGCCAGCCAGTCACGCAGGCGCGGGTTGTTGAGATACTTCGACGAGGACACCAGCACGCTGCTGTCCGTGCTGACGGGCATCACCCCGCGGGCGAGATAGGGAATATTCATGGCAGCCTCTCCGCTGTTCGGTCGCCCGCATAATCGGGCCACGCGGCAGAGAGAGGCAAGGGGCTAGCGGCGAGGGCGGCCGCAATCTGTCCGCCAGCGTTCCTTCTGGCCTGATCTGTCAGCCCAGCGGGGCGAGCCGCCCGAGCGCGCCGTTGGCCCAGCCAAGGATGTCGTCGCGGCCGCTGGCGATCAGCTCGTAGACTTCGCCGATCAGCAGGTCGTGCGTGCCGTAGGACACCGTTTCGCGCACTTCGCATAAGATGTTGGCCGGCGCGCCCTCGATATACCAGACCTCGCCGTGCTGCTTCCATTCGGGCTGGGTAAAGCGCAGGTCGCGCAGATCGGCGCTGGCGAAGGGCCCCATATGGCCGTGCAAGTCGCTGTCGAGCAGGTTGATGCAGAACCGTCCGGTGGCAAGGATGCCTTCGTGGGCCGAGCCCGAGCGGTTGACCGCGATCGCCATTGAACAGGGTTCCAGCGCCATCGGCATGATCGCCGACATGGCCAGACCAATCGGCGCCCCGCTGGCCGGATCATAGCTGGTGACAATCCCGACCGGCGCGGGGAGATAGCGCAGCACCAGCTTCATGCGGCTGGCCAGGTCCGGCTGGTGGTTTGCGTCGCTCATGATTCTCCCCGTCAGTGCGTATTTGGAATGCTGTTCAGATACGCGATTTTCAGCAAAAAGGCAATTTCAATGTCAAATTGCTGCGTATCAGGGGTGTTTTGGCAACGCATGTTCCAAATCCGTTGATCTTGATCAATGTTTCCCGGCCACCCCTACCGCAGTCTCCCGATCCTGAGGAATGGATCCCTGGGAGCAAGCGATGCGCGTAGCGGCTTTGGCATATTCGGTGATCGACGCAACCGATCTTTCGGCGTGGTGTTCGTTTGCCGAACAGGTGGCGGGATTTTCGGCGCACGATCTGCCCGGCGGCCTGGCACTGCGAATGGACGAGCGCGCGGGGCGGCTGTTCATCCAGCGCGGCGCGGCCGACCGCTACAGCGCCAGCGGCTGGGAAATTTCCGGTGACGCCGAATTCGCAGCCGCGAAGCAGGAACTGGCCGCCAAGGGGGTCAGCTTCACCCAGGGCAGCAAGGACGAGATCGCCTTTCGCCACGTGTTCGACATGGTGTGGTTCCTCGATCCGTCGGGCAACCGCCACGAGTTGGCGCTGGGCTATGTCACCAGCTTTGACCCGTTCCGGTCGCCCTGCGGGGTGCCGGGCTTCGTTACCGGGGACCTGGGTTATGGCCACATGGTCCTGCCCGCGCCGAAGATTGCCGAAACCCGCCAGTTCCTGATCGACGTGCTGGGCTTCGGCCTGTCCGACATCCTGATCCACCGCCCGATGGGGCCGGGCGGACCGGAAATGCGGATCGATTTCATGCACTGCGACAATGGCCGCCATCACAGCCTGGCGCTGTTCGAAGGCGAAGTGCCGTCGGGCTGCGTCCACCTGATGGTCGAGGTCGAGAGCCTCGACGAGGTCGGCCGCGCCTATGACCGGATGCTGGCCAAGGGCACCCGCCTGATGGCGACCCTTGGCAAGCATACCAACGACCACATGACCAGCTTCTACATGGCGACCCCGGGCGGTTTCGCGCTCGAATACGGGTTTGGCGGCCGCACCCTCGACTGGGACCGCCACACCCTGTTCGAAAGCACCTCGGTCAGCCTGTGGGGCCACGATTTCAGCGTCGGATTCGGAGCGGACGAACAGGCCGCCCTGGCCGACGCCGCCTGAACCAGCCGGGAGACCAAGCATGAATATCGCGACTACGATTGCCGAACCCACCCGCGAGCAACTGGTTGCCCGCGCCGCCGAAATGTTCCCGCGCCTGCGCGAACGCGCCGCCACCTGCGAAGCGGACAACAAGGTGGCCGACGCGACCATCGCCGAATTCCAGGAAGCGGGCTTCTTCAAGATCCTCCAGCCGCGGCGCTTCGGCGGCTACGAAATGGACGTCGAAACCTTCTACGACGTGCAGATGAAAGTGGCCGAAGGCTGCATGAGCAGCGCCTGGGTGCTGGGTGTGGTCGCGGTGCACAACTGGCAGCTCGCCCTGTTCGCGCCCGAGGCGCAGGACGATGTCTGGGCCAAGGATCCGACCACGCTGATCTCCAGCTCCTACATGCCCAAGGCCCAGGTCACCCCGGTCGATGGCGGCTATCGCATCTCGGGCCGCTGGGGTTTTTCCAGCGGGGTCGATCATTGCGAATGGGCGTTCCTGGGCGGGCTGGTGCCCGACCCTGAAACCGGCGTGCCCGATTTCTGGACCTTCCTGGTCCCGCGCGAGGATTTCATCATCCATCACTGCTGGAACACCATCGGTCTGGCCGGCACCGGGAGCCATGACGTGGAAGTGAAGGACGCCTTCGTGCCCGCGCACCGCACCCACCGTTCCAAGGACGGGTTCGCCGCGACCAACCCCGGTGCCAAGTCGAACCCGGGCTGGCTCTACAAGCTGCCGTTCGGCCAGGTGTTTGTCCGCGCGGTATCCAGCTCGTCGATCGGCGCGCTGCAGGGGGCGCTCGACTTCTTCATCGAGAACGGGGCCAAGCGCAAGAGCAACAACAGCGGCGCCAGTTCGGCCAGCGATCCGGACGTGCTGGTGCTGATCGCCGAAGTCCAGGCCGCCATCGACGAGATGAAATGCGTGCTGATGCGCAATTTCGCGGTGCTCAACGAATTCGCCCGCGCCGGGCAGCAGGCCGATATCGATACCCGCCTGCGCTTCCGCTTCCAGTCGGCGCAGATCGCCGGACGCTGCGGCGAACTGATCACCCGGATGTATCACCTCGGCGGGGCCGACGGGATCAGCCGGGGCAACGTGATCGCCCGCACTTTCTGCGACATCCACACCGGCCGCACCCACGTGGCCAACAATCCCAACGCGGTGGGCCGCAACATCGGCAACGTCGTGCTGGGCGGCCCCAACGCCGACAGCTTCATCTAAGCGCGGGACAGAGGAGAGGATCGATGGCCAAGACTGCCGAATATGGCCTGGGGGAATATACCTTCCCGCGCGGCTGGTTCATGATTGCCGTTGCCCAGGACGTCACCAACAAGCCCGAGCCGGTGCGCTTCTTCGGCAAGGACATGGTGCTGTATCGCGGCAAGAGCGGGCGGGTGGTGCTGCTCGATGCCTATTGCCCGCACATGCGGGTGCACCTGGCGAAGAACACCACCAGCTACATCGTCAAGGACGGCGAGCAGATGGAAGGGGATTCGATCCGTTGCCCCGGACACGGCTGGCGCTTCACCGCCGAAGGGCAGTGCGATGACATCCCCTATTCCACCCACGGCGTGCCCAAGGCGGCCTGCGTGAAATCGCACAAGGTGGTGGAAAAGGCGGGCTGCATCTGGATGTGGCACGACATGGAAGGCGGCGCGCCCGACTTCGATCTGCCGGCCTTTGCCGAATGGGACATGGAAGAACAGGGCTGGGTGCGCTGGCGGCTCGACCACCTTGGCACCCTGCCGATTCACCCGCAGGAAATCGTCGATAACATGGCGGACCTGGCGCACTTCATCCCGGTGCACGGCAGCAAGGACATCGTCTATTTCGAGAACGAATTCCGCGACCACGTGATCATGCAGCGCTTTGGCGCGGGCCACCGCACCCTGGTAAGCGACACCGCCGAAGACGTGCTGACCACCGACACCTGGTACACCGGCCCCGGCATCCTCTTGTCGAAGATGGAAGGGCAGCACCCCTCGGTCATCATGATCTGCAACACGCCGGTCGAAGATGGCGAAGTGCGGGTGTGGTACGCGCTGATGGTCAAGATCGCCAACGAACGCGCCAATGACGCGGGCGTATCGATGGCGCGGTCCTACCAGGACGTCGCGCTCGATGCCTTCGCCCAGGATTTCGAGCTGTGGAAGTTCAAGGAAGCGGCGCTGAACATCCTGCAGGTGCCCGATGACGGCCCGTTCCACAAGGAACGCATCTGGTACCGCCAGTTCTACAACCCGCGCAGCCGGGCCAAGGAATTCCAGGACCGCGTCAATGGCGTTCACACCAGCGTCGACAAGCGCAAGAAGCCGCAGGCGGCCTGATTTACGGGGCAACAAGGGCAGGGGGGCGGAGTAAATCCGGCCCCCTGTGCCGTATCAGTCAAACCATTCGAGCCACTTGGTGGTGTCGGTCCGCTCGCCCGGCTTGCGCCCGGTCTGGCTGAGCATGGACGAGCGCACTTCGATCTTCGGATCGATCGGGCTGACCAGTTCGATCACCCGGTCGTATTCGCTGTGCTTGAGCTTCCAGCCATCGGCGGTGCGGACATAGGTGTCGTAATAGAGCGAGGTGCCGTAGGTATCCTCGCCGCGCACCGGATCGATGAAGCGGTCCTCCAGGTACCAGGTGCCCTTGGCTGTGTCGGCATCGACAAAGCTGATTTCCGGGGTGTGGCCATGGTGCATGGCGACAATGTCGGAATGGAAGCTGGAGGCGAGGAATTCGACCATGTCGGCCTTGCCCTTGACCACCAGCCGGTAGCCGCCGCCGCGATAGTCGACCACGATGTCATCGGCAAAGCACGTCGCCAGTTCGGCCGAATTCCCGGTGTCGATGCAGCGGAAATAGCGCGATTTGAGTTGGCGGATCTCTTCCAGATCGGACAGCTGCTGCAGGGTAAAGCTCATGGCAGGATTCCCTCGTTGTTGCGGGGTGCAAGCGGGCGGTCGGCGCACAGGCGCAGGCCGTGAAGCAGGGCATTGCGCAAGTCGCGCGGATCGATGATCTCGTCATAGGCCATGCGGCCGGACAGGTTCCAGGCGCTGGCGGTCTGTTCGGCCAGGGCCCTGGCGGCAGCTTCGGGATCGAGCCCGGCGGCGCTGGCCCCGGCCTGCGCCGGCATGGCTCCCAGGCTGATCGCCGGAAAGGCCAGCGACACGGTCTGGTTGTCGAACGGGTTCATCGCCATGATCGAACTGCCAAAGCCGAAGGCCTTGCGCAGCGTGACGTGCAGCTTGGGCACCCGCGCGCGGTGCTGGGCGGCGAACATCCGCGCGGCATGGCGCAAGGTTCCGGCGCGTTCGCTCACGGTGCCGGGCATCACGCCGGGCGTATCGGCCAGGAACACCAGCGGCAGGCCGTGGGCATCGGCCACTTCGATGAAATGCGCCGCCTTCTGCGCGGCGGCGGCATCGACCGAGCCTGCATTGACCGCCGGATTGCTGGCCAGGATGGCCACGGCGCGCCCGCCCAGCCGCGCCAGCGCAGTGACCAGCGCACCGCCGTAACCCGGCTGTACTTCCAGCAGCGAACCGGTGTCTGCCAACAAGTCCAGGACCGGCCGCGCGGCAAAGGGCACGCGCGGATCGGGCGAGATCAGGTCCAGAATGCCATCCAGCCGCCGCTCCCCTTCCGCCGGGGCGGAGGGAGCCGTGAAATAGGACAGGTATTGCCGCGCCAGCGCAATCGCCGCTGCATCGTCCGCCGCCAGGTTGTGCGCCACGCCCGAGGCAAGCTGGACCTGCGGCCCACCCAGCTCCTCCTTGGTCACCACTTCGCCAATCGCCGCCTTCACGATGGGCGGCCCGGCCACGAACAGGCTGGCCTGCGGGGTCATCACCACGAAGTCCGATAACGGTGCGGTCAGCGCGCCGTGTCCGGCCGATGGCCCCAGCACCAGGCAGACCATCGGCACCTGGCCGGACAATCGCGCCAGCCCGTGCAGGTCGTTGGGCGCGGGGTTGGCATGGTGGTTGGTCAGGCGGTGCCCGGCGCCTTCCAGCATGAACACGAGCGGCAGGCTTTCGCGCGCGGCAAGCTCGGTCAGGCGATAGCGCTTGCTCGACGCGGCATCGCCGATTGACCCGCCCAGCACGGTGAAGTCCTCCACCCCGCACAGCGCAGGGCGGCCCTCGATCAGGCCGGATCCGGCAATCAGGCCATCGGCAGGCGGGGGCAGGCCATCGGCTCCGGGCGCGCCGGTAAGCGTGCCCAGTTCGACGAAGGTGCCAGGATCGAACAGGGCTGCGGCGCGCTGGCGGGCGTCAAGCTTGCCCGCGGCGTGGTGCTTCTCGACCCGTTCCTCGCCGCCCATGGCCCGCGCCGCTGCGCGGCGGCGGTCCAGTTCGGCCAGGATCGGGGCCCAGTCCATCACGCGGCGTCCAGTGCGGGATAGTCGATGTAGCCGCGCTCCTCGCCGGTATAGAGCAGCGCGAAATCGGGCTTGGCCAAGGGCGCCCCGGCCTGCATCCGCTCAACCAGGTCGGGGTTGGAAATATAGGCGCGGCCGAACGACACGGCCTCGGCCTTGCCGGCTTGCAGCACGGCTTCGGCGCTGTCCTGCTTCAGCATGTTGTTGGTGACGACCGGGCCGGACCAGTGGCGGCGCAGGAAGGCCAGGGTGTCGAACTCGGGCAGGCCCATGTCGACCACGTGCAGGAACGCCAGACCCATGCCGCTTACCGCATCGAGGAACGGCCCGAAGGTTGCCGCGGGATCGGACGGGTCCATGCCGTTGTAGGGATTGCCGGGGCTGATCCGCAGGCCGACGCGGTCCGCGCCGATGGCGTCGGCCATCGCCCGCAGCACCATCGCGGGGAAGCGCGCCCGGTTTGCGGCCGATCCACCAAATTCGTCGGTCCGCTGGTTGCTGGCGGGGTTGAGGAACTGGTTGATCAGGTAGCCGCTCGCGCAGTGCAGTTCGACCGCGTCGATCCCGGCGGCGCGGGCGTTGCGCGCGGCCTGTGCATTTTCTTCCGCCAGGCGCGGCAATTCGGCGGCATCCAGCGCGCGCGGCATGGCGGTGGGGACCGGCACCCCATCGGGGCCGGGCACCGGGGCGGGGCAGGGCACGGCGCTGGGGGCGATGACATCGGCATCGAAGCCGCGGTTGGCCGGCACGACCACCCGGCCGCAATGCATCAGCTGCATCGCCACCAGCCCGCCGCGGGCATGAACGGCATCGGCCACTTTCTTCCAGCCGGCAATCTGTTCGTCCGAATGGATTCCCGGCGTGCGCCAGTAACCCTTGCCCTCTGCCGTCGGCTGGACCCCTTCGGTGACGATCAGCCCGGCGCTGGCACGCTGGCGATAATATTCCACCATGGTGTCGGTCGGCACGTCGCCCGGCCCGGCGCGGTCGCGCGTCATCGGGGCCATGATCACGCGGTTGCGCAGGCGCAGCGCGCCAAGTTCGGTGGGGGAGAAAAGCAGGGCTGACATTCGCATCCTCTAAGCAATTTATTCGTTTGACCGCGATTTGCGATGATGTCTAATCGCTGGGATACGCAAATCAAGGAGAAGGGTGTTCCGATGGTCAATTATGGCATGAACGGCAAGGTCGCGCTGGTGACCGGGGCAAGCGGCGGGATCGGCCGCGCGGCGGCACTGGCCTTCGCGCATTCGGGCGCGGCGGTGCTGGTCAGCGACGTCAACGCCGAAGGCGGCGCCGAAACCGTGGCGATGATCGAGGCGCAGGGCGGCAAGGCCCGCTTTCAGAACTGCAACGTGGGCGATCCCGCACAGGTCAAGGCGATGGTTGCCGCCGCGGTCGAGGCCTTCGGGCGGCTCGACTATGCGTTCAACAATGCCGGCATCAACAACATGGGCGCCAACGAATATGACGACGATGTCTGGGCGCGCAGCCTGTCGGTCAACCTGTCGGGCGTGATGTACTGCATGCGCGAGGAAGCCGAAGTCATGCTCAAGCAGGGCGGCGGTGCGATCGTCAACACCAGCTCGATCAATGGCCTTACCGGTAACGGCGCCCAGCCGGGCTATGTTGCGACCAAGCACGGCGTGGTCGGGCTGACCCGCCACGGCGCGCTGCGCTGGGCCCAGGCCGGGATCCGCGTCAATGCGGTCTGCCCCGGGGTGATCGAAACCCCGATGACCGCCCCGCTGACCGCCAATCCCGAAATGAAGAAGGTGCTCGACAGCATGACCCCGATGGGCCGCATGGGCAAGGCCGAGGAAATCGCCGCGGCGGTGGTCTGGCTGTGTTCGGACCAGGCCAGCTTCGTGACCGGCCATCCGCTGGTGATCGACGGCGGCTCCACAGCGGTGTGAGTTAGACGAAAGGCCGGACTTCTCCACCTTGAAGTTCGGCCCTCGGCACAAAAGAGAAGGGGCGGCTGCCGGATTGGCAGCCGCCCCTTTCTTTTCAGCCCTTGGGCCTGGCTTAGAAAGTCAGGTCCAGAGTGGCGCCGAAGGTGCGCGGATCACCGTAGATCACGGTGCCCATGCCCAGCTGGCCGAAGTCGACCGCGCGGACCACGTAGTGCTTGTTGGTCAGGTTCTTGCCCCAGATGGTCAGCGAGACGCCTTCCATGCCCAGACCCTGGATCTTGAACTGCGCGTCAAGCAGGCCGCGGGCATCGCCCTTGGTCGCATCGCTGAACGGCGCGGTCAGCTGGTTCGGGAACATCTGGAATTCCGAAGTGTAGTTGTAGCCGACGCGGCCCACCACCTTGGTCATGTCATTGACCGGAATGGTGAGGTTGGCGGCGACGTTGGCGCTGTACTTCGGCGAGTAGGAACCGGCGCGGTACAGCGCGGCGATGTTGCGCGTCACGCCCGTGATATCAGCACCAGGGAATTCCTTGATCTTGATATCGCTGTAACCGAAGTTGCCATCGATCGAGAGCATGTCGTTCAGCTTGAACATGCCTTCGACTTCGACGCCGTTGTAGACGGTCTTGCCGGCGTTCACCACCTGGGTGCCGAAGCTGCCGCCACCGCTGATCGGGATCGGGATGGTGGCCAGCTGGTCCGAATAGACGTTGTGATACAGCGAGACGTTCAGGCGGATGCGGTTGAGGAACTCGGTCTTGGCACCGACTTCATACGACCACAGCTTTTCCTCGTTGAACGGCAGCAGGCCGATGTTGTTGGCCACGCTGGTCGACTGGCGCAGGTTGAACCCGCCCGAACGATACCCCTTGGCCACACGGGCGTAGAGGTTGATGTTGTCGTTGGCGCGGTAATCGACCGTCAGGTGCCCGGTCGGCGCGGCGAAGGTCGCCTTGCGCTTGTTGAGCGCATATTCCGCGGCCGAGAACGGAGCGGCCCCGTTCTGGGTGCGGTCCACGCCCTTGCTGTCCCAGGTTTGGCGCAGACCCAGGGTCACGCCCAGAGGGCCATCTTCACCGCCCGGACGATAGCTGGCCTGGCCGTAGAGCGCGAAGCTGTTGCCCCACGCGGTATAGGCAAGGTCAGCCAGGGTCGGCACGACGCGGTAACGGGCCGGGTTGGCAGCCTGGAAGCCCGGCGCCAGCGCGCCAAAGCTTGCCGTGGTGAACACGGCGGCATTGGTGTCAAGCACGAAGCCGATCTTCTGATGGTTAAGCTCGTGGCCCTTTTCCGAGAAGTAGTAGGCGCCAACGACCCACTGGAACGGGCCTTCAGCGCTCGACACGAATTCGAGTTCCTGGCTGAACTGGTGCTGGCCGCGGTTGTTGTCGGCCTGGAACAGCGCGCCCGTGACGCTCGGCACCGGCGTGGCCGCAATGAACGGCGCGAAGGCGGCCTGGCTGGCCGGCAGCACGAAGCTGATCAGGCCGGCAGGCATGCCGTTGAACAGCGTCGAGGTCGAGAACAGCGGCGCGGTGACGTTGCCGAGGCCATCCAGCTGGTTGCTGAAGATGGTGTTGTCCCACTGGCGGTAAGCGGTCGAGCTGCGCACCGTGATGGTGGGCAGGGACAGTTCCATCCGCAGCAGGTTACCCCAGATCTTGTCGGTCGAGGGACCATAGGAGCCATGGCACAGCGACGACTGGTAGGCGCGGGTGGGCGTCTTGGAGCAGCCGGCGGAGACGCTCACGCCGGCCTGGTTCAGGAAGCCGCCGATGTTGGCCGGCTGGACCGGGGCAAAGGTGTTGCCGTCAAGCGTGATGTTCGGGCGCACCACACCGTTGCCGACTGCAGCCAGCTGGCTTGCGTTCGGAACCGCAGTGATCTTGGTCCAGTCGAACACGTTGTAGATGCTGAAGTTGTCGGTCACGTCCCAGTTGGCGGCGACGCGGAACGAGTCCAGCTTCTGGGCGCCCGGATCCTGCGAATCGCTGGGCTGCAGCAGGTTGTCGACAATGCCGTGACGTTCGCGGTGGTTGTAGCCGAGCGAGATCTGCACCGGGCCGAGGTCGCCGGTGTTGGCCACGGCGCGCACGTTCCAGGCATTGAAGTTGCCTACGCCCGCGCGCAGCTTCAGGTTGGCGTCATGCGACGGCTTCTTGGTGATGAAGTTGATCGCGCCGCCAGTGGTGTTGCGGCCGAACAGCGTACCCTGCGGGCCACGCAGCACTTCGACGCGCTCGATGTCAGCCACTTCGAACGACGCAGCCGAAGCGCGGGCGAGGAAGACGCCGTCGAGATACATCCCGATCGGGCTGTCGAAACCCTGGGTTTCGTCGGCCGCCGAAGGAATGCCGCGGATCGAGACGACCGCCGCGGTGGCGTTGGTGGTGGCGCCCACGATCGACACGTTCGGCGCGATGGCCGAAAGGTCCTTCGCTTCGGACAGCCCGCGCAGTTCCAGCTGGGCAGCCGGAATGGCCGAGATCGCTAGCGGAGCCTTCTGCAGGTTTTCCTCGCGCTTGTTGGCGGTAACGACGATTTCGTCGAGGTTGGGCTCATTTTCCGCGGCCGCCTGGGCCAGAGCCGGGGTGGCGAAAACGGTGAGTGCCGCGCTCGAGAGCAAAGCGACACGTGCGCCGAAGCTACGTACCTTCATGGATATTCCCCTCCAAAAGTGGGACGGTCGGGAGCCGCCCCTAGTGAAACACGCTTGCCAGACTCGTAGTCAGGGTCAAACCTTTCTACGCATCCTGGGCATACTTGGGTTCGTTGTGGCCGATTTTGTTCCTGCTATCGGCTTGGATGGCGAACCTGGTCTTCCCTTACGGAAAGGGGGCTCGCCACCGGGTAAGGCCCTGGACTACGCGGCGCTGTCCCACGGGGCCTGCTGGGTCCCCCTGGTCACATAGCGGCCGTTCACACGGGCATGGAATTCCCCGGCGCGGGCGCGCGGGTTGTAGAACTGCTTGTACCAGACGCGCAGCTTGTCGAACGGACCATCGCCGCGCACCATCATCGGGTTGATGCAGGGACGCTTGTTGCCCCAAATCTCGAAGTCCTGGGCAAAGGCGGCCACGCCGGCCTGCTCGTACCCGCGCGCCAGGGCGCGGTCGTCCTCGGTCGGCTCGGCGTTCTTGACCTTGACGAACAGACCGTACCAAACCTTGATCACGCCATCGTCGATCGGGGTGTGGGCGATCAGCATGTGCGACGGGTATTCGCCGACCATGATCGACTGGAGGATGCCCGGCCCGGTATACCAGGTGTCGTTGAGCATCGGTTCGGCGCCTTCGCCGGCCAGGGTCTTGTGCCCGGCCAGCAGGATCTGGCGCACCTTGATGCCGTCGAACTCGTTCTCGAACTGGACCATGTCGATCGAGCCGTGAACCGGCTCGAGGTGGCCCTTGTCGGTCATGTTGTCGACCACTTCCTGGGGATGGCTGGCCAGTTCGCCCAGGCATTCGACGTTCCAGTTGACCCAGTAGGGCTGGTCCCACTGCTCGAACGGCGGCAATTCATAGTCCGCCTCGCCGCCTTCGGGATCGTACCAGACCCACAGGCAGCCGGCGCGCTCGGTCAGGCGCCAGGACTTGACGCAGGCGGCCTTGGGCGGCGGAACCGGGCTGTAGGGAATTTCGTTGCAGCGCCCGTCCGGGCCGAAGCGCCAGGCGTGATAGGGGCAGCGGATATTGTCGCCCTCGACATGCTTCTTGTCGACCACGACATAGCTGCTGGTGTTCTTGGCGAGGTGGGTGCCCATGTGCGGGCAATAGGCCTCGATCAGGAAGGGGCGGCCGGATTCGCCGCGGTACAGCACCATGTCTTCGCCGAAATAGCGCACGGCAAGCGGGGTGGTGGTGGCATCGGCCGAGGTGCCGATCATGAACCAGCCACGGGGAAAGGTGAACTCTCCCAGTCCATAGTCTGCGGTCTTGGCCACGGCCGATCTTCTCCCTTCCCCCATTGGGGCGTTCTATTCGTAACGATTCCCGCATAGCGCAGCGGAGAATGAAGGGCAACAGGCAAAGCGTATCCGCTTTGCGTATCAAATGTCAGTATCGGTTACGCACTATTCGTCGGAATCGGTGCCATTGCCCTCGATCGGGGAGGTTTCGGTGATCTTGGCCACGCGCGCGTTGTACTTGACCGTCTTCACCGCGATCGAGGTTTCGACGTGGTGAACGCCCGGAACCGCGAGAATCTTGTCCGATGCGACCTCGACCAGGTCGTCCAGTTCCTCGAACAGGCACATCGCCATGATATTGAACGAACCCATGGTGATCATCACCGCGTTGACCGGATCGATTTCCGCGATCTGGCGCGCCACTTCGCGCGTGCGCTCAACCTCGGCTTGGACCCAGATGAAGGCGAGGCGCGAATTGCTGGCCATCTGCAGGCCGGTGATCGCGGTAAAGGTGATCAGCCGCTCCTGCTGCAGCCGCTTGATGCGGCCGCGCACGGTGCCTTCGGTCACGCCCAGTTCGGTCGCGATCTTGCGGTTGGAAACCCGCGCGTCCTTGGCCAGCAGTTCGATCAGCTGGCGGTCGAGATCATCGAGTTGAATCGTTGCCATGGTCTTTCCCATCAATCCCGCGTCTCGATCGGCGCCACGTCGAACTTGTAGCGCAGGATGTCGACCGCGATCGACGGAGTGATCTTGCGGATGCCGCGGATCGAGCTGAGCTGGTCGAGCACGAAGTGCGTCATGTCCGTGAAATCGTGCAGCACCAGCAGCGCGTCGATGTCATAGCGGCCGGTCACGATATGCACCGCGAACACCTCGGGGAACTGGGCCAACTCGTGCGCCACTTCCGAGGCGGGGCGGCTGTCGACCTCGATCGCCAGCTGCATCAGCACGTCATAGCCGTGCGCCGCGAAATCGGAAACGGCGACCACGCGCAGCTGGTTGGCATCCTCCATCCGGCGGATGCGCGATGATACGGTGGTCGCGGTCAGCCCCAGGCGCTCGGCAATCTGCTGGTTGGTCGCGCGCCCGTTCTTGCGCAGTTCGGCCACGATCAGCCGGTCGGTCTCGTCAAAGGAAAAATCGTTCTTCATCGGCCTCTATGCCCCATCCGGCGCCTCACCTGTGCGCAGCACGGCGCGGCGTCAAGCCACACCTGCGCAAGGTTCACTGCAAATCGCGTACCGCGCCGCTCATCATTTCGGGCGAAAAGCGCCGGGCGGGGCGGTTTTCGATCCACAGCATTTCCAGCCGGCGCTCGGCAAAGCGCCAGGCGCCCTCGTGCCGGGCAAAGCGGTCATGATACCAGATCGCCATGTCGACCACGGTGGGCTCGTCGCCGGGCAGGATGTGGCTGGCGATGCAATAGGTCAGCCCGGTCACCGCGCCGTCCGCGTCCACGTCGAACACCTGGTTGAACACGTTGTGCATGGTACGCTCGAACATGGCGAGATCGGCCATCATCGCGTGCAGCCTGTCGGGGCCGGTATAGTCGATCGGATTTTCGCCCCAGCCGCGGATCGCCCCGTCCGGCGTGAACAGCGCGGCCAGATCGTCCCCGGAGCGCCGGTCTACCGCCCAGGCATAGCGGTGCGCCAGGTCGCGCAGCTGGGCCGGAGCGTCGAACGCCGCCATCAGGCCAGGTCGCGCCGCAGGTTCGCGCCCGCCCGTTCGATCCAGGCCCAGGCATCGGGCGCGATCTGGAACATCGAGAAGAAGCCGTGGATCATCCCCGGCGCCACTGCCGCATCGACCGGGCATCCCGCTTCGGCCAGGCGCTCGGCATAGGCCATGCCTTCGTCGCGCAGCGGATCGTATTCGGCGGTGATCACCGTGGCGGGCGGCAGGTTGGACAGGTTGGCGGTGGAACCAACGCGGGCCAGCGGCGCGGCATCGGTGCCGCCGAGGTACTGCTCCCAGAACCAGCGCATCATCGCTTCGCCAAGGAAATACTGCCCGCCGCCGTTTTCGGCGTAGGAAGGCAGCGAGTAGTCATCGTCGGTGACCGGATAGATCAGCAGCTGGTGGCGGATCGCCGGACCGGACCGGTCACGCGCCATGATCGCCACGGCGGCCGAGAGGTTGCCCCCCGCGCTATCGCCGGCCACGGCCAGCCGCGCCGGATCGCAGCCAAGGTCGGCGGCATGGCGACTGGCCCAGACCAGCGCGTCATAGCAATCGTCGACCGGGGCGGGGTAGCGATGTTCCGGCGCAAGCCGGTAGCCGACCGATAGCACCGCCGCGCCGCTTTTCTGCGCCAGCGCACGGCAGGTGGCATCGTGGGTGTCGAGCGTGCCGATCACCCAGCCGCCGCCGTGGTAAAAGACCACCAGCGGCGCAGGATCGCCAGCGCCTTCGGGAACATAGAGGCGCGCGGGCAGGGTGCGGCCCGGCAGGACCAGTTCCAGGTCCTCGACCCGCGCCACGGCCGGCGGTTCGCCAAAGGCCATTGGCTGATCGTTCATGGCGCGCAGCGCAGGGGCGGTAATCGTGGCATAGTCCACCGGCGGAGCGGCGGCGAACATGTCCAGCACAGCCTGGATCTGCGGATTGACTGGCACGGCCTCTATTCTCCCGTTTTTGCGCAATTGCGTTGGCGGACGGGCTGGTTGATTCGCGTTGACGCCCGTTTGTGATCCGAATGGCCATGATTGCGTATTGCCGGGCCGATTGCCACCCCTTATCTCGACCGCTGATAAAACCGAAGGAGAGGTCATGAATCGTCTGCATAACAACGTCGCCATCGTTACCGGCGGGGCACGCGGGATCGGCGAAGGGATCGTGCGCCGCTTCGTGGCCGAAGGCGCGAAAGTGATGATCACCGACGTGCTGGATGACCTGGGCCAGGCCCTGGCGGACGAGTTGGGCGATGCCGCCGCGTTCCATCACCACGACGTGACCGACCGCGCCCAGTGGGCCACGGTGATTGCCGCGACCGAGGCGAAGTTCGGCAAGCTGACCACGCTGGTCAACAATGCCGGGGTGATCGTGTTCAAGCGGGTGGACGATCTGACCGATGCGGAGATCGACCGGCTGCTCGACATCAACCTCAAGGGCGTGATCATCGGCACCCAGGCCGCGATCCCGGCAATCGAACGCGCCGGGGGCGGGGCGATCGTCAACATGAGCAGCGCCGACGGGATCGCCGGGGCCAATTCGCTGTCGGTCTATTGCGCCTCGAAGTTCGCGGTGCGCGGTTTTACCAAGGCCTGCGCGCTGGAACTGGGGCCGCGCAAAATCAGGGTCAATTCGATCCATCCGGGCGGGATCTATACCCCGCTGGCCAACCCGACCAACGTGCCCAAGGAACTCTACGACAAGGGCTACTGGATCTACCCCGCGCAGTACGCGGGCGAGCCGCAGGACATCGGCGCGGCGGCGGCCTATCTGGCGTCAGATGATGCGCGGTACTGCATGGGGACGGAATTGTCGGTCGATGGCGGGCTCAACGCGGGGCACTATTACATGGCGATGCCCGGCGCACCCAAGCCGCCGCAGGGCTAGGCTTCACCCGCGAGGCGGCGGCGGTCGGCATCGAGCAGGCCGCTTGCCCGCCACATCGCCAGCGCGCCGACCAAGCCCAGCGGGATCACTACGGTCAGGCTGGTACGCAGGCCGCCCAGTCCGCCGCCGAATGCATCGCTGAGCAGCCCGGCCACCCACGGACCGCCAAGATTGGCGATGAGGCCAACGGCCAGCAGCGCGATCGCCGTGCCCGAAGCGCGGACGCGCTCGGGCAGGATATGCTGGAAGCCCACGTAAACCCCGACCGACCAGCCACCGCCCAGCAAGCCGGAAGGGATCGCCAGCAATTGCGCCACTTGCAGTGACGGCACCCAGGTGATCGTGAGGATGCACAGCGTCGCGATGGCCAGTGCCGCCGCCGCCAGGAGCAAGGGCGCGGCACTGCCGCGCCGACCGATCCGGTCCGACACGAAGCCATAGCCCAGCGTCCCCAGCAGTCCGGCAATCCCGAAGGGCAGGCCGAATGCGGCCCCGGCGGCCTGGGTGGTCAACCCATAGGCGCGCTCGAACAGGGTTGGACCCCACAGCCCGAACGACACCCCCGAGAACGAGCCCAGCGACAGACCCACGGTCAGCAGGATCCAGCTGCGCGCGCGCACCAGGCGGCGGGCCAGCGCAGCCAGCGGTTCGTGTTCGGCCTGCGCGGCCGGTGCCGCCTCGCGCGGGGGCTCCTTGATGATCAGCCAGGCGGCCAGGGCCATGGCCAGCCCGACCCCGCCCAATGCGGCAAAAGGGGTGCGCCAGGTGCTGGCAGCGGCCAGGGCAGGGCCGCCAGCCATTCCCGTCATCTGCCCGAGATAGATCGCGCAGGCCATCAGCGCGAGCGCGCGGCCGCGTTGCTGCGGCGGGAAATAGGCGGCGATCAGCGCCATCACCGGGGCCTGGTAGGCCGCCTCGCCAATGCCCACGCCGACCCGGGCGAGGCCCAGCACCCAGGCGTCATGGGCGACAGCGGTAAGCGCGGTGAACAGACTCCACAACAGGCAGCCGCCTGCCGCCACCGCTATGCGCGATGTGCGGTCAGCCAGCCGCGCCGCCGGAACGCCCAGAATGGTATAGAGCAACGCGAACGCAGGGCCGAGCAATACGCCCAGCACCGTATCCGACAGGCCGAACTCGCGCTTGATCGGCTGGGCGAGGCCAGCCAGCAGGTAGCGGTCCGCATAACACACCACGGCAATGCCCAGCAGCAACGTCAGCACCAGCGGGCGCGGCGTTAACCGCACTTGGGTGGTGGTTCCGTGCAAGGCGCGGATCAGTCGCGCATCTGCGCGCCGCCGTTGACGTGCCAGACCTGGCCATTGACCCAGGCGCCGTCTTCGGAGGCAAGGAACGTCAGCGCCGCGGCCAGGTCTTCCGGCTGGCCCAGGCGGGTGTGCGGCACGGCCTTCAGCCCCTTTTCGACATATTCGTCGGTCAGGTGGATCTTGACCGCTTCGGTCAGCACCAGCCCCGGGCAGACCGCGTTGGCGCGGATGCCCTGCTTGCCCCAGCGGCTGGCGACATGGCGGGCGAGCGCGTGGATCGCGTTCTTGGTCATCGGATAGGCCACCTGCCAGGCATTGCCGCCCGTGGCCGCGCCCGACGAGGTGTAGAGCATCGCCCCGCCGCCGCGTTCCAGCATGGCGGGCAGCGCGGCTTGCGTTGCGAGGAAGTGGCTCTTGGTGTTGATCGCGAAGCTCTTGTCGAGCACTTCGACCGGGCAGTTGAGCGCATCGATGTCGCCCTCGGTCCCGCCGGCGAGGTTCGAGATGTAGATGTCCAGCCCGCCGAACGCGTCCTTCGCGGCCTCGACGATGCCGGCCTGCGATTCCGCATTCGTGCCGTCCAGCGCCACGGCAATCGCCTTGCCGCCGTTCGCCACGATGGCGGCGGCGGTTTCCTGGGCCTGTTCGACCAGCAGGTCGCCGATCACCACGCTCGCGCCCTCTTCAGCCAGTCGCCGCGCCGTCGCCGCGCCAATCCCGCGAGCGCCGCCAGCCACGATCGCCACCTTGCCTGCCAGTCCACGCATGTCATTTCCTCTCGAATGAAGTTTCCAGCGGCTTCCCAGACGCCAAACGGCGCGTCAATCGGGGGGACGGATTGACGCGCCGCATTTTGGCACCGGTTGTTCCGCTGCCTATTCGGCGGCCTCCAGCAGTGGCTCGCCGTAATGGGGGTCGCCTTCGTCGCACAGGCGGTTGGTGTCGGACCACAGGCCTTCCGCCGGGACCGGGGTGATCCCCAGTTCGCGGCGGATGTCGGCCATCTGCCAATCCACCATCGCCCGCCAGTCGGCCAGCATGATTGGATAGGTCCAGTTCACCGCCTGGCTCGCCCCGACGAATTCCGCCTCGATATTCAGCGCGAAAGCATCGGGATAGTGCAGCGCGTCCTTCATGATCGTCTTGGCCTTGAGATAGGCCTGGATGCGGTTGAAAAACGCCGCCAGCTCGGGCCGGAAATAGCGCGCCCGGCTGAACATGTTGGCATTGAGCAAGGCGATCTCGCCGCCGTGGTTGGGGCCAAAACCAGTCACCAGATGTTCGATATCGTGGTTCAGCGCGGCCTGCCGCAGATAGAAGGTCAGGTCGTTGACCACCACCAGTTCGCGGTAGAACACGTCGAGTTCATAGCCGCTGGTTTCCATCCAGTGAAACAGCGCCGCGCCCAGCGTGCCGGGCTTGCAGTGGCGCACTTCGTCCTTCTTGAAGTCCGACAGGCTGCGGTTGTCGCACCACGCCTTGAACTGGGGCAGGCGGGCCTTTTCCGCTTCGAACAGTTCCATCAACCGGGGGTAATCCTCCAGCATCATCAGGATCTGCGCGACTTCGGGAATATAGGCCGTGTTCGGCAGGTCCGGGCCGTTGCGGCGCAGCATTTCCTGCGCGATCAGGTGCCGCAGTTCCCCATGGTTGAGGTACTTCGAGGAACTGACCAGCACCGAACTGTCGGTATCCACGTTCTGGATCCCGCCGTTGAAATAGGCGCGTTCGCCTTCGCCAACCTTGACTTCCATGGGGGCTTACTCCGCTGCGACGGCCAGGTGGCCATCGTCGTTGGACGGGGAGAGGAACCGGCCCGGCATTTCGCCGGTGAACTTGCCGCCTTCGAAGGTCGGCACGCCGTTTACCAGGGTCAGGCGGGTCGGCATGGCCTTGCGGGTGAAGCGCCAGGTGAAGCCGCCCCGGCCATCGGGCACGTCGTGGGCCTTTTCCATTTCGCGGCGCTGGATTTCATCCATGTTGAACACCGCGATGTCGGCTCGCTTGCCCGGCGCGATCACGCCGCGATCGTTCAGGTTGAAGTGCTGCGCCAGCTTGCCGGTCATCACGTGGACCGCTTCTTCCAGCGTCAGCTTCTTTTCATCGCGGACATACTGGGTCAGCAGCAGGGCATTTTCGCCGCCGCCGCACAGCATCTGCAAGTGCGCGCCCGCGTCCGAGATGTTGCCGACCGTCCTGGGATCGCGCATCAGCTCGATCGTCAGTGCTTCGTCCTTGGGGAAGGGGGCCATGTGCACGGTCGAGCGGGTGCCGTTGGCCAGGATCCAGTCGGCCATCGCATCGCTGCGGTGCAGACCCTTGCTGTCGGCATATTCCTTGAGCGTGATGCCGATCGGGCCGGTGCCGTTCTCGCTGTCGAGCAGGAACAGTTCCTGCGGGTTCTTCAGCGGCGAGTGATCCCAGGCCTGGGTATCCCAGCTTTCGCGGGCGCGGGCGCGCCATTCGGGATCGGCCAGCAGGCGGGCCTTTTCGGCGTGGTCATCGGCGAGCACCACCTCATGCCAGACATAATCGTTCGACTGGGCAAAGATCAGCGACTTGACCAGGCTGAGCG
This sequence comes from Pseudomonadota bacterium, assembly GCA_029779535.1. Classification (GTDB taxonomy): domain Bacteria; phylum Pseudomonadota; class Alphaproteobacteria; order Sphingomonadales; family Sphingomonadaceae; genus Novosphingobium. Next base: position 96,654 of record JAKPAG010000128.1, on the reverse strand, counting down.
TGGAAGTGGGCGAAACATGGGCAAAGCCCGGCCACACGTCCACCCCGTTGGCGCGCATGTCGGCCACGGTCTTCTGCATCGCTGGCAGGATGCCCTTCTGGAAGTCCAGCGTCGGGATCGCACCGGCGATCTGGCACTTGATCGGGCGGCCCGCCAGCAGCTTCGACAGGCGCTCAAGGTTGGCCGGGCCGGTCATCCGCATGAAGGTATCGACGATCACCTGGTAGCAGCAGCCGGGATAGCGCTCCATCACGTCGAACAGGGCGTTGAATTCATCGTCGCAGGCCAGCAACGTCGGGACGGGGCGGTTCTGCCCGTCATGGTCATGCATGTTGTCCGACATGCCCAGCGCGCCGGCGGCCAGCGCATCGTCGAGCAGTTCGGCCATCTTGGCGATTTCCTCGGGCGTCGCCTTGCGTTCCCAGGCTTCCACGCCCATCGCCGCCAGGCGGATCGCAATGTGGCCGACATAGGCGGCGTAGTTGAGCGGCACCCTGACGTTCTTTTCGACCGAGGCCTTGTATTCCGACCACTTGTTCCAGTCCCACGGCAGGTTGGTCAGGAACGGCTCCATCGGGATATCCTCGAAGAAGCTGAAGATGCCGACCATTTCGCGCTGGGCGGGCATGTATTTGTGCAGCGGTGCAGGCGAAAAGCCGCAGTTGCCCATGATCATCGTGGTCGCGCCGTAACCGGGCAGGGGATCAAGATCGGGCTGCCACCACATCGTGCCATCGTAATGGGTGTGGCTTTCGATGAAGCCGGGCGTGACCTGGCAGCCGCTGGCATCGAACACGCGCTCGCCCCTGGCGGCAAGGTTCGGGCCGACTTCGGTAATGATCCCGTCCGCAATCCGCACGTCCGCGGCAAAGGCCGGTGCGCCGGTGCCATCCACAACGGTGCCGTTCTTGATCAACATGCCAGTCATTGCGTTCTCCCAAAGATCTGTCTGGCGGCGGATCGGCTGAACCGACTCTCTGCCGCAACGGGACGCAGGCTAACGCGGGCCTGGCCTTGGCGTGAAATCGGGGCTTGCCAATCGGATCATCTGAAGTTCACAATCGGATCATCATGCGATCCAAAACCACATCTGCGGCGCTACTGGCCGTATTGCGCCGCGCCTTGCGCCAGGAAGGCTGGACTGCCCGGCGCCTTGCCGCGCACTTCGCGATCGGCGAGGCCACGGCCAAGCGCTGGCTGGCGGGACGCGGGCTGACGCTGGACCGGCTGGAGCAACTGGCGGCCCTGTGCGCGCTGTCGCTGGCCGATCTCGCGCGCGAGGCGGAGCAGCCATCCAGCGACCTTGCCCAGGAGCTGACCCTGGCGCAGGAACGCGCCCTGTCGAGCGACATCTTCCTCTCGTTCCTGTTCATGACCATCCTGGGCGGCAACAGTCCGGCCGAAATCGTGGCGGACTTTGCCGTGCCGGGGCCGGTCATGGCACTGTCGCTCGCCCGGCTCGAACGGCTCGCCCTGATCGACCGGCTGCCGGGCGGACGGGTGCGGCCGCTGGTCGATCGCACCATCGTCTGGCGCAAGGCGCCGATGCGTGCGCTGTTCAACGAGCGGATGAAGCGCCAGTTCCTGGCCATGGACTTTGCCGCCGAAGATGCGGTGTTTGTGTCCGAAGTTGTGAAGCTTTCGCCGCGCGGCGCGGCCGAGCTGGCGGAAATGCTTGAACAACTGCGCCGCGATGTGCAGGCCCTGGCCGAACGCGACCGCGAAACCAGCCGGCTGCCGCGCAAGTGGTATGGCATGCTGGGCGCGCTGCGCGAACTGGACATGGAAGAGCTGCGCGGCGCGGCACGGGAGGGAGCATGAGTGGTAGACTGGCAGGCCGGCGGGCGCTGATCACCGGGGCGGCGGACGGCATTGGCCTGGGCATTGCGCGGCTGTTCGCGCGCGAAGGCGCCGACGTGGTCATGGCCGACTGGAACCTGGACAAGGCCGAAGTGGAAGCCGCCACCATTCGCGGCGAAGGCGGGCAGGCCCAGGCGCTGAAAGTGGACGTGGCCGATGAAGCCGCGGTCAAGGCGATGATGGCAGCAGCCGGTCCGGTCGATATTCTGGTCAACAATGCCTATACCGGCGACGGCCCGCGCCGGCTGGAACAGAAAGGCGACGAGGTGTTCCAGCGCGCCATGCTGATGACCTTCTGGGCGCCGAAGTGGACCATGGAAGCAGCCCTGCCGCACATGAAGGCGCAGCGCTGGGGCCGGGTGATCAACATGGGATCATTGAACGGCGTCAACGCCCACATGGGCAGCGCCGATTACAACAGCGCCAAGGAAGCCCTGCGCGCGCTGACCCGCACCGCGGCACGCGAATGGGCGGGCTGGGGGATCTGCTGCAACGTGATCTGCCCCGCCGCGAAAAGCGCGGCGAGCCGCCGGATCGAAAGCGTCGCACCCGACATGATGGCGCAGATCGAAGCCGCCAATCCGATGGGACGGCTGGGCGATCCCGAAACCGATGTTGCGCCGGTGGCGCTGTTCCTGGCCAGCGACGATTGCCGCTATGTCACCGGCAACACGCTGTTCGTCGATGGCGGCGGCCACATCAACGGGGTCGCCTGGGCGCCTGATCTCGGCGATTAGCCCCCGGCCTGGAGCCGGGCCAGCTTCGCCCGCAGCACCGAGGCGTGGACGAAGTAGACCTGCGATTCCTGCAAAGGCATGCCCGGCTCGGCAATCCGCGCCAGGTAGACGTCGATCGCCAGCTGCAGCGCCTTGGCATTGTCGGGCGCGCCGTAGCTCGCCCAGTCAGCCAGCCGTGCGGCCAGCTTGTTGTCCTGGCCGATCAATTCGCGCGCGCGCTTGTCCAATGCGTCCACCCCGCCGGCCAGGCGCAGCGCCTCTTGCGCCTCATCCTCGAAGCGCATCGCGGCGAAGTGGCTGGGCACGTCGTCCCACCACCCGGTCCAGCGCAGCGCGACCATCCGGGCGATATCCTGCGGGCGGTTGTATTGCGGGTCGAGTTCGGGCGCCTTTGCAAAGCGTTCCGGCCAGTCGAGCGTGGCGGCGATCTCGTCCTTGCGGCGCCCGGCGTTGAGGCCCGCGACCACCTGGTTCGAGATATATTCGAACGCATCGGCATTGAGCGTCAGGATCCGGGCGATTTGTGCGCCATCATCAATTGCGGCGCTGTGCATCGGCAGCAGGTGTTCGGGCTTGAACCCCACCATTTCGCGGAACGCGGTGGCCCATTCATCGACGTGGCGCATGATCCGCTTGCCGTTGCCGGCGTTGGGCAGGAACCCCTGGTAATAGTCAGCCGTGAACAGCGCCTTGCGGCTGGGCAGCGCCATCCACACCTGTTCCTCGGTTTCGCCGGGGCTGTGGCGAATGACGAAAGTTTCCCCATCGATCTTCAGGTCCAGCCGGTCGCGGAACATGATGTCCGGGCGGGGCAGGCGATCGACGCTGGTCGGTTGCAGTTCAAGCGGCTGGTTGTTGTAACGTCCGATCGATCCGCCCAGCCGCACTTCCTTTGCCGCCATCGCCGGGAACAGGTCGCTGGTTACGGTCTTGAGGCCGGGCCACTTCGCCTTCAGCGCCGGCCAACCATAGGCGTGATCGACATGGACGTGACTGACCACCACATGGGTCAGCGGCTTGGGACTGAGCGTCGGGATCACTTCGGCCAGCACCGGCCCGATCGAGGCATAGCCGGTGTCGAACAGCACCAGCCCGTGCTTCGTCTCGATCAGGGCAACGTTGACGTAGGGAAAGCGCAGCAGCCACATGCCCTGGCCGTGGCGTTCGACCACCATGGCCTTGCGCGCCAGCGCCACCCGATCGGGCGAGGCGGACAGCATGGCCCCGGCGATCGGGGCCGAACCAGCCCCGCCAAAGCCATCGTTGCGCATCATGTGCTGGATCACGTCGGGATGTTCCCGCGCGAGCAGCACCCGGCCTTCGCGCGCCAGCCGGTCATCGTCGGACAGGGGGAAACCGGGATCGGCCGCGGCGGCCATCGGGGTCAGCATGAGCAGGGCGGCAAGCAGGCGGCGCATCAGGTTTCTCCGGTGGATTTTTGTATTATTGTCATGAAACGATTTTGGGTCTGCGCCCGGCCCATGGGGCGGCATGTTCCAGCTGGCCCGCCAGGCGTAGCAGCAGTGCTTCCTCGCCATAGCGGCCCAGGAACTGGACCCCGATCGGCAGCCCGCCCCGCGACATCGCCAGCGGCACCGACATGGCCGGTTGCCCGGTCATGTTGGCGATCTGGGTGAAGGGCGAGAATACCGCCGCGCGCTGGCCCCAGGTCTGGAAATCGCAATCGGGCGACAGGTTGATCTGCCCCAGCTTCAGCGGCGGCGCGGCCAGCGTGGGCGAAAGGATCACGTCATATTGCTGCATGAACTGGCCCAGCGTGATCGCCGCGCCTTGCAGGATGTCGTTGGCGCGGTGATAGTCCATGGCGGTAAAGGTCTTGCCATATTCGGCAAAGGCCAGGGTGATCGGCTCCAGGGTTTCGGCGGGATTGATCCCGGTGGCCTTGGCGCGGTCGGCAATGTCGGCCGCCACGGCCGATCCGATCAGCACGAACGAGGCAAAGCCGAGGGCTGCGACATCGAGCTTGGGCGCAGCTTCGCTGACGTGATGGCCCAGGCTTTCGCACAGCCGCGCGGCGGCGCGAGCGGCTTCGGCGCATTCGGGATCGACCGGGCTGTGGGCGAAGGGATCGACCATCAGCGCGATCCGCAGCTTGCCCGGCGAACGGGTGACCTGCGACAGGAAGTTGCCATCGGGGCTGGGCGCGCCATAGCGGCTGCCCGGTTCCACCCCGTGGGTCGCATCGAGGATCGCGGCGCTGTCGCGCACCGACCAGGTCAAGGCGTGGTGCGTGGAAAGCCCGCCCCAGCCTTCGGTCTTGAGCGGACCGGCCGGCACGCGGCCACGGCTGGGCTTGAGGCCGAACAGCCCGCAGCACGCTGCGGGAATGCGGATCGAACCGCCACCATCGGTGGCGTGCGCTGCTGGCAGCACCCCGCTGGCCACGGCCACGGCCGCGCCGCCGGACGAGCCGCCCGAAATGTGGGCCGGGTTCCACGGGTTGCGGGTGTCGCCGGTCAGCTTGTTTTCGGTCGTCCCGGTCAGGCCATATTCGGGCGTCGTGGTCTTGCCGAAAATGACAAATCCGGCCGCCTGGATGCGGCTGGCCAGCGTCGAGGTGACGGACGCGCGATAGCCCTTGTAGAACCGGCTGCCACCTTCGGTCAGCTCGCCCGCCAGATAGGTGTTCAGATCCTTGAGCAGCCAGGGCACCCCGGTGAACGGGCCCTGGGGCAGTCCGGCGGCAATCGCCTTGCGGGCGTAATCGTAATGGCGCTGCGCGATGAAATTGAAGCGCGGGTTGAGCGCTTCGGCCCGCGCAATGCTCGCCTCGAGCAATTCGCTGGGCGACACTTGCCGCGCCTTGACCAGCGCGGCCAGCCCCATGGCATCGTGGCTGTCGATCACGTCGTCCATGGGCTTGCTCCTTGCGGCGAGGGCCGGGGCCGCCATGCTGGCAGCCCCGGCAATCATCGCTGTACGCCGCGTCAGTTTCACCCGGCGGCCTTGAGCGGGGTCACGTTGTCACCGCCTTCTTCGCTCACGTAATAGCGGGCGTAGAACTTGCGGAACTGTGCGATCGGGCCATCGCCTTCGCAGATGATGGCGTTCTTTTCGTACTTCATCCGGTCCCAGACGACCTTGTCCTGGTCGAACTGCTTGCAGATGTCGCGGATGATCGCCTTGGCCACGCCGGCGCGTTCGCCCTGGGCCTGCGACTTGGGCTGGGTGAAGCAGAAGCGCACGTGGACGTGGTCCAGCTCGACCGGGGTCAGGCAGGCGACCAGCAGCGTTTCCGAAATGCCGGTAAAGCGCGTCCAGCTCTGGCCCGGGCCCATCGTGTCATAGCTGATCTGGCCGTCGACTTCGCCCCAGGGGGTGCCCATCTTGGCCTTGACGTCGGCGCCGCGGCCCCATTCGCCCCAGCGCAGGTCGCCCAGCGGCACGTTGGCAGTGCCGTGGATGTACTTGAAGTGGGCCACGTCGACGCCGTTTTCGGCCATGTTCTGGATCGAACCGTAGACGTTCCATTCGAACACGTCGTATTCGGTCCATTCCGGATCGCTGGCTTCGGGCAGGTGCACAACGTCCCACAGCGGGGCCAGGTCCTGCGGGTGATACCACACCCAGATCCAGCGGTTCGCTTCGGTCACGTGCCAGGTGCGGGTGCACTTGCGCTTGACCTGCGGCGGGATCGACTTGGAATAGGGGATTTCCTTGACCAGGCCTTCTTCGCCGTCATAGCGCCAGGCGTGGAACGGGCATTCCAGCAGGTTGCCATGCACCTTGCCGCCGTGGCCCATGTGCGCGCCCATGTGCTTGCAATAGGCGTCGATGATCCGGACCTGGCCGTCCTCGCCGCGCCACATGGCGAGGTCCTTCGAGAAATAGCGCAGCGGCTTGACCTCGCCCACTTCCAGATCGACCGACAGGTCAACCGGATACCAGCCAAACGGAAAGCCGATGTCCAGGTTGCGTTCCTCGATCGAGGCGCGGCCGTCGACCGGGGCCTTGCGCCAGTCGATCAGGTCCTGGCCCTTGAGTTTTTCCAGCACGGCCCAGACGGCGACCGGGGGAGTGCGGGCATCGCCCGCGGCACGGTTTTCAGCATTGGACATGAACAGTCTCCTTGCTTGTCCTCCCGTCTTGCGGAAGGTCCGGGCCGTGGGGTTGTCTCATCGGCCCGGGATAAAACGCGGGAGCAGACTTCCCGGCTCCCTTCTCCTCACCTTGTCTAGTTAAAGACCGAACACCTTGATGGCGTTTTCTCTCAGGAACTTCGGCCAGACTTCGTCCTTGAACGGCACGTTCGGCATGTCGCCGAAAATCCGGTCAAGGCTCAGGCCCATCGGGAAATAGCCCGCATAGATGATCTTGTCGGCGCCGCGGGTGTTGGCGTAATCGATGATCGCCTTTGGGTAATGCTTGGGCGCGAAGGCGCTGGTCGAATAGTACAGGTTCGGCCACTTCAGCATCAGCTTCACCGCCAGCGCTTCCCACGGTTCGGCCCCGTGGCGCATCACGATCTTGAGATCGGGGAAGAACCAGCAGATCTCGTCGAGATGCTCGACCTTCTGGGTTTCCATCGGGATGCGCGGACCCGGAATGCCGACGTTGAGGCAGATCGGAATGCCCAGTTCGGCCGCCGCGGTATAGAGCGGGAACATGTACTTGTGGTTGATCGCCACCTGCGGCAGCGTGCCGCTCGGGAAGACGCTGATCGCGGACAGGCCCACTTCCTGGTGGATCCGCTTGATCCGGCGCACTTCCTCGACGCCCTTGTTGGGATCGCACGGCAGGTCGAAGAAGAAGCGGTCGCCGTACATTTCCTTGGCGCGGCGGCTGGTGGCGTTGTCGTTCCAGCCGACCATCGCCTTGTCGATGTTGAAGCGGTCCATCTGATCGACCGTCCACTTGACGAAATCGTCAACCGCGCCGGTCTGCGGCACGTCCTTGAACATGTACTGGGCCGGCATCGAGAACTGCTGCAGCGTCTGCTGGTCCTTGATCAGCGGGCGGAAGCTGGTGAACCAGTCGCCGCGGTCCTCCGCTTCGGGAATGCCGAGCATGCAGTCGATGACCTTGATGTCGGTGGGCATGGCCATGGTCACTTGTCTCCGATGAGCGCGGGCCAGGCCTCGCGCAATTTGCGTTTGTCGACCTTGCCCACAGCGTTGCGGGGCAGGGGGGCGGGTGAAAAGGCGACGTGTCCCGGCGCCTTGTAGCGCGCCAGGCGGGTGCCGACTTCGTCCTTGATCTGCTGTTCGGTCAGGCCCTTGGCGACGACCACGGCGACGAGCAGTTCGCCCAGCCGTTCGTCCGGGATGCCGAAAGCGGCGCATTCGGTCACGCCCGGCAATTCGCCCAGCACCCGCTCGACTTCGGCGCAATAGATGTTCTCGCCGCCGGAAATGACCATGTCCTTGGTCCGGTCGACGATGAAGACATAGCCTTCCTCGTCCACCAGCCCGACGTCGCCGGTCTTGAGCCAGCCATCGGCGGACAGAACGGCGGTGGTATCATCGGGCTTGTTCCAGTACCCTGCCATGATCTGCGCGCCGCGCACCACGATCTCGCCCGCTTCACCGCGCGGCAGGATCGCGCCATCCGGCCCTTCGATCCGCACGTCGACCAGCGGCAGGATGCGCCCGGCCGAAGCTTTCTTGCGGACGAAATCCTCGCCCACCGCCTGCGCGATCGCGCCGGAACATTCGGTCATGCCATAGCCAGTGCCCATCTGCGCCTGGGGGCAGACTTCGCGGATCTCGTCGAGCAGGTTGACGGGGAGCGCCTGCCCGCCCGAGGCGATGTTGCGCAAGGATGACAGGTCGGCGTCGGCCAGTTTCGCGTTGTGCAGCAGGTCCCACAGCATGGTGGGCACCCCGGTGAACATCGTGATCTGTTCGTCCTTGATGATCCGCACCGCTTCCTGGGCGTCCCAGCGGCGCATGATCACCACCTTGGATCCGGCGAACAGCGGCGAGAGGAAAGCAGAACCAAGGCCCGAGATATGGAACAGCGGATAGACCAGCAGCACGGCCTGCTGCGGCATCTGCGCGACCAGCGCCTCGGGGCTCATCCCCAGCTTCTGCGCCCAGTTGTGGAGCACCATCACGCCCGAAAGCTGCATCGAGAGGAGCCCGGTGGTCAGGCTGCGATGGGTCAGCACCGCGCCCTTGACCCGGCCGGTGGTGCCGCTGGTGAACAGGATCGCGGCCGGATCATTCGGCGCGCAGGGCGTGGGATCTACGTCTTCGGCGTGGCCTTCCGGGATATGCTCGGGCGGATTGGTCAGGTCATAGATCGCGCCGGTGTAGCCGCCCTGGCGGATCAGGTCCGCGCGCTCCGTATCGGCAATGACCAGGGCAGGGGTCACGTCCTCGATCATCGCGACGAGTTCGGCCGGCGAGCCGCGGCTGTTCATCAGCGCAGCGATCCCGCCCGCCTTCACCGTCGCCAGGAAGGCGATGATCCATTCGGTGCGGTTGCGCATGCAGATTGCCACGCGGCCGCCATGCTTGATCTTGAGCAGCGGCACCAGCTCGTCGCGCCAGGCGAAGACCTGTTCGAAGGTCAGCCGACGGTCGCCTTCGACGATGAAGGTCTTGTCGCCGTGGCGCCGCGCCGCATCGATCAACACGTTGAGATCCTGCGGCATGTTGACGAACTGGCGCAGGCCGTCGCGTTCCTGGATCGCGAAGGGCTGGCCGGGCGCGGTGATTGCCGCGAAGATGGGATCGACTTCGCCGCTCATTGCGCCTGCTCCACCATGTCCTTGGCCCAGCGGTAGTCCTGCTTGCCGGCCGGGGATCGCTTGACCTCGTCCACCCAGACCAGCGCCTTGGGCACCTTGTAGCCCGCCAGCAGCGGGGCAAGGTGGGCCTTGACCGCAGCAAGATCGGGTTGAGCCGCACCTGGGCGCAGCGAAACCACGCCGATCACGCGCTCGCCCCAGCGTTCGTCCTTCTGGCCGGCCACCACCGCGTCGAAAATCGCCGGATGGGTCCGCAGGGCTTCTTCCACTTCCTCGGGGAAGACCTTTTCGCCGCCGGTGTTGATGCAGGTCGAGCCGCGCCCGAACACGGTCATCATCCCGTCGTCATCCAGCCGCGCCGTATCGCCCGACACGGCCCACAGCGTGCCGCCTATCGTGACGAAGGTTTCGGCGGTCTTCACCGGGTCGCCGTAGTAGCCGATCGGCGTGTTGCCGGTGCGCGCGACGAAGCCGGTTTCCCCGACCCGGGCAAGCCGGCCATCGACGACCACTTGCTGGGTTTCGTTGGCGGGCAGGCGCATGACGCCTTCTTCGGACTTTTCGGCCTGGCCGGACACGCCGGTTTCCGACGAGCCCATGCCGTCGGTGATCGCCGCGCTGGGGACCAGCGCCTTGAGATCGTCCTTGAGGTGCTGCGAGAACACCGCGCCGCCCGAACCCAGGTTGACCACGTGGGCCAGGTTCCAGCGGCCGGGATGGGCGCGCAGCGTGTCGCGCAGCGGGGTGGCCATGGCATCGCCGACGAACTGGATCATGTTCGCCCCTTCGCGCACGGCGGTATCCAGCATCCGTTCGGGATCGAACGCCCGGCCTTCATCGAGCACGATCGTCAGCCCGTTGAGCAGCGCGCCCCACACCGCCCAGACCGCCGCCATGTGCATCAGCGGGGCCAGCGGGAACAGCTTGAGCGGATAGCCATCGCGGGCGCGGCTTTCGATGTCCTGCGGCTCTTTTGCCGGGCCGTGCGGGTTGAAATAGCCGGCTGCGCCCGCGCAGGCGAAGAAAAACGCGCGGTGCGGCCACATCACGCCCTTGGGCATGCCGGTGGTGCCGCCAGTGTAGCACAGCAGGTAGTCCTGCTCGCCGCGCTCCCACGGTCCGCCCGCCTCGTGGGCGAGCAGCTCGGCATAGGGGACGGAGCCCGAAATATCCTCGCCCGAGCCGTCATCGACCGCGACAGTGACTTTCAGCGTCGGCACGTCCCCGCGCACTTCGCGGATGATGGGCGAGAACTCCGCGCCGTGGATGATCGCCGCGCTGTCGGCATTGGTGAACAGGTAGCGCAGTTCCTCCGCCCGGTAGCGGTAATTGACGTTGTAGGGCACCGCGCCCAGCTTGCAGGCGGCAATGAAGCCTTCGAGATAGGCCGGGCTGTTGTACATGTAGAGCCCGACCGTATCGCCCCGGCCCACACCGTGCGCGGCCAGGCCCGCGGCCAGCCGGTCGCAGCGCTCGTTCAACTCGGCAAAGGTATAGCGCGCGTTGTCGCCGATCAGCGCCACGCGGTCCGGCACCGTGGCTGCAACGGTTTCGAACAGGTCGGCAAGATGGAACTGGCTGGCCATGGCTCAATACACCGCCGCCGGGTTCTTAGGACGCGGGCTGCCCAGCATCTCGCGGTGCGAGGGGCGATCCTTGCCCCGGTCCTTGACGCCCAGTTCCAGCGCCACTTCCGCGCCGATCAGGGTCTGGCCGGAGAGTTCGTCGCGGTTCGGGGCACGGTCGATCGCGTCGATGATGTGGCCGGTGAATTCGGGATTCTCGGCCATGGCCATGAACCCTTCGTACTGTTCGGGATTGACGTCCTTGGCGATCATCGCCCGTTCGGTCACCTGCGGGCCAAGCCAGATCGACACCGCGATCACCCCGGTGCCGCGCAGGTCGTGTTCCATGTCATGCGCCAGCTTGTCGAGGCCGGCCTTCTGCGCGCCATAGGCCGGGCCGTGCATGTAGCAGCTGGCACCGAACGAGCTGGTCATGGCGATGATCCCGCTGCCTTGCGGCACCATGATCCGCGCCGCGTGCCAGCTGGCGACATAGGCGCTGCGCAGCCCGACATCGAGGATGCCTTGCGCTGCCAGTTCCTTTTCCCAGAACGGCTTCTTCTCGATCAGCTGGTGGTGGATGAAGGCGGCGTTGTTGACCAGCACGTCCAGCCGGCCCTGTTCTTGCCAAATCTGCTGGAACAGGCGTTCGACCTGCGCGTCGTCGGAATGGTCACAGACCACCGGAATGCCCTTGCCGCCGCGTTCGGTGACGAGGGCGGCGGTTTCCGCCACCGTGCCGGGCAGCACGGTGCCGTCCCAGCCCTTGGCATCGCCGGGCGCAATCGTGCGGCCCGTGACATAGACGGTATAGCCCAGTTCGCCCAGGCCGCGGGCAATGCCTGCCCCGGCGCCCCGGCTTGCCCCGGTAACGAGCGCTACCCTGCCATTTGCCATTCGAACCTCTCCCGCCAGGACGCGCATTGCGCGGCCCGAATTGTGTTTTACACGCGATCTGCGGACATTTCAGCCGCTCTCGTTACGCAATGATCGGTTCTTGACCGAATCTGCTTGCGAAGCACTCGTATCATGACCCCGTATGCCTGCGCAATTCGCCGGTCATGTCCGAAAATGTTCTTTCCGGCGCGCCCGGCAGGCTGACTGTCGAGCCACCGGGCAGCATCACCAGGGTCAGTTGACCAGTTCGCTCTCGCTCTCGCGCTTGCCCGTCTTGAGCTGGCGGTACTGCATCGGGGTCATGCCCGTGGCGCGGCGGAAGGTGCGCGAAAAGCTGTTGGCGTGTTCGAACCCGGCAGCCAGCGCGATCTGCTTGATCGTCATCGGCGTGGTCGACAGCATGGTCTTGGCGCGGCCGACCAGGTGGGTTTCGACATAGTCGGAAATCGTCACGCCGGTCAGGTTGAGGAACTGGCGGTGCAGGTGGCGCACCGAAATGCCGCACAGGCTGGCCAGTTCCGACACGCTGGGGCGCATCCCGCCGGCTTCCAGCCGTTCGCGCACCCGCTTGAATTGCCACGGTGCCAGGCGGCCACCGGCCTTGGGTTCCAGATCCTGGTCGAGCAGGCGGACCAGTTCGATTTCCAGCAGCTTGACCAGCGCGGCGCCGGCGGCGGGCGATCCCAGCTCGGCATTTTCTGCCTCGCGCAGCAGCAGCCGCATCAGGGTGCGGATCGCCTCGACCCGCAGGTTCATCAGCGTCTGCATCATCGCCAGCGAAGGAACGTGCCGGCCCGAGAGGATCTGTTGCTTCTTCGCGTCGGAAAATGTCACGCGCAGCATCCGGGTCAGCCCGCCCTGCGACAGCGTCTTGATCGCCACACCGGGGTAACGCAGGAACAGCGTGCCGATGTGGCAATTGGTCCCCGGCGCGATGGTGGGGAAGGCGGCCGCCGCGCCATTGGCGAAGGGCGGCAGCAGCTGTTCCAGCATCAGGTCCTGTTCGACGATGGTGTGTTCGGATGCTTCCGGCCATTCCCATTCCAGCACCTGGACCAGCGCATCTGGCGTGGCGATCCGGGCGATCACGCGCGGCGGCACGCTGGATTCGCGGGCCACCTTGGCATCCCCCGCAGTGCGCGGGATGGCGGGGTTGAAGCTCTGGCGATGGGCAAGTTGCTGCATCATGTTCATGGCGCGCCTCAACAATCGTACTGGCTGGTGGGGATGATATCGATGCGGGAAAAATCGATGAACCGGCCGCAGCTGTCCATCATGGTGGCCAGGTTCGCCTGGAACTTTGCCTCGTCGCCCACGGCGTCATAGAACGCCTGCGGATTGGTCATCGCTTCGGCCGGGAAGCATTCCTCGACGAAGGCGTCATAACCGGGGGCGCCTTCGGTCAGCGGGCGGACCACCAGGTTCTGGACATATTCGAAATTCGCCTGGGTATCGATCGCCACCCGGGTGTGGTGGCTGTGCCAGACCGCGATCGCGTCCTGCCGGGGCAGGTCAGGGCGGAACGAGATGAAGCTGGCCTGCGACCAGCCCCAGGTCCGCGAACCCGGCGCGGGGGCATGGGCGGTATTGGCAATGATGGTCGATTCCGCCACCAGCCACAGTGCAAAGCGGGCGCAATGCGCGGCCAGCGCCGCATCCACATCGGCGCGGAATACCGCATTGGCGCTGGGCAGCCAGAACTGCACCACGGCGTCCTGCTGAGGGTCCTGCCAGCGCTGGATCAGCCCGGCGGCCGCATCGACTTCGGCGTCGCGCAGGTTGAGGCGGACCTTGCTGGCTCCGGCAGCCTGCAGTGCGGCAGGCAGGTCGGCCCGCAGCCGGGCATGGAAAGAGGCGCGATCTTCACCGGGCTTGGCCCACAGGGCGGCGATCACCTTTTCCATCAGTCGAAATTCGCCTGCCCGCCGTCCAGCGGGATGGTGGCTCCGGTCAGATAGGCCATGTCGCTGCCGCATAGCGCGACCACGGCCCGGCCGATGTCTTCCTCCAGCGTGCCGATCCGGCCCAGCGGGATGGTGCGGAAGAAGGCCTTGGCCTCTTCCGGGTTGTTTTCCACCCACCACTTCAGGCCGGGCGATTCGGCGTGCGGCGCAACGGTCAGCACGCGGATCCTGTCGCCGCCGAATTCGGCCGCGCCGGCGCGGGTGAGCGAACGGACCGCCTGCTTGACCGCAGCATAGGCGCCATAGCCGGTCATGTCCCAGCGGATCCCCGCGCTGCTCGCCAGGTTGATGATCGTCCCGCCGCCGCGTGCGACCATGTGCGGGTGCACCAGCTTCATCAGCCGGAAGCTGGCGAGCGGGCCGCTTTCGAACCCGGCCATGAAGGCTTCATCGGTCACGTCGAGCAGTTTGCCCAGCGGCACTTCCTGCGCGTTGTTGACGAGGATGTCGATGCTGCCGAACTGCTGGACGGTCTGTTCGACCAGCGCGGCCAGGTCAGCCGCGTCCCTGACGTTGCAGGCCAGCGCCAGCGCTTCGCCGCCACGCTCGCGAATCGCTTCGGCAGCGGCTTCGACCTTGGCGAGCGTGCGCCCGGCCACCACCACCCTGGCTCCGGCGGCGGCCATGGCCAGCGCAATACCCAGTCCGACGCCTTGGCCGGCACCTGTGATCACTGCGACCTTGCCAGACAGATTCGCCATGTCCTCTCCCAAAAACACGTAATTTCGTGACGCCATTGTTACGCATGGCGTTGACAATGACCCCTGTATAACCGCAAAATGCGTCGAAGGCTAGGGAGAGGGATACTTATTGTGAGTCGAGACATGGAAGGCAAGGTTGCCCTGATCACCGGTGGCAGCGACGGCATCGGCTTTGCCACCGCGCAGGTCCTGCTGGAACGCGGTGCAACCGTGGCGATCTGCGCCCGCCGCAAGGAAAAGCTGGACGAGGCCGAGAAGGCGCTGTCGGGCCTGGGCAAGTTCGAAGCGCATCAGCTCGACGTCTCGGACGAAGCTGCCTACACCGCGCTGATCGAGGATATCGTCGCGCGCCACGGGCGAATCGACATGCTGGTGAACAACGCGATGTCGGTGCACTATGCCCCGATCACGCACCTGACGATGGATCACTGGCGCAAGGATTTCGCCGTGAACGCGGACGCCGTGTTCACCGGCACGCGCGCGGCGATGAAGGCGATGATGAAGCAGGGCTCGGGCTCGATCGTCAACATCGCCTCGACCAACGGGATCAAGGCCGCGCCCTATATGTCGAGCTATTCGGCATCGAAGGCCGCGCTGATCCAGTTCACCGCCGTCGCGGCGATGGAAGGCGCGCCGGCCAACGTGCGCGTCAACACCGTGATCCCCGGCATGATCCTGACCGCCGCGACCGACGATTACCTCGAAAAGGCGGGCGAGCAGGGCCAGAAGACGGTTGCCGCGATCCCGATGCAGCGCGGCGCGCGCCCGCGCGAAGTGGCCAACGCGATCGCCTTCATGCTGTCTGACGAAGCCAGCTACATCACCGGGGCGGCGCTGCCGGTCGATGGCGGCAAGGCGGTGCAGCTCTACCTGCCCTGAACCGGGGCGCTCAGGCTTTTGGGAGAGGGCCGATGCTGGATTACACGGGAAAGACGGTACTGGTAACGGGCGGCGGGGTCGGCATCGGCCGCGGCATCGCCGAAGGCTTTGCCAAGGCCGGGGCGAAACTGATCATTGCCGAGATCGACCCCGAACGCGCGGCGGCAGTGGCCGCGGCGCTGCCGGATGCCGAAGTGGTGGTCTGCGACGTGCTTGACCGCGCTACGCCTGCGCTGCTGGCGCAGCGGGTGGAACAGGTCGCGGGCAAGCTGGACGTGCTGGTCAACAATGTTGGCCACTTTGTCCACGCCTTGCCCTTCGCGATGCTCTCGGGCGATCAGGTTGACGAGATTCTCGACGTAAACCTGGGGCAACTGCTGCGCATGACCGGGGCGATGCTGCCGCTGCTGCGCAAGGCGGCGCCGGGTTCCTCGATCATCAACGTAACGTCGATCGAGGCCTATCGCGGCATTCCCTATTGCTCGGTCTATGCCGCGGCCAAGGCGGGGATCGCGGGCTTCACCAAGAGTCTGGCGCTGGAACTGGCGCCCGAAGGCATCCGGGTCAACGATATCGCCCCGGAAACCACCGATACCCCGCAGGTCGCGCTGGATGTCATGATCCCGCCCGAAAACCGCGCCAACATGGACAAGTGGATTCCGCTGGGCCGGTTCGGCCGGCCCGAGGACTGCGCGGGCGCCGCGCTTTATCTCGCCAGTCCGCTGGCCAGCTGGGTTACCGGCAGCGCGATCCACGTCGATGGCGGCGCGCTGGCGGCGGCCGGCTGGACTCGCACGCCGACGGGCGAATGGACCGTGGTGCCGATGGTGAGCGGCAACGGCCTCAAGATCCCCGGCCAATGAGCGGGGCAGACCACGCCGCCCTGCGGCACTGCGCCGAGCTGTATGCCGTGGGCGCAGACCGGCGCGACAAGGACCTGTGGCGCGCGGTGCTGGCCGATGACTGCGTGATCGAAGGCCCGGGCTTTTCAGTCGCCGGGTGCGAGGCGAACCTGGGTTCGATCGACCTGCTTGGCCAGATGTTCCGCGCCACGCAGCACAAGGTCCATCAGGTCGTTGCGGCCATCGACGGCGATACGGCAACGGGCGAAACCTATTGCACCGCCGATCACCTGCTGAACGATCAGGACGCGGTGCTGAGTTGGGCGATCCGCTATCAGGACAGCTGGCGGCGTGAAGCGGGCGAATGGCGCTTTATTCGCCGCCAACTGGTGGTCGATTGGGAAGAAGTGCGGCCGGTGACCGTCAAGAGCGGCGCGGCCAGCGAAGGGACAGGACAATGAAAGTACTGGTAGTGGGCGGCACCGGCGCGCTGGGCGGCCATGCGGCAATTCATCTTGCGGCGCAGGGGCATGCCGTGTCGATCGGCGGACGCAACCCCGCCAACCCGGCAACCCCGATGGCGGCGATGCCGTTCGTTCAGGGCGACTATATCGCTGGCGATTACACGCCGGAAAAGCTGGCGGGCTTCGACTGGGTGGTCTTCGCCGCCGGCAACGATCCGCGCCACGTGCCGCAGGGCAGCGACTTTGCCGAGTTTCTTTACAAGGCCAACCACGAGGCGGTGCCCGCCTTCTTCGCCGCCTGCCGCGAAGCCGGCGTGAAGCGCGCGGTGCAGCTGGGCTCCTACTATCACCAGGCCAGCCCGGACCTGCTGGAAGCCAACGGCTATATCCGTTCGCGCAAGGCCGCCTGCGAAGGCGCGCGGGCGCAGGCTGCGCCGGGCTTCGACGTGGTCAGTGTCAACGCGCCGTTCATGGTCGGCTCGGTGCCAGGCCTGCCCAGCCAGATCTTCGAACCTTATGTCCAGTGGGCCAAGGGCCTGATCCCGATCGAGCATTATGCGCCGACCGGCGGGACCAACTTCATGTCGTTCCAGTCGCTGTCCGAAGCGATCGAAGGCGCGCTGCTGCGCGGCGAGCCGGGCAAGGCCTATCTGGTCGGCGACGAGAACCTGTCCTTCCGTGACTATTTCCAGCTGTTCTTCAATGCGGTGGGCAGCCCGGTGCAGGTCGAGGAACGCGACGCCGAAATGCCGCTGCTGCCCGATGTCGCCATCCCGCAGGGGCGCGGCAACTGGGTGCGGGTCAATCCCGATCCGGCCGAAGTGGACCTGCTGGGCTATCGCCGCAATGATGTGGCCAATGCCGTGGCCGACGTGGCGAAGCAGTTCGGATGAGCCAGGTCGCGGTCATCACCGGCGCGGCCGGGGGCATCGGCGCGGGCCTGGCCCGCGAGGCGGCGCGGCGCGGGATGCAGGTGGTCCTGGCCGACCGCGACGCTGCGGCCGTGCAGGCCGTGGCAGACGAGATCGGCGCGGCGGCCATGGCGGTCGCCTGCGACGTGACCGAGCCGGCATCGTGCGAGGCGCTGGCCCATGCGGCCTATGCCGCGCACGGCCAGGTCGACCTGCTGTTCAACAACGCCGGGGTGCTCTCCACCGGGTTCATCTGGGAAATCAGCCCGGAAACCTGGCAGCGCTCGCTCGATGTCAACATCGGCGGGATCGTCAACGGCATTCGCGCCTTCGTGCCGCGCCTGCTGGCGGCGGACCGTCCGGCGCGGATCATCAACACGGCTTCGGTCGGCGGGTTCCTGCCATCGCCGCTGATGGCGCCCTATACCAGCACCAAGTTCGCCGCGGTCGCACTGACCGAAAGCCTCGCGGGCGAATTGAAGCTGATCAAGAGCAAGATCGAGGTGTCGCTGCTGGCCCCCGGTCCGGTCAAATCGGGCATCTTCCGCGAACCGCCGCCGGGATCGGCCGCGCAGTTCCACAAGATGATGACCGACATGCTCGACCAGAACGGCCTGACCGGCGATGAATTCGCGCCGCTGGTGCTCGACGCGGTGGAGCGCGGCGAATACTGGATCATACCGCAGCCCGAAGCGCTTGAGCCGGGCTTTTCCAATCGCAACGCGGGGATTGTCGCACGCCGGCAGCCGCAGTTCTACCTGACGGAAGAGTAAGCAGATGAGCGCACCCTGGGACAAGGAAGTCGATGTGCTGGTGGTGGGTTCGGGCGCGGGCGGCATGCTGTGCGCGCTGGCCGCCGCCGAACGCCATGCCGACGTGCTGGTGATCGAAAAGGAAGCGCTGTGGGGCGGCACTTCGGCAACGTCAGGCGCGGGGATCTGGATCCCCGGCAGCGACGTTGCGAAGGAAGCCGGGTTCGAGGACAACCTCGACGATGCCTTCACCTATCTGCGCGCGCTGTCGGCCGATAACGTGCCCGATGCCAATATCCGCGCCTATGTCGACAATGCCGCGCCGATGCTGCGCTGGCTGATGGAAAAGACCCCGGTGCGCTACCTGGCGTTCCCCTATCCCGACTATCACGCGGAAAACCCGGGCGGATCGCCCACGGGGTTCCGCACCCACCTGCCGCTGCCGCTCGATGGCAAGCCGCTGGGCAAGGACGTGGAAACGCTGCGCTTCGCCTCGCCCGCGGCCAGCCTGTTCGGCTATCTCAACTGGCATTTCGACGAGACCTACCTGCTGCTCTACCGCGGCAAGGGCTGGATTTCACACCTGGTGAAATCGGTGGCGAAATACTGGCTGGACCTGCCGTTCCGCCTGAAATCGCGCAAGGACCGCCGCCTGACGCTGGGCAACGCGCTGGCGGGCGGGCTGCGGCTGGCCATGAACCAGAAGGGCGTGCCGCTGTGGCTGGAATGCGGCCTGACCGAACTGGTCCGCGAGGGCGGCAGGGTGGTCGGCATTGTCGCCAATCACCAGGGCAAGACCATTCGCATCGGCGCGCGCAAGGGCGTGGTGCTGGCGGCCGGCGGCTTCGACAAGAACCAGGCGATGCGCGATGAGTTCGCGCCGCTTTACCCGACCGCGCTCTATTCGGGCGGGACCAGCGGCAACACCGGCGACGGGATCCGCGCCGGGATCGACGTTGGTGCCGATACGATGAACATGCAGTCGGCCTGGGCCGCACCGGTGTTCTATGTGCCGGGTGAGGATCGCGGCCGGCTGTGCACTATCGAACGCGCCCTGCCTGGCTGCATCATGGTGAACGGTTCGGGCGAGCGTTACCTTAACGAAGCGGCCAGCTATCACGTCACCGGGCAGGTCATGGCCCGCCGCCAGCTTGAACATGGCGATGCCAGCCCGAGTTGGATGGTGTTCGACGCGACCTATCGCGGCAAGTTCCCGATGGGGCCGGTCTATCCCGGTTGGCCCGATTTCGCGCTGGGGCCGCGCACCCGCTCTATCCTGAAGAAGGCGGGCAGTGTGGAAGCGCTGGCGCGCAAGATCGGCGTCAACCCGGCGGCGCTTTCGGCCACCGTGGCGCGGTTCAACCAGTTCGCCGCCAAGGGCGAGGATCCCGATTTCCACCGGGGCGAGGCCGCCTATGACAAGATGTATGGCGATCCCAGCCAGACCCCCAATCCCTGCCTGCGTCCGCTCGACAAGGGGCCGTTCTATGCCATGCCGATCTATCCGGGCGACATCGGCACCAACGGCGGCCTGCTGACCGATGCCAAGGCGCGGGTGATCGGCAAGGACGGCCAGCCGATCGGCGGCCTCTATGCCATCGGCAACAGCGCGGCCTCGGCCATGGGCGAAAGCTATCCGGGCGCGGGCGTAACCATTGGCCCGGCGATGACCTTTGGGTTCATCGCCGCGCAGGACATGACAGGAGCAAATGCATGAGCGGTAAACTGGCCGGGCGCGGCGCGGTAGTGACGGGCGCGGGGCGCGGCATCGGCAAGGCGATTGTCGAGCGGCTCACGGCAGAAGGCGCGCGGGTTGCCGCGCTCGACATGGACGAGGACGCGGCCAAGGCCAGCGGCGCCGAACTGGGGCTGAAGTGCGACGTGACCGACAGCGCCGATGTGGCCCGCTGCATCCGCGCGGCACGGGCGGCCTTCGGGCGGCTCGACATCGCGGTGAACAATGCCGGCACCGGCCGCGCCGCCGGCGATGGTTCGGACGAATTCTACGGCGCGATGGCCCGGCGCAACGCGGAACTGGCCGAAAAGGGCAGCAGCGACGTGATCGTCGACCAGCTGATCCACATGGGTGACGAAGGCTGGGCCGGGGTCATGGCGGTGAACCTCAACGGCACCTTCTTTGTCTGCCGCGAATTTACCAAGGTCCTGGCCGAAGACGGCAACCCCGGTTCGATCGTCAACATCAGCTCGACCAGCGCCCAGTCGGGCGAGGGCAGCGCCCACTATGTCGCCAGCAAGGCGGCGGTGATCGGGCTGACCCGGCAGCTTGCGCGCGAGCTCGCCCCGCGCCAGATCCGCGTCAATGCGGTTGCCCCGGGGCCGACCAATACCCCGATCATGCAGGGCATCCCGGACGACTGGATCAAGGCGATGGAAGCCAGCGTGCCGCTGGGCCGCATGGCCGATCCCAGCGAGATCGCGGCGGCGGTGGCCTACCTGGCCAGCGATGACGCCAGCTTCGTCAACGGTTCGGTGCTGGTGGCCAATGGCGCCAGCTACTACTTCTGACCGTGCCCGCTGATCTGGCTCCCCGGCTGGCCAGCCCGGCCACCGGGGTGATCGTCACCGGCGGGGCATCGGGCATCGGCCTCGCCTCGGCCCGGGCGCTGGCCGCGGTCGGCCGCCCGGTGGCGCTGTGGGACATCAACGCGGCCAAGGCCGAGGCCGAGGCGAGAGCCATTGCCGCCGAATTTGGCGTGGCCGCGCTGGGGCTGGCGGTGGATCTGCGCGATCTTGCCGCCTATCCCGCCGCGATTGCCGCCAGCCGCGCGGCAATGGACAGTATCGGCGGGCTCGTCCATTCCGCGGGCGTGGTCGACCAGGGCTCGCTCGACGGGCTGACCGAGGACGTCTGGGCCGACGGGATCAACACCCACCTGCGTCCGCTGGCCATGCTGTGCCGCGACCTGCTGGCCGATTTCAAGGCCAATCCGGGTTCGGCAATTGTCGGCATCGCTTCGATCAACGCCACGCTGGGGAACGCGATCAACCCGGTCTATTCGGCCGGGAAAAGCGGGATGCTCGGCCTGATCCGCTCGCTCGCTGACCGGCTGGGCAGCGATGGCATCCGCATCAACGCGGTGTCGCCGGGCATGATCCTGACGCCAATGCTGCAACCCACGGTCGATGTGCTGCCACAAGGCGTGCTGGAACGCCGCATCCTGCTCGAACGGCTGGGTCAGCCCGATGAAATCGGGCGGGCGGTGCGCTTTCTCCTCTCGGATGAGGCGAGCTATATCACCGCCACCGAGCTGGTGGTCGACGGCGGCAACATTTCCTCGCAGCGGATGTAACGATCATGCATATCCCCGGCCTGACCCACCACACCGCGCGGATCAACGGGATTGAGACGCACTGGGTGGAGGCCGGGCTGGGCGAGCCCGTGGTGCTGTGCCACGGCTTTCCCCACACCTGGATCAGCTGGCACCACCAGATCGCCGCGCTGGCCGGGGCCGGTTACCGGGTGATCGTCCCCGACATGCGCGGCATGGGGCAGACCGAGGGGCCGACCGATCCCGCAGCATATGACTGCTTCCAGACCGCCGGGGATCTCGCGGGCCTGCTTGATCACCTCGGGCTGCCACAGGCGGTGTTCGCGGGGCTCGATTTCGGGATCTTCGCGGTGATCGACTGCGCGCACCTGCACCCGGATCGGGTGCGGGCGATCATTGCGCTGGAAAACCCGTTCTACGCCGACCGCGCCGATATCACCCCGCTGGCCGAGGCGGCGGAATGGGCGCAAAGCCACTTCGTCCACATCGACTATTTCCGCGAGCCCGGCGTCGCCGATGCGGCGCTCAATGCCGAGCCGCGCAAGTTCCTCGAACGGGTCTATTACGCGCTGTCGGGCGAATACCGCTATCTCAACGTCTGGGAGCATCCCTCCGGCACGCCGTATATCGAGGCGCTGCCCGAAGCGCCGCCGCTGCCGTGGTCGTGGCTCAGCGCCGAGGTGATGGACGCGGTGGTCGCGGATTATGAACGCTCCGGCTTTACTGGCGGGCTGAACTGGTACCGGGCGATGGACCTGCGCTGGCACCAGCGCGCGGCCTGGCGCGGGCAGAAGACCACGCAGCCCTATTTCTTCATCGGCAGCGATCGCGATGTTGACCTGGAAGCCTGGCATGGCGACGATCCGCTCGCCGCGATCCATGACTATCACGGGCAGGTGCGCCGCGTGGCGATGGTCCCGCGCGCCGGACACATGATGCAGCTGGAAGCGCCCGGGCCGGTGAACGCGCTGCTGCTGGAATTCCTGGCCGAGCTTTAGCCCCCGGCGAGCGCCGCTGCCTCTGCCGCACAATCGCGGCTGGGGGCCTGGCGCGGGGCCTTGGCCAGTTCCTCGCGCGCGGCTTGCAGGTCCGCCTGATAGGCGGGTTCGGCCTGCAACCGTGCGAAGACAGCGGCGGCGATCACGCGGCCTTCCTCGACATCGCTTTGCCAGTGGACGTTGCAGAACCGGCGGCTTTCGCCAAAGGCCCGGCCGCGGGCCATCAACCGGGTGGTGCGATCGGGCACCAGCTGCGCCAGCACCATGCCCCAGCCGAAGCCGATCGCGCTGTGGCCGGAGGGATAGGACCCGTCCGCTTCCAGCGCCCTGGCGATCTCTGGCGTGCACATCGGCTGCCTGTTCACTTCGAACGGGCGGTCGCGGTTGTAAAGCTTCTTGGCCTTGCCGGTGGCCATGCCGAAATCGATCATCGTGCGGCGCAGCAGCTTGTCGAGCGAAGGCGTGGCCTGGGCCGAGATGTCGAAGCCCGCCGCGCAGCTCAGCGCGCCGGTGGCCTGCGGCGAGAACAGATCCGCATCGCTGGTCGCCACGGTCCAGCGCGGCGTGCCGTGGGCGGCCAGCGCCGTCTTGCTCGCCGCCTTGTCGCGCTGTTCCGCGCCCGATTTGCGCGCCGGGGCCGGGGGCACCAGCAGCGAGCTGTCGGGGACGTTTTCGGCCGCGATGTAGCCGGGCGGGATCTTGAACACGGGCTTGGCCGGCTCGTCCGCCAGCACCGCCACGCTGGCCGCGCCCAGCGCCGCCAGTCCGATCCAGCCCAGATGCTTCATCATGTTCTCCCCCGTCAGTCGGCGCGCACCTTCACCTTGGGCGGCGCAGCCCCGCGTCGCATGGTTTCAAGGTACTTGTCCAGCGGCGCGGGTTCCGCCACCGGCCCGCCGTGGTCGCCCTCGCGCGCCCAGAACTCGGCGTAGCTGGGGAACAGCTTGTGGAAGTTGCCTTCCACCCATTCGGTGCCCGGCCAGCGCATCTTGTTTTCGCCGATCGGCGGCTTGTTGAGATCGGTGGCATACCAGTAGAGCGGCAGGCGGCGGGCGAAGAACCAGCGCCCGTCCTGGCGGATGTAATCGTCGACATACATCATCTGCATGATGACCCATTCGTCGCCGGTTTCGTGCTCGTTCTTGGAATAGACCACGCCGTGGGCATGATCGGGATCGTCGAATTCGATCACGTGGCCGCCGATGTGGTGCGACGTGCCGGTGAAGGGCGAGCGCAGCGTGCGGTCCATGTAGGCGCGCAGCGCCTGCCGGCCCGAGGCGTCCTTGCCCACCCGCACATCGGCGGGGAACAGGCTGACCATCGCGTCCATGTCGCGCATGTCGAGCGCGAGCGCGTATTTCGCGGGGAGCTGCCGGATCGCGTCGAGCGATTCCAGCCGGTCGATCCGGGCAAGGAGAGCGGTATCAGTCATTCGGTGATCCTTTCGACCGGAGGCAGCAGATAGCTGCCATCCAGTGCTGACGGGCGGGGCAGGTAAAGCCGTGCGACCAGAGTGAAGCCTGCTGCCGGAACCGGCAACCAGTTGGCGGTGCCTTCGCGCGGGCGCGCGGCGGAGAGGGTGAGGGTAAGCGATCCGTCCCTGGCAAACTTCAGCCCCTTGGTGCGATCGCCGATGGTATAGCGGTGGATCGCGTTTTCGCTGAGTTGCACGCCCTGCGCGGTATAGGCGGTGATCGACCAGAATCCGTCGACCGGCGGCAGCTGCCCCTTGGCAAAGCGGATGCGGTAGCTGTTCGCCCCGTTCAGCCACTGGCCCGAACTGTCCTGGATCGCGGCGGGATAGATCGATTCCTCGCGCGCGTTGACATAGCCGCCGCGCACCGCTTCGGCGCGCAGCAGGAAATCGTTGCCGGGATTGTCCATCGCCCGCGACAGCAGCCAGCCATTGCCGCTTTGCGTCGGGCGGAAGCCGTTGGCTTTCAGCACGTCTGGCCCGATCCGCAGCGTGCAGCCCAGCCCCAGCTTCTGCGCGGCGCTCAGTCTGGCTTCATCGAACACCACGCCGGGGCCGAACCCGGCGCGGTCGAACTGGGCCATCAGCGCTTCCTCGCCCGGCTTGGCCGGAACGCTGCGCAGCGCCTGGTTGAGCAGCTGGAAATAGGCCAGGCTGTCGAACGGGTTGAGCGGCGCGGCGTCGGTTACCGGCTCGCCCTGTGCGCCGCGCATCGTGATCGCCTCGGCCAGCTTGCGCGCGGCGGGTTCGTCCTGCGGCCCGGTTACCAGCACGCGGCCCAGCATCCAGGCGGTATCGGTCGGCAGGCGGAACACTTCGTAACCTTCGGGCACCGTGCCGCCCGACGGCCCGACCAGCGCATAGCGCCGCGCCTTGCCGCCATTGGTGCGCGTGCCAAGGTGCCAGGGCCGGGCATAGAGGTCCATGAAGGCCAGCGTGTAATAGCGCGTGCCCATGTCCGGCGTGTCGATCAGCACCGGCCCGCGCGACAGGTCGACCCAGGCATTGAGGTACAGCGTATCCGAATTGGGCGCGCGCAGCTGGCCCTGGGTGGCCGGGGTCAGGAGGTGGGGATAGATCGCGATCTGGTTGACCGGCGCGGCGACCGGCTGGCCCGGGCTGGTCCGGTGCGTCTCGTTGAAGCGCTGCTTCAGCATGTCGACCAGCGGATAGCCGTAGATATAGCCTTGCAGACCGATGCTTTGCGCCAATGCGGCCTGCGGATCGGCGGCGGCGGCCTGGCACTGCGTCCCATCGGGCAGAGCTGCGGCGGCAGCCAGTGCAATCGTCAGCATATCCATCCCATCGCGTAATTTGCCTTGTTGCGGGCTACGCTATCCAATTTTCAATTGTGTCGCAACACCAGTTCGCGTAGATGCGCGCCATCGAAGTTACGCAATTTCGGACAAGGAATGTCCGAAAGGCTGACTCGGGAGGAGAATATCATGAAGCGACTTTTGGCCACCACCGCCCTGGTTTCGCTGGGCGCGCTGGTTTCCATGCCCGCTTTCGCGCAGGATGCTGCGGCGGATCAGGGCAACGATGACGGTATCGGTGAAATCGTCGTCACCGCGCAGAAGCGCGCGGAAAACATCCAGGACGTGCCGATCGCCATTTCGGCGGTGGGCAGCCAGTTCCTCGAATCGCGCGGGATCACTTCGATCGACGGTCTGGGTTCGGTTTCGCCGAACGTGAAGATCGAACGCACCCCGTCGAACAAGACGGCGGCGCAGATCTCGATCCGCGGTTCGGTGACGATCAACCCGGCAATCACCTGGGAACCGGCGGTCGGCCTCTATCTGGACGGCGTCTATGTCGCCAAGGTCCAGGGTTCGATCTTCGACATCGCCGATCTGGAACGCGTCGAAGTGCTGCGCGGGCCGCAGGGCACGCTTTACGGCCGCAACGCGCTGGCCGGGGCGATCAACCTGGTGTCGCGCAAGCCTTCGGGCGAACTGCGCGCCAGCGCCGAAGTGACCTATGGCAACTATGACTACTGGCGCGCCAAGGCCGTGCTCGACCTGCCGGCGGCCGGTCCGCTGTCGGTCAAGCTGTCGGGTCAGCTGACCAAGCGCGACGGCATGGTCAAGATCACGCCCAATCCCTATCCGGCGGCCTTCCTGGCCAAGCCGAACTCGCTGACCTCGATCAACGACATCGACGGGCAGAGCTTCATGGCCCAGGTGCGCCTGAAGCCGGAAGGGCCGCTGACGCTCGACTATGCGTTCGACTACAGCCGCAACAAGCAGCGTCCGGACTTTGCGCAGCTCTATTCGGTGCTGCCGAACAACCCGGCTTCGACCAACGACCTGTGGACCGATCCGGCCCTCCTGCAGGCGATTGCCCCGCTGGGGCTCTATGCCAGCAAGACCCGCCAGAGCACCGGCAGCGTCGATGCTTCGCCGAACTACGAATATTCGCGTTCGATGGGCCACGCGTTGACCGCGACGCTGGATCTGGACACGGTCACGATCAAGTCGATCACGTCCTACCGCAAGCTGAAGTGGGAAGACTCGATCGACCTCGACGGTTCGCCGCTCGATGTCGCCACCACCAAGCGTCTGACCGACTTCCGTGCCTTCAGCCAGGAACTGCAGGCCAGCGGCGCGGCGATGGACGACAAGCTGAAGTATGTCGTCGGCGCGTTCTACTACGATGAAAAGGCCGAGACGCTTGGGCCGCAACGCTTCTTCGGCTTCCTCAACCAGCTGGCCCTGCCGGGCGCGACGGTTCTGCAGTCGGACTACGGCGGGCACACCAAGGCGTTCGCGGTGTTCAGCCAGATCGACTACAAGCTGGCCGATCCGCTGACCCTGACCCTGGGCGGTCGCTACACCCACGAAAAGAAGGACATCCGCCGCTTCTTCGGGGTTGGCTCGCCGACCGTGCCGCTGTTCAACCTGAACTACGGCGGCGTGCCCGATGCCACTTTCAACAAGTTCACCCCGGCGGTGACCCTGGCCTATGAAGCGACGCCGGACGTCAATGTCTATGCCCGCTGGGCGCGTGGCTACAAGTCGGGCGGGTTCAACGGCGAAACCGACGTGTCGGCGCTGATCGGTAGCCCGTTCAGCTGCTCCACCGCGCCGGGCAAGGCCAGCGAGCTGTGCAATCCCTATCGCCCCGAACTGGTCGACAGCTATGAAATGGGCGTCAAGGCCAAGTTGGCCGATGGCAAGGTGATCCTGAACCTTGCCGGGTTCTGGGACGAGCACAAGGACATCCAGCTGTCGGTGTTCACGGCGAAGGGCGCGGCCGCTTCGGAAGTGCGCAACGCCGCTGCCGCGCGGATCCGCGGGCTTGAACTGGAAACCGTGCTGCGGCCGGTCCCGTCGCTGACCATCAATGGTTCGCTCGCGGTGCTGGAAGCCAAGTACAAGAGCTACCTGGATGGCGGCGTCGACGTGTCGAACAACCGCGCCTTCCCGCACACGCCGAAGTTCACCGCCAGCATGGGCGTGAACTGGGACGTGATCAGCGGCGATTGGGGCAAGTTCAGCCTGATCGGCGATCTCAACCACGTGTCGAAGTACTACACCTTCCCCTATGCCCTGGTCGGCGATCCCTACACCACGCAGGTGGCGGGCAACACGCAGTCCAAGGGCCGGACCATGATCAACCTGCGCGCCGCGCTGGCTGATCTGTCCGTGGGCGGTGCCAAGCTCGACGTGTCGGCCTGGGTCAAGAACCTGACCAAGCAGGCCAACGCGCAGAACTTCATTGATTTCGGCCCCGGTTTCGGCGGCCTGACCCTGGCCTACTTCCCGGATCCCCGGACCTATGGCCTGACGGTTGGCGTGAAGTTCTGATCTGACTTAACACGGACTGGGGGAGGGCAGCGGGAACGGCCGCTGTCCTCCCCATGCCTTGGGAGAGAGAGGCCATGCAGAGGTTTGAAGGCAAGAAGGCGCTGGTGACCGGCGCCGCATCGGGAATTGGACGGGCCACCGCGATCCGCCTGGCCGCTGAAGGCGCGGCAGTGACCATCGCCGACATCAACGCCGACGGGCTGGCCGAAACGGCCAAGCTGATGGCAAAGGCGCCGCGCATCCAGACGTTCGACGCAATGGACTTTGCCAGCTGCAAGGCGCTGGTCGATGCCGCCGCGGTCGATGGGCTGGACGTGGTCTGCAATGTGTCGGGCATGCTCAAGTGGGGCCCGAGCCAGGATTTCAGCCTCGATGATTTCGAGCGCATCCTGAAGATCAACACCACCAGCGTCTTTGCCATGTGCCAGGCGGCCTATCCGCACCTGGTCAAAACCAAGGGCTGCATCGTCAACACCGCGTCCACCGCGGCGCTGCAGGGCATCGCCTATACCATCGCCTATTCGGCCTCGAAGCACGGCGTGGCGGCGATCACCAAGGGGCTGGCGGTGGAATGGGCTGCCAAGGGCATCCGCATCAACGCGATCTGCCCGGGCCACGTCAACACGCCGATGGGCAATGCCCCGCCGCCTCCGGGCGACGTCGACTGGGCGCTGGTGATGCGCAATGCCCCCAAGCTGGAAAACGGCACCTGCGAGCCGGAACACATCGCCGGGCTGTTCGCCTACCTGGCCAGCGACGAGGCCTGCAAGATCACTGGTTCGCTGTTCACCATGGACGGCGGGCAGCTGGCGGGCTGATCGGCCCGCCGCACATTCGCCTCCGACTGGCCGCTCGTGCCGGCCCGCAGTGTTGCCGTTAATCTGGTAGACAGGTTAATCGCAACAGGCGGGCTGCGCGGGGCGGTCTGAGAGGAGTAAGCGAATGCGTATCAAGTCCGAACGAGCGGGGGCACTGGCACTGCTTGCCGTGGCAGCACTGGCCGCACCGGGCCAGCTGGCCGCACAGGCGCCGGACCCGTCGATCGTCGTGACAGGCGAGGCGCAGCCCGATCCCGCGGCCATGACGCCGGGGCCAGAGGTCAAGGGCTTCATCGCCGCACGCAGCGGCAACCGGATGAAAGTGGTCGCCGCCGATGGCACCACCTCGGTCATCGCCATTACCGATGCCACCAGGATCAAGACCAGTTCGGGCCTGTTTGGCGGCGGCAAGGCCAAGCCGGGCGCCGATGTGCTGCTCAATGGCCTGCCGGTCACGGTCAAGACCTTGCAGTCGGGGACCGAGCTGTTCGCCAGCCAGGTCACCTACCGCAGCGGCGATTTCAAGACCGCCTCGATGATCCGCACCGGCACCGCCCAGGGCTTTGCCGAGCAGACAGCCGCGACCGAGGCGCTGCGCGGACGCATGGCCGATATCGACAAGTACAACATCAAGAGCACGACCAACGTCTATTTCGACACCGGCAAGGCCGCGCTTTCGCCCAGCGCCAAGATCGAGCTGTGCAACGCCGCCAGCGCCGCAGAGGCGACCGAGGGCGCGCTGATGCTGGTGGTGGGCTACACCGATTCCACCGGCAGCGACGAGGTCAACCAGGTGCTGAGCGAGAAGCGCGCCGCCAGCGTGATCAACTACCTCCAGCAGCAGTGCCGCTGGAAGCCCTACCGGATGCTGACGCCGACCGGCATGGCCACCGCCGATCCGGCGGCGAGCAACGACACGCCGGAAGGCAAGGCGCAGAACCGCCGGGTGGCGGTGAACGTGCTGGTCAGCAAGGCGATTGACGGAATGTAGGGCGAAAGCCGGCGGGGCAGGGACCGTTCGGGTTCCTACTCCGCCAGCAAGGCCCGCGCCGCCGCATCGCCTTGCAGCAGCGCGTTCTCGCGGCGGGTGACCTGCCAGCCGTCCGCACCGCGCGCCAGGTGCCAGCGGTTGGCGGCAACCCGCAGCACTTCGAACTGGCTGCCGGTCCAGCGCAGCACCAGCGAATGGCCGCGCGCCGTGGCGCTGCTGCCCGCCAGGTCGATCGCCACCGGGCCGAGCACATGGGCGCAGCCATCGGCCATCAACTGCTGGTGATAGGTCCCCTCGATCAGCCCGGCCACCGCCTCGCGCCCCACGGCGTCGGCAAAGCCGTGGACGGCGTAGCTGCCGTCCCCGGTCCACAGCGCGGCGACGCCGGCCGCATCGCCGCTATCGGCCAGCGGGCCATAGCGGGCGATCAGCGCACGGATCGCCTCGCGGTCTTCCAGCGCCTGCAGGCGTTCTTCAAGCGTTGGCATAGACTGCTTCGGCGCGCGCCTTCAGCGCCAGGCCGCTGTCATCGAAAGCGCGCTTGATCCACGGCCCGGCAAAGCGGAACACGTGAATGCCGTTTGCCCCCAGGAAGGCGTCGGTGCTGTAATAGGTGCAGCTATCCGGTCCGGTCGCCTCGATCACCTGGTCGCGCCGCGCGGGGTAGGGCCAGAAATCGAGGTTGGGGAACTCCCAGCTGAGCAGCTTTTCCGGCTCGAAGGCGCAGACATATTCCAGGTTCGGCACGGTCGGCCCGCCGGCGGTGGCATAGTTGATCAGCGTCATTTCCACCGGCGCGCCCATTTCCAGCGTGGAGACGGCGCGGATGCAGAACGGGTTCCACTCGTTATAACGCGGCAGGTCGGTGAGCACCTGCCAGACCACGCTGGCCGGCGCGTTGATCGTCACCGTTTCGCTGCGGGTGACGGCGTTCGGGTCAAAGCCCATCGCCGGGTCTTCCGCCACGGTCTTGGCCGCCTTCATCCAGTCAAGCATTGCCGTTCTCCAGATCTGCCAGTTTCACCACGCGGGCGCGGGGCAGGGGATGCTCGCTCGCTCCGGCCCAGCGCAGCAGCGCGGTGCCTTCGCCGTGATCGCAGGTGTCGATCCAGTTACCCACCCCGACATCGCGCGCAGCGCAGACGATGCACAGCGATCCGTCCGGTTCCAGCTTTGCGGAATGCTTGTTCACCGTGATCTGGCGGAACCGGTAATCGAAGCTTTCCATCCACCAGTTGTCGAGCTGGAAGTTCCAGTAATAGCATTCGGGCGGGGTCACCTCGATCAGCCAGGCCTCGTCCGGCGCGATCCGCCAATAGGCATGAGCGTAATAGATGTCCTTGGCCCCGCCGCCCTTCTGGAACATCGCCTGGTCGATGTCGGGGAACTGGCCCGGGGTCTGGCGGAACAGCCGGGTCCAGTCGGCAAAGGTCTGCGCGACGCCGTTCACGAACTGCGCCGCCGCGCCAAGGCCAGCGGCGAGCCGATCCGCGCTGAGCGGGGCGGGAACCGCCGGGCCGCCGATCCGTTCGATATGGAACTCGCCGCCGCGCTCATTGGCGCGGTCCAGCGCCGACTGGCGGATGATGATCACGCTGGCGTCCGGTTCCAGCCGCAGCCAGTTCTTGCCCGCGTCCGCGCCGCTGGGGGGATTGCAGCTGGCGATGATTTCCACCTCGCCATCCGGGCCCCACGCGATCTCGTCCGCCATCAGGCTGCCGGTGGCGTGGGCGCTGCCATCGATGTGATAGCGCATGGCATTGGCGACGATCGAGAAATAGAACATCGACCCGCGCTTGCCGGTGATCCGGTAGTCGCTGCTGCCGCTGATCGACGCGTTCCAGTATTCGTTGTCGGGGTTGTCCGCGCCGATCTTCCCCGTCTCGTGGCTCAGCTGGTAGAAGAACGGAAAGTCGGGATCGCTCGCCTCGACATACTGTTCCAGCGCCAGCTTCGACAGGCGCGAGAGGTAGCGGAACCCTTCGGTACGGATCAGCGGATCGGCGGGGACGTCATCAGCCAGGATGACCGCCCCCGCATCAGCCAGGCGCGCGCAGTAATCGCGCCAGGCCTGGGCAATGTCGGTGCTCACGCCGCGACCCAATCGCCGCCGTTGACGTCGATCATCGCCCCGGTCACTTCGCTGGCATAGTCCGACAGCAGGAAATAGACCGCCTTGGCGCAGTCCTTGTCGGGCGGGATGTGGCCGACCGGAATCTCGCTGGCGCGCTGCTTACGGAAGGCTTCGCCCGCTTCGCCCTGCGAGGCGAAGAACTGGTCAAGCGGCACGCCGTCCATCCAGCCCATTAGCGCGGTGTTGGCACGGATGCCGGTGCCACCCAGTTCCACCGCCAGCTGGCGGGTCAACTGGTTGATCGCGCTCTTGGCCATGGCATAGCCGCCTTCGCCCGGCATCGGCTTGCGGGTGGCAAGGGTCGAGATGTTGACGATCGAGCCGGACCCCTGCGCCTTCATCTGCGGCACCACGGCCTGGGCCATGCGCAAGCCGCCAACGGCGATCACGTCAAGCGCCTGGAGCACCTGGTCGATCGAATGGTCGATGATGCTGCCCCAGTCGGGGTGGTAATAGGCCGAGTGGACCATGCCGTCGATCCGGCCCCACTTGTCCACCGCCGCCTTGGCCAGCGCGTGGCACTGGTCGGTGCTTGCCACGTCGCAGGGCACGGCAATCGCCTCGCCGCCGGCCGCGTTGATTTCGCCGGTCAGCGCATTGATCGCATCGACCGAACGGGCCGAGACGACCACTTTCGCCCCTTCCGCAGCCGCGCCCCGGCACATCGCCTGGCCCATGCCCGGACCTGCTCCGGTGATGATGACAACCTTGTCTTTCAGGATCATGGCGCGCTCTCCTCGCTTATTTTGTGAGATACTTGTCGTGGTAAAAGGCGAATTCGGCCGCGATCCCTTCCGGCGTCAGGCCGAATTCGTCGGCGCTGTACTTGTGGCGGGGGCGGGCATCGCGGACATTGCCGGCGACGCACTCTTCCAGCGCGGCGCGCGTTGCGGCATCGCTACCCAGGCCCAGCTGATCGAGCACCCGCTCGGCCATGCCAACCGGATCGCTGACCGTGTCTTCATAGCGCACGTCGATCACCTGGCCCTTGGGCAGGGTCTGGCGCAGCGCTTCCAGCCGTTCCAGTCCCACGCGGAAGCGGCGGCTCCAGTGGGCGCCTTCCTCTTCCTTGCGATAAGTGGTCGAACTGCCGACCGAGAGCGAGGCGCACATCGAGCAATAGCTGGGCAGCACCTGCCCGACATGGCGGTGGGTCATCACCAGCTTGACGTCGGGCCAGACCGCCAGCAGGCCGCCAATCCCGCCCATCAGGTGGTGCGGGGTCTTGAACACCCACGGCCGCCGCGCTTCGCCCTGGGCCACGCGCTGGTGCTGGATCGCCTGCATGAAGCGGTAGAGGTCGCGGAAGGCGGCCTCGTGATCCTGGTCGGCCTGCCAATAGCCGTATTCGTGGATCGGCATCATCGAATCGTAAGTGGTCGACAGGAACGTGCGGTCGAGCAGCACGACTTCCTCGTTCACCGCCATCGCGTCCATCGGGTCGATCGATTCAAAGTCCGGCCACTCGGTCAGCAGCCAGTCAACCATCTGCTTCGCGGCTTCCTGCCGGGGCGCGGGGTCATTCGCCGCTTCGCCCGGGAAGGGCAGGGGAAAGGCCGTTTCCCACCACCACAGCGCGGTCAGCCGCGGGACGGACGAGAGCAGGCGGTGGACCATGGTGGAACCCGTGCGCGGCAGGCCGATGATCGCGCAGGCGAGGTCAATTCGCTCGTTCGCCGCTTCGGGGTGGTCCTTGAAATACTGCACCAGCTTCAGCCGGTCGGACAGGGCGGACTGGATCCGCACCCCGGCGGAACTTTCCGGCGAGACGAGGCCGGCGTGCGCGTTGACCTCGTCCACCAGCTTGCCCAGCGGACCCTCGAACCACGGATCGCCAAAATCATCCAGCCCGGTTTCGGTTTTGGCTTGCTGCATCAGAACTTGGGGATCGAGCTGGGTCGGCACGTCAGGCTCCTGCTTGGGGATTGGTGGTGATGCTTTCCTCGACCGCGAACAGCCGGGTGTAGCTGCTGGCGATGAAGTTCGCTTCGTCGGCGCTGACCAGCGCGGTCACTTCGGGATCGGCGGCGCGGGCCATGAAGGCGTCCCAATCAGCCCGGCTGTCGAACCAGAATTCGCTAACGCAATCGAAATCGAATGGCGCGGCATCGGCAAAGGCGAAGGCACTGGAAAAATCGGCGTAATTGCGCCGATATTCCGCGATCATCGGGTAAAGCGACAGGATCAGCGGCACGTGCACCTGTTCATAGTGCGCGATGAACTGTTCCCGCGTCAGGGCATCGCGCTTTTTCAGCAGGGCGATGGCCTTGCAGCGGCTCATCCCTGGGCTGCCGTCCGCCCGGCCTGGCGGCCGAAGAAGGTGCAGTCGGCCAGGCTCATCCCCGATGAATAGCCATGCCCCCAGGCCGGCAGGCCGCTGGTGCAGCGCCCGGCAGCGTAGAGGCCCGGCACGGGATGCCCGGCACGGTCGAGCACTTCGGCCTTGGTGCTGGTGCGAAGGCCTCCCAGCGTAAAGAAGCTGAAGTACGAGCTTTCAAAGTTCAGCTCGAGCGCGATGAACGGGCCCTGGTCCAGCGGCTTGAGGATCGGCGCGCGCTTGCCGAACAGCGGATCGCGGCCTTCGCGGGCATGGGCATTGTAGAAGGCCATGGTCGCGCTGAGCGTGCCCTGCGGCATTTCCAGTTCGGCCTCGACCTCTTCCCAGCTGTCGCCAGTGCCGGCAATGCTCATCCGGGCAAAGTCCATCGGCTGGACGAAGTTGGCATTGTCGAGCAGCAGGTAGACCTTGCCGCCCGGCTGATCGACCGCGCAGCGGCTGACCCGGCCGTGATAGCAGTCCTCGTTGATGAAGCGCTGGCCCTGCACATTCACGAACACGCCGTTGGCGTGGCTTTCGGGCATGGTCCAGGGGCAGGTGGTGAAGAACTGTTCCATGTGGATCGCCTCGCCGCCCGCTCCCAGGCCCAGCATGATCCCGCTGCCGTCGTCCTTGTCGCCGATCGGGTCGTTCAGCTTGAAGCTTTCGGGGCAATACTTGCGGCGCATCTCGTCGTTGAAGACGAAGCCGCCGGTGGCCAGGACCACGCCCTTGTCGGCTTTCACGAAGCGGTTGATGTTGTCGATCCGCACCACCGCGCCGACGATCCGGCCGCGCTGTTCGACCAGCGCAACGGCGCGCGCATCGACCACCACGTCCACGCCCTTGGCGCGGGCGCTGGCTTCAAGGATGTCGACCAGCGGGCGGCCGCCGCCCCAGCCCATGTGCTGGATCACGTGGCCGCGCGGGGCGGGCTTGGCGTGGTCGCAGAACGGCGCGGCGGCTTCGCTGCCCGACCAGATCAGCGTGCTATCGTCGGTCGGTTCGATGTGCTTGCCGGGCAGGTAATTGCCGCGATAGGGCACCCCTTGCGACTTGAGCCAGGCGAAGTGGTTCAGCGCTTCGGCCGCGTAAAGGTCGCACTTGGCCTCGTCCGCGCAGGGGCCGCCGGCCATCTTGAGATACTTGGCGAAATCCTCGGTCGAATCCTCGAACCCGGCGGCGCGCTGCACTTCGGTGCCGCCGCCTCCACCGATGTAGATTTCCCCGCCCGACAGGCCCGAAGCCCCGCCGCTGCCCGAATTGCGTTCGAACAGGATCACCTTGGCCCCGGCGTCCGCCGCCTCGATCGCGGCACAGGCCCCGGCCGCGCCAAAGCCGATCACGGCGACGTCGCAGGTGTAATCCCAGGCCTTTACCTCACTGGCGGGGAAAGGCTTGTGCAGGGAAATCTCGGTCATGGCATCCTTCCCGGATTGTCATCATGGCGCGCAAGCCTGGGCCCCGCGCCATGACGCTTATTGTTATCAGGCGCCCTTGGCCTTGAGCATGTCGAGCGCAACGTCGACAATCATGTCTTCCTGCCCGCCGACCATCTTGCGGCGGCCGAGTTCGAGCAGGATTTCGCGGGTGTCGATGCCGTAAGTCTCGCTGGCCTTCTCCGCATGGCGCAGGAAGCTCGAATAGACGCCCGCATAGCCCAGGCTGAGCGTTTCGCGGTCAACCCGCACCGGGCGGTCCTGGAGCGGACGGACCAGGTCTTCGGCCGCATCCATCAGCAGGCTGACATCGCAGCCGTGGTTCCAGCCCTTGCGGTCGGCGGCGGCCACGAACACTTCGAGCGGCGCATTGCCCGCGCCCGCGCCCATGCCGGTCAGGCTGGCGTCGATCCGCACCGCGCCGCACTGCGCCGCGACGATCGAATTGGCGACGCCCAGCGAGAGGTTGTGGTGCGCGTGGATGCCGCGCTGGGTTTCGGGCCTCAGCACGCGGTCATAGGCTTCGAAGCGCGCGCGCACCCCGTCCATGTCGAGCGCGCCGCCGCTGTCGGTAACATAGACGCACTGCGCGCCGTAGCTTTCCATCAGCAGGGCCTGGCTCGCTAGGTGATCGGGTTCGATCATGTGGCTCATCATCAGGAAGCCTGATACGTCCATGCCAAGATCGCGGGCGATGCCGATGTGCTGCTTCGAAACGTCTGCTTCGGTGCAATGGGTCGCGACGCGGACCGAGCGCACGCCGATGTCATAGGCGCGCTTCAGTTCTTCGACCGTGCCGACGCCGGGCAGGATCAGCGTGGTCAGCACGCACTTGTCCAGGACTTCGGCCACGGCTTCCAGCCATTCCCAGTCAGTATGGGCGCCGAAGCCATAGTTGAAGCTGGCGCCGGACAGGCCGTCGCCGTGGGCCACTTCGATCGCGTCCACGCCCGAAGCCTCGATCGCCTGGGCAATCGCGCGGACGTGGTCGATGCCGTACATGTGGCGCACGGCGTGCATCCCGTCGCGCAGGGTCACGTCCTGGATGTAGAGCTTGTCGCCGCGCGCGACGTCGAAATTGCTGGTCACTGGGCCGTCCCCCCCTGGTTCATGCGGCGTTCGGCAAGCAGTTCGCCGGTGGCCTTGGCCGCGGCGGTCATGATGTCGAGGTTGCCCGAATAGCTCGGCAGGTAATCGCCCGCGCCCTCGACCTCGAGCATGATCATCGACTTGATGCCGGTGAATTCGCCCATGCCGGGGATCTTCAGCTTGTTGTTGTCGCCGTACCGCTCGAACTGCACTTCCTGCTTCAGGCGGTAGCCGGGGACGTACTTCTGCACTTCCGTGACCATGTCTTCCACCGAACGGCGGATCGCGTCCTCGCTGCCGCCTTCGCTCAGGGTGAACACGGTATCGCGCATGATCATCGGCGGTTCGGCCGGGTTGAGAATGATGATCGCCTTGCCCTTGGTCGCCCCGCCGACGACTTCGATGGCGCGGGCGGTGGTGCGGGTGAATTCGTCGATGTTGGCGCGCGTGCCGGGCCCGGCTGAACGCGACGAGACCGAGGCGACGATTTCGGCATAGTGCAGCTTGTCGGACACGCGGGCGACGGCGGCGACCATCGGGATCGTCGCCTGGCCGCCGCAGGTCACCATGTTGACGTTGGGCTGGTCAAGGTGCTGGCTCATGTTCACCGGCGGCACGGTGAACGGGCCGATCGCGGCCGGGGTCAGGTCAACCACCTGGATGCCATCGGCGCGCAGCGCGGCGTCATGCACCTTGTGGGCATAGGCGCTGGTCGCGTCGAAGGCGATGCCGATTTCCTTGTAGAGCGGGTGCTTCTGCAGCCCTTCAAGCCCTTCATGGGTCGTCGCGATGCCGTGCTCGCGCGCCATGGCCAGGCCTTCCGACTTTTCGTCGATGCCGACCACGATGGCCAGTTCCATGTTCTGGGGATACTTGATCATCTTCATCATCAGGTCGGTGCCGATATTGCCCGAACCGATGATTGCGGCCTTTACCCGTGCCATTGCTGTTTCCTTAGATAAACCGGGCGGTGCAGGTGCCCACGCCGTGCAGCGTCATTTCGAACACGTCGCCCTTCACCGCGTCTTCCAGCGGGACCAGCGATCCCGACAGGATCACGTCGCCCGCATCAAGCGTGACGCCATAGGCGCCGAGCGTGTTGGCCAGCCAGGCGACCGCCTGGGCCGGATCGCCCTGAACCGCGCTGCCCAGCCCTTCGGACAGCGGCGCGCCGTTCTTGGTCACCGTCACGCGCAGGGCGGGCAGGTCCAGCTCGCGCGGGTCCGCCTTGGCATCGCCCACCACGAACACCCCGCAGCTGGCATTGTCGGCCACGGTGTCGACGATCGAAATCTTCCAGTCCTGGATTCGGCTGTCGACGATTTCGAAGCAGGGGGCGATGTAGTCGGTCGCGGCCACGACATCGGCGGCGGTCACGCCCGGACCGTTGAGGCTGTCCTTCAGCACGAAGGCGATTTCCGCCTCGGCGCGCGGCGCGATCAGCGCCTTGCCGTCGACGCTGATGTCTTCGCCCACCCGCATCCAGTCGGTCAGGAAGCCGAAGTCGGGCTGGTGAACGCCCAGCATGTCCTGCACGGCCTTGCTGGTCACGCCGATCTTCTTGCCGACCACCTTTTCGCCGTCCTTGCGGCGGCGGGCCAGGAAATCGAGGCTGATCGCATAGGCATCGTCCACCGTCAGCGACGGATCGCGCGCGATCAGCGGTGCCAGGGTGCGGCGGTCACGCAGCGCGGCATAGAGTTCCGCGCCGTATTTTTCAGCTTTGCTCATTGAGGAAGTCGATCGCATACTTGTTGAATTCGCTGGCCCGTTCGACCTGGACCCAGTGCCCGGTGCGGGCAAAGGTCAGGCAGCGCACGTTCCGGCAGGCGTCCAGGAACAGCCGCGCGTGGCTTTCCGGGCAGAACTCGTCGTTCAGGCCCCACATCACGAAGATCGGCTTGTCGATCTCGTGCAGGCGCAGGCCCAGGTTGGGGGTCTTCATCCGCACCAGCACGTCCTTGGGCTGGGTGCGGGCGACGGCGAAGCGTTCGGCCACCAGCTCGTCCGGGATCTTGTCCGCCCAGTCGGGGTGCAACAGGTTCGAAATCAGGCGGCGCTGTTCGTCCAGGTTGAAATCCGGCCCGCCGAAGTTCGACACCATCTTGGCGATGCCCGGCATGGTGAAATAGCTGGCCTGTTCCGCCACGCAGCCCGGCGCCATCAGCACCAGCTTGTCGGTGAATTCGGGGTGGT
The DNA here is from genome assembly GCA_029779535.1 of Pseudomonadota bacterium. Lineage (GTDB taxonomy): Bacteria > Pseudomonadota > Alphaproteobacteria > Sphingomonadales > Sphingomonadaceae > Novosphingobium. Next base: position 57,812 of record JAKPAG010000128.1, on the reverse strand, counting down.
CCAGCGTCATCTGCAACGCGACCCCGCCGCCCAGCGAATTGCCGATCAGCGTGGCGCGTTCGATCCCGTGGGCGCGCAGCGCGTCATACAGCGTGTCGGTGAACAGCTGCAGGGTATAGTCGATCCCTTCGGGCTTGGACGAAGCGCCGTAGCCGATCATGTCCGGCAGGATCACCCGGTGGCCAGCCGCAACAAAGGCATCGACGTTCTGGCGAAAGTTCGACTGCCCCGATGCGCCCGGGCCGCTGCCGTGGATGAACACGATTACCGGGCCGCTGCCCACATCGGCCAGGTGGATGTCGTAATCGCCCGCTACGCGGTAGGTTGCTTGGCTGAGATCGGCCACGGTCTGCCCCTTAAAGGAAAGTGAAGGCGGGCGGTTCGCCGAACATCGAGCCGACCACATCGCCGAAGCGGTTGTTCGGATCGTTGGCGACGTGCGCGCGCCCGGCGTTGAGGTCCAGCCACGGCTGAATGATCTCGCTGGTGGTATAGATCGCGCGGCCACCGAACTGCTGCATGATGTCGTCGATCAGGTCGACCAGGCGGCGCACCACGTTGGACGAGTTGTAGGCATAGAGCGCGCGCTTCTCCATCGGGATCGCCTCGCCGCGTTCGGCATAGCCCATCAGGTCCTCGAAGGTGACGCGCTGGGTCGTCTCCATTTCCTGGATCTGGGCATAGGCCTTGGCCACGGCGGCCTGCAGGAACGGGTCGGCCTTGCTCGCCTTGCCGGTGTTGGTCGACACGCGGCTGGCCATGATCCCCTTGGCTGCTTCCAGCGCGGCCTTGGCCCCGCCGAACGCCGCGGTCGAGACCGAGCGGACGAACACCTGCGCCCAGGGCAGGGTATAGAGCGGACCGGTGTTTTCCTTCTGGCCGGGGTTCTGGCACAGGAAGCCGTCGACCGCGCGGTGGGTGCGGTAGTCGGGCACGAACACATCATCGACAATGATGTCATGGCTGCCGGTGCCCTGCAGGCCGAAGGTGTGCCAGGCATCGCGGTCGATCGTATAGTCGCTGCGCGGCAGCAGGAAGGTGCGCATGTCCGGCACGCCCGAGCCGGGCTCGTCGTTCGGCCAGATCATCGCGCCCAGCAGCACCCAGCCGCAATGCACCGACCCGGTCGAGAAGCCCCAGCGGCCCGACAGGCGGAAGCCGCCTTCGACCGTGGTCACCTTGCCCACCGGCTGATAGGTGGAACTGACCAGCATGTCCTGGTCCTCGCCCCAGACTTCTTCCTGGGCTTCGTTGTGGAACAACGCCATCTCATAGGGATGGCAGCCCAGCACGCCGTACATCCAGCCGGTCGACATGCAGCCTTCGGCCAGCGCCTTCTGCACTTCGAAGAAGGTGTTGGGGTGCATTTCATAGCCGCCCCAGCGCTTCGGCTGAAGGATGCGGAAAAAGCCGTTGGCCTTCATCTCGGCAATGGTTTCGGCCGAAACGTCGCGGTTGGCAGTGGTCTGCTTGGCCCGCGACTTCAGAGCGGGGATCATTGCGCGGGCGCGCGCCACCAGCTCGTCATGCGTGGGGATCGCGGCCGGGGCCGGAACGGACAGGGCTGCGGTAGCCATGGTAAGTCTTCTCCCTAGGTCGAATCGTGCCGGCTCTCAGGCCAAGCATTCGTAAAATTTTCTGCCATGCGATACGCAAATCGTCAATTGAAAAGCACTCCGGCTTTCGATATTGGCGGTTTTCGAATCTGCCGAACGCGCTAAACGTGCAATTCGGCTTTCGGGGGAGAACGCGGTTTGAACGGCAGTTTCGCCATTGATCTGACTGGGCGCGTGGCCATTGTCACCGGGGGAACCCGGGGGCTGGGGCGCGATATTGCCGCCGCGCTGGCCGCCTCGGGTGCGCAGGTGGTGGTCTGTGGGCGCAATGCCCCGGCTGACCTGCCGCAGGGCGTGACCTTCTTTGCCGCCGATATCCGCGATCCCGACCAGGCCAGGGCGCTGGTCGATCATGCGGCGGCGCTGCATGGCCGGCTGGACGTGCTGGTCAACAATGCGGGCGGCTCGCCCCATGCCGATTTCGCCGGGGCCAGCCCGCGCTTTCTGGACGCGATCCTCAAGCTTAATCTGCAGGCGCCGATGTATATGGCCCAGGCGGCCTATCCGCACCTGCTGGCGGCCGGTGGGGGCAACGTCATCAGCGTGGCCAGTGTTTCGGGCATCCGTCCCTCGCCGGGCACGGCGGCCTATGGTGCGGCCAAGGCCGGGCTGCTCAATCTCACGCAAAGCCTGGCGCAGGAATGGGGCCCGCAGGGCATTCGCGTCAACGCGATCATCGCCGGGCTGATGCAGACCGAAAATGCCGAGGCAACCTATGGCGGCGCAGAAGCGCAAGCCGCGGTTGGCCGTTCGATGCCGCTTCAGCGCATGGGGCTGGGCAGCGATATTGCCGGGGCGGTGCTGTGGCTGTGCAGCGACGGTGCCAGCTGGGTCAGTGGCGCACGGATCAACGTCGATGGCGGGGGAGAACGTCCGTACTTCCTCGACCTCGTTAAAGGGGAGTAAGGCCATGGGCGTGAAGGCGCTTGGCTATGTAATCGTCGAAAGCGCGCAACCGGCGCGCTGGGACCACTTCATGACGCAGCTGGTGGGCGCGATGCGCGCACCCGATGCGGCCGATGGCGCGCTGCAATTCCGCATCGACCAGCGGCCGTTCCGCTTCCGCATCGAGAGCGGATCGCGCGATCATTTCACCGCCGCGGGCTATGAAGTGGCCGATGCTGCCGCGCTCGCCGCGCTGGCCGATGCGGTGGCCAAGGCCGGCCGGCCGGTGGAACAGGGCAGCGCTGCTGCCGCCGCGCTGCGCGGTGTCACTGCCTTTTTCAAGACCAGCGACCCGGCGGGCAATGGCCTCGAATTCTACCATGGCGACAGCGTGGCCGACACGCAGTTCGTTTCGCCGCTGGGCGTGCCGGAATTCATCACCGGTGACATGGGCCTGGGCCATGCGGTGTTCTCGGTGCCGAACTTCGACGAATGCGTGGCGTTCTATCAGAACGTGGTGGGTTTCCACCCGACCGACATGCCGCGCTTCTATTTCGGCGGCGGCGGGCCGGACGATCCGGGCATGGGCTTTGCCTTCATGCACGCCGACAACGGCCGCCACCACTCGATCGCGCTGGGCGAAGGCCCGGTGCCGCCGTCGGGCGCGGTGCACGTGATGGTGGAACTGCCCAGCCTGCTCGAAGTGGGCAAGGCGCACGACCGGATGAAGGCGCTCGGCTATCCCGAAAGCGCCACGCTCGGGCAGCATTTCAACGACGAAACCGTGGGCTTCTATGTCCAGACGCCCGGCGGATTCGACCTGGAAGTGGGCTGTGACAGCCTGGTGATCGACCCTGCCAACTGGCAGGTCACCAAGCATGTCGGGATCAGCCAGTGGGGCCACGAATGGGCCTGGCAGAAAGCAATGAAGGAAGCCCAGATGAATGCAGCGGCGGAATGACCATGCTGGATAAACGGATGACACCGGCCGAAATTGTCGGCCAGCTTTCGGACGGAATGACCATCGGGATCGGTGGCTGGGGCCCGCGGCGCAAGCCGATGGCGCTGGTGCGCGAAATCCTGCGCTCGGACCTCAAGGATCTCACGATCGTCGCCTATGGCGGCGCGGACGTGGGGATGCTCTGCGCGGCGGGCAAGGTGAAGAAACTGGTCTTCGCTTTCGTCAGCCTCGACGCGATCCCGCTTGAGCCGTGGTTCCGCAAGGCCCGCGAAGCCGGCCAGCTCGAAGTGCTCGAACTCGACGAAGGGATGGTCCAGTGGGGCCTCAAGGCGGCGGCGTTCCAGCTGCCGTTCCTGCCGACCCGCGTTGGCCTGGGCACCGATCTCGCGGCGCTGGGCGGGCTCAAGACCGTGCAGTCGCCCTATGCCGATGGCGAAACGCTGATCGCGATGCCCGCGCTGAAGCTGGATGCGGCGCTGCTGCACGTCAACCGCAGCGACTGGCGCGGCAACGTCCACGTGTTCGGCCCGGACGTCTATTACGACGAATGGTTCGCCCGCGCGGCCGCGAAGACCTATGTTTCGTGCGAAGAACTGGTCGACAAGATCGAAGATCACTACGCCGACCAGGCGCAGTACAACATCGTCGAGCGCGCGTTCATTTCGGGCGTTACGCACATCCCGTGCGGCGCCCATCCCAGCTCGATGCCCCCGGCCTATGGCTGGGACATGAAGGCCTTCAAGGCCTACACCGACGCCGCGAAGGATCCGGGTGACTGGAACGCGGTGAAGGACCGTTTCGTCGGCGCGAATGAAGCCGATTACCTTGCTGGCTTTGGCGGAAAGGAGGCGGTGGCGGCTCTCCCGCTGCCGATTTTCTGATGACTGACGTAACTCTCGCAGAACTCTGCATTTTCGCCTGTTCGGAAGCGTTCCGCAACAACGGGGAAGTGGTCGCCACTGGCGTCGGCCCGGTGCCGCGCCTGGCCGCCAGCCTCGCCAAGCTGACCCACAGCCCCGAACTGATGATGACCGACGGCGAATGCTATCTGGTCGAACAGCCGGTGCCGATCGGCCCGCGCAAGTATGAAGACCGCAAGGCGGCGGGCTACCTGCCGTTCAGCCGGTTCTTTGACGCGGCGGTGTGGACCGGGCGGCGCCACGCGATGGTCACGCCCACCCAGATCGACCGTTTCGGGCAGATCAACCTGTCGCAACTGGGCGGCACCCACCAGCAGCCCAAGACGCAGATGCTGGGCGTGCGCGGCTTTCCGGGCAACACCATCTACCACCCGAACAGCTTCTTCTTCCCCAGCCACACCACCCGCGTGTTCGTGGCCGGCGAAGTCGATATGGTTTCGGGCGTCGGCTATAACCCGGCCAAGCGCGTGCCGGGCGGCAATTACAGCGCCGTCAGCCTGCGCACGATCGTCACCAACCTGTGCGTGATGGACTTCGGCGGGCCGGACAATGCGGTGCGCGTTGTCTCGCTGCATCCGGGCGTGACCTTTGCCCAGGTGCAGGAAGCCACCGGCTTTGAATTGATCGACGCGGTGGCCGGTGAAACCGCGCTGCCCGGCGCCGATGAACTGGCGATCATCGCCAGCCTCGACCCGCATGGCATCCGCGCCAGCGTGATCAAGGATAACCCGCCTGCAAGGAGTGCCGCAGCATGAGCGACCTCGTCACCCCCAAGAACGTCGAGATCAACTACGAAACGGAAGAGCCGGTCCGCTATGAAGTGGACGGCGGCGTCGCGTGGATCACGATGAACCGCCCGCAGTTCAACAATGCCCAGAACGGGCAGATGACCTATGCGCTGGACGATGCCTTCAATCGCGCCGTGCAGGACGATGCGGTGCGCTGCATCGTGCTGGCGGGCGAGGGCAAGCACTTCTCGGCCGGGCACGACATTGGCACCCCGGGGCGCGACCTGCACCGCGAATTCGACAAGCGGCTGATGATCCCGCCGCACACCAACAAGCCGGCCGCCGAACTGCTCTACACCCGCGAGCAGGAACAGTATCTGGGCATGTGCCGCCGCTGGCGCGACATTCCCAAGCCGACCATTGCCATGGTCCAGGGGGCCTGCATCGCGGGCGGGCTGATGCTGGCCTGGGTCTGCGACCTGATCGTGGCTAGCGAGGACGCCTTCTTTCAGGATCCGGTCAACCCGCTGATGGGCATTCCGGGGGTCGAATACTTCGCCCACGGGTTTGAACTGCCGCCGCGCGTCGCCAAGGAATTCCTGCTGCTGGGCGAACGGATGAGCGCGCCGCGCGCGTTCAGCTTCGGCATGGTCAACAAGGTCGTCCCGCGCGAGGAACTGCGCGCCGCGACCAAGGCCTGGGCCGACAAGCTGGCCGGGCAGGGCCGCCTTGGCAACTGGTTGACCAAGCAGTCGATCAACCACGTCGAGGAACTGCGCGGCAAGCGCAGCGCGATGGACGCGGTCTATCACATGCATCACTTCGCCCATGCCCAGAACGACCTGGTTACCGGGGATTCGATCGGCGGCGTCAGCGGCAAGTCGGCGGCTTCGGCCAACAAGTCGGAGGCCGGCAAAGCCTGATGGCCGACGTGCTTGCCACTGCGCTGACCGCTCGGCTGGGTTGCCGGCTGCCGGTGATCCAGACCGCGATGGGCTGGGTTGCCAAGCCCGAGCTGGTCGCCGCGACCAGCAATGCCGGGGCTTTCGGCTTCCTGGCCTGCGCGGTGATGACCCCGGGCGAGGCGGCCGAGGAGATTGCCCGCCTGCGCGATCTGACGCAGCACAATTTCGGCATCAATTTCCACAGCTTCCAGCCGGGAGCTGCGGAAATTGTCGAATTGATCCTGGCCAACAAGGACCGGGTCAGCGCGGTCAGCTTCGGGCGCGGTCCGGATGCGAAGATGATCGGCCGGTTCCGCGATGCGGGGATACTGTGCATCCCCACGGTCGGCGCGGTGAAGCACGCCGAAAAGATGGTCCAATTGGGCTGTGAAATGGTCACCGTCCAGGGCGGCGAAGGCGGCGGGCACACTGGCGCGGTGCCAAGCACGGTGCTGCTGCCGCAGGTGCTCGACGCGGTGAATGTGCCGGTGGTCGCCGCTGGCGGCTATGGCGATGGCCGAGGCCTGGCTTCGGCGCTGGCCTGCGGCGCGGTTGGCATCGCCATGGGCACGCGCTTCCTGATGACGGCGGAAAGCCCGGTCCCGGCCGCGCCCAAGGCGGCTTACGTCAAGGCTGGCACCGGCGACATCGCGGTTTCGACCAAGGTTGACGGTATTCCGCAGCGCATGATCCTCAACCCGCTGCTCAAGCGGATCGAGGCTTCGGGCAAGCTCGCCATGTGGCTGCGCGCGATGGAAGCGGGCCTGGAAATGAAGAAGCAGTCCGGCATGTCGTGGGGGCAGGTGATTTCAACCGCGCGCGGCATGACCGCGCACGGCGAAATGCCGCTGGCCCAGGCGATGATGGCCGCCGCCGCGCCGATGATGATCCAGCGCGCGGTGGTGTCTGGCGATGCCGAACACGGACTGATGGCGACTGGCGTGGTCGCCGGGCGGCTCAAGGACCTGCCCAGCTGCGCCGACCTGCTCAGCCAGATTGAAACCGAAGCGCGCGCCCGCATTGCCGCGCTGTGTGCCGGGAACTGAACCCATGCCGATTACAACCGAAATCAAGGACCGGATCGCCGAAATCGTCTTCGACGTGCCCCCGGTCAACGCGTTTGACAGCGAAACCTGGATGAGCCTGCCTGCGATCATCGCGGCCGCGGCCAGCAACCCCGAGGTGAACTGCGTCCTGATCCGCGCCGCTGAAACTGCGCGCGGCTTCTGCGGCGGTGTCGACATCAAGGAAATGCAGGCCCACCCGGAACGCATCACCGTGCTCAATCGCGGCAATTATTTGACCTTCAAGGCGATCCGCGATGCGGAAGTGCCGGTGGTGGTCGCCGCGCACAAGTTCGTGATCGGCGGCGGGATCGGCATCTGCGGCGCCTCTGACACGATCATCGCTGCCGATGACGCCTTCTTCAGCCTGCCCGAAGTCGATCGCGGCGCGATGGGCGGGGCCAGCCACCTGTCCCGCATGTTGCCGCTGCACAAGGTCCGCGCGGCCTTCTTCACCGGCGGCAACATCCCGGCCGAGGAAGCCTACCGCCTGGGCGCGCTCGAAAAGGTCGTCCCGCGTGACCGCCTGGTCGAGGAAGCGCGCGCGTTCTGCGCCGTGATCGCCAGCAAGAGCCGCAAGGCGCTCGTCATCGCCAAGGAAGCCTTGAACGGGCTTGAGCCGCGCGACGTCGATCGCGGCTATCGCTGGGAACAGGGCTTCACCCTCGAAATGTACATGCACGAGGACAGCCAGAAGAGCCGCGACGCGTTTGTCGAAACGGGCAAGGCGGCGAAGTTCTGATGCAGCTGGACTACACTCCCGAACAGCAGGCGTTCAGGGCCGAAGTGCGCGCCTGGATGGAAGCGCACGTGCCCAAGGAACCGCTCGTCACGCTGGAATGCCGCGAAGGCTATGACCAGCACGTCGAATGGGAACGCACGCTCGCCAGCGGCAACTGGGGCATGGTCACCTGGCCCGAGGCCTATGGCGGGCGCGGGCTGGACCTGATCCAGTGGCTGATCTTCGAGGAAGAATATTTCCGCGCTGGCGGACCGAACCGGGCCAACCAGAACGGCATCTTCCTGCTGGGCCCGACGATCATGGAATTCGGCACCGAGGAGCAGAAGCAGCGCTTCCTGACCCCGATGGCCAAGGGCGAGGTAATCTGGGCGCAGGCCTGGTCGGAACCGGGCGCGGGCAGCGACATGGCCGCGATCCAGTCCAAGGCGGTGCGCGACGGCGATCATTACGTCATCACCGGGCAGAAAACGTGGAGCAGCCGGGCGGCCTTTGCCGACTGGGGCTTCGGCATCTTCCGCACCGACCCCGACAGCAAGCGCCACAAGGGGCTGACCTTCATCCTGTTCGATATGAACAGCCCGGGGATCACCCGCCGCCCGATCCGCCAGCTGCACGGCGACACCGGCTTTGCCGAACTGTTCTTCGATGAAGTGCGCGTGCCGGTGGAAAACTGCCTGGCGGGCGAAGGGCAGGGCTGGAATGTCGCCATGGCCACCGCCGGGTTCGAACGCGGGCTGATGCTGCGCTCGCCGGGACGCTTTCAGGCGACGGCGAAGCGGCTGGTCGAACTCTACCGGGCGAACGCCGACAAGGCCTCGCCCGCCGCGCGCGAAGCGGTGGTCCAGGCCTGGGGCGCGGCGCAGGCCTATGCCTACAACACCTATGGCGTCGCGGCGAAGATCATGGCCGGGGGCAAGATCGGCGCCGAAGCCAGCCTCAACAAGATCTTCTGGTCCGAGCTTGACCGTTCGATGCACCGCACCGCGATGCAGTTGCTGGGCGCGGCGGCAGAGCTGAAGCGGTTTGCCGATGGCTCGGTCAACCAGTGGCTCGAAGGCTACATCTTCTCGCTGTCCGGCCCGATCTATGCGGGTTCGAACGAGGTTCAGCGCAACATCACGGCCGAACGCCTGCTTGGCCTGCCGCGCGTGGGAGCAGGCTGATGGATTTCCGTTTTTCCGACGATCAACTCACCCTCGCCGAAGGGGTGCGCGATTACCTGGCCGGGACGCATGGCCCGGAAGTGCTGCGCCGCCTCGACGAACAGGGCAACCGCGATCCCGCAATCTGGCAGGGACTGGTCGACATGGGGCTGACCGGCCTGTGCGTGCCTGAAGCGCAAGGCGGGCTGGGCGTGGGCTTGCCCGAAGCCGCGCTGATCGCGGCCGAATGCGGCCGCGCGTGCCTCGCCGAACCGCTGGTCGATACCGCCTTTGTCGGCGTGCCGTGGCTGGTCGCCCAGGGCAAGCTCGATGGGCTTGAGGACGTGGTGGCGGGGACGCGGCGCGTGCCCGTGGCCCATGCGATCAATCCCTGGGAGGCCGATGGGGCCGGCGCGGCGCTGACCAGCGTCGATCCGCTGCGCAACCTGACCGCTGCGGGGCAGACCAGCGACGATCCGCATCTGCTTAACCTTGGCGCGCTGATGAGCGCGGCGCAGCTAGTGGGCCTGGCCGATGCCATGCTGCACCAGGCGGTCGAATACGCCAAGATCCGCACCCAGTTCGGCCAGCCGGTCGGCGCGTTCCAGGGGCTGAAGCACCAGTTGGCGAGCTGCTCGGTGGCAATCGAATTCGCCAAGCCGGTGGTCTGGCGCGCGGCGCAGGCGATGCAGGACAGGCTCGATAGCGCTCCCGTCCACGTCAGCCATGCCAAGGTCGCGGCGAGCGATGCGGCGATGCTGACCGCCGAGACCGCGATCCAGGTCCACGGGGCCATGGGCTATACCTACGAGGTCGACCTGCACTTCTGGATGAAGCGCAGCTGGGCGCTGTGCGGTGCCTGGGGCGACCGGGCCTACCATTTGAAACGGGTCGATGACGCGGTGCTGGGTGGCACCCTGCCGATCGGCCCCGAACACACTTTCGCGTGAGGAAAAACATGGCCGAAGCCTATATTATCGACGCCGTCCGGACCCCGATCGGGCGCAAGAAGGGCAGCCTTGCCGGCGTTCACCCGGCGGACCTGGGCGCCCACCCGATCAAGGCCCTGATCGAACGCACCGGGATCGACGCCAACCTGGTCGACGACGTGGTCTGGGGCTGCTGCGACACCATTGGTCCGCAGGCCGGCGACATCGGCCGCACCGTCTGGCTGGTTGCGGGCATGCCGCAACACGTGCCCGGCACCACGATCGACCGCCAGTGCGGTTCCAGCCAGCAGGCGCTGCACTTTGCCGCGCAGGGCGTGATGAGCGGGACGCAGGACCTGGTCGTCGCGGGCGGCAGCCAGGCGATGAACGCCATCCCGATCTCGGCGGCGATGCTGGCGGCTGAGCCCTATGGCTTCTCCAACCCGTTCAACACCTCGCCGGGCTGGGTTGCGCGTTATGGCGACGGCATCCTCAACCAGATCAATTCGGCGGAAATGATCGCGGCGAAGTGGGGCCTGACCCGCGCCGAAATGGAGGCCTTCGCCGTGGCCAGCCACCAGCGCGCCCAGGCGGCGCTGGACAATGGCTGGTTTGCCAATGAAGTGGCGCCGATGGCCGAACTGGCGGCGGACGAAACGATCCGTCCGACCACCTCGCTCGAAGGTCTGGCGGGCCTGCGCACCGTGCAGGAAGGCGGGATCATCACCGCCGGGATTTCCAGCCAGAACTGCGACGGGGCCGCAGCCATGCTGGTTGCCAGCGAACGCGCGGTCAAGGAACACAACCTCAAGCCGCGTGCCCGCGTCCATCACATCTCGGTCCGCGCCGACGATCCGGTGTGGATGCTGACCGCGCCGATCCCGGCGACCGAATATGCCCTGAAGAAGGCGGGCATGACCGTGGCCGACATCGACCTGTTCGAATGCAACGAAGCCTTCGCTTCGGTGCCCATGGCGTGGATGAAGGAGCTCGGCATTCCGCACGAAAAGGTCAACATCCATGGCGGCGCGATCGCGCTGGGCCACCCGCTGGGCGCCACCGGCGCGCGGCTGATGACCACCATGCTCAACGCGCTGGAACGCACCGGCGGTCGCTATGGTCTGCAGACCATGTGCGAAGGCGGCGGGCAGGCCAACGTCACGATTATCGAGAGGCTGTAATGGGTATCTGCGAAGGACGTACCGTCATCATCACCGGGGCCGCGCGCGGCCTGGGCCGGGCCTATGCCCTGGCTTTCGGCGCGGAAGGCGCGAACGTGGTGGTCAACGACATCGGCACCTCGCTGCACGGCGAAGGGCGCGACACCAGCGCCGCCGACGGCGTGGTCGAGGAGATCAAGGCTGCCGGCGGGCAGGCGATCGCCAATTACGAGGACATCACCGACTGGGATGCCGCCGGGCGGATCGTCCAGGCTGCGCTGGATGCGTTCGGCGACCTGCACGTGGTGGTCAACAACGCCGGGATCGTGCGCGACCGCATGTTCGTGTCCGCCACGCTGGAAGAATGGGACGCGACCATGCACGTTCACCTGCGCGGGCATTTCTGCCTGGCGCGCCATGCGGTGAACTATTGGCGTGAAAAGCAGAAGCGTGGCGAAAACCCCGACGCGCGCATCATCAACACCTCGTCCGGGGCGGGCCTGCAGGGCAGCATCGCGCAGGCCGCCTATTCGACGGCCAAGGGCGGGATCGCCTCGCTCACGCTGGTCCAGGCGGCGGAACTGGGGCGCTATGGCATCACTGCCAATGCGCTGGCCCCGTCGGCCCGCACCCGGATGACCGAACAGGCCTTTGCCGAAAAGATGGCGACCGAAGGCCAGCAGTTCGACGTGATGGACCCGGCGAACATCGCGCCGACCGTGGTCTGGCTGGGTTCCAGCCAGAGCGCCGACGTCACCGGCTGCGTCTTCGAACTCGAAGGCGGCAAGATCATGCTGGAGGATGGCTGGCGCGAAGGTCCGGTGGTGGACAAGGGTGCCAGGTGGGAACCGGCCGAAGTCGGCGCGGCAGTCGAACAGCTGATCGCCAGCCGCGTGCCGCCGCGCAAGGTGTGGGGGACCGCATAATGGAATTCGTCTTTACCGAAGAACAGGCGATGATCGCGGAAACCGTGAAGGGTTTCTTTGCCGAACACGCCACCAGCGAACGCACCCGCAAGGCGATGGCCGCCGACGGGATCGACCGTGACTTGTGGAGCGCTTTCTGCGCCGAGCTGGGCCTGGCCGGGATCGGCATTGCCGAAGAGCTGGGCGGGGCGGGCCTGGGCATGGTCGAACTGGCGATCGTTGCCGAAGCCGCGGGCAGCCAGGTGGCCGCTCTGCCGCTGCTGGGCCAGGCCATGGCTGCGCAGGCGATTGCCGCTGGCGGCAGCGCGGCGCAGCAGGGCGAATGGCTGAGCAAGCTGGTTTCCGGCGAGGCGATTGCCGTTTGCGCGGGCGCCGAAGCGCTCAACGTGGCCGATGGCAAGCTATCGGGCAGCGCCTCGTTCGTGACGCATGGCGGCGTGGCCGACCTGTTCGTGCTGGGCAGCGGTGACAGCGCCTGGCTGGTGCGCGCCGATGCCCCGGGCGTCAGCGTGACCGCGCATACCACCATGGATCAGACCCGGCCCATGGCGACCGTCACCCTGGCGGGTGCGGCGGGTGAAGCACTGGCCGATGGCGCCGCTGCCCTGGCCGCCGCGCGCCAGGCTGGCTGGGTGATCGCCGCCGCCGAAGGGCTGGGCGTGGCCCAGGCCTCGCTTGAGCGCACGGTTGCCTATGCCAAGGAACGCGTCCAGTTCGGCCGCCCGATCGGTTCGTTCCAGGCCTACAAGCACCGCCTGGCCGACATGATGATCGAGATCGAGCAGGCCCGCAGCGCTGTTTACTGGGCGGCTTGCGCGGTGGACGAGCAGTCGGACGAAGCGACTATCGCGCTGCATTCGGCCAAGAGCTTTGCCGCCGACACCGCCTTCATGTGCGCAGGCAACATGATTCAGCTGCACGGCGGGATCGGCTTCACCTGGGAGCATGACGCGCACCTCTATTTCAAGCGCGCGCGCGCGCTTCAGTCGATGCTTGGTGCTGGTGACTGGCACCGCGAGCAGGTTGCAACGATGATTTTGGGAGAAGCGGCATGAAGCTGGGCTTTTCCGCGGCGGAAGAAGAGTTCCGCGCCGAATGCGCCGACTGGCTGCAAGGCCAGATGGCGGGCGAATTCAAGGACATCAAGGGCATCACCACGCTGACCGCCAAGGCGGAACGGCGCAAGGAATGGGAACAGCAACTGGCCGCGCACAAGTGGTCGTGCATCGGCTGGCCCGAGAAATGGGGCGGGCGCAATGCCACCCTGGCCCAGCAGGTGATCTTTGCCGAAGAATATGCCCGCGCGGGCGTTCCGGGGCGCGTCAACCACATCGGCATCGAACTGGCCGGGCCGACGATCCTCGCCTTTGGCACCGAGGAACAGAAGCAGCGCTTCCTGCCGGGAATCGCCGCCGGGCAGACGATCTTCTGTCAGGGCTTCTCCGAACCCGGCGCGGGGTCCGACCTGGCTTCGGTCCGCACCAAGGGGCGGCTGGAAAATGGCGAATGGGTGGTAAATGGCCAGAAGATCTGGACCAGCCTGGCGCATATTTCCGACTGGATCTTCGTTGTCACCCGCACCGAAGAAGGTTCGAAGGGGCCGAAGGGCCTGTCGTTCCTGATGATGGACGTGAAGCAGCCGGGGATCGAGATCCGGGGCATCAAGCAGATCAACGGCGACGCCGAATTCAACGAAACCTTCTTCACCGATGCGCGCTGCCCGGAAGACAGCATGATCGGCGCGGTGGGGCAGGGCTGGCAGATCGCCATGGGCCTGCTCGCCTTCGAACGCGGGGTTTCGACGCTGGGTCAGCAGATGGCCTTCCGCAATGAGCTGGACGAGATCATCGCGGCGGCCAAGGCCAATGGCCAGGCCAAGAACCCGCTGATCCGCCAGCGCATTGCCAAGGCGGAAATCGGCCTGCGGCTGATGCGCTATGGCGCGCTGCGGATGCTGTCGAACACCGACCATTCGAAGATCGACGGCGCGGCGCTGACCTACAAGATCCAGTGGGCCACCTGGCGGCGCGGCCTGGGCGAATTGGCGATGGACGTGCTCGGCCAGGCTGGCGAACTGGCGCATGGCAGCGAATACGAATGGGACGTGCTGCCCAACCTGTTCCTCTTCAGCCGCAGCGACACGATCTATGGTGGCACCAACCAGATCCAGCGCAACCTGATTGCCGAGCGCGGCCTTGGCATGCCCCGCGAACCGAGAGGTGACCTGTGAGCCTGATCCCGACTTATCCGGAGCCCCGCGGCCTGCTCAAGGGCAAGACCGTGGTGGTCACCGCCGCCGCCGGCACCGGCATCGGCTATTCCGCCGCCAAGCGCGCGGCGGAAGAGGGCGCGACTGTCCTGATCAGCGACTTCCACGAACGCCGGCTTGGCGAAGCGGCGGACCGGATCGCGGCGGAAGTGGGCTGCGCGCGGCCCGCCACCGTGGTCTGCGACGTCACCAGCCAGGACCAGGTCGATGCGCTGCATGCCGCCGCGCTGAAGGAACTGGGCCACGTTGACGTGCTGATCAACAATGCGGGCCTGGGCGGCGAAGTCGACGTCGTCGACATGACCGACGACCAGTGGTTCCGCGTGCTCGACGTCACGCTCAATTCCGTGTTCCGGATGAGCCGGGCGTTCCTGCCGGCGATGTATGAACGCAAGACCGGCGTGATCGTCAACAACGCCTCGGTGCTGGGCTGGCGCGCGCAGAAGGGCCAGGCCCACTATGCCGCGGCCAAGGCCGGGGTGATGGCCTTCACCCGCTGCTCGGCGGTGGAAGCGGCCGAACACGGCGTGCGGATCAATGCCGTCGCCCCCTCGATCGCGATGCATGCCTTCCTCGCCAAGGTGACGACCGACGACCTGCTGGCGGAACTGTCCAGCCGCGAGGCCTTTGGCCGCCCGGCGGAAGTGTGGGAAGTGGCGAACGTGATGATGTTCCTCGCCTCGGACCTGTCGAGCTACATGACCGGGGAAGTCGTCTCCGTGTCGAGCCAGAGGGCCTGACCATGGCGAAGATCTACGATAGCCCGCGCGATCTGGTCGGCCAGGAAGGGACCACGCTTGGTCCGACCGAGTGGCTGGCGATCGAACAGGACCGCGTCAACGGCTTTGCCGATGTCACCGGCGATCACCAGTGGATCCATGTCGATGTCGAACGGGCCAAGGACGGGCCGTTCGGCGGGACCATCGCCCATGGCTACCTGACCATGAGCCTGGTCAACTATTTCCTGCCCGACCTGATCGAGGTGCGCGGCTTCACCCATGCGGTGAACGTCGGCGCGGACCGGCTGCGGTTCCTCGCACCCGTAAAGGTCGGCAGCCGCATCCGCGGAGTGGGCGAGATCGTTTCGGTCGAGGAGGTCAAGGGCGCGATCCAGTCGGTCGTGCGCGTGACGGTCGAGATCGAGGGCAGCGACAAGCCGGCCTGCGTGGTCGATACCATCAGCCGTTATTTTCCGGAGTCCTGACATGCCCACGGTTGCCCAGATGACCGCCGCGGTGGATCACTACATCGCCCATTTCAATGCCGGTGACGTTGATGCGCTGGTCGGCCTGTTTGCCGATGATGCCGTGGTCGAAGACCCGGTCGGCACCCCGCCCAAGCAAGGCGCGGCGGCGATCCGCGAATTCTACACGATGTCGATCGGCACCGGGGCAAAGCTGCACTATGTCGGCCCGACCTGCCCGACCGCGAGCGATCTGGTGGCATACGTGATGTATGTCATCGTGCCGATCCAGGGCACGCCAATGCGGTTCGACGTGATCGAAACCTTCCGGGTTCGCGATGACGGCAAGATCAGCGAAATGCGCGCCTATTTTGGCGAAACGAACATCAGCCCCGCCTGACACGGAAAGACCAGACCATGCGTGAAGCCGCCATCATCTCAACCGCCCGCACCGGCATCGGCAAAGCCTATCGCGGGGCGTTCAACGATACCGAGGCGCCCGTCCTCTCGGCCCATGTGGTCGATACCGCGCTGGACCGCGCCGGGATCGATCCGGCCCGGGTCGACGATGTCTACCTTGGCTGCGGCAACCACTGGAACACGCAGAGCTATAACCTGGGCCGGCTGACGGTCCACGCCTCGAAGCTGCCCAACACCACGGCGGGCTTCACGCTTGACCGCAAGTGCTCCTCGGGCCTCAACGCCATTGCGCTCGCCGCGCGTTCGATCATGTGTGACGAGGTCGACGTTGCGGTGGCCGGCGGAGCGGAATCGATCTCGATGACGCTGAACAAGTATGCGCCAGCCTGGCGCAACCGTTCGCAGGCGGTGATCGCGGCCGATCCCTATGCCTACATGGCGATGATCGAGACCGCCGAAGTGGTGGCCGAACGCTATGGCATCAGCCGCGAGGACCAGGACGCCTTTTCCGCGCTCAGCCAGCAGCGCGCCGGGGCGGCCCAGGCCGCCGGGCGGTTCGATACCGAAATTGCGGCGATCACGGTCGAAAAGTCGCTGAAAGACAAGGAAGGCAACGAAACGGGCCGCGAAAGCGTGACCGTGACCGCCGATGAAGGCGTGCGCGGCGATACCACGGCCGAAGGGCTGTCGGGCCTGCGCCCGGTGTTCAAGGACGGCATGGTCATCAAGGAAGGCCGCCACATCACCGCCGGCAATGCCTCGCAGCTGTCGGACGGCGCCTCGGCGCAGGTGGTGATGGATCTGGCGACCGCGCAGAAGGAAGGCCTGCCGGTGCTGGGGCTCTATCGCGGCTTCCAGGTCGCGGGCTGCGAGCCCGATGAAATGGGCATCGGCCCGGTCTTCGCCATTCCCAAGCTGCTGAAGCGCGCCGGGCTGACCATCGACGATATCGGCCTGTTCGAAATCAACGAAGCCTTCGCCAGCCAGGCGATCTATTGCCAGCGCAAGCTGGGGATCGATCCCGACAAGCTGAACGTCAACGGCGGCGGGATCGCGCTGGGCCATCCCTTCGGCATGACCGGCAGCCGCCTGGTCGGCCACGCGCTGATCGAAGGCAAGCGCCGCGGCGTGAAATATGTCGTCGTGTCGATGTGCGTCGCCGGCGGCATGGGCGCGGCGGGTCTGTTCGAGGTCGCCTGATGCTCAATCCGCTGCCGCTGACCATTCCCCACGCGGCCGAAGCTGCCGCCAGGGCCTGGCCCGACGCCCCCGCCGTGATCGAGGGCGAGGTGACCTGGACTTTTGCCGAGCTGTGGCAGCACTGCCGCGCCGCCGCTTCGGCGCTGCTGGCGCGCGGCGTGGTGGCGGGCGACCGCGTGGCGATCTGGGCGCCCAACCGGCGCGAATGGATTGTTGCGGCGGTGGCGACGATGAGCCTGGGCGCAGCGGTGGTCACGCTCAACACTCGGCTCAAGGGCCGCGAGGCGGGGGACATCCTGCGCCGCACCCATGCGCGGCTGCTGTTCACCGTCACCGACTTCCTGGGGATCGATTACCAGGCCTTGCTGGCAGACGAGGACCTGCCTGCCTTGCGCGAAACCATTATGCTCGACACCGGGTTCGATGCGTTCCTGGCCAGCGGCAAGGGCGCGGATGACGCGGCGGTGGATAGCGCGCTGGCGGCCATCGATGCCGACACGATCAGCGACATCCTGTTCACCAGCGGCACCACCGGCAGCCCCAAGGGCGTGCTGATGACCCACGGCCGCGTCCTGCCGCAGTGCGGGGTGTGGATTGGCAACACCGGGCTGCGCTTTGGCGATCGTTACCTGATCGCCAACCCGTTCTTCCACTCGTTCGGGATGAAGGTGGGCTGGGTCGCCTGCCTGCTGTCGGGTGCGGTGGCCGTGCCGATGGCCCAGTTCGACGTGGCTGAGGCGATCACCCTGATTGAACAGTTGAAGATCAATTTCTTCCCCGGTCCGCCCACCGTGTTCCAGATGATCCTCTCGGAAAAGGACAAGCGGCCGGTCGATACCTCCAGCCTGCGCGGCGGCACCACGGGAGCGGCCACCGTGCCGCCGGTGCTGGTCCAGCGGATCCGCGACGATCTGGGGATGAAGGACATCATCACCGCCTATGGCATGACCGAATGCGTCAACATCACGTCGTGCCGACCGGGCGATCCGGCGGAAACGATCGCGCAGACCTGCGGCGCGGCGATCCCTGGCAACGAAGTGATCGTGGCCGACGAGCACGGCAATGAAGTACCGCGCGGCGAGACCGGAGAGATCCTGGTGCGCGGGCAGGGGGTCATGCTGGGCTACCTCGACGATCCGGAAGCGACCGCCGAAGCGATCGGCGCGCAGGGCTGGCTCCACACCGGCGATGTCGGGACGATGGACGAAAACGGCTATGTCCGGATCACCGACCGCAAGAAGGACCTCTACATTTCGGGCGGGTTCAACGTCTATCCGGCCGAGGTCGAAAAGCTGCTCTCGGTCCACCCGGCCATCGCGATGGTCGCCGTGGTTGGCGTGCCGGACGAGCGCATGGGCGAGGTCGGCAAGGCCTATGTCGTGCTGCGCCCCGGCGCCAGCGCGAGTGAGGCGGAGCTGATCGCCTGGAGCCGCGAAAATATGGCCAATTACAAGGTCCCGCGCAGCGTGGCCTTTGTTGCCGACCTGCCCCGCAACGCCAGCGGCAAGGTGCTGAAGACCGAGCTGCGCGGTTAGGGCGCGAACACCTCGAAACTGCCCACGTGGCCCCGGTTCAGC
This sequence comes from Pseudomonadota bacterium, assembly GCA_029779535.1. Taxonomy (GTDB): domain Bacteria; phylum Pseudomonadota; class Alphaproteobacteria; order Sphingomonadales; family Sphingomonadaceae; genus Novosphingobium. The sequence goes on along the minus strand of JAKPAG010000128.1, from coordinate 39,146 downwards.
TTGGTCCGGTGGCACAGCTTCCACGCGCCGTCCACGCGCCGCCACTGATCGTGGTAATCGCCCAGCGTGACGAAAGTGATGTGTTCCTTGCCCGCCGCGCCCAGGTGCATGTCGCTGACATAGCAGCGACTGGAGGCATGATCGCCGTCCAGTTCGACCAGCAGGTTGCCCAGCAGGTGTTGGGTTTGCCCGCAGGGGTCGAGATAGCGCCGGATCAGCGCGACGATCTCTGCCGGTGAGGCGAGCGGGCCGGTGCCCAGCTCGCCCGTGGCGTCTTCCGTCAATTCTGCCAGCAGGCCGGGCCAGTCGCGCGCGTCCATCGCCCGGGCGATCCGGGTAAGGGCGCGCGCGATCTCGCGCTCGGCCAGCAGCAGTTCAAGGCTCACGCCGCGGTGCCCGCCACCGCCTTCACCGCCGCCAGCGCGCCGTGCATCGCCCCTTCGATATAGCCGACGCCGGTGGCATCGCCGATGGCGTGGACGGTGAAGCCCGCCGCCTTGAGGTTGTCAGCCAGGGTCAGGTCGCCCGCCGCGCCCATGGCGACGATGACGTTGTCGGCGGCGACGGTCTGCTTGTTGCCCTGGCTGTCGGTGAAGGTCACCGTGCCCGCCTGGATCGCGATGTCGCTGGCCCCTCCGTGCAGGCCGACGCCGTGTTCAGCCAGTTCCGACAGGATGCGCATGCGCCGTACCAGGGTCAGCCCCTTGCCAAGGCGCGGGGCTTCCTCGATCACGTTGACCCGGCGGCCGCGCTCGGTCAGGAATTCGGCCAGTTCGACGCCCACCAGCTCGCCGCCGATGATTGCGATGTTGTCGCCCAGCGGCATCCAGGTGTGGGTCGCCTTGCGCACCAGTGCCAGGTTGGCAGTCGCCCCGGTGGCCGCGCCGACCTTGGTCGCGATCCGCGTGAACAGGCCGGTCTTGCGCTTCAGTTCCTCGCTGCTTTCGCCCAGCATCATCCGGCGCATGTCATCGCCCGAGAACACGTGCGGCAGGTCGCCGCCGGGGATTGCGGGCATACCGCGGATCGCGCCGGTGGCGACGATCACTTCGTCCACGCCCAGCGAGCGGAGCAGGTCCGGCGTCGCCTCGGTCGACAGACGCAGGGTCACGTCGGCTTCCTCGACCTCCTGGCGCAGCCAGTTGAGCAGGCGCTCGTTCGGTTCATAGGCCAGGCTGGCAAAGCGCAGCGTGCCGCCCAGCCGGTCGCTCTTTTCGATTAGCGTGACCTTATGGCCCAGCGCCGAGAGGCGCCGCGCGCTTTCCATCCCGCCCGGGCCCCCGCCGATCACGGCAACGTGCTTGGCATTGGTGGCGGGCAGGGCAGGGGCCTTGAATTCGAAGCTCAGTTCCGGATTGACCGCGCAGCGCGCCGCCTGGCCGTTGTAGATCGCGCTGACGCAGGTGTAGCAGTAGACGCAGGGACGCACCTTGTCCGGCATGCCCATCAGCAGCTTGTTGGGCAGGTGCGGATCGGCCAGCAGCTTGCGGCCCATGGCGATGAAGTCCGCCTCGCCCTTGCCGATGGTGGCATCGCCCACTTCGGCCTCGATCCGGCCCGAACCGATCACCGGGATCTTGACCGCTGCCTTGATCCGCGCGGTTTCGGGCAGGTTCCAGCTTTCAAGGTGCGGGATGTTCGATTCCGAATGGAGCTTGCCGACGCCCGTATCGTGGTAAGAGGTGATGGTGATTGCATCGACACCTGCCGCCTCGACCATCCTGGCGTGTTCGATCGCATCCTCGACTTGGATGCCGCCAGGCTTGCCCACTTCCTTGCCATCCAGCTTGATCCACAAGGGATAGTCCGGGCCCACTTGCTCGCGGATCGCGGCGATCACTTCCAGCGGCAGGCGCATGCGGTTTTCGCGGCTGCCGCCGTACTGGTCGGTGCGCTGGTTGGTGTAGGGCGAGATGAAGCTGGAGAGGATATAGCCGTGGCCGGCGTGGATTTCGATCCCGTCGAACCCGGCTTCCTTGGCGCGGCGCGCGCCCTGGGCAAACATGTCGACCAGCTGGTCGATGTCGGCCTGCTCCAGCACCTTGATCTCGGGCATCTTGAATCCGGCCATGCCGGCCAGCTCGTCCATGGTGAAGAATTCGGAGATGTTCTGCTTGGGCACCGGGGGATAGCCGGGCGCCCACAGCGGATGGCCCCAGCGCTGGAACGAATAGCCCGCGACCAGTCCGCCGAAGTGCAACTGGGTGGCGATCTTCGCGCCGTGCTTGTGGACGGCGTCGGTCAGCCGCTTCAGTCCGGGGATGAACTTGTCATCCGAAATCGCGGTCTGCCCCAGCGCCACCGCGCCGACCGGCCAGCCCACCCCGGCCACACCGCAAATGATCAGCCCGACGCCGCCCTTGGCCTGTTCCTCGTGATAGGCGATGATCTGGTCGCCGACCGTGCCATCGTCTTCCGACAGGCTGACCCCCATCGCGGTCACGGCGATGCGGTTCTTGAGGTCCATCGTCCCGATCTTGCCGGGGGAGAGGAGGTAGGGATAGCGGTTGCTGGTCATTTCGGGGATCCTTGCGAAAGGCAGTAATCAAGCGCCTGGGCGCATTCCAGCGCGGTCTGGGCGGGGGGCAGCGCATCCAGCGCGGCGGAAAACATCTCGATGCCCGTGGGGGCGGTGGTGCCGGTGGCGGACAGCGCGGCCATGAAGGCGGCAAAATCAACCACGCCGCGACCCGGCATCAGGCGGTCCAGCATCTTGTTGACCATCTGCGCATCGGCATCGGCCGGCACATCGGCCAGTTGGACGCTGTAGATCCGCTCGCCCGGCAGGCTGGCCAGCAGGTCAAACGAGGAGCCGCTGGTGTGGAAATGGCAGCTGTCGACCATCAGTCCGCCGTTGGGCGCATCTGCGCGCTGCACCACTTCCCACGCTTCGGCGAGGCCAAAGATCCCGCCGCTCGGCACGAATTCCAGCGCAACCCGCAGGCCGTAATCCGCCGCGCGGCGGCACAGCTCGGCAAAGGAGGCGGCCATGGCCGGACCATCGAAGGGCAGGCCGAACAGCTCGGCGGCGGAAATGGTATGGGCGCCCAGCGCCTGCGCCATCGGCAGCATCCGTTCGGGCGTCTGCCATTTCAGCATGTCCCACTGCGATGGCGGCGCTTCGGCCTGGCCAGGCAGCCAGCAACACAGCACCTCAATCTCGCTGACGACAAGGCCGGCGGCGGCAACGGCATCGCGCACTTCTGCCAGGTCGGCATCGCGCACATCGCTGGGCCACAGCGACACGGCATCGAACCCGGCGGCGCGCGCCGGCGCCAGCCGGTCCAGCACCGGCAGCAGCCGCTGCGAACCGGAATAGAGCACACGCTGCTCAGGGGTCATGCGCGCGATTGTCCCTCTCCCATGCGCCGATCGGTCTTGCCTGCCTATGCCCTTGTCCGGGCCGCCGCAATCGGCCAGTCCTGCCGTTCGGCACACTTCGTGCCAAGAAGCCCGATGAGGTCCGCATGATCGCCCAGTTCGCCATTACCAACCTGCTTTATCGCTATGCCGAAATGATCGACGCGGGCGACCTGGCCGGCGCTGCCGCGCTGTTCGAACACGCCCGCATCAAGATGCGCGGGGGCGAGGAATTGGACAGCGCCGCACTGCTGGCGAGCTGGCGCAGGCGGGTAAAGCTGCACGCCTGCGGCACCCCGCGCACCCGCCATGTGGTGACCAACCCGATCATCGAAGTGGACGAGGCGGCCGGCACCGCCACCTGCCGGTCGTGCTATACCGTGCTGCAACAGACCGACACTCTGCCGCTGCAGGTGATCGCCGCCGGGCGCTATATCGATACCTTCGCGCGGGTGGACGGGCAGTGGCGCTTTGCCAGCCGCGACTACAGCCTGTTCGACATGCCGGGTGACCTGTCGCAACACTTGTCCGGTTAGGTTCTTGCCGCGGCCTTCCCGCGCGCTAGGCTGCGCGCCCAGCAAGGGGAGCAGGATCATGGACGAACGGCTGCGCGGCAAGGCGCTGATGATTGTCGGCGCGGGCACCGGGATCGGCGCGGCCACGGCGCGGCGGCTGGTGGGCGAAGGCGCGCGGGTGGTGCTGGCCGACATCAATGTGGACGCGGCGCGGGCCGTGGCGGCGGAACTGGGCGCGGCGGCCACGGCGCTGCCGATCGACATTGCCGATGAAACGTCGGTGAATTCTGCCATCGCCCAGGCGGTCGACTGGCTGGGCGGGCTGGATGGCATTCACGTCAACGCCGCCGACCTGCGCACGATCTTTGCCGATAGCGATGCGCTGTCGCTGGACCTGGCGGTGTTCGACCGGACTATCGACGTGAACCTGCGCGGCCATCTGCTGTGCACCCGCGCCGCGCTGCCGCACCTTTTGGCGCGGGGCGGCGGGGCGGTGGTCTATACCACGTCCGGGGCCAGCCATTCGGCCGAGCCGCAGCGGCCCAGCTATGCCATGTCGAAAAGCGGGCTGAACGCGCTGATGCGCCATGTCGCCAGCCGCTGGGGGCGGGAAGGGGTGCGCGCCAACTGCGTTGCGCCGGGCTTCGTGATGACGCCGGAAATGATCGCCGGGGGGCAGGTGCCGGACCAGCTGATCACCGCGTTCCTGGCGCGCACCCCCAGCACCCGCGTAGGCCGAGCCGAGGATATTGCCGGGGTGGTCGCCATGCTGCTGTCAAACGACGGGACGTGGATCAACGGGCAGGTGATTCACGTCAACGGCGGCGGGCTTATGCCCGCGTAAGCCGGTCCGCGCCGAACAGTGGCAGGCGGGCATAGACCGGATCGTCCGGCCCGGCGCGGCCCAGTTCCACCCCGTCGTCCACTTCGCCGCCCGGGGCGACCGCCACCGCACGCTCCTCCATCCAGTCGAGCACCAGGCTGCGGCGCAGGAACTTCCATACGCCGCCGCGCCTGGCATACTGGTCAAGATAGCGCCCGTTGGCGACCAGATCGCGCGTGCCGTCCGCCGTGCGGTGCCAGGCCGTGGTCGGGATCTCGCCATTGGCCGTGTCGCCCTGGATCAGGAACAGCATGTTGCCCACCGCATGGCGCGTGGCCTGCCAGTTCGCCAGCATCGCCGGCAGCCAGGCGACATATTCGTCGGGCGAGCCGCAGAACATCGCGCCGTGATCGTCCACCGCATCGTCGTGGTAGAGGCTGCGCACCAGCGCCAGGTCGCGCCGGTCGATCGCGTGGCAATAGGTGATCACCAGCCGTTCCAGCGCCATGCGGTCCAGTGCCTCATCCAGCGTCAGCGGCGCCGGCGCAAGGCTGTCAGACACCGAAGCCGCCCGATACCGAGATGGTCTGCCCGGTGACGTAGTTTGCCCGGTTCGAGGCGAAGAACACCGCCGCAGCGCCAATGTCTTCCGGCTGGCCCCAGCGGCGCAGGCACAGCAGCTTGTGCGTTTCGGCGATCCATTCATCCCCGAACACGCCCTGTTCGGACAATTCGTGGAACATGCCCGCGTCGATCACGCCGACCAGCACCGAATTGGCGCGGATGTTGTGTTCGCCTTCCTCCTTGGCGATGCCCTTGATCAGCGCCTCGTTGGCGGCCTTGGGCACTACCGAAAGGCCGTCAAGCTTGGGATACCAGTCATGCCCGGCCGAGCCGAGGTGGACGAAGCTGCCGCCGCCGTTCGCCCGCATGTGCGGGATCAGAGCGCGGGCGGCGCTGTAGAACCCGAAGGCTTCGGTTTCCATCGCGTTGCGGAACGCCTCCTCGGTCCATTCGGCCAGCGGCGTCTGCCCGACCAGCGGGCCGGCGCCCCAGACCATCGAGTGGATCCGGCCATGTTCAGCCGCCGCCGCCGCGATGCATGCGTCAAGCGAGGCGCGGTCGCGCACGTCAACCTGGTGGATCGAAGCCTTGGCCCCGGCCGCGCGGATCGCGTCGGCGGTGCGTTCGGCAACGTCCTGCTTCGAGCGGTAGCACACCGCCACGTCGCTGCCCGCCTTGCCGAATTCCAGCGCCACGCCCTGGCCGATCCCGCCGCTGCCGCCAAACACCATGCAGGCGCCGTCCGGAAAATCCTTGCCCATCGTTTTCTCCCAATCTTGCTTGCCGCAAGAGGTGCCACAGCGCGGCGGGAAGGTCATAACCCCTTCGGGTGATGGCGGGCGTTTTTGGCTGTGTCAGTTCCATGGTCAACGAAGCTTTTTGGCAGAGGGAACTGAACAATGACGGGCGAGCCACGCAAACTGCGTTACGCGATCATCGGCGCGGGGATGGCCGGCATCCTGGCCGGGATCAAGCTGAAGGAACGCGGCGAGGATTTCACGATCTACGAAAAGGCCGACAAGCTGGGCGGCACCTGGCGCGAGAACCGCTATCCCGGGCTGACCTGCGACGTGCCGGCCCACGCCTATACCTATTCGTTCGAACCCTATCCCGAATGGGACGCCTATTATTCGACCGGCGCGCAGATCCAGACCTATTTCGAATTTGTCGCGGACAAGTACGGTATCACGCCCACGATCCGCTTCGGCCATGAAGTGACCTCGGCGATCTACAACGATGCCTCGGCCACCTGGACGCTGACTTTCGGCAATGGCAGCAGCGTGGAGGCCGATGTGGTGATCGCCGCCTCGGGCGTGCTGCACCACCCCAAGCTGCCCGACATCGCGGGGCTGGACACGTTCAAGGGGCCGGCCTTCCACACTGCCCGCTGGGACGACAGCGCGCCGATCGACGGCGCCCGCGTTGGCCTGATCGGCTGCGGTTCGACCGGCATCCAGATCGTCACCGCGCTGGCCGACCGGGTGGAAAAGCTGGTCCATTTCCAGCGTTCGCCGCAGTGGGTCATGCCGGTGCCGCAGTTCGACTATACCGATGCCGACCGCGAAGCGTTCCGCAAGGATCCGGCGCTGATGGACGCGATCCGCTATAACGACGAATACCTGGGCGCGATCAAGCGCTTCACCGATGCGATCACCGATATCGACGGCCCGTTGATGAAGCAGATCGAGGACGCCTGCCTGCAGAACCTCGAAAATTCGGTCCGCGATCCGGAATTGAAGGAAAAGCTGCGGCCCAATTACCGCGCGGCCTGCAAGCGGCTGATCTATTCGTGGAACTATTACGACAAGGTCCAGCAGCCGTCGGTCTATGTCGAAACCGGCGGGATCGAGCGGATCGATCCCACTGGCGTGCGGATGAAGGACGGCACTTTCCATGAACTCGACACGCTGGTCCTGGCCACGGGCTTCCGCGCCGATCGGTTCATCCGTCCCGCCTTGGTGACCGGGGCGGGCGGGGTCAGCCTGGATGATTTCTGGGCGGTGCGCCCCACCGCGCATTATGCCATGACCATGCCGGGCTTCCCCAACCTGTTCATGCTCAACGGTCCGACCGGCCCGGTTGGCAACTTCTCGCTGATCGACATTGCCGAACGGCAGTGGGAATATATCGATCAGCTGCTCGACGAATTGCGCGCCGGACGGGCCCGCAGCGTGCAGCCCCGTGCCGAAGCCTTTGCCGACTATGAAGCGCGCCGCATCGCCGCGGCCAAGACCACGATCTTCGGATCGGGCTGCCAGAGCTGGTATCTGGACGGCGAGGGTGTGCCGGCCAGCTGGCCGTGGTCCTACGAAGCATTTGCTGAAGCCATGGCCAAGCCGGTGATGAGCGAGTTCGAACTGGCGGCCTAGCCGCTCAAGGCACCCAGCAGGTTCACCAGCTGCGCCTGGCGGTGAACCTGCGTCTTGGCAAAGATCGAGCGCAGCTGGGCCTTGGCCGTGTTGTGGGCAATGCCCAGCTCGCGCGCGGCCTCGACCAGCGAATGACCCTGGGCAAGGACCGAGCACAGCCGGGCCTCGGCCGGGGTCACGCCCAGCAATTCGCGGATCGTTTCGGGTTCCAGCACCAGTTCATCGCCCGGCCGGGCCAGGAACAGCGCCAGCGCGCCGGTGCCCGAATGGATCGCCGGCAGGTCGATCGCCCGGGCGGTCGCCACCAGATCGCCGTTCTCGGGCCGGGGAATGCGGAACCGGGTGACCCCGTCCGCCGCCTGGCCCGATTGCAGCAGGCCTTCCACCTTCTTGCGCAGCATGGCGCTGTCGAAGCGCACTTCGCCCCCGGCGCGGCGCAGCCCTTCGCCTTCGGTCAGGATCCGTTCGGCCAGGGCATTGCTGCTGACCAGCCGGCATTGCCGGTCCAGCACCAGCAGCGCCAGGCCCAGCCCGTCGGTCGCGCTGCGCAGCAGGCTGTGCTGGCCGCCGGCGAATTGCAGCTTTTCGAACAGTGACACGGCAGTGCGCAGGTGTGGAACCAGTTCCTGGAAACGCGCCCGGTCATCCGGAGTGAATTCGGGCATGTCGGCGGTGCGGGTGGTGCGAAAGCGCGCTTCGAACTGCCCGGCAAATCGCAGGTCCACCCCCAGCACCTGTTCGCCCCCGGTCAGCGCGAGGTATTCGCGGTAGGCGGCAAAGCGCTGCGGATCCTGCCCCGCCAGGAATTCGCCAAAGCTGGTGACGCGCCCTTCGGGCAGGCCCTTGAACGGGTCGCTGGCGAAATGGCTTTCGATGTAGAACGCGCTGAACCGCGGGTCTGCGCCGGGCGTGACGAAAGTCCCCGGCTGGGCGCGCCCCGGCGACGTGATGATCAAGGTGGCAAAGGCCGAATCGAGCCAGCCAGTCAGCGCTTCGAGAAACCGTTCCCACGGCCGTTCGGCGTCGATCCCGCTGTAAAGGCGGGCGAGCAGATCGGAAAACCGGGGATCGACGCGCGGGTCCATCCCCGGTTCATAGCCCAAACGGGTTACTCCTGGCCAGCCTCGCCTATTCGGCGGCGACGGCTTCGGCCTGTTCCAGCGCGCGGAAGTGCGGGATGACCTTTTCGCCGATATTGCGGATCGATTCCATGATCACGTCGTGTGGGATGCCGCCCATCTGGAAAATGAACAGGATCTCGTCCGCGCCCGCGTCTTTCAGGCGCTGGACATAGCGGATGCAATCGTCCGGCGTGCCATAGGCGTCCTGCGCCACGGTGTAGTTCGACAGGTGCTCGTCGCCCACCGGGATCGCTTCTTCCGACAGGTAGGCGATGGTCGCCTGCTTGCCCGATTCCAGCACCTTGGCGTGGTCTTCGGCGGTCAGGTCCTCGTCCACGGTCGGCTTCGGCCCGCCCTGGTACCAGTAGGCGATGCTTTCCGCGAAGAAGCGCTGGCCGCGCAGGCCGATCTTGCGGGCCTTTTCGCGGTCGTCCAGCACGGTCGCGGCGCACAGCGCGGCAAGGTGTTCGGTCGGGCGGTAGCCGACCTGGTCTTCGGCCTTGCGATTGCGGAACGCCTCGCGGTAAATCGCGTTCTTCTTGGCGATTTCCTCGGGGCCGGAGAAGCCCAGCACCAGCGCGCCGATGCCGCGGCCGCCGGCTTGGAGCAGCGTCGCTTCGCGGGTGCAGGCCATGTAGAGCGGCGGATGCGGGTCCTGGTAGGGAGCCGGGTGGATCGGCCGGGCCGGGATCTTGATATAGGTCCCGTCATGCTCGACGAAGCCGTCCTTGAGGATCTTGGGGACAAGGTACATCGCCTCGTCGATCATCGGCCCCAGTTCGCTGAGGTCATAGCCGAAGGTGCCGGCTTCTTGCTGGGTGCCGCCCTTGCCCATGCCGAAGTGCAGCCGCCCCTTTGACAGCACGTCGAGTGTGGCGACGCGTTCGGCCACCTTGACCGGGTGGTTCATCGCCGGGGGCAGGCAGACCACGCCGTGACCAACGTGGATGCGGCTGGTCGCGCCGGCAATGAAAGCCAGCACCGTTTCCGGCGCGGACATGTGGGCATACTGGGTCAGCGCGGTGTGTTCGACGCACCAGATGCAGTCGAAGCCCATTTGCTCGGCATATTTCGCCTGGTCGACGATCTGGTGGAACACCGCCGCTTCGTTCTCGCGGCTGGTGTCGACCATTTGCGCTTCATAGATGATCGAAAACTTCATCGCTGGCTCTCCCGCTCCTGCCGGTCATGGCCGACTGCGGATGAGCCTACTGCGAGTCTCCCTTTAGTGCATAACCCAATTGGGTTACGCAGGCTCTCCCAGCGCGCGCAGCGCGTCCAGCACCAGGTTGGCATGTTCCTTACGGCAGACCAGCAGGTCGGGCATGTAGGTATCGGCCTGGTTATAGACCAGCGGGCTGCCATCGACCCGCGAACAGTGCAGGCCGTGCGCCAGCGCCACGGCGGCAGGGGCGCAGCTGTCCCATTCGTATTGCCCGCCAGTGTGCAGGTAGATGTCGGCCTGGCCCAGCACCACGGCCATCGCCTTGGCCCCGGCGCTGCCCATCGGGATCAGCTCCGCGCCCAGTTTTTCGGCCACGGCCACGGCTTCGGCGGCGGGGCGGGTGCGGCTGACGACCATGCGCAGCTGCTGCGGGGCAGGGGGTACTGTGCCCGGTCGGTCGCTGCGCAGCACCTCGCCCGCGCCCGGCAGCGCGACCGCGCCCAGCACCGGCACGCCATCCACCGCCAGCGCGACGTGGACCGCCCAGTCCGCGCGTTCCTCGCCATATTCGCGGGTGCCATCGACCGGATCGACGATCCACACCCGGCTGGCGTCGAGCCGGTCGAGGTTATCCTTTTCCTCCTCCGAGAGCAGCGCGTCGTCCGGCCGCTGTTCGCGCAGCGCGTGGCACAGGAACTGGTTGGCGGTGGCATCCCCGGCCCGGCCCAGCGCCTTCAGGCTCAGCACGCCCGCGCTGCGCACTTCCAGCAGCAGCCGCCCGGCCACTTCGGCCAGGTGGGCGGCAAGTTCGGCATCGGTCATGGCAGCGCTCATCGCAGGTGTCCTCGAATTCTTGGCTCGGGATCATCGGCCGGGATGGCACAATGATCCAGGGATGTTCAATCGTCGCCCAGCAGCCGCGCGACAATCAGTTCGGCGGCTTCCTTGGGCGTCATCGCCGTGGTGTCGACGCGGATTTCGGGGTTGATCGGGGCTTCATAGGGGCTGTCGATCCCGGTGAAGTTCTTGAGCTGGCCCGACCGCGCCTTCTTGTAGAGGCCCTTCACATCGCGCGCCTCGGCATCAGCCAGGGGCGTGTCGATGAACACTTCGACGAATTCGCCTTCGGGCAGCATCGCGCGGACCATTTCGCGTTCGGCGCGGAACGGGCTGATGAAGGCGGTGATCACGATCAGCCCCGCATCGGCCATCAGCTTGGCCACTTCGCCGACACGGCGGATGTTCTCGATCCGGTCGGCCTCGGTAAAGCCCAGGTCCTTGTTCAACCCGTGGCGGACGTTGTCGCCATCGAGCAGGAAGGTGTGCCGGTTCATCCGATGCAGCTTCTTTTCGACCAGGTTGGCGATGGTCGATTTGCCCGCGCCCGACAGGCCGGTGAACCACAGCACCGCCGGCTTCTGGTTCTTGAGAGCGGCATGGGCCTCGCGGCTGATGTCGAGCGCTTGCCAATGGACGTTCTGCGCGCGGCGCAGGCTGAAATGCAGCATCCCCGCCGCGACCGTGGCATTGGTCAGCTTGTCGATCAGCACGAAGCCGCCCAGCGTGCGGTTCTCGCCGTAGGGTTCGAACACCAGCGGCTTGTCGGTGGTTACCTCGGCCACGCCGATCGCGTTGAGGTCAAGCGTCTTGGCCGCAACGTGTTCCAGGGTATTGACATTGATGGCATATTTTGGCGGCTGCACCGTCGCGGACACGGTCTGCGTTGCCAGCTTCAGCCAATAGGCGCGGCCGGGGATCAGCGCTTCGTCATTGAGCCAGACCAGCGTCGCCTCGAACTGGTCGGCCACCTGCGGCGGCTGGTCGGCCAGCGCGATGACATTGCCGCGCGAACAGTCGATCTCGTCGGCAAAGCACAGGGTGACCGACTGGCCGGCCACGGCTTCGGGCAGGTCGCCGTCCCCGCCGGTGGCGCTTGCGCCAGCCGGACCGCTTGGCATTGTGACGATCCGGGTGACCGTGCTGGTCTTGCCCGAAGGCAGCACCCGCACTTCGTCGCCCGGCTTCACGCTGCCGCTGGCGATCAGCCCGGCAAAGCCCCGGAAATCGAGGTTCGGGCGGTTGACCCACTGCACCGGCAGGCGAAAGGGCTTTTCCGCATCGCGGGCCGAATTGACCTCGACCGTTTCCAGGTGTTCGACCAGCGTCGGACCGGAATACCACGGGGTATTGGCCGACAGCGCGGTGATGTTGTCACCCTTGAAGCCCGAAATCGGCAGGGCGGTGAAGCTCTCGATCCCGATGCTTTTCGCGAATTCGGCATAGTCCGCCACGATCGCGTCGAAAGTGGCCTGGTCGTAGTCGACCAGATCCATCTTGTTGACCGCAAGCACCAGGTTGCGGATGCCGATCAGGTGGCAGAGGTACGAATGACGGCGCGTCTGCACCAGCACACCCTTGCGCGCATCGATCAGGATCACCGCAAGGTCGGCGGTGCTGGCGCCGGTCACCATGTTGCGGGTATACTGTTCGTGCCCCGGGCAGTCGGCAACGATGAACTTGCGCTTTTCGGTATTGAAGAAGCGGTAGGCGACGTCAATGGTGATGCCCTGTTCGCGTTCCGCCGCCAGGCCATCGACCAGCAGGGCAAAGTCGATTTCCTGCCCCTGCGTGCCGACTTTCTTCGAATCCGCGTGCAGCGCGTCAAGCTGGTCCTCGAAGATCATCTTGCTGTCATAGAGCAGCCGTCCGATCAGGGTGGACTTGCCGTCGTCCACGCTGCCGCAGGTAATGAAGCGCAGCATGGTCTTGTGCTGGTGGGTATCGAGATAGGCGTCGATGTCGTCCGCGATCAGCTGGTCGGTGACGTAGATGGGCTCGCTCATCAGAAGTACCCCTGCTGCTTCTTGACTTCCATGCCCGCGCCGCCCGCGTCCTTGTCGATCGCGCGGCCCTGGCGTTCGCTGGTGGTGGTGAGCAGGGTTTCCTGGATCACTTCCGGCAGGGTCTTCGCCTCGCTTTCCACTGCGCCGGTCAGCGGATAGCAGCCCAGCGTGCGGAACCGGATCGAACGAAGGGTCGGCACTTCGCCGGGCTTCAGCGGGAAGCGGTCGTCATCGACCATCAGCAGCAGCCCGTCGCGTTCCACCGTGGGGCGCTTGGCCGCGAAATAGAGCGGGACGATCGGAATGTCGTTGAGGTGGATGTATTGCCACACGTCCAGCTCGGTCCAGTTGCTGATCGGGAACACGCGGATGCTTTCACCCTTGTTCTTGCGGGCGTTGTACAGGTTCCACAGCTCGGGCCGCTGGTTCTTGGGGTCCCAACCGTGGCTGGCGGTGCGGAAGCTGAAGATGCGTTCCTTGGCGCGGCTCTTTTCCTCGTCGCGGCGGGCGCCGCCGAAGGCCGCGTCGAACCCGTACTTGTCCAGCGCCTGCTTAAGCCCTTCGGTCTTCCACATGTCGGTGTGCAGCGCGCCATGATCGAACGGGTTGATCCCGCGTTCGGCCGCTTCGGGGTTCTGATAGACCAGCAGGTCCATCCCGCTTTCCTTGGCCATGCGGTCACGCAGCGCATACATGTCCTGGAACTTCCAGGTGGTATCGACGTGCAGCAGCGGGAAGGGCGGCGGCGCTGGATAGAACGCCTTGCGCGCCAGATGCAGCATCACCGCGCTGTCCTTGCCCACCGAATAGAGCATCACGGGCCGCTCCGCCTCGGCCACCACTTCGCGGATGATGTGGATCGCCTCGGCCTCCAGCCGCTGGAGGTGGGTGAGGGGGGTGTGCGCTGTGGCCATGGCCGAATCCTTGGGTGCGGGTATCGCTTGAGCGGCGTGATACAGGGGTGACAGAGGTGATAACCTCCCATATGGGAGGGTATGGCCCTGACCAGCACCGACGAAACCGAACTGCTGCTGCCACTGCTGTCCGGCATGCTTGAGGAACAGCGCTTTGCCACCTTCCTTGAACGGGTCCGGCGGCGCACCCAGGCGGACTATGCCGGGCTGTTCTTCCGCCAGGGCGAACGGACCATGCACGAAGTGACCGAGTTCCACTCCGGGCGCGACCTGCGCGGCGAAGCGCGCGCGCTGGGGTTCGACAGCCTTGACCTGCTCGACCGCTTTCCGTTCGAGCGGCTGCGCCCTGGGCGGGTCTATGCGGTCAGCGAATTCGGCGATGTTGATGCCGACTATGCGGGCTTTCGGGCGCGCTACATCGCCGCGCTGGGGATCGTTGATGAACGGATCGTGCGGCTGGCGCTGGACGGCGGGATCAGCGCCTGGCTGCTGGTAGCGCGCGGCAGCCCATGCAGCGCGGCCGACAGCGCGCTGCTGGCCAGCCTGGCGCCCTATGTGGCCATGGCCCTGCGCGGCTTCCTGATCGAGGAGCGCCGCCGGATCGAGGCCGAGATGAACGGCGCGGCGCTGGCACGCTGCGGCACCGGCTGGTTGCTGCTTGACCGCGAGGCGCGGCTGGTCGCGGCCGAGGCAGGGCTGGCCGAGCGGCTGGGCGCGCTGCCCGGCTTTGCCCTGCGCCAGGGGGAGCGCCTGCGCCTGCCCGATCCGGCGGCTGAACGCGAATTGGCCCAGGCCGCGGCCCGCTTTGCGCAGGACCCCGCAGCCGCCCCGCAGGCGCTGGAGCTCAGCGCCGAGCCCCGCGTCGAAGCTGTGCTGCTGCCCAATGGCAGCCAGCCCGCCGCCGCGTCCAGCCTGCCGGTGGTGCAGGTGCTGTGCCGCCTGCCGCGCCCGCGTGGGGGCATGGGCGCGGCCCTGCTGGCCCAGCTGTCGGGCCTGCCCAGGCGCGAGGCGGAGCTGGCGCTTCGGCTCAGCCAGGGGCGCTCGATCGCCGAGGCGGCGCAGGACATGGGGCTGACGCTGGAAACGGCGCGCAACTATTCCAAGCGGATCTACGCCCAGCTGGGCCTGCGCGGGCAGGCCGAATTGGTGCGCTACGTGTTCGAAAGCGGCGCGATCCTCGCCTAGCTGGCCTTGCGCTGCGCCCGCACGGTGAATGTGACCGCCACCGCATCGGGGATCTGGTCGGTCGCCTGCCATTCGTCGGTGCCGACCTTGAAGGCCAGGCGGCTGAGCGTGGCGCTGCCGCTGGCCACGGCCCGGTCGCCGTCAATCTTCAGGGTGAAGCGCAACCGCGCCGGGTGGGTTACGCCGTTGAGCGCAAGCGTGCCGTCGGCAATATAGCCCTTGCCCGCCTTGCCGACCCGCGTGCTGGTGAAGCGCGCCGCGGGATGGGCGGCGGTATTGAAGAACTGCGGCCCCTGGATCGATTCGTCGCGGCTGGCATCGCCGCTGCTGCTGCTGGCCAGGTCCACGTCGACCGCGATTTTCGCACTGGCCAGATCGGCCTCGTCAAAGCGGATCTGCGCGGTCCAGCGCTTGAAGCTGCCCTGGATCGGCATCCCGGACCACTGGGTCGACCAGCCGAGCGAACCGCCCTTGACGGCCCAATCGGGACTCAGCGCGGCCCTGGCATCGACGCTTTCGCTGGCGCTGGGCGCCGGTTCCGGCTGGGCTGCGGTGCTCGCGTCCGGTTCCGGTGCGGCGGCTTCGCTGGCAGCGGCGAGCGGCTGGGCCGGGGCGGCGCTGCGCCACAGGTTGGGCACGGGGCCGGCCCAGCCGAGCCAGGCGCCGCCCGCGAGCAGCACGCCGGCCATGGCCAGCGCGACATTGGCATTGCGCCCGGCGGGAAGCATTCGTTCCAGCACCGGGTGCTGCTTTGCATGGTGCCACAATGCCGCCCCCACGTGCAGTGCGATCAGCGCGGGCAGCAGCCAGCCGAGCAGGCCGTGCACCATTTCTGCCGGTTCGTGCGCGGCCTGGCCCAGCGGCAGGTGCGGCCAGGGGACGAGTCCCATGACCACGGTCGGCAGCTTGATCCTGGCGGTGGACACCAGCACCCAGCCGCTGAGCGGCGCGCCGATCATCACCACGTAGAACAGCGTGTGGACCGCCTTGGCGGCGAGCAGTGAAAGCCCGCTGCCAAACGGGGCAGGGCGGGGCAGGGCAAAGCGCAGCGCCAGCCGCGCCACACTGAGCAGCAGCACGATGATCCCCAGCGACTTGTGCCACTGGAACGCATCGAATTGCAGCAGCCCGGCCGGAATCCCTTCCAGCCGGAAGCCCAGCGCAAGCTGCGCCACCAGCGCCAGCGCGATCAGCCAGTGCAGCGCGATCGCCGCGCGGTGATAGCGCGCCGGCGCGGCCATGTCCCCGCTCATCGGCTCAGGGCTTGCGGGCGAGTTCGAGATCGACTTCGAGCGCGATGTCATCGCCCACGGCGGGAACGAAAGCCTTCATCCCGAAATCGCTGCGCTTGATCGCGCCGGTTGCGGCAAAACCGATCCGCGGCTGGCCATCCATGCCCTTGCCAAAGCCGTTGAACTTGACCTTCAGCGTCACCGGCCTGGTCACGCCCAGCAGGGTCAGCTGGCCGGGCAGGTCGGCGGTGTCGGCTCCGGTCTTGACCAGCTTGTCGGCCTTGAAGGTGGCATTGGGGAAAGCGGCGACGTTGAAGAACTGCGCGCCCTTCAGGTGGTTGTCGCGCGGGGTGAAGCCGGAATTGAGCGTGGTCGTGTCAATCGTGATGTCGGCGGTGCTGGCTTCGGGCTTGGCCGGGTCATAGGTGACCGAACCATTGATCGTGTCGAACCGCACGGTGTTGACCGAAAAGCCGAGGTGCATGGTCTTGCCCAGCACCGTCGCGTGGGTGTTGTCGACCGTGTAGGTGCCGGCCGGGACGGCGGCGGGATCGGCGGTTTCCTTGACCGCGCCAAGCGGCGCGGCCAGCACGGCGATGGGGGCAATCAGCAGCAGGGCAGGGCGCATCGGGACAACTCCTTGGGAGAAAGGCCGAATGATGCGCAGGCCGCGCGGGCTTGGCAAGTCCAGCCGGATTTGCCCGCGGCAAAGCCCAGCTATGCCGCGCTGATACATGCTGCGACATGCTTTGTGGCCGGAAGTGTTCTTGCCCCGGCGGCGGCGCTGGCCCTAGTCTGCCGCGCAGAAACAACAGCGATTTGGAGAGAACGGATGCGCAAGGCCCTGCGACGGTCGATGACAGCCATGGTCACGGTTTTGGCGCTGGCTGGCTCTGGCATGGCCATGGCCCAGAACCCACAGCTTCCCGCGCCGTCGCCCGATTGGGTGCGCAAGGCCCCGGCCGGTGCGCCCAACGTGGTGCTGGTGCTGCTGGACGACGTGGGCTTTGGCGCCAGCTCGACCTTCGGCGGGGTGGCGCAGACCCCCGCGCTGGACCAGCTGGCCAGGGATGGCCTGCGCTATAACCGCTTCCACACCACCGCGATCTGTTCGCCCACCCGCTCTTCGCTGCTGACGGGCCGCAATCCTCACGCCACCGGGATCGGCGCGGTTATGAATTCGGCGGACAGCAGGCCCGGCTATTCCGGTTTCCACACCAAGGACACCTCGACCATCGCCGAAGTGCTGCGCCAGAACGGCTATTCCACCGCGATGTTCGGCAAGTGGCACCAGACGCCTGACTGGGAAGTCAGCCCAAGCGGCCCGTTCGATCGCTGGCCGACCGGCGAAGGGTTCGAAAAGTTCTATGGCTTCCAGGGCGGGGAAACCGACCAGTTCGAACCCAGCCTGTTCGATGGCACCACCCCGGTGATGCGCCCGGCGGGCAAGGGCTATCACCTGACCCAGGACCTCGTCGATCATTCGATCAACTGGATCCACACGCAGAAGTCGGTCACGCCGGACAAGCCGTTCTTCCTCTACCTCGCCCCCGGTGGCACCCACGCGCCGATCCAGGTGCCGCAGGAATATATCGACCGCTACAAGGGCAAGTTCGACCAGGGCTGGGACAAGCTGCGCGAAGAAATCTTCGCCCGCGAAAAGCAGCTGGGCGTGATCCCCAAGGATACCAAGCTTACCCCGCGCCCCGCGCAGATGCCCGCCTGGGACAGCCTGACCGCCGATCAGAAGAAGTTCGCCGCCCGGACGATGGAAGCCTATGCCGGGTTCCTGGCCCATACCGATGAACAGGTCGGCCGGCTGGTCACCGAGCTGAAGGCGCAGGGGCTCTATGACAACACGCTGTTCATCTACATCGTGGGTGACAACGGGGCGAGCGCGGAAGGCGGGCTGGGCGGCAGCCTCAACTACATGGGCCAGCTGATGGGCATGCCCGAAACCGACGCGCAAAAGGAGGCAGGGATCGACCGGGTCGGGTCCGAACGGTCCTACACCCATTACAATACGCAGTGGGCCTGGGCCAACAATGCCCCGTTCCAGTGGACCAAGACGGTCGCCAGCCACCTGGGCGGCATCCGCAATGCGATGGTCATGTCCTGGCCCAAGCGGATCACCGATCACGGCGGGCTGCGCAGCCAGTTCGGGCACGTCAACGATATCGCCCCGACCATCCTGGAAGCGGCCGGGATCAAGATGCCGGACGTGGTGAACGGGATTGCGCAAAAGCCGCTGAACGGCACCAGCCTGGTCTATTCGTTCAGCGATCCCAAGGCGCCTGAGCGCCACACCACGCAGTATTTCGAAGTCTATGGGCACCGTTCGATCTATCACAACGGCTGGATGGCATCAGCCATGCACGATCGGCTGCCGTGGCAGGCCTATGCGACCAAAAACACCCCGTTCGACCAGGACAAGTGGGAACTCTACGATCTGACCAAGGACTTCTCGCAGGCCACGGATCTGGCCGCCAAGAATCCCCAGAAGCTTGAGGAACTGAAGGCCCTGTTCACCAAGGTTGCAGGGGAAAACCAGGTCTTGCCGCTGGCCGGGCAGAAGCTGGCCAATGGCCTGCCCAACCTGGCCGCCGGCATGACCAGCATGACCTATCACGCGGGCACGATCGGCATCCCGGAAAAGGCGATGCCCTTCACCTTCAACCGGGCGTGGACCATGACCGCGAACCTGGTCACGGCGGCGCAGACGCGCGGGGTGGTGGCGACGATGGGCGGCAGCTCGGGCGGCTGGTCGCTTTACATCGATGCCCAGCGCCGCCCGGTGTTCACCTATCGCAATTTCGAAGTGAAGACTGTGAACCTGGTCGGCCAGCCACTGCCCGACGGGGCCAGCAAGCTCGAAGTGCGCTTCGATCCCGATGGGCCGGGCTATGGCAAGGGCGGCACGCTCAAGCTGCTGGCCAACGGCGCGGAAGTGGGCAGCGACAGCCTGCCGCTGACTTCGCCCGGGGCCTTCTCGATCAACGAGACCTTCGATGTCGGGCTGGATACCGGCTCGGCCGCGGGCTTCTATCCCGAGGATGCCGCGCCGGGCTTCAAGTTCGAGCATGGCGAGCTCAAGGACGTGACGATCACGCTGCGGTGATGGCCGCAGCGCGCTAACCGCTCAGCGTTGCCACCGAACCCAGCAGCAGCAGCACCAGTTCGCTCTGGCGGCTGACCCCGGTCTTGCGGAACACGGCCTGCAATTGGCTGCGCGCCGTGTTGCGGCTGATGTCAAGCGCGGCGGCGGCATCGTCAAGCGTCAGGCCCTTGGCCAGCTCGCTGGCCAGGGCGGCTTCGGCCGGGGTCAGGTCGAACAGATGGGCAAGCGTTTCGGCCGACAGGCTGGGCCGCCGGGCCGGATCGCGCACGATCAGGATCGCGCTGCGCTGAAGGGGCGCGTTGACCGGCTCGAACGCCGGGCCGGGGCGGACCAGCAGGGTCAGTGGTGCCTCGCCGCTGCTGCGGGGCAGGGCCAGCGGGGCGAACAGCCCGCGCGTGGTCGCGGCCTGCTGTTCACCGGCAAAGTGGCGCACCAGTTCGAGCAGCCGCGCGGTGGTGCGCGGAT
Source organism: Pseudomonadota bacterium (assembly GCA_029779535.1). Lineage (GTDB taxonomy): Bacteria > Pseudomonadota > Alphaproteobacteria > Sphingomonadales > Sphingomonadaceae > Novosphingobium. Next base: position 19,472 of record JAKPAG010000128.1, on the reverse strand, counting down.
CGAGGCAAGCAATCCGCCCGTGGTGCAGCGCCAGCGCGTCCTGCTGATCCAGCAACCGGCGGCCCAGCGGGTTGGCGTAAAGCAGCTGCCCGCGCGGATCGAGCGCCAGCACGGCCAGTTCGCCCGCTTCGGCGACGGTCGCCAGGATGCGCTGTTCGCGCAGCAATTGCGCCTGGTGCAGCAACAGGGCGACCCCCTGGTTGAGCAGCGGCACCACTGCGCGCAGCCGCTCGGCCACTTCGCCCGGGAACGCCGGTCCGGCCCGCCACAGCCGCAGCGTGGCGCCGCTGAGCGGCTGGTCGAGCATCTGTCCGCCAGGTCCCGGCGTGCCGTGCGCGATTTCCATCCCCGCGCCGCCACCGGGCGGGGGATCGAACGCGATGGCGATGTGGCCCGCGCCGAACCGCGTCGCCATTTCGCGCAGCAGGCCCTGCCACATCGGCCGTTCGGCAAACCCGCCGAGCAGCGCGAGCGAAAGGGCCTGCCAGTCGTCCGTCATCCCAGGGCCTGGGCCGCCAGCGCGGCCTCGTCGCCGCTCTCATCGACGATCCACTTGACCATGCGGCGCAGCGGCTCGATCCCGTCCTGCGGCCCTGGCGCCTGGTTGTGCGTCGCCGCCCCGCCCAGCGAAACCAGGCGCTGCGCCCCGTGCCAGGCCAGCTGGTCGCGCAGCCGGGTCTTGAGGCTTTCGGGAAAGATACCAATGGTTTGCGTATAGCTGTTCACGCTGCGCACCGCCTCGGACACGTCGTCCACGGGCACGATATTGGCCACGCGGCAGGCCAGTTGCCGCGCGAAATCGACCGGGTTGGCCGAGCGCGAGACAATGATCGCGCCTTCGTTGCTTCGTCCGCCGAACACGGTGTATTCGTCGTCCACGAAAGCCAGCGCGTCAATCTCGTCCTTCAATTCGCGGTCGAACGCCTTGTGCGGGGTGGACAGGTGCTGCGGCAGGGTCTGCAGCGCGGCAAAGGTCAGTTCGCCCAGTCGTTCCGCCCGCTTGATCCCTTCGGCATCGGTGCCGCTTTCAACGTGGATCACCCGCGCGTTGACGCAGCCTTCCTGGTTCATCGCGCCGATATCCACTGCCAGGCGCTGGGCAACGTGCTGCAGGGTCGCCTCGTCGGCAAAGGCTTCCTTGCCGATCAGCGAGCCGGAATGCTTGGGGTCCAGCGTGATCAGGTCGAGCCCAGGCTGGAGATACCGGGTCAGATGCTTGATCCCGGCAAAGCCGCCCCAGGCGACGATCTTCTCGATCCGGCGCGGGTCATAGAGCGCGGGCTCGATCCGTTCGTCCCCGCCCTTCCAGTAGGCAACCGAGACGTGGCGGGTCAGCGGATGGTCCGGGGCCATGTCGATCATCGTGCGGACCAGCGCGGCGGTGGTCAGCGGGTCGTTCGACGGGGTCTTGATGATCGCGTCGCTGCGGGTGATCGCGTTGCGGATCACCGTCGTCACCCCCACCACCGGCACGTTGCCGGCGATGATGTGGACGCCGCGTGCGCCGACCGCGCGGATCGACACCGGCGGGGCGCCGCGATCGGCGTCGGGCTGGCGCACCCAGCCTTCGAGGTAGTCGATCCCGATGGTCCTCTCGGCAATGTCGCGCACCGAACGGGCACGGAAATAGGCCGGGATCATCTCGTAGTGATAGCGCAGGATCGGGTCCGACAGGCCCGATGTAAGCCGCGACAGCTCGAAGGCTTCCTGCAGGTAGGGGTTCTCGGCGAGGACCAGCCGGTCGCCCAGCTGCTCGAGGAACGCGATGATCTCGTCCAGCGTCAGGCTGTACAGTTCGCCCAGTGACGACGGGTTGGCCAGAGGCAGGCGCGGCAGGTGCGCGGCGAGGTCCGGCGCGGTGAACTGCGCCCCGCCGCGGCGCCCGCCATGTTCGATCCAGTCCTGTTCGATCACTTCGCCGCGCAGCAGCAGCGGGACTCGGAACGGGGCGCTCATTGGGTTTTCTCCAGCAGGAAATCGATAGCCTTGTCATGCGCTTCGGGCGCGCCGGCGCAGTTGATCTTGTCGTCCCCGTTCTTGAGATCGCTGAAGCGGGCGATGTCAGGTTCAAGGTAGGGGCCGTGCCGCCCGCAGGCGCAGGGCGCATCGAACCCGGCCATGGTCACCCGGTCGCCCGAGACGAGGCCGCCCCAATAGCTGTCGGGCAGCAGGTCGAGCAGGGCGAGCCGCCCGGTGCGCCGGCCATTGCGCGGCAGCATTTCGCCGCTGTCGGGATCGAGCAGGAAAGGCACCACCACCGGCGGGAAGTGGAAATTGCCATGATCGCACCTGGGGGCATTGGCCATCAGCTCGGTCATCCCGAAGAATTCGAGGCAGCGCTCGAACCCCAGAAATTCGAAGATCTGCTGCTTGTAGTCAGGCGGCAGCACCTTGCCCTTGGAGCCGCCGCCGCTGGTCAGGATCGAACCCGGCCCGAACACGCCCTTGAGGCCGCGCTTCAGGCCTTCTTCCGCCCATTCGAACAGGATCGGCCAGACCGCGAACAGGAACACGTCCTGCCCGCCGTAGCGGTGCAGCGCCGTTTCGAAGAAGCGGTCCATGTCGGTGGCGCGTGCCGCTTCGCGCGCGGCGAATTCGTCGCGCCGGGCGATCAGGCTGGCGGGCAGGGTGAGCCGGCCCGCTTCCCCGCGCGCCTCGGCCGCGCGCAGCCGCCCGGCCAGCGAAAGCAGGTCGGCGCTGAAGTAGGCGTCGGGATAGAGGAACAGCGCGTTGTCCTGCCCTCCGGCATAAAGCTCCGCCTGCCGGTTCATCCCCCGCGCGATCGAACTGGCGCCCAGCCGGTAGGAGGGCGAGATCAGCGGCAGGTGATCGACCAGCAGGTCGCGCTTCTGCCCGTTCGCCTGGGGCTGGAAATCGCGGATGCAATTGGCGTTGATCCGCACGGTCAGGTCCAGCTGCGCCTTGGTGCGCGGCATGATCGACAGCTTGCCGCTGGTGCCGAAGGTATGGATCGGGGCGAGGTCGCTGCCGGCTTCCAGTGCGCGCAGCCAGTCGTCGATAGTGTCGATGCCTTCTGTCTGCACGCCCGACAGGTCGGTGGTGGTGAGCGAGCCGAGCCACTTGGTCATCCGGTCGAACCGGCCCTGCTCGATGAAGCTCAGCGGGTAGCTTTTATAGACGGTGTGCGGGAACAGCAGCGGGACCAGGTCTTCCCAGCGCGTCACTTCGGTGATGCCGTTTTCCGCCGCCATCCGCCCCAGCGGGGCGATGCGGGGGGCCAGCGTGGCAAAGCGCTGGCGGGCGGCTTCCAGCTGGGCTTGGTCGCGCTCTTTCTCATCCAGGGCGAAACCTTCGGCATAGTCGCGGGTGACGAAGGCCTGCGGATCGCGGGCCAGCAGGCTGGGCAGGTCGGTCATCTCATCCTCTCCCCGGCGCGTGGGCAAGGTGTCCCGCGCCTTGTCCCATCACGATTGGCAGGTTCGGACCGCGCGCACATCATGCAAACGGATGAGGCGGCGGATATTGACGGCACCGCGCCCATTGCTATGCTTCATAGCAATTCGGGAGAGTCGAGATGGAATTCACGCGCATCAATCCGATCACTGGCGAAGCTGCTTCCTCGGCCCAGGCGATGAAGGCCGGGGACATCCCGGCCATTGCCGCCCGCGCCGCCGCCGCCTTTCCTGCCTGGGCCGCGCAGGGGCCGAACGCCCGCCGCGCGGTGCTGATGAAGGCGGCTGAGGCGCTCGAGGCCAAGAAGGACCAGTTCGTCGCCGCGATGATGGGGGAAACCGGATCGACTGCGGGCTGGGCACTGTTCAACCTGGGTCTGGCCGCCTCGATGGTGCGTGAAGCCGCCGCGATCACCACCCAGATCACCGGCGAAGTGATCCCCAGCGACAAGCCGGGCTGCCTGGCCATGGCGCTGAAGGAACCGGTCGGCGTGATCCTGGGGATCGCGCCGTGGAACGCGCCGATCATTCTGGGCGTGCGGGCGATCGCGGTGCCGCTGGCCTGCGGCAACGCGGTGATCCTGAAAGCGAGCGAGACGTGCCCGCGCACCCATGCGCTGATCATCGAGGCCTTTGCCGAAGCGGGCTTCCCCGAAGGCGTGGTCAACGTGGTCACCAACGCGCCGGAGGATGCCGCCGAAGTGGTCGGCGCGCTGATCGACGCGCTGGAAGTGAAGCGAGTGAACTTCACCGGCAGCACCAATGTCGGCCGGATCATCGCCAAGCGGGCGGCCGAGCACCTCAAGCCCTGCCTGCTCGAACTGGGCGGCAAGGCGCCGCTGATCGTGCTGGAGGATGCCGATCTGGACGAAGCGGTCAAGGCCGCCGCGTTCGGCGCCTTCATGAACCAGGGCCAGATCTGCATGAGCACCGAGCGTATCATCGTGGTCGATGCCGTGGCCGACAAGTTTGCCGAAAAGTTCGCTGCCAAGGCCGCCAGCATGGCCGCCGGCGACCCGCGCGAGGGCAACACCCCGCTGGGCGCGGTGGTCGACCAGAAGACCGTGGCCCACGTCAACGCGCTGATCGACGATGCAGCGGCCAAGGGCGCCAGGGTGATCGCGGGCGGCAAGGGGACCAGCGTGGTCATGCCCGCCACCGTGGTTGACGGCGTGACCGCTGCGATGAACCTTTACCGCGACGAGAGCTTTGGCCCGGTTGTCGCCATGATCCGCGCGCGCAATGCCGATCACGCCGTGGAACTGGCCAACGACACGCAGTACGGCCTGTCCGCCGCTGTGTTCACGCGCGACATCGCCAAAGGCCTGACCATTGCCAAGCGCATCCAGTCGGGCATCTGCCACGTCAACGGCCCGACCGTGCATGACGAGGCGCAGATGCCGTTCGGCGGGGTCGGCGCCTCGGGCTATGGCCGCTTCGGCGGCAAGCAGGGGATCGACAGCTTCACCGAAACGCGGTGGATCACAGTCGAAACCCAGCCGGGGCACTTCCCGATCTGATGGGGCGGCCGCTCAGGCCGCCACCGCCAGTTCCGTTGCCTGCTTGATCGCGCGCTTGGCGTCGAGTTCGCTCGCCTCGAACGCGCCGCCGATCAGCTGGGCGGGGACGCCCATGGCCACCAGCTCGTCATAAAGGCCGCGCGCGGGTTCCTGCCCGGCACAGACGATCACCGTATCGACGTCCAGCACCTGCGGCTGCCCGCCGATCACGCAGTGCAGGCCTGCATCGTCGATCTTCACGTATTCGACACCCGAAACCATCTTCACGCCGCGCCGCTGCAGGGTCAGCCGGTGGGTCCAGCCGGTGGTGCGCCCCAGGCCCTGACCAACCGGGGTGGCCTTGCGCTGAAGCAGCGTCACCTCGCGCTCGTTGTGTGCAACCTGCGGCTCGATCCCCGTCACCCCGCCGCGCGGGTGGTGCTTGAAGTCGATGCCCCATTCCCTGGCAAAGACGTCGACGTCCAGCGCGGCGCTGGTCCCGGCGTGGGTGATCAACTCGGCCACGTCGAACCCGATCCCGCCTGCGCCCATGATCGCGACCTTGCGGCCAACTGGCGCCTGGCCCCGGATCACGTCGATGTAGCGGGCGACCTTGGGATGATCGATCCCGGGAATCGCCGGGGTGCGCGGGGTGATGCCCGTGGCGACCACCACTTCGTCGAACCCGGCGTCCTTCAGCATCCGGGCGTCCACGCGGGTGTTGAGGCGCAGGTCGACGCCGCGCAGTTCCACCATGCGGCCGAAATAGCGCAAGGTTTCGTGGAATTCCTCCTTTCCGGGGATCTGCTTGGCCAGGTTGAACTGCCCGCCGATCTCGCTTGCCGCGTCGAACAGCGTCACCTGATGGCCGCGCTCGGCAGCGATGGTGGCATAGGCGAGGCCCGCCGGACCCGCGCCGACCACCGCGATCTTCCGCGGCGCGGTGGTGGGGGCGATCGCCACGTCCACTTCGCGGCAGGCGCGGGCATTGACCAGGCAAGAGGTCAGCTGGCCGGTGAAGGTGTGGTCAAGGCAGGCCTGGTTGCAGGCGATGCAGGTGTTGATCTCGTCCTCTCGGCCTTCGCGCGCCTTGTTGACCAGGTCCGGGTCGGCCAGCATCGGCCGCGCCATCGACACGATATCGGCATCGCCGCGCGCCAGCACATCTTCGGCAACCTGCGGCATGTTGATGCGGTTGCTGGTGATCAGCGGGATCGACAGTTCCTTGCGCAGCCGCCCGGTAACGCTGGTGAAAGCGGCGCGCGGGACCATGGTGGCGATGGTCGGCACGAAGCTTTCGTGCCAGCAGAAGTGGGTCGAAATGACGTCCACCCCGGCCGCTTCCAATGCCTTGGCCAGGCTGACCACTTCTTCCCAGGCCAGCCCGCCCTGGAGCATGTCCATTGCCGAAATGCGGAAGATGAAGATGAAGTCCGCCCCGACCGCGTCGCGCACCGCGCGGACCACTTCAAGCGGAAAGCGCATGCGGTTTTCCCACGAACCGCCCCACCGGTCGGTCCGCTGGTTGGTCTTTTCGACCAGGAAGGTCGAAATCAGGTAGCCGGCCGAACCGATGATCTCGACCCCGTCATAACCGGCCTGCTTGGCCAGCGCGGCGCAATTGGCAAAGGCGGCGATCTGTTCGGCGATCCCTTCGTCGGTCAGCTCGTTCGGGGCGAAGCGGGCGATGCGCGACTTGACCGGGGACGGGGCGACGCAATCGGGCGTGCCGGCCAGCGGCCCGGAATGGAGGATCTGCATGCAGATCTTCACATCGCTTGCGGCGGCGTGGACCGCTTCGGTCACTTGCCGGTGGGTGGCGACATCGTCCGGCCCCAGCAGCTTGGCGCCGTGGCCGGCGGTGGGATGCGGCCCGATCCCGCCGGTGATGATCATGCCGACGCCGCCCTTCGCGCGTTCCGCGAAATAGGCCGCCATGCGCCGCCCGGCATCGGGCAGGTCTTCCAGGCCCGTATGCATCGACCCCATCAGGATGCGGTTCTTGATCTGGGTGTGGCCCAGCTTGAGCGGCGAAAAGACGTGCGGGTAGCGCGTGGTCATGACAGGCGAATCCTCATACCGAACACTGTTTGGCATTGTCGTAACTAACACTGTTCGGTATCGCAAGCCGCATGGCCTTGCTGCTGACCGACGAACAGGTGAACGCCACGCGCGAACGCATTCGCGCGGTGGCTGAACGCCATATCGCCCGCCAGGGCCCGGCCGGGGTCTCGCTGCGCGCGGTGGCGGCGGAATGCGGCCTCGCGGCGGCCTCGCTCTATCGGTATTACGCCAGCAAGGCCGACCTGCTGGGGGCAACCCGAGCCGCCGCCCACGACCGGTTTTCCGACCGGATCGAAGCGGCCTGGGCTGCCCCGGGCGACCTGTGGGACCGCTCGCGCGCGATTGGCGAGGCCTTTGCCGATTTCGCCTTCAGCGAGCCGGCCGCCTATCAATTGATCTTCGCCTTCGAACAGGACGAGGCTGACAAGTCCGACGAATTGCGCCGGGCCGAGGCGCGCTCGCACCGCACGCTTACCGGCTATGTCCGCGAAATGGTCGAGGCCGGGCTGCTCGAGGGCGACCCCGACATCATCGCCCATGCCTATTGGGCGGCGCTGCACGGGCTGGTGGTGCTGACCATGGCTGGCAAGATTCCCGACCGCGCGCGGTTCGAGCAATTGCGCCACGGCGCCGCCCGCCTGATCACGCGCGGGGCGCTGCCCGCCGCGCGCTAGGACTGGTGCCGGCTGAGGGATTCGAACCCCCGACCTTCGGTTTACAAAACCGCTGCACTACCACTGTGCTAAGCCGGCCCGGCGCGGACCCGTCCCTTAGCCCTAGCATGCGCCAAAGGTCCAGCCCTCCGTTCGGGCGATCTGCTCGGTCAGCCCCGCGGGCTGCCACAGGGCCGGATCGTGCGCCGCTCCGCGCAGCCAGGCGGCGGTAAGCAGTGCATCGCTGGCGTGATCGGCAATCGGCCCGCTGCCCGCGACCGGACGGGTGTCCAGTTCTGCCAGTGCCGCGTTCAATTCGGCATGGTTGCGCATCTTGCTTTTCGCCGCGCTGCGCCCGGCGGCCATGGCGGCGAGGGTGGTGTAGATTTCGACCGCGACCGAGCCGCGCGCCGGCAGGGGGTCGATCGGCCAGACCGGCAGGCGGCCCCCCAGGCGGTGCAGCACGCGCATTCCGGTCAGGCTCGACTTGCCGACCTGCGCCGCGCCGACCAGGTTGAAGTTCGAATAGGGCTTGCATCCCATCGCCTCCTGCGCGCGCTCGGTCACGCGCAGCCGGCCGCGCCCGCCGCCAAAACGGTCGCCCTCGCGCCCGCCGTGGCGGCGGAAGTGGCGCGACGCCTCTGGGTGGTCGACAAAGCTGGATGCGCCCAGGTGCGGGTCTGCCGCGCACAGCGCATCGACCATCGCCCACAGCGCGCGGGCATCGCCGGGGCTATCCGCCCAGCCGGGAAAGAACGCGCCCTGATCGGCAAAGGCCAGCGAAATGCCCATGTCGAAGCCGACCAGCGTGTCGCCGGGCATATCGCGGCGCAGCCAGTCCAGCACCTCGCCGCGCGACCAGCGGTGGCCGGGGCGGACCAGCGCGGGCGCATCCTGCCCAAGCGCGCAGAGCGCCACGGCGATCCCGCGGTGGCGCTCGCCCGCCGCGCCAGACCAGTCGATCGCGGCGAAGTGGCGAAACCGGGTCACGCCTTGGGGCATGTTCCGGCTTGCAATTTCCACCCCTGCGCGGCGCTGGCGAACCAGTTTTCGCGCGGGCCTTCATAGCCCTGGCGCGTCAGGGCGACGCATTGTTCGCCGCGCCAGCCGGTGATGCGCCATTCACCCATCGGCAGGCCGTCGGCCTGGATGGACAGTTCCCTGATCCCCGCAGGCTGCACTTCCCACACGCCAAAGCCGTTGAGCGCCCCGAACGCGGCCTCTCCCAGGTCGACTGCCGCGAAGCGGGCGCGGGCGGGCGACCAGGCGGGCTGGGTGCCGGTGTCCACTTCCTGGCCCTTGCCACTGCGGTCGAACACCACGAAACCGAAGGCTTCGTAGCCCTGCCAGGCGAAGGTCAGGAAGCGTTGGTCGGCGCTCAGCGCCAGCGGGCCGGCCTGTTCCATCCAGCGCACGTCGATGCAGCCCTGGGCCCCGCCCAGGGTGGTGACGGCGAACTGGTTCATGTCGGCGGCGACCACGCCGGCCAGCGCCGGCGGCACGGGCAGGGGGGCCTTGCGTTCGAGCAGGCCGTTCTCGTCGTCGCGGGTCAGCGCCGGGCAGCGGGCCGGATCGGGGCGCAGCGCGGGCGATGCTTGCGGGGGCGCGGCAGGCGGCGCTGGCTTGGCCGCAAGCGATGCCGCGCCGCCTGGCGCGGGGGCCGGGGCCGGGGCATCGTTGCAGGCGGCCAGCAGCAGCGGCAGGGCCAATAGGGCGAAACGCAAGGTCATTCTCCGCCGCGCCGTTCGCGGCGCTTCTTGTCCCACCATTCGAGGCGCTTCAGCACCTCGCGTTCGAACCCGCGTTCGACCGGCTGGTAATAGGCCTGCGGGGCCATGCCCTCGGGCCAGTAGTTCGCGCCGGAAAAGCCGTCCTCGGCCTCGTGGTCGTAGGCATAGTCCTTGCCATAGCCGATGTCCTTCATCAGCTTGGTCGGCGCGTTGAGGATATTGGCGGGCGGGGCAAGGCTGCCGGTTTCGCGCGCGCTTTTCCACGCCGCTTTCTGCGCTGCATAGGCCGCGTTCGATTTGGGTGCGGTGGCGAGGTAGAGGCAGGCCTGGACGATCGCCAGTTCGCCTTCGGGACTGCCCAGGAACTGGTAGGCATCCTTGGCCGCCAGGCACTGGGTCAGCGCCTGCGGATCGGCCAGGCCGATGTCCTCGCTGGCAAAGCGCACCAGCCGCCGCAGCACATAGAGCGGTTCTTCCCCGGCGGTCAGCATCCGCGCGAGGTAATAGAGCGCGGCCTGCGGGTCCGATCCGCGCAATGATTTGTGCAGGGCGGAAATCAGGTTGTAATGCCCGTCGCGGTCCTTGTCATAGACGGCCACGCGGCGCTGCAGGAACTTGCCCAGGCCCGCCGGGGCGAGCGGCTGGGACAGCTTCGCGTTATACAGCGTTTCCGCCTGGTTGAGCAGGAACCGTCCGTCGCCGTCCGCGCTGGCGACCAGCGCGGCGCGCGCATCGCCATCCAGCGGCAGCGGACCTTCCAGCGCCTCGGCCCGGGTCAGCAGGGTGTCGAGCGCGGCCTCGTCCAGCCGGTGCAGGATCAGGACCTGCGCCCGGCTGAGCAGCGCGGCGTTGAGCGCGAAGCTGGGGTTCTCGGTCGTCGCGCCGACCAGCGTCACCGTGCCGCGTTCGACGAAGGGCAGGAAGCCGTCCTGCTGGGCGCGGTTGAAGCGGTGGATTTCGTCCACGAACAGCAGGGTGCGTTGCCCGGCCCTGGCCGCCGTCTCGGCTTCGGCAAAGGCTTTCTTGAGGTCGGCCACGCCCGAGAACACGGCGCTGACCGCGGCAAAGCGCATTCCCACCGCTTCGGCCAGCAGCCGGGCGATGCTGGTCTTGCCGGTCCCGGGCGGGCCCCACAGGATCATGCTCGACAGCTTGCCCGCCGCAACCATCCGCCCGATCGCGCCTTCCGGGCCGGTCAGGTGGTCCTGCCCGATCACTTCGCCCAGGTGCAGCGGGCGCAGCCGGTCAGCCAGCGGCGCGTCCGCAGCCGCCGGTCCGGGCGCGGGGTGGGGGGAAGAATCGGGCGGGAACAACTCGCTCATCACCACGCTGCCTAGGGCCTCGCGACGAAATTTGCATCAGCCTGTTGCAGGCGTCCGATCAGGATATGGGGCAAGGCAATGATGCGCTGCCAGGGCGCATCAACTGTCAGGAACGCGAAACGGATGGCCGGGCCTGACTTGATCCGGGGATAGCCGGATTTGGTTCAGGCGTATTTCCATGATAGCAAAAGCCTATCCACCGGAAACAGGGGGGGACGGGAGCATGGATGAACACGGCGTCCGCAGTGTGTCTGGCAGCTATTGGATTACCGCGGTAATCGGCTTGTTGTGGAACGGTTTGGGTGCGTATCTCTATACGCTGTCGAACCTGGGTGACCCATCGGTCACGGCTGGCGCTCCGCCGGAACTGCTCGACTATATCGCCCATATGCCGGTCTGGGCCCATGCGGGCTGGGCCTTTGGCGTCTGGGGGTCGCTGGCGGGCTCGCTGCTGATGCTGGCGCGCTCGCGCCGGGCGGTTGGCGCCTTCGTGGTTTCGGCCCTCGGGGCGCTGGTCAGCTATGCGGCGCAGGCCATGGCCGGGGTGCTGACCCTGGCCCAGCCTCTGGTGATCCTGGCGGTGATCGCGTTCCTGTGGTGGTATTGCCGCCGCGCGGTGGGGCTGGGCATCCTGCGCTAGGGTCAGCCGCGCTGCGCCGCCTTCTGGCGGATCAGGCGCAGATAGGTATCGGCCACGACCTGGTTGATCTGGTCCCAGCTGAAATCGCGGCTGCGGCGTTCACCCGCCGCGCCGTGTTCGGCGCGCAGGGTCGGACTGTCGATATAGCCGCGCAGCGCCTCGGCAAACTGGTGCACCGCGCCGGGGGTGATCAGCCGGCCCGACGTGCCGTGGTTGACCAGGTTCTGGCTGCCGGTTGCCGCCGCCGCCACGACCGGCAGGCCGCAGGCCATCGCTTCCAGCGAGACATTGCCGAAGGTTTCGGTGGTGGACGGGAAGAACAGCACGTCCATCGAGGCGACCGCCTTGCCCAGGTCCTTGCCGGCCATGAACCCGGCAAATACCGCTTCGGGCAGGCGCGCTTCCAGCCAGCCGCGCGCGGGGCCATCGCCGACGATCAGCACGCGGAACACGCTGCCGCGGCGGCGCAATTCGTCGATCGTGTCGGAAAAGACGTCGAGGCCCTTTTCCATCACCAGCCGGCTATGAAAGCCGACCACCACCTCGTCATCCGCAATCCCCAGTTCGCGCCGCCAGTCCAGCGAACGCAGGTCCGGATTGAACAGCTCGCGGTCGACCCCGCGTGACCAGATGTCGATATCGTAGTTCATCCGCTGGTCGCGCAGCACCTGGGCCATCGATTCCGACGGGGCGACCAGCGCGTCGCAGCGGCGGTAGAACCGGCGCAGCATCGCCTCGATCACCGGTTCCAGCCAGGCCATGTTGTAATAACGGAAATAGGTTTCGAAGCGGGTGTGGACCGAAGCCATGACCGGCAGGCGCCGCTTGCGCGCCCAGGTGACCGCGCGGTGCGCGACCACATCAGGCGAGGCAACGTGGAGCACGTTGGGCTGGAACGCGGCCAGATCGCGCCGCACGCGCGGGCTTAGCGCCAGGGGAAAGCGGTATTCGCCCCGCCCGCCCGGAAAAGCCACCGACGGCACCGAGACAAGATCGCCCTGCGGTTCAAATGCGGGGTGCTCGACCGTGGGGGAATAGACGCGCACCTGCGCGCCCTGGCGCAGCAGGTATTCAACCAGCCGGTTCAGCGCCTGGTTCGCGCCGTCGCGGACGTAGTTGTAGTTGCCCGTGACAAGCGCGATGCGAAGGTCGGCGGTGTTCATCGCGGCTCCTCTAGCCGATGTGGCGCCCACACGCCAGACGCCCGGGGCACTGCTGCCCCGGGCGCTGCGCAGGAGAGAGTGGAACGGGTGGTTCAGTAGCCGCGATAGCCCCGGCCATACTGGCCGTCGGCATAGCCGCCATCGTTACGGTAATAGCGCCCGTCGTTGCCGTAATAGCCGCCCTGCTGCGGATAGCCGTTGTAATAGCCACCGTCATTGCGGCCATCGTAATAGGGGCGATCATCGCGGCGGTAGCAGCGGCGGTCGTCATAGCGGCGGTCATCGCAGCGGTCGCGCTTGTTCTTGCCGCTCGACGCGATCAGCGCGCCGATGGTCAGGCCGATGATCCCGCCCACCACGGCGGCGCCCACGGTGTCGCCATTGTCATGGCGGCGATAGCGGTAGTCGTCGGCCAGGGCGGGGCTCGCGCTGGCCAGCGCGGTGGCCAGCAGGGTGGTGCCCAGGACGGTCTTCTTCAGCGAAAGGGTGCCCATGATTGCGTGCTCCGGTGCGGCGTGGCCTGGCCCGGTGCCAGGGTGATTCGCCGTGTTGGAACCCGCAATGGACCCCGGCGCCTGAACGCCGGCGGTGCGGGGCTTGCAGCCTTTGTTCAGGTTTTGTGGAAAAAACCTGAACAAGGCCGGCTCGCCCCGACCGCAGCAGCCGTCAGGCCGCTTCCTTCTTGCGGCTGGCCTTCTTGCGCTCGTTTGGGTCGAGGATCGCCTTGCGCAGGCGGATCGACTTGGGGGTCACTTCGACCATTTCATCGTCGTCGATATAGGCGATCGCCTGTTCCAGCGTCATGATCCGCGGCGGGGTCAGCCGGATCGCGTCGTCCTTGCCGGTCGAACGGAAGTTGGTCAGCTGCTTCGACTTCATCGGGTTGACTTCAAGATCTTCCGGCTTGGCGTTTTCGCCAATGATCATGCCTTCATAGATCTTGTCCTGCGGGCGCACGAACAGCACGCCGCGATCCTCGAGGCTGTTGAGCGCATAGCCCACCGCTTCGCCGGTGCAGTTCGAGATCAGCACGCCGTTGGAGCGGCCTTCGATCGGGCCCTTGTGGGGGCCATACTTTTCGAACAGGCGGTTCATGATTCCGGTGCCGCGCGTGTCGGACAGGAATTCGCCGTGGTAGCCGATCAACCCGCGCGACGGAGCCGAGAAGGTGATGCGGGTCTTGCCGCCGCCCGAGGGGCGCATGTCGGTCATTTCCGCCTTGCGCTGGTTCATCTTGTCGACGACCGTGCCCGCGTGTTCGTCGTCCACGTCGATCACCACGGTTTCGTAAGGTTCGGTGCGCTGGCCGTTTTCATCGGTGCCATAGAGCACGCGCGGACGGCTGATGCCGAGTTCGAAGCCTTCGCGGCGCATCGTTTCGATCAGCACGCCCAGCTGCAGTTCGCCGCGCCCGGCCACTTCGAAGCTGTCCTTGTCGGCGCTTTCGGTAACCTTGATCGCCACGTTCGATTCCGCTTCGCGCAGCAGGCGGTCGCGGATCATGCGGCTGGTCACCTTGTCGCCCTCGCGCCCGGCCATCGGGCTGTCGTTCACCGCAAAGCGCATCGACAGGGTCGGCGGGTCGATCGGCTGGGCCTTGATCGGCACGGTGACCGAAGTGTCGGCAATCGTGTTCGACACGGTCGCGACCGCCAGGCCGGCCAGGCTGATGATGTCGCCGGCGCGGGCTTCGTCTACCGGCACGCGGTCCAGCCCGCGGAATGCCATCAGCTTCGACGCGCGGCCGGTTTCGATCACCTTGCCATCGGCGTCGAGCGCGTGGATCGGCTGGTTGACCTTGATAGTGCCCGACTGGACGCGGCCGGTCAGCACGCGGCCAAGGAAGTTGTCGCGGTCGAGCAGGGTGACGAGGAAGCTGAACGGCGCATCGGCGTCCAGGCTGGGCGGCGGCACGTGATCGACGATCTTCTGGAACATCGGTTCCAGCGTGCCTTCGCGGCGGTCGGGATCGGTGCTGGCATAGCCGTTGCGGCCCGAGGCGTAGAGCACCGGGAAATCAAGCTGTTCGTCGGTCGCGTCGAGCGACACGAACAGGTCGAACACTTCGTCCAGCACTTCCTGGATGCGTTCGTCCGGGCGGTCGACCTTGTTGACGACGACGATCGGCTTGAGGCCGAGCGCCAGCGCCTTGCCGGTGACGAACTTGGTCTGCGGCATCGCGCCTTCCGAGCTGTCGACCAGCAGGATCACGCCGTCGACCATGCTCAGGATGCGCTCCACCTCGCCGCCGAAGTCGGCGTGACCAGGGGTGTCGACGATGTTGATGCGCGTGCCGTTCCATTCGATCGAGGTCGGCTTGGCGAGAATGGTGATCCCGCGTTCCTTTTCCAGATCGTTGGAATCCATCGCGCGTTCTTCCACGCGCTGGTTGTCACGGAAGGTCCCGGACTGGCGGAACAGCTGGTCGACCAGGGTGGTCTTGCCATGGTCGACGTGCGCGATGATGGCGATATTGCGCAGGGGCAGGGGGGCGGACATGAATGGGCCTTCGGTAACAGAGGGATCGGGCGGGGCGTGTTGCACCGCAATATGCGCGCGCGCCCTAGCCGAAGCGGGCCTCCGGAGCAAGCTTGCTGAAGGGTCACCTGTGCCCCGCCTGCAACAGCCTTGCGCGCGCGTGTAATTATTTGATGCAGGACAATTGCTAGTCGGGCGGGGCGGACCTATCTGACCCGCAGGTCCCGGGGGCGCGCCTGCGCAGCGGGGCTACAATGGATGCTGCAAGGAATTACCCATGAAATCCAACGCTGCCGGGTTTGCCGGTTCGCTTCGCACGGCGCTGCTGCTGGGCATCGCCGCCACCGCTTTCACCCTGCCGGCCGCCGCCATGGCGCAGGACGGGAACCTCGACGGCCAGGCCGAGGAAGAGGCGCTGGCCGCCCCTCCCGCCGACGATGGCCAGATCGAGGAATACGGCAACGAGATCGTTGTCACCGCGACCAAGCGCGAACAGACGCTGCAGGACGTGCCGGTGGCCGTTTCGGTCGCCACGGCCGACACCATCGAACGCGCCGTGGTGCGCGACCTCAAGGACCTGCAGACCCTGGTCCCCGCGCTGCGCGTGACCCAGCTGCAAAGCAGCGCCAACACCAATTTCATCATCCGCGGCTTCGGCAACGGCGCCAACAACGCCGGGATCGAACCGTCGGTCGGCGTGTTCGTCGATGGCGTCTATCGCAGCCGCACCGCCGCCCAGATCGGCGACCTGCCCGACGTCCAGCGCGTCGAAGTGCTGCGCGGGCCGCAGTCGACCCTGTTCGGCAAGAACGCCAGCGCCGGCGTGATCAGCCTGGTCACCCGCGAACCCTCGTTCAAGTTCCACGGCAATGTCGAGGCGAGCTATGGCAACTATGATGCCATGGTGCTCAAGGGCTATGTCACCGGGCCGGTGACCGACAGCATCGCGGCCAGCCTGGCGGCCGGGATCAACAAGCGCGACGGCACGGTCAAGGACCTGGGCTATGGCGGGCGCACGAATGAGCGCGACCGCTGGTTCACCCGCGGCCAGCTGCGCTTTGAACCCAGTGAAGCGCTGAAGATCCGCCTGATCGCCGATTACGACAAGATCGACGAAGCCTGCTGCGCCGTGGTCAACCTGCGCCGTTCGGGCGCGACCACCGCGCTGGAAGCGCTGGGCGGCAAGGTCAACGATTTCAACACCCCGTTCGGCAATGTTGCCTATTCGAACTTCCCGAGCAGCAACAAGATCGAGAACTGGGGTGTGTCGGGCCAGGCCGACTATTCGGTCGGGCCGCTGAAGATCACCTCGATCACCGCCTATCGCAGCAGCCAGAGCCGCACCAACCAGGATTCGGACTTTACCAGCGCCGACCTGATCGGCCAGAACGCCGGTTCGCTCGACATCGATACCTTCACCCAGGAACTGCGCCTTTCGGCCGGGTTCATGGACGTGTTCAACGCGATGCTGGGCGGGTTCTTCTTTGACGAAAAGGTCAAGGCCGGGAACGCGCTGACCTATGGCAAGGCGTTCCGTCCCTACGTCAACCTGCTGTCGGGCGGGGGCGTGACGCTGCTTGAAACCCAGGTGCTGGGCCTGCCGCTGAACACCTTCCAGCAGCCGGGGCAGGGGCTGTTCGACAATTTCGCCATGGATAACACCGCCTGGTCGGTGTTTGGCAATGTCGACGTCAAGCTGGGCAACAAGTTGACCCTGATCTTGGGCGGCAACTATACCCACGATGCCAAGGATGTGCGCTCGGACGTCACCAGCACCGATGCCTTTTCTGGCCTCAACCTGGTGGCGATCGGCAACGGGGTGATCCGGAACACCGTGATCGCGCAGCAGGTCGGCGCGGCAATGTCGCTGGGCACTTCGGCCAATGCCAGCCAGATCGCGACATTCGCGGGCGCGCAGCCGGCGATCTACAGCGCGATCGTGTCCGGCGCGACGGCCTTTGCCAATGCCAACCAGACCAATCCGGCGGTCAATTCGCTGCTGGGGCTCAAGCCGTTGCAGTTCCTGCCGCCCTTCGCCAACTTCCCCAACGCGGTGGAAAGCGGCAAGACCCGCGACGGCGACTTCTCGTGGACGGCGCGGCTGGCCTGGGACGTGACCGATAGCCTCAACGCCTACTTCTCCTACGCCACCGGCTTCAAGGCGAGCAGCTTCAACCTCTCGCGCGATAGCCGTCCGCTCGCGGCCGATCTGCCGGCGCTGACTTCGGCGGGGCTGCTGGTGAACAACCTCACCACCGGCTCGCGCTTTGCCGGTCCGGAAGACGCCAAGGTGCTGGAACTGGGGCTGAAGGCCAACTTCGGGATCGCCAGCGCCAACCTGACCGTGTTCAAGCAGACCATCACCGGGTTCCAGTCGAACACCTTCACCGGCACCGGCTTTGCACTGGCCAATGCCGGCAAGCAGACCACCAAGGGCGTCGAATTCGACGGCACGATGAAGGCGGGCAAGGAGCTGACGCTCAACCTGTCGCTGGTCTGGCTCGATCCGGAATACGACAGCTTCGTCGCTTCGCCGCTGGGCGATGCGAGCGGCACTCGTCCGGCCGGCATTCCGGGCCTGGCGACCACGATCGGCGCGACGTGGAACCACGAGCTGGGCAATGGCGACCGCGTGATCGCGCGGGGTGACTGGCATTACGAATCGCCTGTCGCGATCCTCGAAGGGCTGCCGGGCTTCATCCAGCGCAACGCGCTGGGCCAGGTGGTCAGCTATCAGCCGGCGTTCGATGCCTCGCGGCCGTTCAAGCGGGAAGTGAGCGAGATCAACGCCTCGCTGACCTATGCCATGGCCAATGGGCTTGAATTCTCGGTCTGGGGCCGCAACCTCACCAACGACCGCTATCTGGTGTCGATGTTCGACTCGGTCGCGCAGTCGGGCTCGATCTCGGGCTATCCCAACCAGCCGCGCACCTGGGGCGGCTCGGTGCGGTTCAAGTGGTAGGCTGACCAGCCCGCCGGGACACGAAAGGGGGGCGGGCGACCGCTCCCCTTTTTGTTTGCCAAGATCAGGGGTTTGTGGTGCTTTCAGCCCCAGCAGCGCGGTTTGCGCGCAGGAGCAGAAGGGGGAAAGCCATGCTCGAATGGATGCTGATGCCGTATCGCCGTTATGCCGATTTTTCCGGCCGGTCGCGGCGCAAGGAATACTGGATGTTCACCCTGTTCAGCGTGATCGTGTCGATCGTGCTGCTGGGGCTGATGTTCGGCGGCATGGGCGGGATCGATGAAACCACCGGCGAACCGCAGATGGGCGTGCTGTCCTATGTCGGCATCGGCTTGTTCGCGCTGTGGGGGCTGGGCAGCCTGATCCCCAGCATCGCCGTGCAGGTGCGCCGCTTTCATGACCAGGACAAGAGCGGGTGGTTCCTGCTGCTGAGCTTCATCCCCTATATCGGCGGGCTGATCGTGCTGGTGTTCATGTGCATCGAAGGGACGCGTGGGGCGAACCGCTTTGGCCCCGATCCCAAGGACCCGGCCAGCGCCGACGTATTCGCCTGATCGCCTGATCCGTTGCCCGGGGCGTGCCGCCAGGCCCGGCCCCGGGCAATGCCTTGTCCGGGAATGCCGTCATGCAGTGGATGATCCTGCCCTATCGCCGCTATTTCGATTTCGCCGGGCGGTCGCGGCGGATGGAATACTGGATGTTCGTGCTGTTCCAGGTGCTGGTTGGAACAGCGCTTGCCGCGTTGTTTGGCACCACGACCTATCAGACGAGTTCGTTCGGGGCGGGGTTCAATACCCAGCTCAACGGGCCGGGACAGACCTTGCAGAACCTGTTTTCGCTGGTCAGCCTGATCCCCGGACTCGCCGTGGCGGTGCGCCGCCTGCACGATCAGGAGCGCAGCGGCTGGCTGCTGCTGCTGGTGTTGATCCCGGTGCTCGGCTGGTTCGCGCTTCTCGTGCTGATGCTGTTGTCCGGCACGGCGGGGACCAACCGCTATGGTCCGGACCCGAAGAATCCCTACGACACCGACGTGTTCAGCTAGGGTCAGGCCCCATGAACCGCACCTTCGAGGCGGCAGAATGGCGAACATATCGGGCGGAAATTCCCGCCGGGAAGGCTGATTGCCTTTCCAAGGGAATTTTCGTTCGAGATGGAAGACATTCTGCCGTCCCGCAGGGATTTGGCCAAAATGGCCTCTCGCCGCGTCGAGAAGTCTTGAAATATCGACATATTCCTGCGCCTTCTCTCCTCGCGACAGGCCATTTTGACTCAAACCTCGAAGGTGCGGTCAATGGGTCCTGACCCTATCTCGATGTGCTGGCATCGGTCTACATCTACAACGAGCACCGCGGCTACACTTCGCTCGACCGGGTGCTGGAAGCAGTGCGGGCGCGATGCCCGGACGATGCGGAATTCATCGCCGAGGTCACCCGCCACCGCGCCGACGAATACAAGCACTACCACATGTTCCGCCGCTGGTTCGAGCTGCAGGGGCGGATGCCGCTGCGGATGGATTCGGGGGCGGGGCACATCGACCGGTTCATCCAG
>JAKPAG010000108.1 GCA_029779535.1 Pseudomonadota bacterium | reverse complement strand
GCCCGATCAGCGTGCCGGTGGGGCCCGAGACGCTCGGCCGCGTGCTGAACGTGCTCGGCCGGCCGGTCGACTTCCCCGACAAGCCGGTGAAGGCCGCCGAGCGGTGGCCGATCCACCGCAAGGCGCCGGTGCTCGAGGACCAGGCCACCGCGCTCGAGATGTTCGAGACGGGCATCAAGGTCATCGACCTGATCGAGCCGTACCTCAAGGGCGGCAAGATCGGCCTGTTCGGCGGCGCCGGCGTGGGCAAGACCGTGCTGATCCAGGAACTGATCAACAACATCGCCAAGGGTCACGGCGGCGTGTCGGTCTTCGCGGGCGTCGGTGAACGCACCCGTGAAGGCAACGACCTCTACCACGAATTCCTCGACGCCGGCGTTATCGCCAAGGACGCCGATGGCAACCCGACCCCCGACGGGTCGAAGGTGGCGCTCGTGTTCGGCCAGATGAACGAACCCCCGGGCGCCCGTGCCCGCGTCGCGCTCTCGGGCCTGACCATGGCCGAATACTTCCGCGACCAGGAAGGCCAGGACGTGCTGTTCTTCGTGGACAACATCTTCCGCTTCACCCAGGCCGGTTCGGAAGTGTCGGCGCTGCTCGGCCGTATTCCTTCGGCGGTGGGCTATCAGCCGACCCTGGCGACCGACATGGGCGCGCTGCAGGAACGTATCACCTCGACCACCAAGGGTTCGATTACCTCGGTCCAGGCGATCTACGTTCCCGCGGACGACCTTACCGACCCTGCACCGGCCACCTCGTTCGCGCACCTTGACGCGACGACCACCCTGTCGCGCGCGATCTCGGAACTCGGCATCTACCCTGCGGTCGACCCGCTGGACTCGACCAGCCGCGTGCTGACCCCGGCCGTTGTCGGCCAGGAGCACTACGACGTTGCCCGCCGCGTTCAGGAAACGCTGCAGAAGTACAAGTCGCTGCAGGACATCATCGCGATCCTGGGCATGGACGAGCTTTCGGAAGAAGATAAGCTCACCGTCGCCCGCGCCCGCAAGATCCAGCGCTTCCTGTCGCAGCCGTTCCACGTGGCCGAAGTGTTCACCAACATCCCGGGCAAGTTCGTCCAGGTGGAAGACACCGTGCGTTCGTTCAAGGCGGTTGTGGACGGCGAATACGACCACCTGCCCGAAGCCGCCTTCTACATGGTCGGCGGGATCGACGAAG
The DNA here is from genome assembly GCA_029779535.1 of Pseudomonadota bacterium. GTDB lineage: Bacteria > Pseudomonadota > Alphaproteobacteria > Sphingomonadales > Sphingomonadaceae > Novosphingobium. The sequence goes on along the minus strand of JAKPAG010000108.1, from coordinate 138,132 downwards.
CGGTCGAAAAGGCCAAGAAGCTGGCCGAGGAAGCCTAAGAACATGGCCCTGCACTTCGAACTCGTCACGCCTGCGCGTCTGGTGCGGTCGGAAGACGTTCACATGGTGATCGTCCCCGGCACCGAGGGCGAGTTCGGCGTGCTGGAGGGCCACGCGCCCTTCATGTCGACCGTCCGCGATGGCGCGATCAAGGTCTACAAGACCGAGAACGGGCAGCCGGAAGAAATCCAGGTCCAGGGCGGCTTTGCTGAAGTGGGTGCCAATGGCCTCACCGTGCTGGCCGAAAAGGTTGCCGACTAAACGCGGCACCACTGGCAACGAAACGAGGCGGCCTTGCGGGGCCGCCCTTTTCATTTGTGGCTAACGCTTTGCCGCCGGTTGAAACCCCGCCGCCCAGCGGGCAACCATGCGGGGATGGAAGCCGCCCCGCCCGCTCCCCCGCTGCGCTGGACCGCATGGGCCGAAGCCGGCTGGCTGCTGGCTTTTGCCCTGCTGACCCGCTGGTCGGCTTTGGGCGATGCCGGCTATTTCAATGACGAGCTGTTCTACTTTGCCGCCGGGCGGCACCTGCACGATGGGCTGCTGCCTTATGTCGACGTTTGGGACCGCAAAGGGCCGGGGCTGTTCCTGACCTATTACCTGCTCGCTGGTCTGGGCAATTCACCGCTGGCCTACCAGATCCCTGCCCTGCTGTTTGCCGCCGCCACGGCCTGGTGCATCCGCACCATCGCCCTGCGCTTTACCAGCCGGACCGGGGCCTTGGTCGGGGCCACGCTCTATCTGGCCGCGCTGCCGATGTTCGGTGGAGGCAGCGGGCAGACCCCGGTGTTCTACAACCTGTGGATGGCGTTGGCGGCGCTGCTGGTGCTCCGCGCCGGACCAGCCTTGCGCGAAGGACGTACGTCCCCGGGCGCGCTATTGGCCATGGCCAGTGCGGGCTTTGCCATCACCTACAAGCAGACCGCGCTGTTCGAAGCCGGGTTCCTGGGGCTGTGGGCCGCGTGGCAACTGCGCCAGTCTGGGCGGGCCGCGCTGCCGCCCGCTGCGCGGCTAGCGCTGGCGGGAATCGCGCCGTTTGCGCTATTCGCGCTGATCTTTGCCGCGCTGGGCCATTTCCCGGAACTGCGCGACGCGATGATCGATGCCAACCTGCGCAAGGAGAACAACCCCACCGATGATCAATTGGCCCGCGCCGGCCGACTGCTGTTCATGGGCTGGCCGATTGTGCTGGCCGCCGCGATCGGCCTTGCCTGGCCGCGCGGTCCGTGGCGCGAGGGGCGCGGCTTCCTGGCCGGCTGGGCGCTGGCAGGCCTGATCGGCGTAGCCGCTGTGCCGAATTACTACGAACACTATGCCCTGCCCCTGCTGGTGCCGCTGTGCGTCGCTGCGGCGCGGGCGCTGCGGCACGAGTTATGGGGCCTCGCCGCCGGGGCGCTCACAGTGCTCTATTGCCTGGTGGTGGGGCCAGCCTTCAACCTGGCCGACCGCGCCCAGTCTCGCGCCGCCATGGCCGCGCTGGAAGCCGACATCCGCGCGCGCGATCCGCAGCCGCGGCTGTTCGTCTACCAGGGGCCGATGTCGCTCTACAACCGGTTGGGCAGTTATCCGCCCAGCCCCCTGCTCGACAACTTCCACCTCTATTTCCCGCCCGAGGACAACGCCAGCCGGCTCGACACCCGCGCCGAGGTGGAGCGCATCCTGCGCTGGCAGCCCAGCGTGGTGATTGTTTTTGCCGATTGGCCGGCCGAGGAGGAAAACCAGCGGACCGCGCCGCTGGTGCGCGCCTATGCCGCACAGCATTGTCAACTGTGGCTGCGCCGTCCGTGGCGCGAGGTATTCCGGACCTACACGCTGGAGGTCCACGGCGATTGCCGCGCGGGCGGCTAGTCGCGCGCCTTGAGCAGCACCCAGGGCACCCGCGCGCCATCGAACTTCACCCTCGCATCGCGCTGAAAAAACGGCGGCATGTGATCGCCGACGATCAGGATGTCGGTGGGTGGCAGCGCCGGGTCCAGCGCCATACGGGTCAGGGCTTCGGACACGCGGTGGTGGGTCAGGAACAGGCGGCACAGCATCGGCGGCCCATCGGCCAGCGCCGCGCCGCCGAATTTGCAGTCATCGGTGCCCAGTGCCGGATCGGCCAGCACCGGCAGGTGCGAATTGAGCGTGACCCAGTAAAGCAACTGCGGCGCCTTAGCCGTGCGCAGGCGCTGGGCCAGCAGCGGCGGCACGCTGGCATCGCAGGCACCAGGGAACACCCCGCCGCAGCCCTGCGCGCCCTCGGCCCGCAGGTCCGCGCCAAAGGCACGGTGCTGGAAGCCCAGCTTCGGCCACCAATCGGTGCGTTCGAAGAAGCTGCCATCGAAGCCGTGCAGCGCTTCGGTGCGGTAACCGGCGCGGGCATAGCGTTCGGGCAGGCAATCGATCTTGTCGAAATCGGCCACGCGGTAGTCCGCCCAGACGCCGCAAAGCTCGCGCAGTTCACCCGCCGTGGTCGAGCCGTGATAGGGCACGCTGCCGCGCGTCACAGCATAGCGGTTGCGCCATTCTGGGCGGTTCCAGTCCGCCTCGAACAGAGCGCGTTCGCGCGGGTTGGTGGGCAGGCCCAGCGCTTCGACCAGCACCACCACCAGGTGGCGGCGGCGCGGCCCCGGTTGCTCTAGCCCGGCGGCGCGGATCGCGGAATCGAACGGCGCGCCAGCCTGCGGCAGGCCGACATAGCTGCCGGCGGTGCGCGCGGTCGCGATGTTGTCGATATTGGTGAGACCCAGCACGGCGAGCAAGGCCAGCGCCCAGTGGCGCAGCCCCGAGAGGCGCGGACTGCGCGGCGCGAGCCACCAGCCCGCCGCCATCGCCCCCGCAACCACCAGCGCACCCAGCGCATATTCGGGCGAGCGCAGCGGCCGCACTTCGCGCAGGAAGGGCAGCAGCAATTCGTAGTTGTAGAGCGTGATATTGAACACCGCGCCGACATAGACCGTGGCCATGGCCAGCGGCAGCAGCGTCAGCACAGCGCGGCGCGCGCCCAGCCAGGGCAGAAGCGAGGCGGCCAGCGCGAAGAGCCCAAAGCCCAGCAGGTAGCGCCCCATCGGCGGCCCGCCGACCGGCCACATCAAGATCACTGCAAGGTTGGGCACAACCAGCCAGGCCAGCGCCCAAAGCCACGGAAAGCCATGAAGGACCGGAAGTTTCAAGCGGCACGCCCCTGCAATTGCCATGCCTGCCTAGCCCGGCATGGTTAAGGCCGGGTTAGCGGCGGCGACTGGCGGTGCGGGCGTGGAAATCGGGATCCTTGTTCGCCACCCAGGCCAGGAACTTTGCCACCTGGGCATGTTCGCGCAGGCGCTCGACCGCCAACCCGATACGGTGCAGTTCGGCATTGCTGAAGTTGGCGTGGATCGCCTGGTGGCAGATCGGATGAACCCGCACCACGTCGCGGCCCTTGCGGCTTTTCGGGACAGGATGGTGCCATTCGGTCACCGCGCCCATCGGACGTTCGCACAGCCAGCAGCGTTTGATGGCAGGCGCGCCGGTCTCCGCCCCGTCCTTCAATCGGTCCCCGTCACTTCGCGCACGCGGCCCGCGCGCCACAGGTACAGTCCCGCACCGATAATGATCGCGGCGCCCAGCAGGCTGATCGCGTCGGGATGGTTGTCGAACAGCAGCCACCCGGCCAGCGTCGCGATCAGCAGCTGGACATAGGTCATCGGCGCAACCGTGGCCGCCCCGGCGCGGGTCGTGCCCATGAAGATCAGCCAGTGCGCGCAAGTGGCCGAACAGGCGACCAGCGCGCAGCGGGCCAGCACGCTCCAGTGCGGCCAGTGCACGGCAAACCGTTCGATCCCACTGAAATGCAGGCCGGTGGCGGCCAGCACCAGGAACGGCGAAGCGATGGCCGCGACGAAGAACTGCATCGCCAGCGCCGATCCCTTGCCCGCGACGAAGCGGTTGCCGATCATCAGAACGCTCATCCCCAGGGCCGAGAGAAGCGGCAGCAGCGCCGCCCACCCCGCGGTAAGGAAATTGGGCCGCAGCACCACCAGCACGCCGATGAAGGCGATGATTGAAGCGATCACCGTTTCGCGCCGCGCCGGTTCGCCCAGCAGCAGCGCGGCGAGCAGCGCGGTCAGCATCGGGCTGGTAAAGGTGATCGAGGTGGCCGTGGCCAGCGGCAGCACGAAGATCGCGGAAAAGAACCCGACCGTCGCCAGCGCCACCGCCGCGCCGCGCAGGACCTGTGCGCCAGGCACCGGCATAATGAAGGCGCGCGGTCCTTCGCGCCACAGCAGCACCGCGCCCAGCCCCATCGCGCCCAGCACGTAGCGCGTCATCGCGATGGCGGTGGGCGCCCACTGACCGGACATGGTCTTGACCACCACATCGCCGAACGACAGCGTGGCGAACCCCGCCAGGGCATACAGCAATCCAGTGGTTTCGGCGCGGCGCAAGTCAGCTTCCCCCTGCTCAGGCCGCTGTCCTAGGCCGCCGTGCGGCTGAATGCCAGAGGGGCGCGCAAACCTTTACCCGCTGTTTACGACTTATCCTTAACAAGGTGTCACCGGCACCCATCAGGACAGGGCGTCGGCGGGGGCCCATGACCAAGCTGATCATCCAGATCCCGTGCTTCAACGAGGCGGAAAACCTGCCCGATACGCTGGTGGCCCTGCCCCGGCGGATCGCCGGCATCGACCAGATCGAAGTGCTGGTGATCGACGATGGCAGCCACGACGGCACGGCCGAGGTCGCGCGCCGCTTCGGGGTGCAGCACGTGGTCCGCCACCGCCGCAACCGGGGCCTCGCCGCCGCGTTCCAGAGCGGGCTGGACGCCGCGCTGGCCGCCGGAGCCGACATCGTGGTCAACACCGATGCCGACGGGCAATACGAAGGCGCCGACATCGCCAAGCTGGTCGCGCCGATCGTCGCGCACGAGGCGGACATCGTGATCGGCGATCGCGGCGTGGCCAACAACGCGCATTTCGGGCCGTTCAAGCGCCTGCTCCAGCGCATGGGCAGTTCGGTGGTGCGCCGCCTGTCGCGCACCGAGGTGACCGACGCCGTCAGCGGGTTCCGCGCGATCAGCCGCGCCGCCGCCCAGCGCATTACCATCACCACCGAGTTTTCCTATACCACCGACATGCTGATCCAGGCCGGGCGCAAGCGGCTGAAGATCGTGTCGGTGCCGATCCGCACCCATGCGGCGGTGCGCCCGTCGCGGCTGTTCACTTCGATTCCGCAGTTCATTTCGCGCCAGCTGATGACCATGGCGCGAGCCTATGCCACCTATAACCCGCTGCGCACTTTCGCGCTGATCGGCAGCGTGATCGCCACGCTGGGGCTGCTGCCGATCCTGCGGTTCCTCTATTTCTGGGCGACGGGCGATGGCCAGGGCCATATCCAGTCGCTTGTGCTGGGCGGATCACTGCTTGTGCTGGGGGTGCTGACCGGGTTGATGGGCGTGCTGGCCGACCTGATCGGGGCCAACCGCAAGCTGCTGGAAGCGACGCTGAAGCACGTTCGCCAGCTGGAGGAACAGGTCGCCCGGCTTGAGCCGCAAGCACCCGCAAGCCCCGTCCAGAACACCGACCGGGCCGCGTGACGCCCGCTCCGTCCAGCCCCGCGCCGCCGCCAGCCAAAGGCAGCGGGCTGACGCTGGCGATGCTGGCGCTGGTCCTGGCGCTGCAGCTGGCCATGGTATTCCAGCGCGCGATCAACGAGGACGAATTCTTTCACTACAGCCAGGTCCACCGGCTGGTTGCCGGGACCTTGGCCGAACCCTTGCAGACACTCTACACCCGCGCTTTCGTCTGGGTAACCGCGCTGCCGGGCGACGGGATCGATCACATTGTGGTCATCCGCCTGTTCATGCTGGGCTGCGAAGCTGTGACGCTGGCCTGCCTGTTCGGCGTGGCCACCCGCTTTGCCAGCCGCCAGGCCGCATGGCTGGCCGTACTGGCCTATGCCGGCGGCGGCTATGTGTTCCAGCACGCCGCTTCGTTCCGGTTCGACAGTCCGGCCGCGGCGCTGCTGATGCTGGCCGCGCTGGCACTGCTGCGCGCGCGGCTGAACTGGGCCGCGATCGCCGCGATCGGCCTGCTGCTGGGCACGGCCTGCGTGCTGACGATCAAGGCGGTGCTCTATGCCCCGGTGTTCGCCGGGATCGCCTGGCTGCGCTGGTCCGAAGCAGGACGCCGCACGGCCATGCTGGCGCGGCTGGGCGCGGTGGCGCTGACCGCGGCCACCGGCTTCGCGCTGGTCTATGCCCTGCACGCCAGCACGCTGGGCGCCGCCGCCGATGGCGAAGCGCGCGCCGTGGTCAGCCGCGCTGGCAGCAAAATGTTCGGCCTTGGCCTGCCGCCTTATTGGCAGCACCACCTGAAGGGCATGGCGATTGCGCCAGTCGTCACGCTGCTGGCGCTGTGCTTTCCCATGGTGCTGCGCGGTGACCGGCGCCCCGCGGCGGAAAAGGCCGCGCTGGCGGGACTGTTCCTGCCGCTGGCAACGCTGCTGTTCTATCACAACACCGCGCCCTATTATTTCGTCTTCATGCTCGCCCCGGTCTGCGCCGCGCTGGCTATCGTGCTCGACCGGGCGCTACCGCGCTATGGCGCGGCGCGGATCGCGCTGCTGCTGGGCGCGCTGGCCCTGGCCCTGTGGGCGGTGGAAGACCGCTCGATCATCCAGCGCCAGCGCGCGCTGGTCGACACGAGCGAGCGCCTGCTGCCCCAGCGCCCGGCCTATTTCGATGGCTTCGCCATGCTGGGCGCCATGCCCAAGGCCAACGTGTTCATGACCCCCTGGGGTACCGAACAGTACCTCAGGGGGCAGGAGCCCAGCCTTGCCGAAACCCTGGCCGCCCGGCCCGTGCCGCTGGTGGTGGAAAACAAGGACGCCTTCACCGCCGCGCTGCGAAGCCGCCAGCCGGTGGGCGATTTCCTGCCGCAGGACCTGGCGCTGCTGCGCCGCGTCTATGTCAACCTGTGGGGACCGCTGTGGCTGGCCGGGTTCGACCTGCCGGCGGGCGACAGCATGATGATCATGGTCGAAGTGCCCGGCCCCTACACGCTCCACACCGCGCAGCCAGTGACGGTGGATGGCATCGCCCGCGCCCCCGGCACGGTATTCGAACTGGCGCGCGGTCCGCACGCCGTGGGCCCGCGCTCCGCGCCCCTGCGGCTGCTATGGGGTGATCGGATCAAGGCCCCGGCCTCCCCGCCCCCCGCCCCGCCCTATCTGCTGCCTTACTGACGTGATGGACCGCACCCCCGCCCTGCCCAACCTGACCGAACGTGCGATAATGTGGCGCGCGCGGGTGCGCACTGGCGCGCAGGCCTGGCGACTGCCGCTGACCCTGCTGGGTGCTGGGCTGTTCGTCGGCGGATCGTGGCTGTCGTTCCGCCACCTTGGCGTTTCCCCCGCCGACCTGCGCCCCGGCCCGCTGCTGGTCCAACTGCTGCTGACCCCGCTGTCATTGCTCTATGGCGGAATCGGCATGACCCTGCTGGCGCGCGGCGCAGGCATGCACATCCCGCTGCGCCGCGCCACTGCGCAATCGAGCTATGCCACCCTTGCTGAAATTCTGCCGATCCCGGGCGGCGCGCTGGTGCGCGCCGGGGCGTTGATGGCCGGCGGCGCGCGCCCGGCGCAAAGCTGGGCGCTGGTGCTGCTGGCGGCGGTGATGTGGATTTCGCTGGCGGCGCTCGGCTGCGGGCTGACACTGATCGGCCACGGCGCGTTCGGCGCCCCCCTGCTGGCGCTGGCCGGGCTGGCCGGCACGCTCGCATCGTGCCTGGGCCTGGCGCGGATGGCCGATTGGCCCACCGCGCTGCTCAACCTGGTCCACCGCCTGGCGGGGCTGGCGCTGCTGGCGGTGCGGCTGCAACTGGCTTTCCTGTGCCTCGGTGTGGTCCTGCCATTGAGCGATACCTTGCCTTTTGCGCTGGCGAATATCGCCGGATCGGCCGCCTCGATCGCCCCGGCCGGGCTGGGCATCAGCGAAAGCTTTGCCGCGGGCGCGGCGGGCTGGGTCGCGGTCGCGCCGGCCGCCGGGTTCCTCGCCGTGGGGCTCGACCGAGTGATCCTGCTGGCGGCAAGCGCCCTGTTCGCGCTGGCGACGCTGCACTGGCGGCAGGAACCGGCGCAATGACTCGACCCACGGCGCATCACCGGCTGGTCTGGGGCACCTTCGATACCGGCAAGCCGCGTGTGCGGATGCTGGTCGAAGCGTTGCGGCTGGACGATCCGGATCTCCCGGTCTGCCACCGCAATCCCTGGCAAGGGATCGAGGACAAGAGCCAGCTGCGCGGTCTGCGGGCCAGGCTGGCGGTGCTGCTGCGCTGGTTGCTGGCCTATCCCGCGCTAATCCTGGCCTACCTGCGCGCACCGGCGCACCAGGTGGTCGTGGTGCCCTATCCCGGCAATCTCGACGTGCTGGTGCTGTGGCCGTTCGCGCGGCTGCGCGGCGCGAAGATTTGCTGGGACATGTTCATTTCGCTGTATGACACCGCGGTCATCGACCGGGGCCTGCTGCGCCCCGGCGGGATCGCCGCGCGGTTGCTCTATGCCAGCGAATGGCTGGCCACACGCGCGGCAGACCAGGTGCTGCTGGATACCCGCGCCCATGCCGATTACGTCGGCGCGCTCTATCGCTTGCCAGCCGCCCAGCTAGGCGCATTCTGGGTCGGTGCGGAGCAGAACCTGTTCCGCCGGGCCGCCACGCCGCCGCCGGTCGAGCCGCTGCGCGTGCTGTTCTATGGCCAGTTCATCCCGCTGCACGGCCTGGACACCATTGTCGAAGCCATCGCCCGGATCGAACGGGATCCTGCCGCTCCCCCGCTACACTTCACCATTGTCGGCACGGGCCAGGAACAACCCCGGATCGATGCGCTGATCGCCCGGCTGGGCCTGCGCAGTGTCGAGCGGATCGAATGGGTCGACTATGCCCGCCTGCCCGCACTGATCGAACAGAGCGCGATCTGCCTTGGCGTCTTCGCGCCCGATGGCAAGGCGGCGCGGGTGATCCCCAACAAGGTGTTCCAGATCCTGGCCGTGAGCCGCCCGCTGGTGACGATGGACGGCCCGGCGATCCGCGAGATCGCGCAGCCCGGCCCGGCGGTGCGGCTGGTGCCGCCAGGCAATCCGGCAGCCCTGGCCGATGCGCTGACGGACCTGGCGCGCGACCTGTGCCAACCGGGCGGCGCGGCGGCGATCCATGCCGCCGCCCAGGCTGCCATGCCGATTGTCGATGTGCACACGGTGCGCGACCAGTTCTGCCAGGCTACGGAGCCGATGTGATGACCACCAGCCAAGTAACCGTCGACCGCCAGTACGGCGCCGTGCTGGAAGGCCGGTGGGTGCCCGCGCCGCGCTTTGTCCTGCGGCGCGACCGGGCGCTGGCGGCGATTCGCCACCTGCCGGTGGGCCGGGTGGTCGAAGTCGGCTGCGGATCGGGCGCCCTGCTGCGCGAGTTGGCCGTGCGCGGGCACGAATGCCACGGCATCGAAACCTCGCCCGATGCGCTGGACGTGGCCGGGCAGATGCTGGCCGGCTTTCCCGGGGCGCGGATCAGCGACGGGCCGCAGGACGGCTGGAAGGGCAGCTTCGATACGCTGCTGTCGTTCGACGTGCTCGAACATATCGAGGATGACGTGGCCGGGCTGCGGCAATGGGTCAGCTGGCTGAAGCCCGGCGGCACCGCCGTGTTGTCGATGCCGGCGCACCGCGCGATGTGGAGCCCGCGCGACGCCTGGATCGGGCACTATCGCCGTTATGACAAGGCCGACATGCTGGAACTGGCGCAGGCGGCCGGGCTGAAAGTGCAGCGGCTGGAATGCTATGGCTTTCCGCTCGCCAATTTCACCCACTGGCTGGGCAACCGCGCCATGCGCGGGCAGGACTATGCCGGCGGCGCGCAGGACATGGCCGGGGCGACCGCCGCCAGCGGGACCGACCGGCGCGCCGAACTGCGCCTGTTCGGTTACCAGCGCTCGCCCGTGGGCCGCGCGATCATGGCCGCCGCCTGCCTCGCGCAGCGCCCATTTCTGGGCACGGGATTCGGCGATGGCTACCTGATGGTCGCAACTCGGCCGTGAAATCAGGGACTTGTGCGAATGGTCGTCATATTAGGAAAAATTCAAAGTTTCCGACCTATTCACCATTCCGATAAGCCGAAGGGTATCCATGCCCCCGGCACAAGAAGAACGACAGTTCAAGGGTAAACCGCGATGAGTGCTTTCGGTCGACGCAGCGGAGTAGGAGGCATGGCGCCGGGCGCCCGGCCGCAATTCGGCGTCGCGCGTCCGATGAAGGGCGGGATCGACGCCGCCCGCCCCGGTGGCGACCAGTTCCCCCCCCTGCCCGGCGAGGACCCAGCCCAGCCGCTCCCTCCGATTGGCGGCGGCGCGGATAACCTCAAAGCCGATGCGATGACCCGCCTGCAGGACCGGGTCAACGGCATTTCCGAGGCGAACTACGAGGCGCAAGGCTTTGAAGCGTCTGTTCACAAGATCAAGGAACAGGTGCTGCCGCGCCTGCTCGAACGCGTCGATCCCGAAGCGGCGGCTACGCTGACCAAGGACGAGCTGTCCGAAGAATTCCGCCCGATCATCATGGAAGTTCTGGCGGAACTGAAAGTCACCCTCAACCGGCGCGAACAGTTCGCGCTGGAAAAGGTGCTGATTGACGAATTGCTCGGCTTCGGGCCGCTGGAAGAACTGCTCAATGATCCCGACGTGTCGGACATCATGGTCAACGGGCCAGAGCAGACCTACATCGAAAAGAAGGGCAAGCTGCAGATCGCGCCAATCCGGTTCCGCGATGAACAGCACCTGTTCCAGATCGCCCAGCGCATCGTCAACCAGGTTGGCCGCCGCGTCGACCAGACCACTCCGCTGTGCGACGCCCGCCTCAAGGATGGCAGCCGCGTCAACGTGATCGTCCCGCCGCTCAGCCTGCGCGGCACCGCGATCTCGATTCGCAAGTTTTCCGAAAAGCCGATCACCATCGACATGCTGCGCGACTTCGGGTCGATGAGCGACAAGATGGCGACCGCGCTGAAGATTGCCGGCGCCTGCCGGATGAACATCGTCATCTCGGGTGGTACGGGTTCGGGCAAGACCACCATGCTCAACGCCCTGTCGAAGATGATCGACCCGGGCGAACGAGTGCTGACGATCGAAGACGCGGCGGAACTTCGCCTGCAGCAGCCGCACTGGCTGCCGCTGGAAACCCGCCCGCCGAACCTGGAAGGTCAGGGCGCCATCACGATCGGTGACCTCGTCAAGAACGCCCTGCGTATGCGCCCGGACCGGATCATCCTGGGCGAAATCCGCGGCGCGGAGTGTTTCGACCTGCTCGCCGCGATGAACACCGGTCACGACGGTTCGATGTGTACGCTCCACGCCAACAACCCGCGTGAGTGCCTGGGCCGTATGGAAAACATGATCCTGATGGGCGACATCAAGATCCCCAAGGAAGCCCTTTCGCGCCAGATCGCGGACTCGGTCGACCTGATCGTGCAGGTCAAGCGCCTGCGCGACGGTTCGCGCCGCACCACCGAAATCACCGAGGTGATCGGGATGGAAGGCGATGTGATCGTCACCCAGTCGTTGTTCAAGTTCGAGTATCTTGACGAAACCGACGACGGCAAGATCATCGGCGAATTCCGCAGTTCGGGCCTGCGCCCCTACACGCTGGAAAAGGCCCGCCAGTTCGGCTTTGACCAGGCGTTTCTGGAAGCCTGCCTGTAAGCGCAGCGCGGCTAAGGCGCGTTGAGCCAGCCGCGCAGCGCCGCGCCCAGTAGCAGCAGGGCAGCAAAGCTGCTCCAGAAGCCGATGCCCTGCCATGGCACCCAGCCGACCGCATCGGGGCGGTTGCGGCGCAGGCGACGGCGGTCGGCAATGCCGGCCAGGATCGCCAGTGCCAGCGCGGCCAGGCCCGGCAGCAGCCAGAACTGCACCCAGTCGTGGTTCAGGAAGTCGGCAATCGGACCTTGCGGCAGCATCGCGCCCCGGTAAGGGGGAATGATGCATCCTGTCCAGCGCCCGATCCTGGCCCTTGGCCTGCGCCTTCTGGCCGTGGTGCTGCTCGCCTCGCTGATGGCAGTGGTCAAGTACACGGTCGAAAGCGGGGTCAGCTTTCCCGAAATGCTGTTCTGGCGGCAGGTCCCGACCGTGTTCCTGATCGGCGGCTGGCTGGCGGCGCGCGGGCAGCTCCACCGGCTGAAGACGCAGCGCCTGCCGACCCATTTCCGCCGCGCAATGACCGGCATGACCGGCATGTTCTTTACCTTCGGCGCGCCGCTGCTGCTGCCCTTGGCTGAAGCGACCACGCTGGGCTTCACTACCCCGATCTTCGCGGTGATCCTGTCGGCGCTGGTGCTGAAGGAGCGCGTCGGTCCGGTGCGCTGGGTGGCCGTGGCGCTGGGCTTTGCCGGAGTGGTGATCATAACCCAGCCCGGGCACAGCCACCTTCCACCGCTTGGCGCGGCAGTGGGGCTGATGGCGGGGCTGATGGTCGCGATCATCTCGATCCAGGTGCGCGACCTTGGCCGGACAGAGGAACCGCTTTCAGTTGTATTCTGGTTCGCCGCGCTGTCCGCGCCGGTGCTGGCGCTGGGCCTGCCATTCTACGCGGCTCAGCACACTCCCCTCCAATGGGGCCTGCTCTTGCTGGGCGGACTGCTTGGCTGCTTCGGGCAGCTCTTGCTGACGGCGGCGCTGCGCTTTGGCCAGGTCGCCAGCGTCGTGGTGATGGACTATTCCTCGCTGGTCTGGGCAACGCTCTATGGCTGGCTGCTGTGGGATCACCTGCCGCCGGCATCCACCTGGCTGGGCGCGCCGCTGATCATCGCCGCCGGCGCGATCATCGCCTGGCGCGAACATTTCCACGCCAAGGCCGTCTCCCCTGCGACCATCGGTGCGGGAGAATAGGCAAGCGCAGCGTGATTGCTGCCCTGCGTTCAGGATTGCGCGCTAATATGCTGGGAAAGGAGACCGCGCATGATTCGCCACTTGATCACTACCCTTGCCTTGGCCGGGCTGACGCTGACCGCCACTGCCTGCAACACGGTAAAGGGCGTTGGCCGCGATATCGAATCGGTCGGCAGCGCTGGCGAAAAGGTGATCAAGCAATAGGCCGCCTAGCCGCGCCCGGCGGCCCGGGCGCGGCGTTCGCGCACGGCCAGCCAGGCCAGCAGCCCGATTGGCCCGGCAAGGAACGTCGACAGCAGGAACGGCAGCTGGACCAGGCGTGAAAAACCCTTGGCATCGGCATCGCGCGCGATCCACAGCCCGGTGAACAGGTCGAACGCCAGGTAGTGCGTCCAGCCGATCACCGTGCCTCCCTGGCTCTGGAACAAGGCCTGAACCGCAGCGATCGAGCCAAAGCCCGGCTGCCCTGCCCCGGGCTGGCTGACCGGATCAACCAGCCCGCCCAGCACCGCCGCGAAGCACGCCGCATAGACCAGGCACAGCAGCCCCACGCCGAGGAACAGGATCACGCTGTGAGCCAGCGGCTTGCGCGGGAAGAAGGCCAGCACCACCCAGGCTGCCATGGCCACCAGGTTGGTGAAACCGAACAGTGCCGGCCACATCGTCATTCTCCTGCCTGCTCCTTCCAGACCAGAACGGGTTTGCGCGCCGCCAGCGTTTCGTCAAGCCGGCGGCGGGGGGCAAAGTGCGGCGCGCCGTGCAGGCTGTCGTCCCCGGCCCGCGCCCGCTGGGCCACGTGACGCAGACTACCGATGAAGCGGTCCAGCCCGGCCTTGCTTTCGGTCTCGGTCGGTTCGACCAGCATGGCGCCGTGGACCACCAGCGGAAAATAGACCGTCATCGGGTGGAACCCTTCGTCGATCAGCCCCTTGGCAATGTCGATCGTCGAGAAGCCCTCGGCCAGCCCGGCATCGCTGAACAGCGCTTCGTGCATGCACGGCCCCGCCCCGCCGAACGGCGCGTCGAGCACGTCTTCGAGGCTGCGCAGCACGTAATTGGCATTCAGCACGGCATCTTCCGCCACCTGCTTGAGCCCGTCCGCGCCGTGGCTGAGGATATAGGCCAACGCGCGGGTGAACATGCCCATCTGCCCGTGGAACGCAGCCATGCGCCCGAAACTTTGGGGATGTTCGGCCTCGGCATCCTCTTCCTCGATCAGCACGACCGAGCCATCGGCGCGGCGCGCGGTGAACGGCAGCGGGCCGAACGGGCTGAGCGCTGCCGACAGCACCACCGGGCCGCTGCCCGGCCCGCCGCCGCCGTGCGGGGTGGAAAAGGTCTTGTGCAGGTTGATGTGCATCGCATCGATGCCCAGGTCGCCCGGACGCACCTTGCCAACCACCGCGTTGAAGTTCGCGCCGTCGCAATAGACATAGCCGCCCGCCGCGTGGACCGCGTCGGAAATGGCCTTCATGTCGCGTTCGAACAGCCCGCAGGTGTTGGGATTGGTGATCATCACCCCCGCCACCTGCGGCCCCAGCTTGGCCTTGAGCGCGGCCAGGTCGACCCGCCCGTCGGCCGTCGCCGGAATGCTTTCGACGCTGAAGCCCGCAAAGGCGGCCGTGGCCGGGTTGGTCCCATGCGCGCTTTCCGGCACCAGGATCACGTGGCGATCCTCGCCGCGCGCCGCGATGGCAGCCTTGATGCAGAGCAGACCGCACAGTTCGCCATGCGCGCCGGCCTTGGGGCTCATCGCCACGCCGTGCATCCCGGTCAGCTCGATCAGCCAGAAGGCCAGCTGGTTGATCACTTCCAGCGCGCCGCGCACCGTCTGCTGCGGGGCGAGCGGGTGGACGTCGGCAAAGCCGGGCAGCCGCGCGACCTTTTCGTTGAGGCGCGGGTTGTGCTTCATGGTGCACGATCCCAGCGGGAACGGCCCCAGGTCGATCGCATAGTTCTGGCGCGACAGACGGGTGTAGTGGCGTACCGCCTCGGGCTCGGTCAGGCCGGGCAGTGCAGGCGGCGCAGCGCGCAGGAACGAGGCCAGCGCGTCCATCGGCGGCAGGTCGGCTTCGTCGATGTCGACCCCGCAGGTGCCGGGACGGCCCAATTCGAAGATCAGCGGTTCTTCCAGCATCAGCGCCTTGTCACCGCTGGCGGTGGGGCTGGCAGTCACTTCAGCATCGCCCATCGCGGGGCGCCATCCGGCCTTGTTCGGGGCGTTCATGCCAGCACTCCTTCCAGCGCCTGTCC
Organism: Pseudomonadota bacterium; assembly: GCA_029779535.1. Lineage (GTDB taxonomy): Bacteria > Pseudomonadota > Alphaproteobacteria > Sphingomonadales > Sphingomonadaceae > Novosphingobium. The sequence goes on along the minus strand of JAKPAG010000108.1, from coordinate 122,953 downwards.
CAGCGCTTCGATATCTTCCACCGTCGTGCATTCGCTGGTCGCGACCAGCAGCGCGTTCGCCAGGGCATCGGCTCCCGGATAGAGGCGGCCGAGCGAAACCCCGCCCAGCACCTGCCGGTCGGCCATGCGCCGCACCGCCTCGCGCGCGTCGGACGGCAGGATCACGGTGAATTCGTTGACATAGGCGCTGTTGAGAACGCTCACCCCCGGCACCTTGACCAGCCGCTCCGCCGCCTGACGGGCGCGGGCGTGGCTGGCGCGCGCCATGCGGGCCAGCCCGTCGCCGCCCAGCAGGGTCATGTGAATGCTGAAGGCCAGCGCGCAAAGCCCTGCATTGGTGCAGATATTGCTGGTCGCCTTCTCGCGCCGGATGTGCTGTTCGCGGGTCGACAGGGTCAGCACGAAGCCGCGCTTGCCCTCGGCGTCCACGGTCTGCCCGCACAGCCGCCCGGGCATCTGCCGGACATACTTGTCGCGGCAACCGAACAGGCCAAGGTACGGCCCGCCGAATTGCAGCCCGACGCCCAGCGCCTGCCCTTCGCCCACCACAATGTCCGCACCCAGTTTGCCCGGAGCCTCGATCAGCCCCAGCGCGACCGGTTCGGTCACCACGGCGATCAGCAGAGCGCCCGCGCCCTGCGCAGCAGCGGCGATCTTCGCCAGGTCAGGGATCCGGCCCAGCACGTCGGGGTATTGCACCACCACGCAGCTGGTGTCGGGCGTGATCGACGCGATCAGTGCATCATCATCCGGCGCGGCAGACAGTTCCGGCACGCGGCTGTCGATCACGTCGCCAGTGAAGCGGGCCATGGTCTGCACCGTAGCGAGATAGTGCGGGTGCAGCCCGCCCGACAACACCGCCCGTCCGCGCCGGGTGATCCGCGCCGCCATCGCCACGGCTTCCCAGCACGCGGTCGAGCCATCGTACATCGAGGCATTGGCCACGTCCGTGCCCAGCAGCCGCGCGACCTGGGTCTGGAATTCAAACAGGACCTGCAAGGTGCCCTGCGCGATTTCCGGCTGGTAGGGGGTATAGGCCGTCAGGAACTCGCCGCGCTGGATCAGGTGATCGACGCTGGCGGGAATGTGGTGGCGATAGGCACCCGCCCCGAGGAAGAACGGCACCGCTCCGGCATGCACGTTCTTCGCGGCCAGCGCGGCCATGTGGCGTTCCACCGCCATTTCGCTGGCATGGTGCGGCAAGCCCGCAATCGGACCGGACAGGCGGGCTTCGCCCGGCACATCGACGAACAGATCATCGACCGAGGCCGCGCCGATCACGCCAAGCATATCGGCGCGGTCGGCAGGGGTGAGAGGCAGGTAGCGCATCGGCTTACAGCCCCGCGACGAAGGCGTCGTAGGCCGCGCGGTCCATCAGGACCGACAGTTCGGCCGGATCGCTGAGCGTCAGGCGGAACAGCCAGCCGCCGGTTTCGGCCTCGGTGTTGACCAACTCGGGCGCGTCGGCAAGCGCGTGGTTGGCTTCGGTGACCGTGCCGCTGACCGGCGAGTAGACGTCGCTGGCGGCCTTGACGCTATCGACCACGCAGGGTGCATCGCCCTTGGCCAGCACGGCCCCGACTTCGGGCAGGTCGACATAGGTGATGTCGCCCAGCTGGCCCTGGGCATAGTCGGTGATCCCGACCGTGCCTTCGCTGCCGGAGACTTCGATCCATTCGTGGTCCTGGGTGTAGTAACGGGTCATCTCGGCTGCTCCTCAGCGATGATAGCGGTGGGGGACGAAGGGCATGGACACGGCGCGCGCGGGCAAGCGCTTGCCGCGCACGTCGATGGACAATTCGGTGCCGGGGGCGGCATGGGCCTTGGCGACATAGCCCATGGCAATCGGATGGTTCAGCGAAGGCGAGAAACCGCCCGAAGTGACAACGCCAACCGCCTGATCTCCAGCGAAGATTTCCGCACCTTCGCGTGCCGCCTGGCGGCCTTCGAGCGCGAGGCCGATGCGCTTGCGCGCCGTGCCGTTTGCCAGTTCAGCCAGCACCCGCTGCGCGCCGATGAAGCCACCTTCGCGGCGGCGGCGCGGGTTGACCGCGAACAGCAGGTCGGCCTCGACCGGGCTGATTTCCTCGGTCAGGTCATGGCCGTAAAGCGGCAGCCCGGCTTCGAGCCGCAGCGAATCCCGCGCCCCCAGCCCAATCGGCTTCACTTCCGGTTGAGCGCACAGCAGGTCGGCAATCTCCGCCGCGTTTTCCGCCGGGATGGCGATTTCGAAGCCGTCCTCGCCGGTATAGCCGGACCGGCTGATCCAGGCATCGACGCCGGCCAGCATGAACTGGCCGCCCTTCATGAAGGTCAGCGCGGAAAGCGGAAATTCGCCGGTCACCACCCGTTCCAGCGCGGCGGCGGCCTGTGGGCCTTGGAGCGCCAGCAGGGCGTTGTCGTCAAGCTGGGTCAGGGTCACTTCATCGGGCAGATGCTCGCGCAGGTGGCCCATGTCGTCCCACTTGGTCGCGCCGTTGACCACCAGGTAGAAGCCGGAATTCCAGCGCGTGACCATCAGGTCATCGATGATCCCGCCACCCTCGTTCAGCAGCATCGAATAGCGCGGGGCGAACGGCTTCAGCGTGGCAAGGTCGATCGGCAGCACCGCTTCCAGCGCGGCTTCCACTCCTTCGCCGCTGACGAACAGCTGGCCCATGTGCGACACGTCGAACAGCCCGGCGCTGTCACGCGTCCACAAGTGTTCGGCCAGGATGCCTTCATACTGCACCGGCATCCAATAGCCGGCGAATTCGACCATCCGGCCGCCGCGCGCGCGGTGCCAGGCATCCAACGGCAACACCTCGGTCTGGGGTGCTTCGGCTTCATCAATATCGTAAGTGTCGCTCACTAATTTTGGTCCCGTACAGGTATGGCGCCATTCGGCGCCCCCTCTGTCACGGAAACCTGAGAGCTTTCCCCCGCTGACGCGAGGTTACCCCTTCGGCGGCTCCTGCCGGGGCAGGAACACTTTCCAGAGCGTCGCTATCGACCCACGCGGTCCTTTTGCCTGAGAGATTCCGGGGCGGTTGCTCCTTCGGCGTCCGGTGACGAATCACCGGAACTCTCCCGCGCGGTCAGCGACTGTAGCCGCGATGGCTTGGCCGCCGGGTGGAGTCAATGGGCCGAGGCATTTCCTCCCCGGATCGGCGGTCCGGTTACGCTGCTTCGCCGCGCCGCGCGGCGCGCAGGATCGCATCGTGCTCGAACACGAAGCGCCCCGCGGCCTTTTCCCTGGTCAGCCCGACGATCGCCCTGGCCACCACGTCAGCCTTGACCGAGCGGTACTTGCGGTACTTGCCCTGCATCAGCAGGTCGGCCAGCGGGCTCAGCACCATGCCGAACCGCTCTGCCGGGCGCAGTTCGGCGCGGGGGCCGCGCAGCAGGCCGGGGCGGATCACGTCGAGCCGGGGCAGACCGACCTTGCCCAGTTGCTGCTCAACCTCGCCCTTGACCCGCAGGTAGAAGTTCTTCGCCCCGGCATCGGCCCCGGCCGAGCTGACCGCGATCATCTGGCGCATCCCGCAGGCCTTGGCCGCGCGTGCGCAGGCCAGCACCAGGTCTTGGTCGACACTGCGGAACGCGGCCTCGTCCTTGCCGCTTTTCCGCCATGTCGTGCCCAATGCGCTGACCAGCACGCTGGCATTGGTCGCGGCAATCGCGTCGGCCCAATTGGCCGGATCGGCCACGAGCACTTCCATGCGCGCGCCGGGCGGCAACGGCACCTCGCGCCGGGCGACAGCGATGATGCGGATGTCGCGGCGACCCACGGCCAGCCGGATCAGGCTTTGCCCGATCAGCCCCGAAGCCCCGACCAGCGCGATGCGGGTCACGTCAGACATTGCTGAGCCCTTCAGGCATGCGGCCATAGATCCGCGCAAAGGCGGAAATGGCGAAGCGGTCGGTCATTCCCGCGATGTAATCCGCAATGTGCCGGCTGCGCGCGGGCTCCTCGGCCGGCAGGCGGGCCTGCCAGTCACCCTCCATCAGTCCGGGATCCTGGGCATAGGCGGCATAAAGCTCGGCCATCACCGCGCGGGCCCGCTCGGCCGTCGCAAGCTGCTGGGGGTGGTGGTAGAGCCGTTCGTACATGAAGGTCTTGAGCCGACGCTCCTGCTCGGCCAGCGCGGCGGAGAATGCGGCCGTGGCCCGCCCTGCCCCGCGCACGTCGGCCGGGCTGGTCATCCCGCACGCACGGGCCGCGGTTTCGCCCAGCACGTCGTTGACCATCCAGCCGATCTGGCTGCGAACAAGTTCGCGCAGGCGGCGATCCTGCGGCGCGTGGGGGAACTTGCGTTCGATCGCGCGCCAATGATCGGCAACGAAGTCCAGCGTCAGCAACTCGTCGAGCTGGAGGAACCCGGCGCGCAGGCCATCGTCGATGTCGTGGTTGTCATAGGCAATGTCATCAGCCAGCGCCGCGACCTGGCTTTCCAGAGAGCCCCATTCGGTCAGGTGCAGCGGATAGGCCGCGTCCAGTTCCGCCAAGGCCCAGTTGACCATGCCCAGCGGCCCATTGTGCTTGGCCAGCCCTTCAAGCAGTTCCCAAGTGAGATTCAGCCCCTCGTGCTCGCAATAAGGGCTTTCCAGCCGCATCAGCGTGCGCAGCGCCATGGCGTTGTGATCGAACCCACCGGCCTTGTGCAGCGCCGCGTCGAGCGCATCCTCGCCGGCATGGCCGAAAGGCGGGTGGCCGATGTCATGGGCAAGGCACAGGGCCTCGGTCAGATCCTCGTCCAGCCCCAGGGCGCGGGCGATCACCCGGCCGATCTGCGCCACTTCCAGGCTGTGGGTCAGGCGCACGCGGTAATGGTCACCATCGGGCGCGATGAACACCTGGGTCTTGTGGCGCAGCCGGCGAAAGGCGATCGAGTGGACGATCCGGTCACGGTCGCGCTGATAGGCCGAACGCGGCCCGCGGGCGAGCGACTGCTCGATCGGGAATTCCCGGCCGCGCGACTTGGCCGGATCGCAGGCGTATGGGGCGTAGGTCAAGGTGCCGCTCAGTGCCCGCCCATGATCCAGTCCACCGCCGCTTCGGCGTGGATGCGGGTGCAATCGTAGATCGGCAGGACATTGGCGTCGACGTCGACGATCATTTCCAGCTCGGTGCAGCCAAGCACAACGGCCTGGGCGCCGTCCTGCTGCAGGTTGGTCAGGATGGTCTTCAATTCGCGTTCGGCCTGGCGGGTCGCCTTGCCCAGCAGCAGCTCGTCATAGATGATCCGGTCGAGCGTTTCGACGAACTGCATTTCCGGCGGCAGCAGCTCGATGTCGCGCTGGATCAGCTTCTGGCGGTAGAAACTTTCGATCATGACGTTGCGGGTGCCGATCAGCGCGGCCTTCTTGACCCCATTGGTTTCCAGCCGGGCGGCAACGCATTCGGCGATGTGGATGATCGGGATCGAGACTGCGGCGGCGACCTTGTCATAGACCTTGTGCATCGAATTGGCGCCGATGATCAGTGCGGTCGCCCCGGCCGTTTCCAGCCGCCGCGCACTGTCCGACAGGACTGCGGCCGCATGGCCCCATTCATCAGCCGTCGACAGCCGCGCCAGATCGCTGAAATCCAGGCTTTCGATCAGTAGCGGCGCGCTGGCCCGCTGGCCGGCGCGGGCCTGGACCAGCTTGTTGATATGCTCGTAGTAGGTGCGGGTCGACAGCCAGCTCATGCCGCCGATCAGGCCAAGTTTGCGCAAAACTTCGTACTCCCCGGGAGTTTATGTTCCCTGTCCGGGCGAAGCCTTAGAGATTCGCTGCAATCCCGTCCAGTTCAGCCGGGCTTGCCCGGAACCCCGTGCGCCGCAAGCCAGCCCACCAGGTCGCCCGCGCTGCGCTGCGCCGCTTCCTCCATCGGGATATGGCCGATGCCGGGATAAGTGATCAGCGTGGCGCCGGGGATCAGGGTGGCCATCAGCTTGCCCGACGAAAGCGGGATCAGATTATCCTGCTCGCCCCACATCACCAGCACCGGCAGTTTCAGGCTGGCGAACTGCTGCTGGCTGTAGGGCACGCGCGGCAAGGCCATGCGCGTGAAGGTGGCCGTGCGGTTGCCGGGATAGCGCAGTAGCTCCCAATAGCGATCGACCATCGCGTCGGTCACGACCGCCTCGTTGGCAACCGTCTGGCGCAGGCTTTTCTCAATCATCCAGCGCGGGGTGACCTGTTGGGCGATCAGGTTCACGCCGGGCATCCGAGCCAGCTTGAAGCCGATGTTACCTTTGGCCGGTTCGGTCACCGGCGCGCCGGCGGCATCGACCAGCACCAAAGCGGAGAGCCGGTCCGGATGGTCAAGCGCATAGCGGATCGCCACACCCCCGCCCATCGAATTGCCGCCCAGCGCGAACTTCTGCAGCCCCAGCGCATCGACCACTTGTGAAAGCCGATTGGCAAAACCGGCTGGCGAGTAATCGCCCTTGGGATCCGTGCCGGTCAGGCCGTGGCCAATCTGGTCGATCCGGATTACCCGGTAGCGATCCTTGAGCGCATCGACCCACGGGGTCCAGGTGTGCAGATCGGCATTGGAGCCATGCAGCAGGACCAGCACCGGCGCATCGCGCGGACCCTCGTCGCGCATGTGGACCACCAGCCCATCGGGCAGCTTGAGGAACTTTGACGGCGGCGCGCCATACTTGGCGATCATGGCCTTGGAATCGGTGTCCGGCGTGCGGAAGGTGTAGAGCGTGATCAGGGTGACCAGCAGCAGCCAGCCCAGGAACTTCAGGAACGACTTCACCGCTTCATCTCCATGATCCAGCGTTCGACCACGGCCTGCCCGGCCGGATCGACCACGCTGCGCCCCACTTCGGGCATGGCCACACCGCCTTCCAGGCTGGCCATGCGATAGGCCAGGATCGAATGGGCCGGATCGCCCGGCACCACATCGAATTCCAGGTTGCCCGCGCCGCGTCCCGCCGCGACCGGGCGCTTGCCCACCCCCAGCTGGACCGGATCGGTCACGTCCCAGCCGAGATACAGGCCGGAATTGGACGCTGCCCCGCGCGGATTGTGGCAATGCGCGCAGTTCGCGTCGAGGTAGCCGCGCGCGGCCATGGCCACCGGCACCTTGTCGCGATCTTCCCACAAGGGCACCCGGCGGGCAACGGCGGGCACCGCGTCAAGCCGCCCACTGCGCGCGAACATGGCCAGCCATTCGGCCGACAGGTTCCACGCCTTGGGCCCGATTGGCGTCACCGCGCCATCGACGGCGTGGCATTCCTTGCACTGGTTCTTGTTGGGGATGGCATAGGAGATCGCCTGACCGCCCTGCGCGGTCAAAGGCAGCCGCGCCCCGCCCAGCACCAGCCGTGCTTCGCTCTGATCGGCGTTCCATCGATAGGGCAAGGCCACCCAGCCATCCGCGCGGTGCAGCAGCACGCGGGTTTCGATCAGCCGCCCATCCAGCTTGAAGCTCTTGATCAAGGCTGAACCGACCGGGAAGTCAAGCAGCCCCGCTCCCTGCGCGCGGGCCTGCGTGCCCTTGGGTACATAGGCGAAGCGCAACTTCTCCGCGCCGTCCGACCACAGCGGCGTTTGCAGGCGGTAGGGGGTGACGCCCGCCGCCGGGCGCTGCGCCGCGCCATCGGCGAAGAAGCCATATTCGGACAGGGCGGCGGGAAAGCCTGCCCCGGTGATCACCGCGTCATTGACCGGCGGCGCACCCGACGGGGCCGCGGCAATCGCCGCGCCCGCCAGCAAGGCCGCCGCAAGCAGTGCCTTCACCGCGCAATCCGCGCCGCCAGGGCCGGCGGCGCACCAACCGCGCCGGGCAGGACCAGTTGACGCGGGGCCTTCACTTCGACCAGCGCGGGCTGCGCCTTGTCCAGTCCCTCGCCCTGTTTCGTCAACCCCAGCGACAGTACCTTGCCCGAAGGGGTCAGCGCCAGCGCCGCCGCGCCGCCCAGGCCATCCCAGACCACCGGGGGCAAGGCTCCGCCGAAGGCTGCCTTGAGCTGGTCCCCGCCCGCCAGCGCGGGGTCGTTGCCCCCGCCGACAAAGCGATTTTCGCCGATCACCACCCGGCGCGGCAGGGGGTTGTAGCGCGTATCGGTGAACGCGTTGGGATAGGCGACGACCATCACCTGCGCGGTGGGATTGTCGGCCAGCAGGTTGTCCTTCACCAGCACGGTGTCGTTGGCCATCACCATCACCCCGGTGCCGCGCGGGACGCCGGCCACGATATTGCCCTTGGGGGCGAAGTTGGGGGTATCGTTGGCCACCACCAGGTTATGCTCGATCACCGTTTCGCCGCCGCCCATCACCGGCAGGTTGGGCAGGTCGAACACCAGGATCCCGCCGGTGTTGCGCGTGACAAGGTTGTCGGTGACGAGCGCCTGGCGGCTGTTCTCGATCTCGATCCCGGCCACCGATTGCTCGACATAGTTGTGCCGCACGGTGATCGCCTTGCTCTGCCCGACATAGATCCCCGCGTCGGATGCACCCGAGACCTTGCATCCATCAATCAGCACGCCCGTGCTCGACACTGGGTAGATGCCGTAGGCGCCATTGGTTTCCTTCGGGCCGCCGGTCCAGGTCACGCGGACCCGGTAATAGACAACGTTATCCGCGCCCTTGCTCTTGATCCCGTCGCCCTTGGTATTCTCGACCGCGAAGTCGCGCAGGGTGACCTGGTCGGAAGTAACCAGCAGCCCCTCGCCCGCGCCCTGCTGGCCGGTGAAATCCAGCACGCTCGCGTCCATCCCCGCACCGCGGAGCGTGACACCGTCAACGTCGAGCGAGAGTCCGTCGGTCAGCACGTAGCGGCCTGCGGCCAGTTGCACCACGTCGCCCGGCACAGCCACGATCAGCGCTTCCTGCAGGCGCGCCTGCGCCCCCTCGCCCGGCGCGACATCGATGGTCCTGGCAAAGGCGGGGGCAGACAGGGCCAGCGCCGATCCCGCAGCGAGCGTGAAAGTAGTCATCCTCATCGCGCCGGATGATGGACTGACAATCGTGTAAGTCAATCTTTGCCCAAAAAAGAAGGGGCGGACAGGAAAACCTGGCCGCCCCCAAGGGTGGAAGGGATCGGCAGGGCCGATCAGAACTGGATCGAGGCGTCGATGCCGAAGGTGCGCGGCATGTTGAAGTTGCCGTAATCGCCCAGGATGCCACCGTTGTTGCCGATGCGCGTGATGTTGGCCACACCAGCCACCGCGTTCGACTGCACCGAAGGCAGGCTGTTCGACGGGTCACGGCGATAGACGTGCTGTTCGTTGAACAGGTTGCGGCTCCACACGCCCAGGTTCAGCTTCGGCCCGTTGCCCATCGGGATGTCGAGGATCGACAGGCGGGCGTTGACCAGGAAGCTGGCATCGGCCTTGGTCGCGAACTGGTCGAAGCTTTGCGTCGCCTGCGAATAGTTGGCGTCTATGTGCAGCTTGATCCGGGTGCCGCTGTCGCCAACCGGCATTTCATAGGCGATCGAGCCGCTGGCCGCGTTGCGCGGGGTGAACACGATGAAGAACTTCTGCGGCACGGTGGTGGAATTGCCGGTCGGCACGCCGGCCGAGGTGAATTCCTTGTAGGTCACCGGCACCAGCGGAATGTCGGTGTAGGTATAGGCATAGGATGCATCCAGCGTCAGCCCTTCGACCGGCTTGACCGTGATGTCAGCTTCGATCCCGCGGATCTTGGTGGTGCCCGGCGCGTTGAAGGTCACCAGGTTGTTGAAGTTGCCGGTCGCGGTCGGCTGGATGGTGGAAAGGTCCACCTGGCTGCCCTTGCGATCCATCATGTAGGCCGCGATGTTGATGCGGGCATGACGGTCGAACAGGTCGGCCTTGAGGCCCACTTCATAGTTCTTCACGTCTTCCGGGTTGAACGCCCGGTAGTCCGACGTGCGCGAGCTGGCCCCACCGGCGCGGTAGCCGGTCGAATACTTCACATAGCCATGGACGTCATTGTTGAAGTCATAGGCGATGGTGGCCATCGGGTTGAAGCGGTTCCAGGTCTTGTCCAGCGGGGCATAGCCGTTGGTCGTCGCCGCCGCCGTGTTGACGTCGTAATTGACGTTGCGCGACCAGTGCAGCACGCCGCGCTTGTCGTCGCGGGTATAGCGCCCGCCGACCGTCAGGTGCAGCGCGTCGGTGGCGTTCCAGGTGACCTGGCCATAGGCGGCGTAGCTCTTGGACCAGACTTCGGAAGCGCGGTCGATCGAGCAGCCGGCCACGGCCTTGCCCAGCGCGGCGTTGACCGTTCCGGTGCAGAACGGGATCGGCGCAAAGCTGGCGCCGGTCACCACGCCGCCGGTGGTGATCGCGGTCACGCCCATCGAGTTCGGCGTGGCGGCATCATCGCTGACGTGTTCGTTGAAGTAGTACAGCCCGGCGACGTAATCGACATTGCCGATCGAACCGACCGCCTGGAATTCCTGGCTGAACTGGCGCTGGCGCAGGTCGGCCAGCGAATAGCGGCTGAAGGCGCAGTTCGCGCCGGCGCAGGCGGCGGTCAGGTTGACCACCGGCACGCGGTGATAGCCGCCCGAGTTATCGTACTGTTCCACATCGACCCCGCGCCAGGCGGTGATCGAACGCAGTTCGATGGCCGGCGAGATCTTGTACTTCAGCACGTTGGTGAAGCCGTGGGTGCGGTCCACGCTGTTCTGCTGGGGCACGCCGATGTCGGCGTTGCGCATCAGGGTTTCGCCGTTGACCACCACGCCCGGCAGCAGGCTGCGGATCGTGCCCTGGGTGCCGGTGAACGATGTGCCCGGAGTCAGGCAGGTGCTGCCGGTCGGGATCGCCAGCGGCGCGGTGTTAGTGCCGCCGCTCAGGCAGTTGTTGGGGTTGTAGTTCAGCAGCTGGCTGTAGAACGGGGTGTTTTCATCCTTGGCCACGTCATAGGCGAAATCGTTGGTCAGCCCGTCGATCGGCTGCCAGCGCACCGCGGCGCGCATGCCCTTGCGGTTGAACAGGCCCCAGCCGGCCTGGTCGGCGAACGGGTTCTTGGTCACCGAATCCTGGTGCTGGTAGACGCCGTCCAGCTTGACCGAAAAGCCGGCCACCTTGGGCAGGTTAAGGTGCAGCGAAGCGCTGCGGCCGCCGATGTTGCCCAGGCTGCCGTCGATCCGGCCGCCGAATTCGCCGGTCGGCACCTTCGACACCATCGACAGCGCACCGCCTTCGGTGTTGCGACCGAACAGGGTGCCCTGCGGCCCCTTGAGTACTTCCACGCGCTCGACATCGAACAGTGCGGCATTCAGGCCATGCTGGCGGCCAAGGTAAACCCCGTCGATATAGACGCCCACGCCCTGCTCGCGAGCGGGCTGGTTGGCGTCGAGCGGCACGATCCCGCGAATACCGATGGTCAGCGCCGACTGGCGCGCTTCAAAGGTGGCGACGCGCAGGCTGGGCACCCCGCCATCGGCCAGGTCGAGCAGGCTCTGGACCTTGCGTTCGCGGATCGTTTCCGCACCCATGACCGAGATCGAGATCGGGGTCTTCTGCAGGTTGGTTTCGCGCTTGGTCGCGGTCACCACGATTTCGGTCAGCCCGGAATTGCCGGTGGCCTGGCCTTCATCGGCGGCAGCATCGGCAGCGGTGGGTTCGGCGGCGCCGTCCACGATCACGCCTTCATCGGAAACGGTCATGGCCGCCATGGCCGGGACCGCGTGTCCCAGGCACAGGGCCAGGGCCATTGCGGAAAGCGAAGCGTGCGAACGGGCAGTCTTGCGGTTCATCGGGTACAATTCCCTGGATCAGCGTGTTTCTCGTGTGAGTCGCCGATCCAGTGTCGAATCGCCCCCGGCTCGGCCTCGCCGCCGCCTCTAGGCCCGCCGTGTGTCGCTTCAGCGAAGGTTGAGTGACAGGAGTGTGACCGTCATGCGGCAATCCGCCGACAGCGGCCTGTCACTCAGTCAAGATGGGCCGAGGCCAGCATGGCCAGCCAATCGGCCCGTTCCGCCGCGGACATCGGTTCCTTGGCATGAACCGCCAGCAGGAACAGCGAGCGCTTGCCCGCGACCACGCGGTACAGCCCGCTGCGCACCGGTTCGCCCGCGCAAGGCTGGGGCGCCTGCCGCTCGAAAGTAACCGAATTGGCATCCTCGGCCAGCACCTCGACCTGGCCCGGGCAGCGCTCATCGGCCTGGCGGCGCAGTTCGGCCATCCAGTCCCGCGCGCTGTTCATGCCCTTGGTCGGGGTGCGGGCGATCACTTCCAGCAGCTCGCTCCAGTCGGCCGGAGAGTTGCCGCGCACGACGATCCGGTCGATCACGTAGCGCGGGTTCGCATTATTGAAGTCGATCTTCGCCGTGTCCCCGCTGTCCAGCACCTCTTTGAGCTTTGGTTGCAGGCGGTGATCGAAGGTCAGCCGCTCGGCCAGGGCGGGGCCGGCCAGGCCCAGCAGGAACAGTCCCAGTCCGATGCGCAGCTTCATGCTTTCCCCTCCTTGGCCGGTAAAGGCGCAGGATAGTGCCGGCGGGGCCATGATGCATGCATTTTACAGTGACAGGAATGTGACACGCTCACCCGTCACCGGTGCGTCATCATACCGTCATGGAGCCGTGGCAATCGTGCCTGGCAATCAATCACATCCACTGCTGCCATGTCTGCTCCGATGACCGTACTTCTCACCTCTCCCGATCCCGCCTTGCTGGGCGGCCTGGCTCGCGTGCGGCCCGACCTGCGCGCCGTGCCATTGGGCAGCGAATTGCCGGGCGAGCCGCTCGAGGGGCCGCTGTGGTGCTTTGTCGACTGGCTGCTACCCGACATTTCCGGGCTGGAGATGGTCCGCCGCCTGCGCGAGGCGCGCGCCACTCGGCACGGGCACATCACCATGGTGCTGGAAGCCCCCGATCCCGAGGACAAGCGCCGCGCGCTGCGCGCCGGGGCGGATGACTACATGGTCGGCCCGCTCAGCCCCGCCCGGCTGGTTGAACGGATCGACCGGGCAGAGGTTCGCGATGCGCCCTCCCCCGCGGCGCGGCGGCTGGCCCATGGCGAACTGACGCTGGACCTGGCCGCCCACCAGGCCCGCTGGCGCGGCGCGCCGGTGCCGCTGCGCCCGAACGAATTTCGCCTGCTGGCCCATTTCATCGCGCACCCGGACCAGGTGTTCAGCCGCGCCGCGCTGATCGAACGGATCGGCAAGGACACCGCCGGGATCGATGATCGCACGGTCGACGTGTGGATCGGCCGCCTGCGCCGGGCGCTGGCCGCGCAGGGCGTGCCCGACCCGCTGCGCACGGTCCGCTCGCTGGGCTACGTGCTGGATTCGCTGCCCGGCTGAAACTGTGACCTGCGTCACTTCGCCCACCCGGTACAGGTGCTAGGTCCGATCCGCCAAGCCCCTGCCGGAGCGGATTGTCCATGTATTTCAAGGATCAGCCTTTGCTGATCGCAGCGCCGCTGCTCCCCGCAAGGCCCTATCGCCTGCCGCTGCCGGATAGTCCCGCGGGGGCGCTGGCGCGCAGCTACAACCGGGTCGGTGGCTTGCTTCAGCAGCTGTCCAGCATCACCGCGATCGACGCCGTCGCGTTGCTGGCAGTCTGGCACGTGACCAGCGCCGGGCGCGCCTTTGCGCCGGGCCAGGCCCCGCTGCGGTTCGAAGTGGACCAGTTCTTCCGCCACTGGGGCCGCGCCAATACTGCCACGTTCGACGCCCATTTCCAGTTTGGCGGGCACGCCGGCACGAGGGGGCGGGCGGCTACCAATCACCGGATGCGCGAATCCGCCGCCGCCGAATGGCGCGCGGTCCATTCCGGCCAGCCACGCGAGCGGGCCGCCTTTGCCCTGGCGGAAACGCTGGGCGGGGCCGAGGCCGCGGCCATGGCCAGCCGCCTGGGCGGGGCGCAGATCCCCGGCTTCAACCATGCCGATTGCGGCTATGGCGATGCCGCAGCGCTGCACACCGCGTTCAATGCCGACGAACGCTGGCAGGTGCTGGGCCTGTTCGACTACGCTGAATCGAATGGCTGGCTTGACCTGGTGCGTGGGCACCAGTGGAAAAAGTTCGCGCTGGCTATTTGCGGCGATGGCGAAAGGCTGGCCCCCCGCCTGACCGATGCCTGGGGCCAGCACGATGCGCTGCTGGCCCTGCCGCGCGACTGAACCAGCCGCCACCCGGCCCGAATCCTGTGCAGTGCGGCCCGTTCCGCCTTGCCCCCGCGCGCGAGTGGCGGCATAGGCGCGGTCGAATCCCCTGCCCCATTCCTTGAAAGGCCCGTGCCATGAAGGTCCGCGTTTTCGTCAGCCTCAAGAACGGCGTGCTCGACCCGCAGGGCCGCGCGATCCATCACGCGATCGAAGGCCTGGGCATCCACGGCGTCAAGGACGTGCGCGCCGGCAAGATGCTGGAACTCGAAGTCGACGATACCGTCACCGACGACCAGCTCGATACCATGGCCCGCCAACTGCTGGCCAACATGGTGATCGAAAACTACCGGATCGAAAGGGTCGCGGCATGAGCGGCCTGCGCTCCGCCGTCATCACCTTCCCTGGCTCGAACTGCGACCGCGACATGGCGGACGCGCTCGAGAAGATCTCCGGCACCGCGCCGCACCGGGTGTGGCACGGCGATGCCGCGCTGCCCGACCGGCTCGATTTCATCGCCCTGCCCGGCGGTTTTTCCTATGGTGATTACCTGCGCAGCGGGGCGATGGCGGCACGCAGCCCGATCATGCGCGCGGTAATCGAAGCCGCGAGCCGCGGCGTGCCGGTGCTGGGCGTGTGCAACGGCTTCCAGGTGCTGACCGAAAGCGGTCTGCTGCCCGGCGCGCTGCTGCGCAACGCGGGCATGAATTTCGTCTGCCGCGACGTGAAGCTGACCGTCGCCAACAGCCAGAGCCTGTTCACCAGCGGTTATACGCAGGGCCAGCAGATCACGGTGCCGGTCGCCCACCACGACGGCAACTATTTCGCCGATGACGCCACGCTTGACCGGCTCGAAGGCGAAGGCCGCATCGCCTTCCGCTATGCCGAAAGCGTCAACGGTTCGGCCCGCGACATCGCCGGGGTGCTGAACGATGCCGGCAACGTGCTGGGCATGATGCCCCACCCCGAACGCATGATCGAACCCGAACAGGGCGGCAGCGATGGCCGCGCTCTGTTCGAAAGCGCGATCAAGGGCCTGGTCGGGGCTTAACTGTCTGGCTGACGCCAGTGCGGGCAGGCCATCCTGATTTCTTGTTGGGTGCGCCCTTTGCCTCCGCAAAGGGCTTGGCCTGGCCGCACCGCCGTGAGGCGGAAAATTACGCCGCGTTGCCGCCCACCACGCGCACAGCCTGGATCTGCGGCTTGACGAACAGCCCGAGCGCATCGGCAGCCGGCATTGGGCGGCCAAAGTAATAGCCCTGGATCTTGCGGCAGCCCAGGCTGCGGATGATCCCCAGTTCGCGTTCGGTTTCGACGCCTTCCGCCGTGGTCGACATTTCCAGGCTTTCGGCCATGGCCACCACGGCGCGGATGATCGCCAGGCTTTCCGGGTTGTCGGCCGCCGCGCCCTGCACGAAGGTGCGGTCGATCTTGATCGTCGAGAAGCGCAGGTTGCGGATATAGGCCAGGCTGGAATAGCCCGTGCCGAAATCGTCGAGCGCGATCCCGCAGCCCAGCGACATGATCTGTTCCAGCGCCTGGCGCGCAGCCGTGGCATCGCGCACGAAGATGCTTTCGGTGACTTCGATTTCCAGCCGCTGCGCCGGCAGCCCGCTGGAACTGAGCGCACCGACGACGCTGGGAATGAAGCCTGGATCGAGCAGCTGTTCGCCGGAGACGTTGACCGCAACCTTGACGGTCGGGGGCCAGCGGGTCGCTTCGCGGCAGGCTTCGCGCAGCACCCATTCGCCAATCGGCACGATCAGGCGGGTGTCTTCGGCGAGCGGAATGAACTTGGCCGGGCTGACGAAGCCATGCTCGTCGCTGTGCCAGCGCAGCAGCGCCTCGAAGCTGACCACGGTTTCATCCTTGGCATCGACCACCGGCTGGTAGTTGAGCACGAATTCGTTCTTTTCGAGCGCGCGGCGCAGCGAGAATTCCAGCTTTCGGCGTTCCTCGGCATGGGCATGCAGGGTCGGCTCGTAGCCGAAATGCATCCCGCCCCCTTCCTCCTTGGAGCGATAGAGCGCGAGGTCCGCGTTGCGCATTAACGTCTCGACGGTCGAACCGTCGCGCGGGCCGATCGCCGATCCAACCGAGGCGCCAATGTAGAGCGTATGATGATCGACTTCGTAGGGCCGGCTGAGCAGCTCGATCAGCGCCTGGGCAACGCGCGTCACGCGGGTGGGATCGGACGCATCGCGGATCACCACGGCGAACTCGTCCCCGCCCAGGCGGCCGCACAGCTCGTTGCTGGACACCAGGCCCTTCAGCCGTTCCGACACGCGCGCCAGCAACTGGTCGCCCACCTGGTGACCGAGGGTATCGTTCACCGCCTTGAAGCGGTCGAGGTCGATCATCAGGAAAGCGCAGCGCGTGCGCCACTGATCGGCATAGCGCATCGCCTCGCCCAGCGCCTCGGTCACCATCATGCGGTTGGGCAGGCCGGTCAGCGTGTCATAACGCGCCATGTGCGCGATCTTTTCGCTGCTTTCGCGCTGCTCGGTCACGTCCGAGCCGACCCCACGGAAGCCTTCGAAATTGCCGTTCTCGTCCAGTTTGGGGGTGCCGGACAGCTCCCACCAGCGCTGTTCGCCGTTGATGTGGACCCGCACCAGCAGTTCCGAAAAGCTTTCGCGGCGCTTCAACCGTTCGGCCAGGTCATGCAGGCTCGAGGGGAACTGGCCCGTTTCCCAGGCCGGTCCGGCGATCAGCTGGATGAACGGCTTGCCGTCGATCTCCTCGGCGGCCTTGCCCAGCGCAAAGGCAAAGCGCGGGCTGACCGAGCGGACCCGGCGCGAGGTGTCGATCTGCCACAGCCAGTCGGCCTCGCCTTCTTCGAATTCCTTGAGCAGCAGCGAGACGACCTCGTTGCGTTCGGCCATCGCCGCTTCGGCAATCCGAGCGATCAGGAAGGCGCGGGCGTTCTCGACCGCGCCCAGCACCACCAGCCCGCCAAACAGCAGCGATACCAGCGCCATTTCGAACGCGCCGTTCAGCAGGAAGGCGACCAGCGAGCCGCTGGCCACGATCCCCGCGAAAATCAGGTTCGAAAGCGGCACGGCCGGCATCACCACCGCCGCCATGGTCATCAGCATGGCGCTGATCGCCCACAGCTCAAGCTGTTCGGTCGGCCCGCCATAGGGCGCGAAGAACGCCATCGGCGCGACCCAGATCAGGGCATTGAAGATCGAGCTGATGCTCTGCTTGTTGACCTCGTCGCGCGACATCCGGCGGCGGTCCGCATCGACCAGGGCCGAATCGATCCGTGCGCCGTGCACCAGGCTGGCGCCCAGCAGGATAAGCCAGCCCAGCAGCCCGGCGATATGCACCGTACTGTAATAGAGCCTGAACACCCCCAGCGCGGCCACCGCATGCGCGGCGATGCGCAACCGGGTGACGCGCGCCAGGCTGGAATACTGCATGCCGCGCAGGCGGCCCCAATCGCCGTCGGCGGGGTCGGCAAGGCCCAGCACGGCCATGGTCTTCAGATCGCGCGGCAGCGCATGGGAAGGCGACGTGGCTTTGTTCACCCGCGCAGGATTAGCGGCAAAGTGTTAGCGCCGCGTAAAGCATGCGGCGAAATACCTAGTCCGATGGCAGCCCGGCGCGTGCTTTTTCCCAATTGCGCCCGTCGAACTGCTGCACCGCCAGATCCAGCCCATGCCCCGGATCGAGGCAGCGGAAATTGACGCTCCACGCATCAGGGTGCGAGCGCGGCTGGTAGAAGCTCTTGATCCCGCAGTGACGGCAGAACAAGTGCTCCGCCGCGCCGGTGCCAAAGCGGTAGGACGTCAGCACCTCCGCCCCCGACAGCAGCGTGAAATCGCCATGCGGAACAATCAGATGCAGGAACCCGGTCTTGTCGCAGATCGAGCAATTGCAGTCGAGCAGGGCCGCGTCCGGGGCGACCTTGGCGGCAAAGCGCACCGCGCCGCAGTGGCAGCCGCCCGCAACCTTCATTCCACCGTCACCGATTTGGCCAGGTTGCGCGGCTGGTCGACGTCGGTGCCCTTCACGCAGGCGACGTGATAGGCCAGCAGTTGCACCGGCACAGCATAGATCAGCGGCGCGATCAGCGGGTGGACCTTGGGCATCTCGATCGTCGCCATGCAGCCCTCGCCCGCTTCTTCCAGCCCTTCGCGGTCGCTGATCAGGACGATCTTGCCGCCGCGCGCGCGCACTTCCTGCATGTTACTGACGGTCTTTTCGAACAGCGGCCCGCTCGGAGCCAGCACGATCACCGGCACGGCCTCGTCGATCAGCGCGATCGGGCCGTGCTTCATTTCGCCCGAAGCATAGCCTTCAGCATGGATGTAGCTGATTTCCTTGAGCTTAAGCGCCCCTTCCAGCGCCAGCGGATAGTCCTGGCCGCGCCCCAGGTAGAGCACGTCGCGCGCCGGGGCGACGAGGTGCGCCATTTCCGCGATCTCGTCGTCATGGGCCAGCGCGGCATTCAGGCTGGCCGGGGTTTCGAGCAGGTGCTTGACCACCTCGGCCTCCTCGGCGCGGTCCATCCGGCCGCGCTTGACCGCCATGTTGGCGGCGAACGCCGCCAGCACCGCCAGCTGGCAAGTGAAGGCCTTGGTGCTGGCCACGCCGATTTCCGGCCCGGCGTGAGTCGGCAGCAAGAGGTCGGCCTCGCGCGCCATCGAGCTGGTCGGGACGTTGACCACCACCGCGATGGTCTGCCCGGCCGCCTTGCAGTGGCGCAATGCCGCCAGCGTATCGGCAGTTTCGCCGCTCTGCGAAATGAACAGCGCCAGCCCGCCCGGCTCCAGCACCGGATCGCGATAGCGAAACTCGCTTGCCACATCGATATCCACCGGCAGCCGCGCAAATTGCTCCAGCCAGTACTTGGCGACCATCCCGGCATAGAAACTGGTGCCGCAAGCGACGATGGTGACGCGGTTGATCTGCGACAGGTCGAAATCGAACTGCGGCAGCGCGACCGTCTGGTCGACCTGGCGGATATAGCTGCGCAGCGTCTGGGCGACCACGGTCGGCTGCTCGAAGATCTCCTTCTGCATGAAGTGGCGGTAATTGCCCTTCTCGATCGCCGCGGCGGAAGCGCCAGAGGTGGTTATTTCGCGCTCGACCGGCTGGTTGTCCTTGTCGAAGATCCGCGCCCCGTCGCGGGTGATCACCACCCAGTCGCCCTCGTCGAGATAGGCGATCTTCTGGGTCAGCGGGGCCAGCGCCAGTGCGTCCGAACCCAGGTAGGTCTCGCCGTCGCCATAGCCGACTACCAGCGGCGAGCCGAGCCGCGCACCGATCAGCATGTCGCCGTGCTGGCGAAAGGCAATGGCCAGGGCAAAGGCCCCGCGCAGCTGCGGCAGCACCGCCTTTACCGCGTCTTCGGGCGATTGGCCGGCCTCGACCAGTTCCGACACCAAGTGGGCGACCACTTCGGTGTCGGTTTCGCTTTCGAAGCTGCGGCCGCGCGCCATCAGCGCCTCGCGCAGCTGGCGGAAGTTCTCGATGATCCCGTTGTGGACCAGCGCCAGTTCCCCGGTCGCGTGGGGGTGGGCATTGGCAGCGGTCGGCGCGCCGTGGGTGGCCCAGCGGGTATGGGCAATGCCGGTGGTGCCGGGCGCGGGATCGCGCGCCAGTTCGGCAACCAGCCCCATCAGCTTGCCCGGCGCACGGCGCCGCACGAGCTGGCCATCATGGACCGTGCAGACCCCGGCGCTGTCATAGCCGCGATATTCCATCCGCCGCAGCCCATCAACCAGCCGCTCAGCCACCGGGTCCTTGCCGACGATGCCAATGATCCCACACATGCGGTTCTGCCTTTGCCTAGAGGGTATAGGGGACACGGATTCCCGGCATCTCTGCCGGGAAGTCCTTGATATTGCGTGTAACCAGAATGCGCCCGCTCAGCTGCGCGCTGGCCAGGGTCAAGGCATCGCCGATTGCCATGGCCTGGCGCTGACGACGCAGCACGGCGGCGCGGCGGGCGATGTCCTCGCTCAATTCGATCACCTTGAAGTGGTCGAGGAACTCCTCGACCCGGTCCTCATCACCGCGCGCGCCGGCCATGATCTCGGTCCAAGCGAGGCGAGTGACATAGCGTTCGGGCACGGTAACGATCGCGGTGCGCGCCGCTGATAGCCCGACGAGCGCATCAACCAGGATCGGGGCATCGAACAACGCCCCGCTCATCCCGGATCACCGCTGCGGATGCGCCGGACATAGCCCTGCCCGTCACCCACGTCGCTGCGATCGCGCCACAGGCCGAAAAACGAATCGACGCCCTTGCGCTGCACCCCTTCGCGCAGCTGGGTTACTGCTTCGCGCACCAGCGCCGTGCGCGACAGGCCGCGCTCTGCCGCCGCGCGGTCAAGCCAGCGGATGTCGTCGTCGGGGATTTCGACCAGGGTGCGCATCTCGCAGGCCGATATCACACCATGATATCATGTCAATGCCGCAACCCCAGCGCGGTCGCCGCGAGCAAACCCAGCAGCACCACCGCGCCCACCTGGTGCTGGCGGCGGTCGATCATCGCGAACAGCTCCCACGCACCGGCTTCGGCCATTTTCAGCCGCAGCCGGACCAGCCAGATGCAATAGAGGTTGGCGAAGATCGCCAGCGCGGCGCAGGCCAGCTTGGCGCGTAGCAGGCCGTCCAGCGGCACTCCGCGCAGCAGCTTGGCCCCGCTCACCGCCGCCGCGACCAGCAACGGCAGTTCGACCAGTTTGTCGATCCGCCAGTGCAGCCGGGCGAGCAGCAGGTCCTTGTCCCGCCCCTGTCCCAGCAGCGCGCGCTCGACCAGCGCCTCGACCATCACGACGCCGATCCAGGCCCCGGCCAGCACCGCGTGCAGCGTTGCCAGCACGCCGCTCAGCCCTTCTTCTCGGCCTTCTTCTTCTTCATCGCATCGTGGAAACGATCGGCCCAGCCGGGCTTGACCAGCTGTTCGCCGCGCACGATCCGAAGTTCGCCGGCATCGACATCGCGGGTCACCGCGCTACCCGCCCCGACGATCGCATCGGCGCCGATCTTCACCGGCGCGACCAGCGACGAATTCGAGCCGATGAAGGCCCGCTCGCCGATCACGGTCTTGTACTTGAAGTAGCCATCATAGTTGCAGGTGATGGTCCCCGCGCCGATGTTGGCCCCCGCCCCCACTTCCGCATCGCCGATGTAGGACAGGTGGTTGGCCTTGGCGCCCTTGCCCAACGTGGCCTTCTTGACCTCGACGAAGTTGCCGATCTTGGCCTTTTCCTCCAGCACCGCGCCGGGGCGCAGGCGGGCATAGGGGCCAACCTCGACTCCGCTCGCCAGGCTCGCGCCCTCCAGGTGGCAGAACGCGCGGATCGTCGCTCCGTCGGCCACGCGCACGCCAGGGCCGAACACCACGTTGGGTTCGATCAGCACGTCGCTGCCCACTTGCGTGTCCCAGGCGAACCACACCGTTTCGGGCGCGACCAGCGAAGCGCCTTCGTCCATCGCGCGGCGGCGGCGGCGCTGCTGCCAGCGCTGTTCCGCTTCAGCCAGTTCGGCGCGGCTGTTGATCCCGGCGACCTCGTCGGGATCCCGAGTGGTGACCACAGCGCAGGTCCGGCCATCGGCAAGAGCAATGTTGACCACGTCGGGCAGGTAGTATTCACCCTGGGCATTGTCGTTGCCGACCCGCGCCAGCAGCGCGAACAGGTCCGCCGCCCGCGCCGCCATCAGGCCCGAATTGCACAGGTGGCAAGCCCGCTCGTCCGGGTCGGCGTCCTTGTATTCGACCATCTTCACGATCCGGTCGCCCACCGCGATCACCCGGCCGTATTGCAGCGCATCGTCCGGCACGAAGCCCAGCACGACCACGGCGGGTTCATCATCGCCGTGCAACCGCTCCAGCATTTCGCGCATGGTCGCGGCCGAAACGAACGGCACGTCGCCATACATCACCAGCACGTCGCCCGAAAATCCGGCCAGCGCGCTTTCGGCCTGCTGCACCGCGTGGGCCGTGCCCAGCTGCGGTTCCTGCACCGCAATTGCCGCACGATCGCCCAAGGCCTGCTCCAGCTGATCGCGCCCGCTGCCGACCACGACCACCTGCCGCGCCGGTTCCAGTGCCGCGACACTCGCCAGGAGATGTTCCAGCATTGGCCGCCCGGCGATCGGGTGCAGCACCTTGTGCAGGTCGCTTTTCATGCGGGTGCCCTTGCCAGCGGCCAGGACGATTGCGGCAATCGGAATTTCAGCGTTCATGGTGCAGCGCCATGCCATCAAATTGTTGCCGTTTCCACACCCGCGCGGCAAGGCGCAGCGCGATGACTAAAATTCCCTTTGCCACGGTCGGCTTCGACCTTGATGGAACGCTGCTCGACACCTCGCGCGATCTGGGCGCGGCGCTCAACCACGCACTGGCGCACATCGGCCGCGGGCCGGTGCAGGACGCAGCCGTATCGAGCCTGATCGGGGGCGGATCGCGGCTGATGCTGGGCCGTGCGCTGGAACTGACCGGCGGCGCCGAAGGGATCGACCAGGACACGCTTTATCCCGTGCTGCTCGGCTATTACGAGGCGAATATCGCGGTCCACACCGCGCTTTACCCCGGCGGGGCCGCCATGCTCGACGCGCTGGAGGCAGCGGGGACGCAGCTGGCGCTGGTCACCAACAAGCCCCACCATCTGGCGGTGAAATTGCTCGACGCGCTGGGGCTGACCCAGCGGTTCGGCTGGGTAATCGGTGGCGGGGGCGGCTATCCGCTGAAACCCGCGCCCGACGTGCTGCTGGCCATGGCCGAGCGGCTGGGGGGCGGCACGGCGGCCTATGTCGGCGACACCACCTATGACACGCGCGCGGCGGCGGCGGCGGGAATGCCCTGCGTCGCGGTCAGCTTCGGGTTCAACGATGCGCCGCCGGCCCAGCTGGGCGCGGCGGCGGTGATCGATCATTTCGACGAACTGGTACCCGCCCTGGTCCGGCTTTAGAAGTCGACCTGCACCCGGGTCTGGAGCACGTTGACGCCGTAATCGCGCTGGTTGACCGGCTTGGTCGACGCCGGATCGACTGCGGCGGCCAGCGGTCCGCCCGTGACCTGCAGATGGCCATAGTTGACCATCAAACGCACGTAGTCGCTGGGATACCAGTTCAACCCCAGCAGATAGCTGGACTGCGTGCCGCCACGGCCCAGCCGGCTGTTCAGCGCCGCCAGGCTGGTGGTGCCATTGGCAAAATTGTTGATCGCGCCGCCGATCAGGGCATCGTCGTTCAGATCGACATAATCATAGCGCGCGGCCAGCTGGAACGCGCCCATGCCGCCCTTGCTGACCGGGTTGAGCACCTTGGTCCGCGCCCAGGTGCCATCGCCGCGCTTGTAGCCGCGGGTTTCCCCCGTGAGGAAGTAGCCGACTTCCCCATAGGCGCCGAAGAAGCTCGGATCGGCGGTGGGCACCACCGCCAGGTTGCCGCCGCTGAAGGCGGCCGTGCCGTTCGCAAGATCGCCAGCGCGATAGCCCTTGACCTTCACCCACTGGGCTTCGCTGGCCAGGTATAGGCCCTTGAACACGGCCATGGCTTCCAGCCCCAGCACCTGGTCGCTGCGCGCGGCGAAATTGCCGGTGTCGATGAAGCGCACGTCAGTCAGCTGGCTGTTCGGACGGGCGCGATAGCGGGCCAGCTGGTTGGTCGAAACCATCCCCGTGCCGGTGGCGGTGCCGCCGCTGATGTTCGAAGCGAAGTCGCGGTACTGGTAGTTCACCCCCAGGTGCAGCTGCCCGCCCAGCGCCTTGGGCGCATAGACCAGCCGCGCCGCACCGATCCAGCCATCGTTGTCGAGGCTGCTGTCGATGGTGTGCGCGGCGAACAGGCCCGCTTCGGCGCGCCAGTCGGCGTTGGCACTCTTGAAGGCCAGCGCCGCGCCAAGCTTGCGCGAATTGCTGAACGCGTCGTTGAAGGCCGAGCGTTCGATGAACGAATTGAAGTTCGAGCTGGAAATCTGTTCCATCGAATTGAGCGGTTCGAAATTGCCGACCCGCAGGATCAGCGGGGCATTGGCAGGCGCATAGCTCAGCCAGACATCGGCAAAGCCGACGCTGCCGTTGGCCAGGTCCAGTTCGGACTTGTAACCCAGCCCGCCCGGAATCGTCCCTTCGAAGCCAAGGCGAACGCGTCGCACGCGGGTGCGCATCGAGCCCAGCGCCGAGTTCTGGTAAGCGCCCGGCGCCGAAACGCCGCCGGCATCCAGGTGTAGCCGCCCGCGCGGCTTGAAGCTCCAGCCTTCCTTGGTCGCCAGCTTGGGCGCGCCGTCCCACGAGATTTCGACGTCCGGCTTGGCGGTAACGCTCGGCGCGGGAACCTTGGCGGCCGCTGCCTTGGCGGCGGCCGCCTCGGCCTGGGCGGCGGCAGCGCGGTTTTCGGCGGCATCGGCGCGGGCGCGCGCAGCGGACAGATCGCCTTCCAGAGTGCCGACGCGCTGGTTGAGCTGGTCAAGCTGGGCGCGCATTTCCGCCAGCTGGCGGGCAACCTCGTCCTGCTTGGCCGCGGCGGCATGGGCGGGCAGCACCCAACCGGCGGCAAGCGCCATGGCGATGGTGGAAGTGCGCAGCGTGCGGTTCATCTTGTCAGGCCCCCTTTGGCCGGTTTGTTACGATTCGAAGACGCCTTTAGGTCGGTTACGTGACACTTATTTGACAGGGTGGTGTCAACTGCCGCTACGGCAAGGCCAATGCACTTTTCCGCAGTTGAATCGCGGCCCGCAAAATGCCATCGCGGCGCCGCAGCGCCCGCCGGGGCGTCCGGATTTGCAGGAGCCAGACCATGACCATTTCGTTCAAGGATCGTGTCGCCATCGTCACTGGTGCGGGCGGCGGCCTGGGCCGCAGCTATGCTATCGAACTTTCCAAGCGCGGCGCGAAAGTCGTCGTCAATGACCTCGGCGGGAGCCGCGACGGCACCGGCCATTCCGATGCCGCGCTGAAGGTGGTGGAAGAAATCAAGGCGCTGGGCGGCGAAGCCATGTCGAACGGCGGCTCGGTCACCGACCTTGCCCAGATGGAAGAAATGGTCGCCAAGGCCAAGGAAGCCTGGGGCGGCGTCCACATCCTGATCAACAACGCCGGCATCCTGCGCGACAAGAGCTTCGCCAAGATGACCATGGAAGACTGGAAGCTGGTGCTCGACGTTCACATGAACGGCAGCGCCAACTGCACCAAGGCGGTGTGGGACCTGATGCGCGAGCAGGCCTATGGCCGCATCCTGATGACCGCCAGCAGCACCGGCCTGTTCGGCAACTTCGGCCAGGCCAACTACGGCGCGGCCAAGCTGGGCCTGGCCGGCCTGACCAAGACGCTCCACCTCGAAGGGGCGAAGTACAACATCCGCGTCAACACGCTGGCCCCGGTGGCCGGCACCCGCATGACCGAAGACCTGGGCATGCCCGATGCGCTGTTCAACGCGCTGAAGCCCGAAAACGTCGCGCCGATGGCGCTCTACCTCGTCAGCGAGGACGCGCCGACCAACATGATCTGCGGCGCGGGCGCGGGCGCATACCACGCGGCCTATGTCACCCTGACCCCGGGCATCGCCCTGCCGGCCGAAGAGCGCACCCCCGAAGGGATCGCGGCGCACTGGGCCGAAATCATCGACCGCGCTGGCGAAATCGTCCCCCAGTCGGGCGGCGAACAGAGTCAGGTGGTGATGGCTGCCCTGGCCAAGATCGGCGGGCTGGGCTGAACCAGCCCGCCTTGCAGGCGGAAATGACCGCGCGGAAGGGATGCTTTCCGCGCGGTATTTCATTTGGCGATCAGCTTTCGACCAGCTTGAGCAGGCGGCGTTCCAGCACGGCCAGCACGCCGGGCAACTCGTGCCCGCGCTTGAGGATCTGCCCGGCTTCGCCGTAGAGCACCCACATGCCCTGCTTGTTGCGCAAGGCCGGGCGTTTTTCGAGCCGGGCCGAGGGATAGTCTGCCGCGCGGCGATAGGCGCAGAACACGGCGGCATCCTTGCCGAACTGCAAGGCATAGTCGCGCCATTCCCCGGCGGCGACCATGCGGCCATAGAGATCGAGGATGCGGTGCAGTTCCTCGCGTTCGAAGGGAACCTGCGCGGGCCGAGCCACGGCAAGGGGAAAGGGCGTGACGGTTCCGCTCAAGCGGACTTCTTGCCCTTGGCCGCGGCGGCGGCCTTGGCTGCCTCACGCTCTTCCAGCAGTTCGGCGAGGCGCTTTTGCAGCACCTGCACTTCGCATTGCAGCAGTTCCAGCTTCTGCGTGGCCGGATCGAAGCGTTCGCTGCACGGCGTGCCATAGGGCACGAAGCTGACCGTCTCGGGCTTGACCTCCACCGGTACGGGCTTGGCCGGGATGCCGACCATGGTCGCGCCTTCGGGCACTTCCTTGGTGACCACGGCATTGGCGCCGATCCGCGCCCCCTTGCCGACCATGATCGGGCCAAGAATTGCCGCGCCCAGGCTGACGATCACGTCGTCGCCGATGGTCGGGTGGCGTTTTCCGCCCATGCCGTTGGTGGGATTGGTCCCGCCCAGGGTCGAGCCCTGGTACATGGTGACATTGTCCCCGATTTCAGCGGTTTCGCCGATCACCACGAAGCCGTGGTCAATGAAGAAGTTCTTGCCGATCTTCGCGCCGGGATGAATGTCGATCGCGGTCATAAACCGGCTGAAGTGGTTCACCAAGCGGGCAAGGAAGTACAGCCGGGCGTTGAACAGGCGGTGCGCGATCTTGTGAAAGCCGATTGCCCAGACCCCGGGGTACAGCAGCACCTCCCAGCGCGAACGCGGGCTGGGATCGCGCGCGACGATCGAGTCGACATAGCTGAACAGGCGTCCGGGCATCGTTTTTGTATTGTCCCATGCACGGGGCGCTAAAGCAAGCGCGGTTCGCTTGGCCCCATCAGCTCCTCCAGCGCCTCGCGCCAGATCGCCGGGCCGGGGGCGGCCTTGCGTTCGAGGCTGAGGCGGTCGATCGCGGCGACCAGCCGCTCGGCCCCGATATGGGTGCGCTCCATCCGCGGGACAAGATAGGCGGCGGCATCGGGGCTGAGCGGCAGGCCGCGCAGCTCGGCATGGAGCGCGATCAGTTCGGCCAGCATGGCATCATCCGGCGCGCCGATCCGCAGGTGCAGCGCCGCCCCCAGCCGCGAGGCGAGGTCGGGCAGCGCGATGCGCCATTCCCCCTGGTCCAGGCTGGCGGTCAGCAACAGCGGGGTGCCGCTTTCCTGGGCGCGGTTCCAGCGGTGGAACAGCGCGGTTTCGTCCATCCGGTCGGCATCGTCGATCGCCTCGCCCGCGCCGTTTTCGGTGAACCAGCGGGCGATCAGGCTTTTGCCACTGCGCGCCGGGCCAAGCAGCACGGCGGTGCGGAATGGCCAGGCGTGGGCGGCGGTCATCGCTTCGAGCGCGGTGCGGTTGGCATTGCCGACCACGATCCGCGACGCGGCGCCAGCCCCGCCGGGTGCGAGGGGAAGCGCGATCTGGCCCATGATCAGCGGCGGATGCTGAGCGCGTTCGCGCCCACGGCAACCTGCCAGCCGCGCGCGCGCAGCGCGGCGGCAAGCGCGGCAAGGTCGGAGGTGATCGTCACCCGCATGACCGAAGTCCCGCCCATCGCCAGGCTGGTGGTGGCTGCCCCCTGCACCCCCGGCGCGCCGCGCACGGCGGCCAGCGCGGCATCGACCGCCGCGGCGTCGGGCGAGGAAAACTGCACGGTAATCGTGGTCGCCGCCGCCTGGCTCGGCTCGGCCGAGGGGCTGGCGCTGGCATCGGGCGTCGGCGCGTTGGCGGCGCGTTCGGCCTCCTGCGCGCGGGCGATCAGCGCGGCAAGGCCCGCATCCATGCCCAGCCCGCCGCGCAGCGTGGGATCGGGCTTGAGCTTTCCAGCGGCCAGCGCGCGGGTATAGGCCTGGTCGAGCCGCGCCACGGCATCGGCCAACATGCGCGGCAAGGCAGCCGAATCGTTCGCGGTCAGCGTGAAGCTTTCGAGGAACTGGTTGTCCGGGCCGTAACGCGCAGTGAAAGTGCCGCGCACCGGCCCGCCCGGCCACTGCCGTTCAAGCCGCGCCACCGGCGAGATCACATCGGCCGCGTTGAACTGATCCAGCACGGTATGCCACCAGGCGCGGCTGCGCCGCCCGGTCTGGCCCGCCGTGACCAGCAGCGATTCGCCCCCCGCGCCGACCGGACGGACATAGTCGATCGGGCTGGTGCCGCCGCGAAACTGGGCCCAGGCCTGCTGCCAGGCGCCCTGCACTTCGTAGACCTGCCCCACCCCGCCCGAATAGAGCACGGGAATGGTCAGCAGCGGGGCCGAATGGGCCTGCGCGCTGGTGCCATCGCCGATGTATTGGCCGGCGCGCTGGCGGTCGAACACCACGCTGAGCGTGGCGATATAGCGGCGCGGGCCGATCTGTTCGCGTTCGATCACCACGGCGGTGACCATGGCTTCGATCTGCGCTTCGCCCATCGCCGGGCCGCCGGCCTTGGCCCAGGCCTTCTTCTGCGCTTCCTTCCACCCGTTCAGGCGGGCTTCCTGCCCGTCATTGCCGGTGGTGTTCACTTCGATTCCGGATACTTCGATGTCGCTGGACGTGGCCACCGGGATGATCCCGCGCTGCCCTTCGACCTGGGCGATCAGGCGGTCCGGCCCGACCAGCGCCAGCGCTATGGCCAGGGCCAGCCCCAGCCCGCCCAGCAGCGTGGCGGCAGGTCCGGGGAGCCAGTTGCGCGGCGTGAAAGAGAGGGGTGCGACAGCCATCGGGGAAAACCGTGGGCCTTTTGCCCAATCATCCGTGGAAATCCAAGCAGGAAAAGGCTAGGCGCCGGGGCGATGTCTGAAAAGTCTTACAGCTATGAGCAGGCCGGCGTCTCGATCGCGGCCGGGAACGCCCTGGTCAAGGCCATCGCGCCGCTGGCCAAGGCCACCGCACGCCCCGGCGCCGATGCCGAACTGGGCGGGTTCGGCGGCTTCTTCGATCTGAAGGCGGCGGGCTACAAGGACCCGCTGCTGGTCGCCGCGAACGACGGCGTCGGGACCAAGGTCAAGCTGGCGATCGACCATGACCGGCACGACACCATCGGCCAGGACCTGGTGGCGATGTGCGTCAACGACCTGATCGTCCAGGGCGCCGAACCGCTGCTGTTCCTCGACTATTTCGCCACCGGCAAGCTGGATAACGGCGTGGCCGAACGCGTCGTTGCCGGGATCGCCGATGGCTGCAAGCTGGCCGGCTGCGCGCTGATCGGCGGCGAAACGGCGGAAATGCCGGGGATGTATGGCGCGGGCGATTATGACCTGGCGGGCTTCTGCGTCGGCGCGGTCGAACGCGGCGAGCAGCTGACCGGCGACCGCGTGGCCGCCAGCGACGTGCTGTTGGGGCTGGAAAGCTCGGGCGTTCATTCCAACGGCTATTCGCTGGTCCGGCGGCTGGCGGCGGACAAGGGCTGGAAGCTTGACCGCCCGGCCCTGTTCGATGCCGACCGGCTGCTGATCGACCACCTGATCGAGCCGACCCGGATCTATGTGAAAAGCCTGCTGCCGGTGATCCGCAGCGGCCGCATCCATGCGCTGGCGCACATCACCGGCGGCGGGCTGCTGGAAAACGTGCCGCGCGTGCTGCCCAAGGGGCTGCATGCCCGGATCGATGCCGGGGCCTGGCAGCAGAGCCGGCTGATGGCGTTCCTGCAGGCGCAGGGCAATATCGAACCGGCGGAAATGGCCCGCACCTTCAACTGCGGGATCGGCATGGTCCTGGCCGTGGCGGCGGATG
Organism: Pseudomonadota bacterium; assembly: GCA_029779535.1. GTDB lineage: Bacteria > Pseudomonadota > Alphaproteobacteria > Sphingomonadales > Sphingomonadaceae > Novosphingobium. The sequence goes on along the minus strand of JAKPAG010000108.1, from coordinate 93,201 downwards.
ATGTGGCCGGCGTATCGGCCGATCTGGCGGCGGCGGGCGAAGCGGTCCACGTGATCGGCGCAATCGAGCCGGGCCAGCGCGGCTGCACCGTGCAGGGCAGCGCGGACGACTGGTCGGCGCGCGAAGCCTGGGAAGCGGTGCATCTTGCCTGACCGGGCCAGGGTTGCCGTGCTGGTTTCGGGCAGCGGCACCAATATGGCCGCCCTGCTCTATGCCAGCCGCGCGGCGGACTGTCCCTATGAGATCGTGCTGGTCGGCAGCAACAATGCGGATGCCGGCGGGCTGAAGCTGGCCGCGGCGGAAGGCGTGCCGACCTTTGCCCTGCCGCACAAGGGCATGGCCCGGCTGGACCATGACCTGGCGATGGACGCGGCGATCCGGGCCAGCGGCGCGCAATATGTCGCGCTGGCGGGTTATATGCGGATCCTCACCCCGGAATTCGTCGGGCGCTGGGAAGGCCGGATGCTCAACATCCATCCCTCGCTGCTGCCGAAATACAAGGGCCTGCACACCCACGAACGCGCGCTGGAAGCTGGCGACAGCCACGGCGGCTGCACCGTCCACCTTGTCACGGCGGAACTGGATGACGGGCCGGTGCTGGGCCAGACCCCGGTGGCGATCGTGCCTGGCGATACGGCCGACAGCCTGGCCGCGCGGGTGCTGATCGCGGAACACCAGCTCTATTCGCGCTGCCTCGCCGCACTGGTCAGCCGGGCCACCTCGCCCGAATGGCTGACGGCGCAGGTGCGGTCGCGCGCCCTTGCCCTGCCCGAGGCGGACGAGGTGGTCAGCCACGGCATGGCCTGCTTCGGCATCGTGAAGGGCAAGAAGTTCGCCTATGTTTCCAGCGATCACCACGGCGATGGCAGGCACGCGCTGCTGGTCAAGATCAGCGGGGCGGACGAGCAGGCCCACCTGATCGAGCAGGACCCGGAGCGCTATTACCGCCCGGCCTATTTCGGCGATGAATGGATCGCGATCCGGCTGGACCTGGGCGATACCGATTGGGATGCGATTGCCGATTGGCTGCAACGCAGCTGGCGTGCGGTCGCGCCGAAAAAGCTGACCGCGCTGCTGGACGCGGCCGACGCGTTCTGACGCCGGCCGACGCGGCAATCAGCCGTCAGGCGATTTCCTTCTCGTCCACCACCGGGCGGCTTTCGCGGGTGGCGCGATAGCGCGCGTCCGGCTCCATCGGGCCGGGGCTGATCACCACGTGATCCTCATGCACTTCGAGCAGGGTGCCGACGAAGGGGAACCCTTCGAAGCTGCCGGTCACGCGGTAGCTGACCGTATCGCCCACCTTGAACGTGGCTGCATCGAAATTGAATTCGAAGGGGCAATCCTCGCCGCCCTCGCCCATGCCCTTCATGTTGTGTCTCCTTTCGCTCCACCATAAGGCTGGACGCGGAGAAGAAAAGAGGTTCGATCCGGCGCGTGGAATTAGACCTGATCCTGTTTGGCGAACTGGTCCTGCTGGGCGCCATGCTGGTGGTGCTGGGCCGGGCGCTGCTGCGCCCGCAGCGCGAACCGGCCAGCCGGATCGCCTGGATGATCGCGATCCTGGTGCTGCCGGTGCTGGGGATCGTGGCCTATCTGCTGGTCGGCGAAGCACGGGTCAGCCGCCGCCGCAGCGCCCGCTATGCCGCGATCGAGGCGCGCCTGCCCCGCCCCGATGGCGATCCCGAAGCCGCGCTGGTGCTGGGGCGCGGCCATTTCCACGCGCCCTTCGCGCTGGCCCGCGCGGTCAATGGCCTGCCGCCGACGCTGTTCAATCAGGCCAGCCTGGCCGCCGGCAGCAACCAGGCGATGACCGGCATGGTGGCCGACATCGACGCGGCTGAAACCAGCGTCCACCTGTGCTTCTATATCTGGCTGGCCGATGGCAACGGACTGCGGCTGAAGGACGCGCTGATCCGCGCGGCGCGGCGCGGGATAAAGGTGCGGGTGCTGGCCGATGCACTGGGTTCGCGCCTGTTCGTGCGCTCGCGCCACTGGCAGGACATGCTGCGCGCCGGGGTGGACGCCCGGCTGGCGCTGCCGGTGGGCGGGCTGGTCTGGACGCTGATTCGCGGCCGGGTGGACCTGCGCAACCACCGCAAGCTGCTGATCTGCGACAACCGCGTGGCCTGGTGCGGCAGCCAGAACGCCGCCGATCCCGAATTCCGCATCAAGCGCCGCTACGCCCCCTGGGTCGATATCATGACCCGCTGGGAAGGCCCGGTGGCGCGCCACCAGCAGTTCCTGTTCGCCAGCGACTGGATGGCCGAAGGCGGCGACGACGTGACCGCGCTGCTTGCCCCCACGGCCCACCGCGCGCCGCCGGCCGCGTCTGCCGGGGGGATCGTGGCGCAGGTGATCGGCACCGGGCCGATCCAGCCCTTCCCCGCGATGACCGCCTGCTTTGCCGAGTTGATCCACGCCGCCCGGCACGAATTGGTGATCACCACCCCCTATTTCGTGCCGGACGAACAATTGCTGTTCGCCCTGACCAGCGCCGCGCGCCGCGGGGTAAAGGTGGTGCTGGTGGTGCCGCGCCGCAATGACAGCCGGATCGTGGCCGGGGCCAGCCGCAGCCACTATCCCGCACTGCTCGATGCCGGGGTCCAGCTGCACGAATTCGGACCCGGCCTGCTCCACGCCAAGACCATGGTGGCCGATGGCCTGGCCGGGCTGATCGGATCAGCCAACCTTGACCGGCGCAGCTTCGAGCTGAATTTCGAGAACAACCTGCTGTTCGCCGACGCGGCCTTCGCCGCACAGGTCCGCGCGCGGCAGGATGAATGGCTGGCGCTGTCCAGCCCGGTCACGCCCGCCACGGTCGCGGCCTATTCGGTGCCGCGCCGACTGTGGCAGAACCTGCTGGCGATGTGGAGCCCACTGCTGTGAACGGGCAAAGGGCCGCACGGATCAATCCGGCGGCCCTGCGGGCCCGCTGGTCAGGCGGCCTTGGCTTGGGCGACGATCTGGGCGATCTCGTCAATCAGCGCGAGGCGCTGCTTCTTGAGCGTTTCGGTATAGCTGTCCGACGGGGTTTCGATTTCGGATTCGATCCGGTGAAGTTCGCCGTTCACTTCGTGATAGCGGTCGGACAGGGTGACGAAGTGGGCGTTGTTCAGCTTCAGCTGGTGCAGCACTTCATGATCATTGGGGAATTCGGCAGCGAGTTCGTGGGGGGTATGCGACATCCTGACTCCATGGGTTCGGGTTGATGCGAAGCAATATCGTCAGGACTTTTCCGAAGCGCCTTGCGATGGGTCAAATCGCCGCAAATTAATGCGAAAGGGGCCGCCGAATCGCTTCGGCAGCCCCCTTGAAAAGCCTTTGCAGCGAAAGGCTTAGCCGACGATTTCTTCCGGCTTGAAGAAGAACGCGATTTCGATCGCGGCGTTTTCTTCCGAGTCCGAACCGTGGACGGTGTTTTCACCGATCGACAGGGCGTAGGTCTTGCGGATGGTGCCTTCGGCGGCGTCGGCCGGGTTGGTGGCGCCCATCACTTCGCGGTTGCGGGCAACGGCGTCCTCGCCTTCCAGCACCTGGACGACGACCGGTTCGCTCATCATGAAATCGCACAGTTCGCCGAAGAAGGGGCGTTCCTTGTGCACCGCGTAGAAGCCTTCGGCCTGTTCGCGGGTCATGTGGATGCGCTTCGAGGCGACGACACGCAGGCCGGCTTCTTCCAGCATCTTGGTGACCGCGCCGGTCAGGTTGCGGCGGGTGGCGTCGGGCTTGATGATCGAGAAGGTGCGGGTAACCGCCATGGGAAATTCCTTGCGATGTATTGGAATTGGAAAGTGGCCGCGCCCCTAGCGGGGAAAATGCTGCGCTGCAAGGTTCGCCGTCAGGCCGCCTTGATCCACTTGCCCCCATCCTGCCGCCAGAACGCGCGCTCCAGCCCGTCGCGGCCGTCCAGACTGCGCCAGGTGCCGCGCGCGTCGTCGATGGTCGAACCATCGAACAACAGGAACACACGTTCGAACGCCTCGGCCTCGGCCCGCCAGCGGCCATCGGCGAGCACGATGTAGCGCGCGCCGTTAGCCGCTTCGGTGGCGCAGGACAGCAGCACCGGCTGGCGCGCGTCATGCTCGCCCCCGGCCTGCCCGTTGGCCAGGAAGGTTCCTTCCCGCGCCCACAGCGAATCGCCGATCCGGCCGAGTTGGGCCGCATCCTGGCTGACCACCAGCAACCGCTGCCCCAGCGCCAGGGTGTTGCGCGCCAGCAGCGGCACCACCTGTTCTGCCGGGTCGCGGCTCAACTGGTAGAAATCAACCTTCAAGGTGATCCCGCACGAACCGGTCCAGCAGGCGCACGCCGTAGCCGGTCGCGCCCTTGTCCCAGGTCTGACCCGGCTTGCTGGCCCAGACCATGCCCGCGATGTCGAGGTGCGCCCAGGGGGTGCCCTTGTCGACGAAGCGCTGGATGAACTGCGCCGCCGTGATCGAGCCGCCTTCACGCGGACCGACGTTCTTCATGTCGGCAATCGGGCTGTCGATCAGCTTGTCATAGGCCGGGCCCAGCGGGAAGCGCCACAGCTTGTCGCCGCTGGCATTGCCCGCGCCGATCAGCTTTTCGGCCAGGCCATCGTCGTTCGAGAAGATCCCGGCGTGTTCGTGGCCCAGGCTGATGATCATCGCCCCGGTCAGCGTGGCAAGGTCGATCACCGCGGCTGGCGCATAGGTCTTCTGCGTCCAGGTGATCGCGTCGCACAGCACCAGCCGCCCTTCGGCGTCGGTGTTGATCACCTCGATCGTCTGGCCCGACATCGAGGTGACGACATCGCCCGGCCGCTGCGCGCCGCCATCGGGCATGTTTTCAACCAGCCCGCACACGCCGACCACGTTGGCCCTGGCCTTGCGCTTTGCGAGCGCGAGCATGGTGCCCGCAACCGCCGCCGCGCCGCCCATGTCCCACTTCATGTCTTCCATGCCGGCCGCCGGCTTGAGGCTGATCCCGCCGGTATCGAAAGTCACGCCCTTGCCGACGAAGGCCACCGGCCTGTCATCGGCCGAGCCGCCGTTCCAGACCATCGCCAGGATGCGCGGCCCCCGGATCGAGCCCTGCGCCACGCCCAGCAGCGAGCCCATGCCGAGCGCGGTCATTTCCGCTTCATCCAGCACGCGGATGCCGATGCCGGTCCCGGCCAGGCGTTCCTGCGCGCGGGCGACAAAGCTTTCGGGATAGATCACGTTGGCCGGTTCGGTAACCAGTTCGCGGGCGAATTCCACCCCGTCCGCCAGCGCGGCTTCCACCGCCCAGGCCGCTTCGGTCCCTGCGGGCGCGCCGATCACCTGCAGCGTCTTGAGGCTGGGCTTCTGCTCGTCCGGCAGCCTGGTGCGATAGGTATCGAGCCGCCAGCCGCGCAGCCGCGCACCCAGCAGCACCGCCACGGCATCGGCGGCCGACAACCCCGCACCCGACAGGTCGAGCGCCAGGGCAGGCAGGCCCGAGGCCAGATACTTTGCGCTGATCGCCGCACCGGCGCGTTCCAGCGAACTGGCGCGGTCGCGCGCCTTGGCTTCGCCCGCGCCAACCAGCGCGACGCGCGTGACCGCGCCGCCGGCATTGACGAAACCTTCGTGCAGTTGCCCGGCCTTGCCGGTGAAGCGGCTGGCCCTGGCCCCTTCCAGCAGCACCGCGTCCAGATCCGCGGGCAGCGCATCCTGGTTGACGATCCGGGCGACAGCAGTAGAGGCGGGGGCCGAAGGTCCGGCGATGAATTCGATTTGCATGTGCTCTCCAAGGCGCGATCTGTGCCATAGCGGCAAAGCGTTGCCGCTGATGGCTGGCGTGCATTGCAGTTAGGCGCGGGCGGTGCGATAGGCAAGCCATGCACCCCTTCCCGCGGGCCATTCCGCAGCGATCCCTTGTGACTCTTTCCGCCTGTCGCCGCGGCGCGGCGGCGCTGGCGCTGTTGCTGGCCGGGGTGCCGCTGGCTGCGGCGGCGCAGGATGCCCCCCCGGCAGCCGCCAATGCGGACGAGGGCCAGCCGATCGGCTTCGAGGCCGACGGGGTCAGCTATGACGACAACAGCGAAACGGTTACCGCCTTTGGCAACGTGGTCATGCGGCGCGGCGACCAGTCGGTGGTGGCCGACCAGCTGACCTGGAACCGCCAGACCGGCAAGATCGAGGCCAGCGGCAACATCCGCATGGTCGATGCCGACGGCAACCAGCTGTTCACCGACAAGATCGAGCTGACCGACGAATTCAAGGCCGGCGCGATGCAGAACATGCTGCTGGCGCTGCGCGAAGGCGGGCGGCTGGCCGCCGCCAGCGGCGAACGCGCCGCCGATGGCACCGTGTTGCTGAACAAGGCGGTCTATTCCGCCTGCGCCGTGGAGGATGACCGCGGCTGCCCGCGCAATCCCAGCTGGCGGATCACGGCCGAGCGGGTTATCTACGATCCCGAGCGCCGCCGGGTGCGGTTCAAGGGCGCGCGGCTGGAACTGTTCGGAGCGCGGCTGCTGCCGATGCCCGGGCTGGTGGTGACGACCGACGGGCACCCGATTTCCGGGCTGCTGATCCCCGATGTCCGCCTGTCGGCTTCCAACGGGGTGGAATTTTCCGAAAGCTATTACCACCGCCTGTCGCCCAACCGCGACATCGCGGTGACCGGCTATGTCTATACCAAGGCGCTGCCGATGCTGTCGGCCCAGTACCGCGCCCTGAACGACAAGGGCGCCTACCAGGTCACCGGCTATGTCACGCAGAGCCGGCGCATCTCGATTTCCGGAACCGCGACCAGCAGCAAGGACTTTCGCGGCTACCTGTTCGCCAACGGCAGGTACCAGTTCGACCCGAACTGGAGCCTGACCTTTTCCGGCCGGGCCGCATCGGACCGCACCTTCCTGCGCCGCTATGACATCAGCCGCGATGACCGGCTGCGTTCGATGGTCGATCTGGAACGGATCGACGCGAACAGCTATCTGTCGATTGCCGGCTGGGCCACGCAGACGCTGCGCGTGGGCGACAAGCAGGGGCTGGTGCCGGTGGCCCTGCCCGAACTCGACTATCGCCGCCGCCTCAATGATCCAGTGCTGGGCGGCAAGGTCGAACTGCAGGTCAACAGCCTGGCGATCAGCCGCACCAGCGGGCAGGACACCCAGCGCGCTTTCGCCAGCGCGCGGTGGGACCTGCGCCGCCTGACCCCGTGGGGCCAGGAAGTGACCTTCACCACGCTGGCTCGCGGCGATGTCTATCATTCGAGCGATAACGCGCTGACCGCGACCGCGCTCTATCGCGGCAATCCCGGCTGGGAGGCGCGCGGCTTGGCCACGGCGGCGATGGACGTGAAGTGGCCGCTGCTGGGCAAGTTCGCCGGGGGCAGCCAGGTGCTGACCCCGCGCTTCCAGGTGGTCGCCAGCCCGACACTGCGCAACCTGGCCGTGCCCAACGAGGATGCGCGCGCGATCGACCTCGAGGATTCCAATCTGTTCGCGCTCAACCGCTTCCCCGGCTATGACCGGGTCGAGGACGGGGTGCGCTTTACCTATGGGCTGGACTGGCAGTTCGAACGGCCGGGCTGGCGCGTTTCGACCACCATCGGCCAGTCCTACCGGCTGACCAGCCGCCCCAGCCTGCTGCCTGATGGCACCGGGCTGTCCAGCCGGGTGTCCGACGTGGTCGGGCGCACCGAGATCCGCTTCAAGGACCTGGTCAAGCTGACCCACCGCTTCCGGCTCGACAAGGACAACCTGGCCGTGCGTCGCAACGAATTCGACGCGGCGGTGGGCAATGAGCGCACCTACCTCGAACTCGGCTACCTGCGCCTCAACCGCGACGTGAGCGCGGCGATCGAGGATCTCAAGGACCGCGAGGAACTGCGCGTGGCCGGCCGGGTCGCGGTGGCGCGCTACTGGTCGATGTTCGGCTCGGCGGTGGTCAACCTGACGGGCAGGAAGGAAGACCCGCTGGCCACTACCGATGGCTGGGAACCGCTGCGCACGCGCCTGGGGATCGCATATCAGGACGATTGCCTGGAACTGGACTTCACCTGGCGGCGCGATTTCGTGGCCACGGGCGATGCGCGCAAGGGCAACACCTATCAGATTCATTTCGCGCTGCGGAACCTTGGCTTCCGGTGATAGCGCGTTATCCAAGATTGGCACTGCGGGCCATCTGCGCTATCCGCCCATGCTCAGCTTGGGTTCAGCCGCGCCGCGCCATTGGACCGGCAAGTCCGGCAGGGAATCTCCCGCCGTTTTTGGGATTTGGAACTACCGTGAAACGCACCACGCTCTCCCGTTTTTCGACCCGCGTTGCCATGACCGCGCTGGCCGCCGGCGCCGCCGCCATGGCCGCCGGGGCCGTGGCCCAGGATGCCGGCGGCGCGGGCGGCGGGCTCAACCTGCCGACCAACGTCGAATTCTTTGCCAAGAACGATCCCAACCACCGCAAGGCAACCGTGGTGATCAACGGTGAAGTGATCACCGGCACCGACGTTGACCACCGCGTCGCGCTGATCGTCAACGCCAGCGGCGGCAAGGTCAGCGACGAGGAAAAGAACCGCCTGAAGATGCAGGTGCTGCGCAACCTGATGGACGAAACGCTCCAGATTCAGGAAGCCAAGGCCCAGAAGATCGAAGTCGACGATAGCGAGGTCGACCAGACCTATGCCCGCATCGCCGCGCAGAACTTCAACCAGGACGCCAAGGCGATGGACGCCTACCTCACCAAGATCGGCTCGTCCGCCGCTTCACTCAAGCGGCAGATCCGGGGCGAACTGTCGTGGAACCGCCTGCTGCGCCGCAACGTCCAGCCCTTCGTCAACGTCTCGAACGAAGAAGTGCGCGAAGTGCTCAAGCGCCTCCAGGACTCCAAGGGGACCGAGGAATACCGCGTCGGCGAAATCTTCCTGTCGGCCACCGACGAAACCAAGAGCGCGGTTTACCAGAACGCGCAGAAGATCGTCGAACAGCTCAAGAACGGGGGCAGCTTCGTCGGCTATGCCCGCCAGTTCTCCGAAGCCTCGACCGCGGCCGTGGGCGGGGACCTGGGCTGGATCCGCCTGGCCCAGCTGCCGAACGAGCTGTCCGGCTCGCTCACCGGGCTGCAGACCGGCCAGCTGGTCGGCCCGGTGGAAATCCGCGGCGGGTTCTCGATCCTGCTGCTGATCGACAAGCGTCAGGTGCTGACCGCCGATCCGCGCGACGCGCTGCTCAGCCTCAAGCAGATCTCGATCAGCTTCCCCCCCGGCGTGACCGAGGCCCAGGCCACCGAAAAGGCCAAGGCTTTCGCCACCGCGATGCAAAGCGCGCGCGGCTGCGGCACGGTGGACAGCGTCGCCGCCGGGCTGGGCGCCGAAGTGGTCACCAACGACCAGATCAAGGCGCGCGACCTGCCGGGGCAGCTCCAGAACATGGTGCTGGCGCTGAACATGGGCGAAACCACCCCGCCGTTCGGCTCGATCCAGGACGGCGTGCGCGTGCTGATGCTGTGCGGCCGCGACGATCCCAAGGTCGATGGCGCGCCGGACTTCGAAGCCGTGCAGCAGCAGATGGAAGACGAACGCGTCAACAAGCGCGCCCAGACCTATCTGCGCGACCTGCGCCGCGACGCGGTGATCGACTACGACTGACATGGCAGGCGGGGCACTGCTCGCGGTTTCGCTGGGCGATCCGGCGGGCGTCGGGCCTGAACTCATTGCCGCCGCCTGGGCGCGGCGCGAGGGCGAAGACCTGCCCCCGTTCTTCGTCGCGGGCGGGCCGGACCTGCTGGCCGAGGCTGCGGCGCGGCGCGGGATCACCCTGCCCGTCACCCAGATCTTCCACCCCGCCGAAGCGCTGGACTGTTTCGATTACAGTCTGCCGGTGCTGGCCGGCGCGGACGGGTACTATACCCCCGGCGCGCCCAGCCGCGCGGGCGCCGAGCTCGCGCTCGCCAGCCTGGAAGAAGCCTGCCGCCTGACCGTCGATGGCGAAGCGAGCGGACTGGTCACCGGCCCGATCGCCAAGGCGCGGCTGGCCGAAGTCGGTTTCGCCCATCCCGGACAGACCGAATTCGTCGCCGCCGCCTGCGGCATTGCGGCAGAAGACGCGGTGATGATGCTGGCCGGGCCGCAGCTGCGCACCGTGCCGCTGACCGTGCATATCGCCCTGTCGCAAGTACCCGCGCGGCTGACGGCCGCTTTGATCGAGCGCCGCGCCCGGATCGTCGCCGCCGCGCTGGAACGGGACTTCGGCATCATCCGCCCGCGCCTTGCCATTGCCGCGCTCAACCCCCACGCGGGCGAGGAAGGCCGCATGGGCGACGAGGAAGCGCGGATCATCACCCCCGCGATTGCCGCCCTGCAGGTCGCCGGGATCGAGGCCACCGGCCCCCACCCCGCCGACGCCCTGTTCGCCCCGCGCGCCCGCGCCACCTATGACGCGGCGCTGTGCATGTACCATGATCAGGCGCTGATCCCGCTGAAGGCGCTGGATTTCGACCAGGGTGTTAACGTCACCCTGGGCCTGCCGGTGATCCGCACCAGCCCGGACCACGGCACCGCCTTTGCCATCGCCGGGCAGAACCGGGCCGATCCCGGTGCGATGATCGCCGCGATCCGCATGGCGGGCGAATGCGCGGCGCGGCGGATGGAAGACGAATGACCGTCCTGCCACCTTTGCGCGAAGTCATCGCCCGGCACGGCCTGTCGGCCAGCAAGGCCCTGGGCCAGAACTTCCTGTTTGACGAACAGCTGCTTGACCGCATTGCCGCGATCCCCGGCAGCCTGAAAGGGCAACAGGTGCTGGAAGTCGGCCCCGGCCCCGGCGGGCTGACCCGCGCGCTGCTGCGCGCAGGCGCACAGGTCACCGCGATCGAGATGGACCGCCGCTGCCTGCCCGCGCTCGCTGAACTGGCCGAGGCCTTCCCCGGCCAGCTGCGCGTGATCGAAGGCGATGCGACCAAGGTGCCCCACGGGATCGAAGGGCCGTTCCACGTCGTCGCCAACCTGCCCTACAACGTCGGCACGGCGCTGTTCGTCGGATGGCTGGGGGGCGAGGCCTGGCCGCCGCAATGGGCCAGCCTGACGCTGATGTTCCAGCTCGAAGTCGCCCAGCGGATCATCGCGGACGCGGGCAGCGATGCCTATGGCCGACTGGCCGTGCTGGCGCAGTGGCGCGCCGTGCCCAAGCTGGCGATGAAAGTCCACCGCAGCGCCTTCACCCCGCCGCCCAAGGTGATGAGCGCGATCGTCCACGTCACCCCGGCGGACATGCCGCAGGGCGTCTCCGCCCGCACGCTCGAACGCGTGACCGAGGCCGCCTTCGGCCAGCGCCGCAAGATGCTGCGCCAGAGCCTGAAAGGCGTGCCCGGCGCCCTCGCCGCGCTGGACGCGCTGGGGATCGACCCGCAACGCCGCGCCGAAACGCTGAGCGTTGCGGAGTTCGTGAGCGTCGCCCGCGCGCTGGGTTAGCCCGCCTTTTTCACCTGCCGCCAGTGGTGCAGCAGCGGCTCGGTATAGCCACTGGGCTGTTCCACGCCCTTGAACACCAGGTCCAGCGCGGCGCGGAACGCCGGCGCGTCCTCGTTGCCGACCAAGGGCTGGTAGAGCGGATCGCCAGCGTTCTGCGCGTCAACCTTGGCCGCCATGCGGCGCAGGCTGTCCATCACCTGCTCCTTCGTGCAAATGCCGTGGAGCAGCCAGTTGGCCATGTGCTGGCTGGAAATGCGCAGCGTCGCGCGGTCTTCCATCAGGCCGACATCGTTGATGTCGGGCACCTTGGAACAGCCCACGCCCTGGTCGATCCAGCGCACGACATAGCCGAGCAGCCCTTGCGCGTTGTTGTCCAGTTCCTCGCGCACTTCGTCATCGGAATAGTTGATCCCCAGCCCCAGCGGCACAGTCAGCAGCGGCTCCAGCCCCGGCGTCGGCTGGCCCGCCAGTTCCTGCTGCACGGCGAACACATCGACCTGGTGATAGTGCAGCGAATGCAGCGTCGCCGCCGTCGGGCTCGGCACCCAGGCGGTGTTCGCGCCGGACCGGGGGTGGCCGATCTTCTGGACCATCATGTCGCCCATCATGTCAGGCGCGGCCCACATGCCCTTGCCAATCTGCGCCTTGCCCGAAAGCCCGCAGGCGAGGCCAATCTGCACATTGCGCGCTTCGTAGGCGGCGATCCACGCGCTCTGCTTCATCGCCCCCTTGCGGATCATCGGCCCGGCCCGCATCGAGGTGTGGATTTCATCCCCGGTGCGGTCAAGGAAGCCGGTGTTGATGAACACCACCCGGTCCTTCACCGCATGGATGCAGGCGGCCAGGTTCGCGCTGGTGCGGCGTTCCTCGTCCATCACGCCCACCTTGATCGTGTGGCGCGGCAGGGCCAGCAGGTCTTCCACCGCATCGAACAGATCGTTGGTGAAGCCGACTTCTTCCGGCCCGTGCATCTTCGGCTTGACGATATAGATGCTGCCCTTGCGGCTGTTGCGATACTTGCCCAGCCCGCGCACGTCATGCGCGCCGATTGCGCTGGTCACCACCGCGTCCATGATCCCTTCGGGGATCTCGCTGCCATCGGCCAGCAGGATGGCCGGGTTGGTCATCAGGTGGCCGACATTGCGGACGAACAGCAGGCTGCGCCCCGGCAGGGTAAAGCTGCTGCCCGAAGGCACCTGCCATTCCTGATCGCCATTCAGCGTGCGGGTCAGGGTCCGTCCGCCCTTCTCGAAGCTTTCCGACAGGTCGCCGCGGATCACCCCCAGCCAGTTGCGATAGGCGGCCAGCTTGTCCTCGCCGTCCACCGCCGCAACCGAATCCTCCATGTCGCAGATCGCGGTCAGCGCCGCTTCGCAGACCACGTCGGCGATGTGCAGCGGATCGTCCTTGCCGACCGGATGGGTGGGATCGATCACCAGCTCGATGTGCAGCCCGTTGTGCTTGAACAGCACCCCGCCGGGCCGCGTGGCGAAGCTGTGCGGGCAGTCCCCGCCGGTCAGCGCCGCTTCCCAGCCCGGCAGCGTGCGGTCCAGGAACGCGCGCGCATAGGCGATCACCGCCGCACCGCGCTGCGTGTCATAGCCGCCCGGCCGCGCCGGCGGCGCATCCAGCGCATCGGTGCCATAGAGCGCGTCATAGAGGCTGCCCCAGCGCGCATTGGCGGCGTTGAGCAGGAACCGCGCGTTCAGCACCGGCACCACCAGCTGCGGCCCGGCCATCGTTGCGATTTCTTCATCGACGTTCTGCGTGCCGACCTGGAATGGCGCGGGTTCGGGCACCAGGTAGCCAATCTCGCGCAGGAAGGCCTGGTATTGCGCCATGTCGATCGGCTTGCCGGCGCGTTCGGTATGCCAGGCGTCGATCCGCGCCTGCAAATCGTCCCGCTTGGCCAGCAGCGCGCGGTTTACCGGGGCAAAGCGGCCCACCAGATCGGCGAACCCGGCCCAGAACGCGGCCGTATCCTGCCCCAGCGGGGCCAGCACTTCGCCTTCGATAAAGCTGGCCAGCGCCGCATCAACCCGCAGCCCGCACTTCTCAACCCGATCCGTCATTGGTCCTCGCACAGCATTGCACCACGCCGCACTTTGCGCCGTGGCAGGGAACATCACCGATTCCGGGGAGGAATGCGAGCGCTATGCCGCAGTTGCGAAGAGAAGGCAATGGGATTGCCCGGCGCGGGGGTTGGACAGCGCGGCCCGCTCGGCTAGAGAAGGTTTCAGATGCAACAGCTTTCCCCGACCGAGCGCGCGCTGATTGACGCGGTGGACGCAGCCCCGATGCTGGGCCAGGTCCAGGCGTGGAGCGCGATCAACACCGGCACCGGCAACCTGCCGGGCCTGGCCGCACAGGCCGCCGCGCTGGCCGATGCCTTTGCCGCGCTGCCGGGGGACATCACGCTGGAGCGCCCTGTCCCGGTCAGTGCCGTTGCCGCCGATGGCCGCGAAGTGGCGGTTGAGCATGGCGACCACCTGGTGCTGCGCGTGCGCCCCGGGGCGCGGCGCCGCTTTCTGTTGACCGGGCACATGGACACGGTGTTTCCCGCCAGCCATCCCTTCCAGCAGCAACGATGGCTCGACCCGCAGACGCTCAACGGTCCGGGCGTGGCCGACATGAAGGGCGGGATCGCCGTGATCCTGGCGGCGCTGATCGCGTTCGAGCGCAGCCCGGCGGCGGCCAGCGTCGGCTATGACGTGCTGATCAATGCGGACGAGGAAACCGGCAGCCTGTCCTCCGCCCCGCTGATCCGAGCGCTCGCGGCGGGCAAGGCGGCGGCGCTGACCTATGAGCCCAGCGCCCTGCCCGATGGCACCCTGGCCGGCGCGCGGGCGGGCAGCGGCAATTTCAGCCTCATCGTCACCGGCCGCTCCGCCCATGCCGGGCGCAACCCGCAGGACGGGCGCAACGCGGTTGTCGCCGCCGCTGCCCTTGCTCTGGGTCTGAAAGCGCTTGAGCGCGACGGGCTGAGCGTGAACCCCGCCCGGATCGACGGCGGCAGCGCCAACAACGTTGTGCCCGACATGGCGGTGCTGCGCTTCAACATCCGCCCGCGCGAGCTGGAATTGGCCGAACTGTTTTCACACGAAGTCAAAGTGTTGATCGCGCAGGTTGAGAGGGAACACGAAGTGTCGATCCACCTCCACGGCGGGATCAGCCGCCCGCCCAAGCCGCTCGATGCGCGGGCTGAAAAACTGTTCGGGATCGTCGAGGAATGCTCGGCCCTGCTGGGAGCGCCGATTACGCGCAAGGCATCGGGCGGGGTCTGCGATGGCAACAACATCGCCGCCTGCGGCGTCCCCGTGGTCGATACCATGGGGGTGCGCGGCGGGGCGATCCATTCGCCGCAAGAATTCCTGATCGTGCCAAGCCTGGCCGAACGCGCGGCCTTGTCCGCACTTGTCCTTCACCGCCTGACCACCGGAGCCCCGCTTTGACCTTCGTGATCCGCGCCGCGCGCGAAACCGACCTGCAGCACATCTACGAGATGGCCAAGCGCACCGGCGGGGGCTTCACCAACCTGCCGCCCGATCGCAAGGCGCTGATGGCCAAGCTGGAACGCAGCGCCGCCGGGTTTGCGCGCAAGGGCGAGGATGTGGGCGACGACCTGTTCGTCTTCGTGCTGGAAAACACCGCCACCCACGAAGTGCGCGGGACCTGCCAGGTGTTTTCCGCCGTGGGGCAGAAGTGGCCGTTCTATTCCTACCGGATCGGCGCGCTGACCCAGCACAGCGTGGAACTGGGCCGCACTTTCCGGGCCGATATCCTCAACTTGTCAACTGATCTTGAAGGATCGTCGGAAGTGGGCGGGCTGTTCCTGCACCCGGGCGAGCGCGCCGGGGGGCTGGGCATGCTGATCGCCCGCAGCCGCTACCTGTTCATCCGCGCCCACCGCGCCCGCTTTGCCGACCGCTGCCTGGCCGAACTGCGCGGGGTGATCGACGAGGCGGGCGGATCGCCGTTCTGGGACGGGGTCGCGGGACGCTTCTTCGGGATGAATTTCCAGGATGCGGACGAATTCAACGCCAAGTTCGGCAACCAGTTCATCGCCGACCTGATGCCCAAGCACCCGGTCTATATCGCCATGTTGGGCGAACATGCCCGTTCGGTGATCGGGGTGCCCCACCCCACCGGCCGCGCCGCGATGCGGATGCTGGAGGAGGAAGGCTTTGCCTGGGAAAACTACATCGACATCTTCGATGGTGGCCCAACCATGACCGCGCGAACCGACCAGATCCGCTCAATCCGCGAGGCGGCGGATGACACGATCGTCGCGCTCGATGCGGGGCTGGGTGAACACATGGCCGGGGAAAAGCGGCTGGTCGCCTGCGGCAAGCTGGCGGATTTCCGCTGCGCCTATGGCTGGATCGCCCCCAGCGGCGATGGCATCGCGCTTGATCCCCTGTGCGCCGAGGTGCTGGGCGTCGCCCCGGGCGACACGGTGACCCACGTGGCGCGGTGGTGAGCGTGGCCTGCCGCGAAATCAACTTCGACGGGATCATCGGCCCCAGCCACAACTATGCGGGGCTGAGCCTCGGCAATCTTGCCTCGGCCAGCCACGCCGGCGATGCCTCGTTCCCGCGCGCGGCGGCGCTGCAGGGGCTGGCGAAGATGCGCCACAACCTGGCGCTGGGGCTGGCGCAGGGCTTCCTGCTGCCCCTGCCCCGCCCCAACGCGCGCTTCCTGGCCGCGATCGGCGCGGATGGCAGCAAGGACCGGCGCCTGCTGGCGGCGGCCTGGTCGGCCAGTTCGATGTGGACCGCCAATGCCGCCACGGTCAGCCCGGCGGCCGATTGCGCGGACGGGCGCTGCCACCTGACCGCGGCGAACCTGGTGACCATGCCGCACCGCGCGCAGGAATGGCCCGACACGGTGCGCCAGCTGCGCCTCGCCTTTGCCGACGCCGCGCACTTTGCCGTGCACGATGCGGTGCCGCCCTGCTTTGGCGATGAAGGCGCGGCCAACCACATGCGGATGGGGGTGGCCCACGCCGAACCGGGGCTGGAAATCTTCGTCTATGGCACCAGCGGCGGCGCCTTTCCGGCGCGCCAGCACGAACAGGCGAGCCGCGCGGTGGCGCGGCTGCACGGCCTGGACCCGGCGCGGACCCTGTTCGTCGAGCAGAACCCCGAAGCGATCGCCGCCGGGGCATTCCACAATGACGTGGTCGCCGTGGCGAACGAGCGGGTGCTGTTCACCCACGAACAGGCCTTTGCCGATCCCGAGGGCACCTATGCCGCGATCCGCCAGCGCCTGCCCGAGGCGGAGATCGTGGTGGTCCCGGCCAGCGCGGTCAGCCTGGCCAACGCGATCAAAAGCTACCTGTTCAACGCCCAGCTGCTGACCCTGCCCGGCGGCGAAATGGCGCTGGTGATCCCGCTCGAAGCCTGGGAGCATCCGCGCGTGCGCGCCTGGCTGGACGCCATGCTGGCCGGCAACGGGCCGATCCGGCAGGTCCTGCCGGTCGATGTGCGCCAGTCGATGGCCAACGGCGGCGGCCCGGCCTGCCTGCGCCTGCGCGTGGTCGCCGATCCGGCGCACGTCGACCCCCGCTTCCTGCTGGACGAAGCCAGGGCCGAGCGGATCGCGGCGGTGATCGCCGCGCTCTGGCCAGAACAGATCGACCCGGCCGACCTTGGGCGCGAGAGCCTCGCCGCGACGGTGATCGCCGCGCGCGCCGCGCTGCTCGAGGAGCTGGACCTGGCCCGGCTGGCCTGACCCCTGTCGGCAGGCTTTACAATCGCCGCCTGCGTTAACCAGCCACTTGCGCACAAATCAGGGGCTGGCATGATCATTGCTCATTCCCGTGTTAGGAATTTGCGAGGGACCATGCTGCAACTGATCGGGCGCCTGTTTGTGATCAAGACCCCGGTCGAGGCGTACCTGATCATCTATGCCCTGGCCCTGGGCGCGGTAGAGCGCGGCAGCGTCTACCTGCACCGCTTTCCCGGGTTTGGCGGCAAGCTGCTGTTCCTCGCCTGCACCGGCGCGGTGTTCATGGCGGGCGGCAAGGTGCTGGACTGCCTTCGCCACGAAAAGCGCCTGGCCGAAAATCCCGAAACCGTGTTCTAGGGGATCGCCCCCCGCGGCCGATTGCCGTCGGATTTGCTTCATACCGGGGCGAGTATGGTGGGCTGCGCGAACCGGCGCGCAGCGACCACCAGGGCCGTGAGCACCGCAAGCGCGGCAGACTGCCGCTCGCAGCCCGGCATGAAGCAAATCTGTCGGAAATAGGTGGGGGGATTCTGTTGCTAGGCTCCCCCCGGGCCCCCGGTTTCCGATTCTGTTACCCGGTTCGGTCCGAACCGTGCTTTCGCTTTGTAAATTCAGGCCGTGAGGCCAGTCACATTACGCGGCGAGAGCAAGTGCTTCGTTGTCGTTGGCACTTATGAGTTTTGAGCCTTATACGGGTTACTCAGCCCGGGCGAAAACAGCGCTTTTCAACACACGTCGATCCTAGTTCGGCCCCGTCATCTGCCTGCCCATTTCGGGGCAGGAGGTGGTGGAGCCGCCGGGTACCGCCCCCGGGTCCGCTGCGCCTATTGCACGCCGCAGTTTATCGCCATAGCCGGGCGAACCCGGCAGACCCCTATATAGGTGGCCCGCGCCAAATGAAAAGGGCGGAGCCGCAGCCCCGCCCTTTACCTGGCCAAAAGCCTGCGCGGCCTACTTTTTCAGAGCGTCGCGGATCTCGGTCAGCAGGTCCACCTCGCTCGGCCCGGCGGGGGCGGCGGGGGCCGGCGGCATGGCCTTGTTCGCGGCCTTGACGATCAGAAAGATCACCCAGGCCATGATCAGGAAGTTGATCACCGCGGTCACGAAGCTGCCATAGGCCAGCACGTTGGCCCCGGCCTTGCGCGCCACGTCGAGCGGCGTGCCCGGCGCAACATCGCCCGACAGGACGATGTACTTGGCCGAAAAGTCCAGCCCGCCAAACACCCGGCCGACCACCGGCATGATGATGTCTTCGGTGAGCGAAGTGACGATCTTGCCGAAGGCGGCGCCGATGATCACACCGACCGCCAGGTCCAGCACGTTGCCCTTGGCGATGAACGCCTTGAATTCGGTAACCATCGACATCTTCGTAAACTCCCCATCTGCGATCTGGATCGCCCCGACTGGTGCCACAAAAGCCGTGAACCGACAACAATCCATTGAATCGACGGAATTTGTGATCCCCCGTCTTGAAGGCGCGGCCGGGCGTGCCATATCAATGCGCAGTTGCGGCCCCGCGCCGCCTGATGAGAGGAACGCAAAGGCCATGTCTGCCACTACCCCCGCATCGCTTGTCCGCCGTATCGCCACCGCCGCGCTTGCCCTGGGCGCCTCGCTGAGCCTGGCTGGCTGCGGGATCAACAGCGTGCCGACCGCCGAGGAAAACGCCAAGGCCAAGTGGGCCGATGTCGAAAGCGCCTACCAGCGCCGCGCCGACCTGGTGCCCAACCTGGTCGAAACCGCCAAGGCCGCCGCTGCTTCGGAAACCCAGATCCTGACCAACGTCACCCAGGCCCGCGCCGCGGCGACGTCGATCAACATCACCACCGAGGACCTGTCGAACCCGGAAACCTTCGAAAAGTTCCAGGGTGCGCAGAACCAGTTGACCCAGGCGCTGGGCCAGCTGCGAACCGTGGTCGAAAACTATCCCCAGCTGCAGAGCCAGGGCCGCTTCGCCGACCTGATGACCCAGCTGGAAGGCACCGAAAACCGGATCAACGTGGCCCGCACCCGCTATAACGAGGCGGTCCAGGCCTATAATACCACGATCCGCACCTTCCCCGACGCGATCGGCGCCAAGGTGATCTACGGCGCCAAGCCGATGGTGCCGTTCAAGGCCGACCCGTCGGCCGCGACCGCGCCCAAGGTCAACTTCGGCGGTGCGCCGGCGGCTCCGGCCAACGACAATGCCGCCGATGCCCCCGCGGCCAAGCCCGCCGCGGCGGCGCAGTAAGCCCGGGAGCGACGAAAGGGCACGCCCATGCGGCTGCTGATGCTCTGCTGGCTGGCGCTCCTGGCTTTTGCCGGGGCGCCAGCCCATGCCGCCCTGCCCGCCCGCCCCGACGGGCCGGTGCTGGACGCGGCCTCGATCATCCCCGACGACCGCCAGGCAGCGCTCGAACAGAAGCTGGCCGCCTATAACAAGGCGACCGGAAGGGCGCTGATGGTGGTGACCGTCCCCAGCCTCGATGGCGAGGACGTGCGCACCTATGGCGTCAACCTGGGCCATGCCTGGGGCGTGGGCGGCAAGGATACCGACCAGGGCCTGATCCTGCTGGTCGCTCCGAGCGAGCGCAAGCTGTCGATCGAGACCGGCTATGGGCTGGAGGAATTCCTGCCCGACGTGCTGGCCGGGCGGATCATCCGCGAAACCATCACCCCACGGTTCAAGGCCAATGACTATCCCGGCGGGATCGAAGCCGGGATCGATGCGATCATCACCCAGCTCAATCGCGACCCCGCCGACGCCAAGGCCGTGGCCGAAGCCGCCAAGGCGGCCGAGGCGCAGCGCGGTGCCAGCAATGGCGATGCGGGCGCTGGCAGCGTGGTGTTCTGGATCGTCCTGATCCTGTTCTTCATGTTCGCATTCGGCCGGCGCGGCCGCCGTTATGGCCGGCGTAGCGGGATCGACCCCGGCATCGTGCTGTGGGGGATCAGCGAGGCGCTTCATCATTCCGGCCGTTCCGGCGGCTGGGGCGGCGGCGATGGCGGCGGCGGCTCTGACTGGGGCGGATTTGGCGGCGGCGACTTCGGTGGCGGCGGCGCTTCGGGAGACTGGTAATGGGCAGCCCACCGATCCTGCTGTCCGATACGGACCATGACCGCATTTCAGACGCGGTCCACGCCGCCGAACTGCGCAGCGCCGGCGAAATCGTGACGATCATCACCCGCCGGTCCGATGGTTACAGCGATGTCGCGCTGGCCTGGGCCGCGCTGGCGGCCTTCACCGCGCTGACCGTGCTGTCGCTGCTGCCCCACTTCTACCTGCCCCTGGTCGACCAGTTGCTGGGCCGCTGGGGCCACGAATGGACCACGCGCGAAGTGCTGGTCCTGGCGGCGATGGTCGCCATGGCCAAGTTCCTGGCCATGCTGGCGCTGCAACTGTGGGCCCCGCTGAAATGGCTGCTGGTGCCGCGCCACATCAAGGCGGCGCGGGTCCGCGCCCGGGCGATCACCTGTTTCAAGGTCGGCGCCGAACGCCGCACCAGCGGGCGCACCGGCGTGCTGATCTATGTCAGCCTTGACGAGCACCGCGCCGAAGTGGTTGCCGACGCGGCGATTGCCAGCAAGGTAAGCGGCGAAGTGTGGGGCGAAGCGATGGCGGCGCTGATCGCCGGTCTGCGCAGCGGCCGGGCCGCGGACGGGCTGGTCGGTGCGGTGGACAAGGTCGGCGCCGTGCTGGCGCAGCACTTCCCCCGCGCGGAAGACGACGTCAACGAGCTACCCGACCGCCTGATCGAGGTGTGATGGCGCACCGCTTCACAGCTTGATCGGATTGTAGCCCAGTTTCGTCGCCACGGCCCGCAGGTAGGCCGCCATCCAGCCAGCCGCCAGCGACCTCGCTTTCAGACTGTGGGCGCCCCACCCGCCATCGACTATTGCCTGGGCGACGAATTTCCCGCGACCCGAAAACAGCCCTCCCGTCAACATGACGCTTTCGGGAATCAGCTTGAGCATGGCGCTTTCATCGGCCCCTGCGGCGATCAACCGGTTTACCTGGTCGTGGGCCGACAGGTCGAAGATCGGGGGCCGGTGGGCGGCGATGCAGATGTCGAGGACATGGCGCAGGATCGTTTGCAGATCGAAATCGGACCGCTGCTCCACCGCTTCGGCAATGTCCCACAACTGTTCGCCGATCGGCTGAACCTTGGCGTCAATGTTCATGATTGTGCTCCTTCGGGGCGCGGGATTGCCGACGCAATTTGCTTTCAAGCTCGCCATATCGGGTGTCGGCATATTCGGTGACCCGGGGCACGCGATGCACCCAGGAAAGCCAGATCCACCCCCCATCGCGCAATTTCACCGGTCGCCAGGCAAACCACCTGCCCTCCTTCCTTTGCCAGTCACCCCACACGGTCAGTAACCTTCTTCCGCTTGCAGGATGTAACCAAGGCCTTGCCGTGCGGTTATGCGATAGCCAGGGCGCAACACTTTGCGCAGGTGACAGATGATCACTTTCAGATTGGCATCCGAGATATAGGCTTCCCGGCCACCAATCGCCTGGGAAAGGGTGCGGTACGGCACCACCCGGTTCTTGTGTTCGGCGAGATATTCCAGCGCCCGCATCTGGCGGGGGGAAATATGGCGCAGGTCGCCGATCGCGCTGAGTGCCACGCTTGCCATGCGCTGCTTGTCTTGCTCGGCAATGGTCATGCGATAACGTCGCCAGATCGCAAAGGTCCTGGCCTGCGCTTCAAGCGGCTGCACCCTGGTGACATCGAAGACATCATCGAAGCCGGCCATGAGCGCCTTTCCCCGGCGCTGGACGTTGCCGACACCCAGCAGGCAAAGCTTGACCTTGTTTTCCAGCAGGGGGGCATTGACGCGCAGGAACGACCTGAACCGCGACACATCCTGACAACCGATCAGCAGAACATCGAAGGGGCCGTCGGCATCAGTCAAGAAGTGCGTCGCATTATCAGAAAATTCGTAAGACGTGACGTCACCATAGGTCTCCGAGACCCACTCGGCCCGCCTGACTGCTGAAGAATCTCTGACAAATATGTACCGAACTTTTATAATTTGACTGGCAAAAATTTCAAAATAATTTGAAACTTCTAATTACACATCTTTAATTTTCTCAAAAATGGCGCCATCTTTTATCATTATAAAAGTCTACTCCACACGCATTTTTATCTAATTTGTCGCAAATATCTAATTACGATCAAATTAGAATTTCAATCTCCACGCCATATGGATGGACTTTACATTATTAAGACGCAAGGCGAGGGAAATAATTAACAGATTATTTCCCTTGCAACCCCTTGTTTCGAAAATAGTTTCTTTTGTAACAAAGATTCCGGCCTGAGCCGAACCGAGCCCTATGCGGGACAGAACGCAGGCAAATCAGCGCAGATGGTTAATGCTGGGCAAACCCGCGCCTTGCCGTAACCATGGGTGATCATCGCCGCACGGCTTGCGCAGGTCCGCAACGCGGCTCGAACGAAGCACGCCGTATCGTTGTGACCCGGGACGCAAGGCTTCATCTGGACAGCACGCCCCCGGCAAACAAATTCACATGCTCGAACTTTTCAAGCACGCGAAAATGTGGCAGAGCGAATCCAACGGCGCTGCAAGGTGCGCCGCGATGTTGTGTGAAAGGATCCCTGATGGGCGCTCAAAGCCTCGAATCCGTGCTCGCCGGTGCGGGCAACCTGGTCGAAATGGTCCGCAACCAGCAGGTTGGGCCGAACGTCTATCCGGGCGTTCCGGCGGAATATTCCAACTGGCGGCTGGAGCAGTGGGCCTGGGCGCACAGCGCAGTGCTCTATAACCAGAGCTACCACATGGTCGACCTTGCGGTGCGCGGGCCGGACGCGTTCAAGATGCTGGAATACCTGGGCGTCAACACGTTCAAGAACTTCCAGCCGGACCGCGCCAAGCAGTTCGTGCCGGTCACGCCCTATGGTTATGTCATCGGCGACGTGATCCTGTTTTATCTGGACGAGAACCACTTCAACCTGGTCGGCCGCGCGCCGACGATCGAATGGGTCGAATATCACGCCGCCAGCGGCAACTGGAATGTGACGGTGGAGCGCGACGAACGCTGGGCGATGCGCAGCGACGGCCGCCGCAACAACTATCGTTTTCAGATCCAGGGCCCCAAGGCCATGGCGATCATGGAAAAGGCGCTTGGCCAGACCCCGCCGGACCTGAAATTCTTCCACATGTGCCGCATGACCATTGCCGGCAAGGAAGTGCGCGCGCTGCGCCACGGCATGGCCGGGCAGCCGGGGTTCGAACTGATGGGCCCCTGGGAAGATTACGGCGCCGTCCACGCCGCGCTGGTCGAAGCGGGCAAGGAGTTCGGCATGGCGCTGGTCGGCGGCCGGGCCTATTCCTCGAACACGCTGGAATCGGGCTGGATCCCCTCGCCCTTCCCGGCGATCTACACCGGCGACGAGCTGAAGCCCTACCGCGAATGGCTGACCGCCAATTCCTATGAAGCCAAGTGCTCGGTCGGCGGTTCGTGGGTGCCGGACAGCATCGAAGGCTATTACACCACGCCGTGGGACCTGGGTTACGGTCCGTTCGTCAAGTTCGACCACGATTTCATCGGCCGCGCCGCGCTGGAAAAGATGGCGGCGGCGGGAGGTCACCGCACCAAGGTGACCCTGGCGCTCGACAACGAGGACGTGATGCGGGTGCAAAGCTCGGCCCTGTCGAAGGGCGAGCGCGCGAAGTTCATGGAATATCCCAGCGCGGTCTATGCGATGCACCCGTTCGACATGGTGCTGCAGGATGGCAAGATGTGCGGCCTGTCGACCTGGATCGGCTATACCGCGAACGAGGGCAAGTTCCTGACCCTGGCGATGATGGATCCGGGCTTTGCCACGCCCGGCACCGAAGTTTCGCTGTTGTGGGGCGAACCGAACGGCGGCACCACCAAGCCAACGGTCGAGCCGCATGTCCAGACCGAAATCAAGGCCGTGGTCGCAGCCGTGCCCTATTCGGAAGTGGCGCGCGACAGCTATGCCGAAGGCTGGCGCACCAGGAAGTGATCAGCCGGCCAGGGCCTGTGCCGCGCGGGTCAGCGCGGTGCGGGCCTTGGCCGCCAGCTCGGGGGTGAAGCGCACTTCGGGCACGGCCACGGCAAAGGCGCCCACGGCCGCCCCGTTCAGCCAGGCCGGCGCGGCCAGTCCGCAGATCCCCAGCGTGTTTTCCTCGTGCGCTTCGGCCAGCCCGGTCCGCCGCACTTCGGCCAGCGCCTCCCGCAAGGCGGCTTCCTCGATCTGGGTATGGCGGGTGTGGCGCTCGCGCGGGCACTCGGCAAAATAGCGCACCAGCTCATCCTCGGGCAGCTGGGCCAGGATCGCCTTGCCCGCTGCCAGGCTGTGCAGCGGCTTGCGGTGGCCCGGCTCGATCGCATAACGCAGCGCCTGGCCGCTGGCTTCGGTGACCAGCGCCTCGATCTCCCAGCCACTGCGGACCATGAAGCTTGCCGTTTCGTCCAGCTCGCTGCGCAGCAGCTTGACCAGCGGTTCAACCCGGTCGGCCAGGGTCAGCGCCGCGGGAGCCACCACCAGCCGGGCCAGGCCCGGGCCGGGGCGATAGCGGCGCCCGTCGCGCACCAGGTAGCCACGCTCGGCCAGGGTGCCGAGCAGGTAGGACGTGCTCGACACCGGAATGTCGAGCGCGGCGGCGATGTCCTGCGCGATCGGCCCTTGCGGGTGGGCCACCACGAATTCGATGATGTCGAGCGTGCGCATCGCCGACTTGACGTTGGTGCTGCTGGCCTGGGGCATGGTCCGGTTCACCAGGAAAGGCTGCCACGCCGCTCGGCAAAGCGCCAGCCGTCAGCCGTCAGCACGAAGCGGTCGTGGAACGATCCGACCAGCGGCGCGCCTTCGGGCTGGAACAGCACCATGGCGCTTTCGCCCCGCGCCTCGGTGGGGGACACCACGTCGATCACCACGTTCGAGCAGACGTGCCGCGTCTTGCGCGGCGGGCGTGCCTGGAACGCGGCGAGGATTGCGGCGCGGCCGACCACCGGCGCATCGGGCGCGGTTGGGCGGGCCATCACCCCGTCCGCGGCATAGAGCGCCGCCACGCCCGCCCAATCGGCCGCGTCGTTGCGGTTGGCATAGAGCGCGATGAGCCGCGCGCAGTCCACCTCGATCGTGCGGCGCTCGTCAGGGGTCACAGCCGCGCGCCCGCGATGTCGGCCCCGGCGCGCAGGTTGGCCAGCTTGCGCCAGGTGACGATCGGATCGATCTTGCCATAGCCGGCAAAGGTGCCGAACCCGCAGTCGGTGCTGGCAACCACCCGGTCCGCGCCGACGATCCCGGCAAAGCGTTCGATCCGCTGGGCGATCAATTCGGGATGCTCGACATAGTTGGAACAGGTGTCGATCATCCCGGGGGCCAGCACCTTCCAGTCGGGCAGCTGGGCATCGCGCCACACGGTCCATTCGTGCTC
This sequence comes from Pseudomonadota bacterium, assembly GCA_029779535.1. Taxonomy (GTDB): domain Bacteria; phylum Pseudomonadota; class Alphaproteobacteria; order Sphingomonadales; family Sphingomonadaceae; genus Novosphingobium. Next base: position 67,656 of record JAKPAG010000108.1, on the reverse strand, counting down.
GTGACGGGGATTGGCCGCCTCGAACAGCACGGTGGCAGGGCGGGCCTTGATCACGATGTCGATCACCTTCTCCAGCGGGATGTCGTGATCGTGCGGCCCTTCATAGTTGCCCCAGCAAATGTGCATCCGCATCCGTTCGGGCGGGATATTGGCGGTGGCAGCGTTGAGCGCCTCGACATTGGCTGCCGCGATCCGCAGGAACTCCTCCTCGCTCGCATCCTGGTAGCCGGTGTGACGGCTCATCGCGAGATCGGGGCAATCAAGCTGGAGGTAGAAGCCCGCATTGACGATCGTTTCATATTCCTCGCGCATCGCGTCGACCAGCGCGGCGAGGTAAGCTTCGTGGCTGGGATAGTGGCGATTGACCTGGAACGCGGTGATCAGCCCCGGCGAGGCCGCGTTCATGAAAGCTTCGGTACCCGGCGCGGCATGCTTGTCCAGCGCGGAGCGGAAGCGGCGGATGTCATCGTGCAGCGGCTGGAGGGTGATCAGCTTGACGTCGCCGATGCAGCTGGCGCGGACGAATTCCTGACTGCCCATGATCGCCGAAAGCTTCTTCGCCAGCTGCGGCACTTCGGCCAGGTCCGCCGCGGGCTTGCGGTCGGTGTGGCCGCCAAAGCCGGACAGCCGTTCGATCATGTAGGTCGAATAGCCGACCTTGCCGAGTTCGCCGTCCGACACGATCGACACCCCGGCGGCAACCTGGTGGCGGACCGCTTCATCCACCGCCGCGCCAACCGCGCGGTCAAACTCCGCCGCGTCATAAGGCTTGCCCGCATCGCGCGCGAGCAGCAGCGGCGTCAGTTCCTCGCCGCGCGGCAAGCTGCCAACGTGGGTGGTCTTGATATGGGGCATTTGCGGATCATCCTCACCAGTCCAATATGTCGAACTCTTCGCATATATGAACTGGCAGGGCAATCGGCTGCGATGGCTAGGGTCAGGACCCATAAACCACACCTTCGAGGTTTGAGTCAAAATGGCCTGTCGCGAGGAGAGAAGGCGCAGGAATATGTCGATATTTCAAGACTTCTCGACGCGGCGAGAGGCCATTTTGGCCAAATCCCTGCGGGACGGCAGAATGGCTTCCATCTCGAACGAAAATTCCCTTGGAAAGGCAACCAGCCTTCCCGGCGGGAATTTCCGCCCGATATGTTCGCCATTCTGCCGCCTCGAAGGTGCGGTTCATGGGGCCTGACCCTAGACTATTCGGAATAGCACTGCGTCAGGTTGACCCAGGTGGCATCTTCGCTGCGCCGGTCGATCTGGGCGGCCAGATAGAACGTGCCATCGTCCCTGGCGCGCAGATCCGACAGGATGCGAAACCCGGTCCAGTCGGCCCAGTCCGGAAAGTCTGCCCCATGGGACGGCCCGCCCAATTCGATCAGGACCGCCGGCACATTGCGGTAACCGTGATAGGCCCGCCCTGTCAGCGGATAGCGGGCGAAGGGATTGCTGCCACCCGACTGATAGGCATCCATTTCGCCATGCAGTTGCAACGCCTGGTCCAGCGCAAAGCCGAAGCGCAGCCGGTAGGAATGCGTTGCCGCATCGCGATCAAGGCTTTCGGGAATGTCGGCGGAGCAGTTCCAGACCTTGCCGTTGGCATAGGAATAGGCCGCAATATCGCTGGCCGACCAGCCCGGCGGCAGGCCCTGCTGCGCGCTTGCCGCAGCCGGGCCCAGCGCCAGCGCCGCGACTGGCAGGAGCAGGCGCGCGCCGGTTCCTGCCAACGTCAAGGCGCCGCTCGCCTGGTGGAACTTTCGCGCACCACCAGTCGCACCGGCACGCGCCGTGCCTCGCGGGTTTCGCCGGCGATTTCGGCGAGCAGCTTGTCGACCATCATTTCCCCGGCGGCGCGGAAATCCGGTTCGACCGAGGTCAGCGGCGGCGCGGAATAGGCCCCGGCGCGGATCCCGTCGAAGCCGACCAGCCCGACCTGCCCCGGCACGGCCAGGCCGCGCGCGTGCAATTCGTCGAGCGCGCCCAGCGCGATCGGATCGCACACCGCGAACAGCGCGTCGAAGGATACGCCCTGCTCGATCAGCATGGCCACCGCCCGGCGGCCCTGTTCTTCGCGGCTAAGCCCCTTCTCGATCGGCATCAGCACGGGTTCCAGCCCGGCTTCGCGCATCTGCTGGGCATAGCCTTCGTAACGTTCGAGGAACTGGCGCTGCGGCGAGGTTTCCGACCCGATGCAGACGATCCGCTGGTAGCCCTGCTCGATCAGGTGGGCGGTGGCGAGACGCCCGCCGCCGTGGTTGTCGGAGCGGACCCATTCGACATCGTCGAACGGCGCGCCCCAGCACACCCAGTGCATCCCGCCCTGCCCGAGCTGGCGGAAATAGTCCCAGGCCGAATAATTCTCGGTCGTGCCGATCACCGCCAGGCCATCGGCCTTGCGCTGTTCCTGGTAGCGGCCGTTGAAGTTTTCCGGCCCGTCCTGGAAACTGACCAGCGTCTCATAGCCGCGCAGCGAAGCCGCGCCGCACAGCGAGGCAAGCAGCGCCGAATGGAACGGGTTGAGGTCCTTGCGGTCCTCGCCCGGGCGGCAGACCACCACCACGGCCAGCGTCCCGGTCTTGCCGGTGCGCAGCCGCGCGGCGTTTTCATCGACGAAGTAGTTCAGCCGCCGCGCCGCTTCGGCCACACGCAGCCGGGTCGCCTCGCTGACCACCGGGTCCCCGGCCAGGGCGCGCGACACCGTTGACTGGCTGACGCCCGCTTCGGCCGCCACGTCGAACGAGGTCACGCGGTAACTGCGTGCCTTGGTGCGGGTTTCCTGATCGCCCATGCGCCCCGCTTACATTGCCGAAATGCCGCCGTCGAGTTTGAGCTCGGCGCCGGTCATGAAGCGGCTTTCATCGCTGGCGAGATAAAGCACCCCAGCGGCGATGTCATCGGGATGGCCCACGCGCTTGAGCGGAATCTGCCGCGCCAGCTTGCCCATCACCACCTCCTTGGGGTGACCCGAGGAATTGGCGATGCCATCGAGGATCGGGGTATCGACAAAGGTCGGGTGGACCGAATTGCAGCGGATATCCCAGCCCATCTTGGCGCAGTACAGCGCGACAGACTTGGACAGCATCCACACCGCCGCCTTGCTGGCGTTGTAGCCCGGCATGGTATCGCTGGCGATCAGCCCGGCGATGGACGAGATGTTGACGATCGAGCCGGGCTGCGTGTCCTTCATCAGGGGCAGCGCCTTCTGGCAGCCAAGGAACACCGAATCGACGTTGATGGCAAAGCCGCGGTGCCATTCTTCCAGCGTGCAGGTCTCGATATTGCCGCGTACGCCGACCCCGGCATTGTTGACCAGCACCGACAGCCCGCCGAGCGCGTCACGCACCGCGTCGATCGCGGCGATCCATTCGGCTTCCTGGGTCACGTCCAGCTTCACGGCATAGGCCGTGCCCGCGCCGTGCGCCTGGTTGATTGCCGCGGCCTGGGCCTCGGCCCCGGCAATGTTGATGTCGGCCAGCACCACCTGCGCGCCTTCGCGCGCCAGCATTGCCGCCTGCGCCGCGCCCAGCCCCTGCGCCGCGCCGGTAACCAGTGCCTTCTTGCCTTGAACCCGTCCCGTCATTGTCGTTATCCTCCCAGAATTGTCGGCCCCAGCAGCGTCAGCAGCCGCACGTCGATCCCCAGCCCGCGTTCGCGCGCCTGGGTGACAAAGCCCGCCAGCTCCGCAACCGGGACACGATGGACCGTGATATCCTCGCCGTCCACCCCTCCGCCCGGGCCGATCTGGTGCAGGCCATGCGCGCGCAGCAGGGTGAAGCTTTCGCTGACCATGCCGGGGCTGGAATAGAATTCGCCGACTACCTCCATCCTCGTGGCGGTATAGCCGGTTTCCTCCTCCAGCTCGCGCACGGCGGCGGCGGTGGGATCTTCGCCCGCGGTGTGGTCGCCATCGCCGATCAGCCCGGCGGGCAATTCGATGGTGGCGCGGCCCAGCGGCACGCGGAATTGTTCAACCAGGATCACGTGGCCCACTTCGTCCACCGCCAAGATCACCGCGGCGCGGATGCCGCGCGCGCGGCTGACATATTCCCACTTGCCCCGCGTCTTGGCCACGATGAAGCGGCCCTGCCAGCGGATTTCTTCCGGTTCGTCATTCATCATGCCGGGACTACACGAAGCCGGGACAGTGGCAAACCGGGCGGCGCGCGCTGTGCCCGCTATTTCTTGGCCAATGCGCCCTGCACCGCACCGGCCGGGAAATCGGCGGTCCGCACAGTGACCGCATAGTTCGCCGGGTTCTCGACGATCGGCTTGAGCACGCTGGGTTCGGCGGCGATGCATTCGTCCGCGCTGGTGCCGCTGATCTCAAGCTTGACCAGCGGATCGGGGCTGCCCGCCGCATGGACCGCTGCGCTGGTCACCTTGCCCAGCTTGGCAAGGTTCAGCGTATAGCAGAAATCGCCCAGATCCGCGTCGACGTCGGCGGCGAAGGTGCCCGATCCGTCGGGATCGGCGCTGGCCCCGCCGTTCAACGTGGCGGTCAGCTTGACCGGCGCGGCCAAGGCGGCGACCGGCACGGCGAGCAAGGCAGCGGCGGCCCCGGCCTGCAATAGACGCGGCTTGAGAAAGGTGTGCATGGCGTCCCTCCTGTTCCCGGCAGGCAGGGAGACTCGCCCCCCCCGGGCCGGTGCGCAGCAGGCTACGCCGATTGGCGCCAATGGCAATTGCGCCGCGTCAAATCGGCGCGCGGGGCCAGCGCCGGGTCAGCCCAGCGCCCAGCGCAGCAGATAGGGCACGCCCGCCACGAACAGCCAGCCGGCCTTGCCCCAGTTGGCCAGCTTCGCGCTCTGGTGGTTCCACAGCCCCAGCGCCCCGGCCGCGCCCATCGCGCCCGCGCCCGGAATCCAGATGCCCGCCAGCCCGGCCAGCCCGAGGATGCCCAGCAGCCGCACCCCGGCCCCAGGCCGCGCCTTGTCTGCCGGGTTTTTGATCCCGGCCAGGCCGGCGAAGCCGATCAGGCCAAACAGGCCGACAATCGGGGCAAGTGTATCGAGCATGGCATCCCTTCCGCTTGTATTTATGGCGCAATCATGCGCCAACCGGGCGGCAGGTCAATCCGCCAGGGCGACTGCGTGGCGGGATCGGTTCCGTTCCGGTTACCGGGCGAGGAGCGGCGCGAGATACTTGCCGGTATAGCTGCGCGCCACCTTGACCACATCTTCGGGCGCGCCTTCGGCAACGATCTCGCCGCCGCGGATGCCGCCTTCGGGGCCAAGATCGATGATCCAGTCGGCGGTCTTGATGACGTCGAGGTTGTGTTCGATCACCACCACCGAATTGCCCTGGTCAACCAGGCGGTGCAGCACTTCGAGCAGCTTGCGCACATCCTCGAAATGCAGGCCGGTGGTCGGCTCGTCGAGGATGTAGAGCGTCTGCCCGGTGGAGCGGCGCGACAGTTCCTTGGCCAGTTTCACGCGCTGCGCCTCGCCGCCCGACAGGGTGGTGGCCTGCTGGCCCACCTTGACGTAGCCGAGGCCGACCTCGTTCAGCATGTGCATCTTGTCGCGGATCGGGGGAACGGCCTTGAAGAATTCCTCGGCGTCCTCGATCGTCATGTCGAGCACGTCGGCAATCGAGTGGCCCTTGAACTTCACTTCCAGCGTTTCGCGGTTGTAGCGCTTGCCCTGGCATTCCTCGCAGGTGACGTAGACGTCGGGCAGGAAGTGCATTTCGATCTTGATCAGCCCGTCGCCCTGGCACGCCTCGCAGCGCCCGCCCTTGACGTTGAAGCTGAACCGCCCGGCCTTGTAGCCGCGCGCCTCGGACTCGGGCAGGCCGGCGAACCAGTCACGGATCTGGGTGAAGGCGCCGGTATAGGTGGCGGGGTTGCTGCGCGGGGTGCGGCCAATGGGCGACTGGTCGATCTCGATCACCTTGTCGCACATCTCGAGGCCGGTGATCCTGTCGTGCGGCCCGGCAATCACCCGGGCGCCGTTGAGGGCGCGCGCTGCCCCGGCGTGGAGCGTGTCGAGCGTCAGGCTGGACTTGCCGCTGCCCGAAACCCCGGTGACGCAGCAGAACGTGCCCAGCGGGAAGCTGGCGGTGACCCCGGTCAGGTTGTTGGCCCGCGCGTTGTGCACGGTGATGTGGTGGCCGTTGCCCTTGCGGCGCAGTTCCGGCACCTCGATCCGGCGCTTGCCCGACAGGTATTGCCCGGTCAGGCTGGTCTTGCTTTTCAGGATGTCCTTGAGGCTGCCCTGCGCGACGATCTCGCCGCCGTGGACGCCCGCGCCGGGACCCAGATCGACGATATGGTCGGCGGTGCGGATCGCGTCCTCGTCATGTTCGACCACGATCACCGTGTTGCCAAGGTCGCGCAGCCGCTTGAGCGTGGCGAGCAGCATGTCGTTGTCGCGCTGGTGCAGGCCGATGCTGGGCTCGTCCAGCACATAGAGCACGCCCGACAGGCCCGAGCCGATCTGGCTGGCCAGGCGGATGCGCTGGCTTTCCCCGCCCGACAGCGTGCCGCTGGTCCGGTCGAGATTGAGATAATCGAGCCCAACGTTGTTGAGGAAGCCGAGCCGCTCGTTGATTTCCTTCAGGATCGCGCGGGCGATCTGCTGCTGCTGGCTGGTCAGCTGGTCCGACAGCGCGCCGAACCATTCCACCGCCGCCGAAACCGACAGGCGGGTGACGCTGGAAATGTCGCTCCCGGCCACTTTCACCGCCAGCGCCTCGGGTTTGAGCCGCTTGCCGTCGCACACTTCGCACGGCTGCGCGGTCTGGAACTTGCCCAGTTCCTCGCGCATCCAGGCGCTTTCGGTCTGCAACATGCGGCGGTTGAGATTGCCGATCACGCCTTCGAAGGGCTTCTTGACCGTGTAGCTCTTTTTCCCGTCGATGAAGGTCAGGTTGACCGGACGGCCGGCGGTGCCATGCAGGATCACCACCTTCACTTCGCCGGGCAGCTCGTCCCACGGGGTTTCCAGGCTGAAGCCGAATTCCGCCGCCAGGCTGGCCAGCACCTGCATGTAATAGGGCGACGGCGGGTTGCTCTTGGCCCAGGGGACAATCGCCCCCTGCTTGAGGCTGAGATGCTCGTTCGGCACGACCAGCTGGGGATCGAACAGCAGCTTTTCACCCAGGCCGTCGCAGGCCGGGCAGGCCCCCATCGGCGCGTTGAACGAGAACAGGCGCGGTTCGAGGCTTTCGATGGTGAAGCCCGAAACCGGACAGGCGAATTTTTCGGAAAAGACGATGCGGTTGGCGGGCAGCCCGGCGCCCTTCATCGCCCCGCCCGTTTCCTCGCCCTCGCGCCCCGGCACCACGCCATCGGCCAGGTCGACATAGGCCAGCCCCTCGGCCAGTTTCAGCGCCTGTTCGAAGCTGTCGGCCAGCCGCGTCTCGATCCCTTCGCGAACCGCGATCCGGTCGACCACCACTTCGATGTCGTGCTTGTACTTCTTGTCGAGCGCGGGGGCGTCCTCGATCGCGTAAAGCGCGCCGTCGATCCGCACGCGGGTGTAGCCGGCCTTCTGCCACTCGGCCAGTTCCTTGCGGTATTCGCCCTTGCGGCCGCGCACCACCGGGGCCAGCAGATAGGCGCGGGTCCCCTCGGGCAGGGCCATGACCCGGTCGACCATCTGGCTGACGGTCTGCGCACTGATCGGCTCCCCGGTGGCCGGGCTGTAGGGCACCCCGACCCGCGCCCAGAGCAGGCGCATATAGTCATAGATCTCGGTCACCGTGGCGACGGTGGAGCGCGGGTTGCGGCTGGTGGTCTTCTGCTCGATGCTGATCGCGGGGGACAGGCCGTCGATATGTTCGACGTCCGGCTTCTGCATCATTTCCAGGAACTGGCGCGCATAGGCCGACAGGCTCTCGACATAGCGGCGCTGCCCTTCGGCATAGATCGTGTCGAAGGCCAGGCTGCTCTTGCCGCTGCCCGACAGGCCGGTGATCACGATCAGGCTGTCGCGCGGCAGCTCGACGTCGAAACCCTTGAGATTATGCTCGCGCGCCCCGCGCACGACGATCTTGCTTAGCGACATGGCGCGGGTGTGTTCCACATCTGTTCGATTCAGGCAAGGGACCGCCCCCTGCCCAATGGGGAATGTCGCGCAAAACACCGGAAAGCCGCACCTTGTCGGCGGGTCGCGCCGCATCTGCGACGGACCGCACCCGGCTCATCGCAAAGCGATTGCCCGCACCGTCCGGACGCAGGCATGGCGGAACCCATCACGAGAGGATGGGTGCGCGATGAACGGACGGACTTTGGCGGGCATGGTTGCGCTGGGCATGTTGATCTGGTCGGGCGCTGCCTTGGCGGACGATCCCAACGATCCGGCGATGCGCAGCAAGGCCGCCCGCGCGCGTGACCATGAGATCATCCGCCAGCTCAACCTGCGCGAACTGCGCCACGTGCGCGAACGCGACGCGCGCTATGCCAGCCAATGGCGCGCCTGGGACGCGCAGCAGGACCGCCGCGCCGATCACGCCCGGGACATGGCTCGTTACCAACAGGAGCAGCAGCGCTACCAGCGCGACATGGCCGCCTGGCGCCGCGCGGTGGCGGCCTGCCGCGCGGGCGACTATCGCTATTGCCAGCGCTGACCTGACGCGCGGCCGGGGTCACGGACCGAAAGTCCGGTCCGGTCCGGCCATCCGGCGCTTTTTCCGGTAAACAGTGCGCCATGTCCGCTTCGGGATCGGCATGGCGCGGCCGCTTTGCCCGGCGCAGCATCCGCCGTTCCACCAACGTCCAACACCCTTCGGCAAACGGCATTGACTTGGCGTGCCCGCCCGGCGCAACGCAGCCTATCGCGCCTGGCGCCCGATGAGCCTGGGCCGGAATCGTTTCTGGAGATTCAACGCCATGAAATTCCGTCTGTTTCTGAGCACCGCCGCCCTGGCTGCCCTGGCGGCCAGCACCGTCCCGGCCCTGGCCCAGGCGGCCGATCCCGCCCTGCCGGTGGCCGTCCCCGCCAAGCCGACCTTCGGCACCTGGGGGGTCGACCTTTCCGCCCGCGACGAAAGCGTCAAGCCGGGCGACGATTTCCAGCGCCATGCTTCGGGCAAGTGGCTGGACAAGACCACCATCCCCGCTGACCGCCCCAGCACCGGCACTTTCTATGACCTGCGCGAAACGGTGCAGGACCAGGTGCAGAACCTGATCAAGAACGCCCCGGCGGGTTCGAAGCACGGCGCGCTCTATGCCAGCTTCATGGACGAAGCGCGGCTCGAAACCCTGGGTCTCAAGCCGCTGATGGCCGACATCGCCAAGATCCGCGCGATCAAGGACAAGACCGCCTTTGCCCGCCACATGGGCGGCACCAGCGGGGTGTTCGGCAGCGCGCTGGTCGGCACATTCGTCGGGGCGGACACCGCCAATCCCGACATCAACGTGCTGTACATCGGCCAGGCCGGCCTGGGCCTGCCCGAGCGCGACTATTACTTCAACCCGCAGTTCGCCAAGCAGCGCGACGCCTACAAGGCCTATATCGAGCGCACCCTGCAGGCGATCGGCACGCCCAGGGCCAAGGCGGCGGCGGCGGCGGTCTATGCCTTCGAGGAAGCCATCGCCAAGGTCAGCTGGGCTTCGGAAGAAAGCCGCGACATCGACAAGATCAACAACCCCTATTCCACCGCGCAATTCGCCAGCTATGCCCCCGGGCTTGATTGGAACGCCTTCTTCGCGGGTGCGCGCATTCCGGCGCAGCAGCGCATGATCGTGGCCGAAAACAGCGCGATCAAGCAGATCGCCGCGCTCTACGCCAAGACGCCGCTGGCGACGCTGAAGCTGTGGCAGCAGTTCCATACCGCCGACCAGGCCTCGCCCTATCTGAACAAGGCGATGGTCGACAGCCGCTTCGCCTTCACCAAGACGCTGTCGGGCGTGGAAACGATCCGGCCGCGCTGGAAGCGCGCGATCGACATGGTCAACGGCTCGGTCGGCGAACTGGTCGGCGAAGCCTATGTCGCGCGCTATTTCCCGGCCTCGTCCAAGACGAAGATGGAACAGTTGGTCGCCAACCTGAAGGTCGCGATGGCCGACCGGATCGACAGCAACGGCTGGATGAGTCCGGCGACCAAGGGCGCGGCCAAGACCAAGCTCGCCAAGATGGACGTGATGGTCGGCTATCCCGACAAGTGGCGCGACTATTCGGCGCTGAAGATCGAATCCGGCGATCTCTATGGCAACGCGCTGCGCGCCGGCCGGTTCGAGGCCGATTACCAGTTGAGCTTCCTGGGCAAGCCGGTGGACCGCAAGCTGTGGGGGATGAACCCGCAGACCGTGAACGCCTATAACGGCGGGCTGGAAAACAAGATCGTGTTCCCGGCGGGCATCCTGCAGGCGCCGTTCTTCGATCCGGCGGCGGACGACGCGGTCAACTATGGCGCGATCGGCGCGGTGATCGGCCACGAAATCAGCCACGGCTTCGACGATCAGGGCCGCAAGATCGACGAGACCGGCAAGGTCCGCGACTGGTGGAGCGCCGAGGATGCGAAGCGTTTCGAAGCGGAAAGCACCGTGTTCGGCGATCAGTACGCCAAGTTCGAGGCCGCGCCGGGTGCCTTCGTGAACCCCAAGCTGACCATGGGCGAAAACATTGCCGACTTTGCCGGGGTGCAGGTCGCGCTGGATGCCTATCACAAGTCGCTGGGCGGCAAGGAGGCCGCGGTGATCGACGGGCTGACCGGCGACCAGCGCTTCTTCCTGGCCTACGCGCAGGTCTGGCGCAGCAAGATGCGCGAGGACGCGCTGCGCAACCAGGTGACCACCGATCCGCACAGCCCCGGCCGCTTCCGCGTGCTCGGCCCGCTGCGCAACGTCGAGGCGTGGTATCAGGCGTTCGGCGTCAAGCCGGGCGACAGCATGTACATCCCGCCGGAGAAGCGCGCCAAGATCTGGTAAGCGCCGGCCAAGCGAAGGGCAGCCCACGGGCTGCCCTTTTCGCGTCAGCCGACCGCCAGCGCGCGGCTGCCGACATCGCCCAGCCAGCGCGCCGCAACGCCCCAGTTGGCGGAAATCGCTTCGGCGCGCAGCGCGGTTTCGGGCGGGCCGTCCTCCGCCAGCCGGCCTTCGCGCAGCACCAGCACCCGGTCGGCGTGGTTCATCGCCTGGGCCAGGTCGTGCATGACCAGCACCACGCCCAGGCCCTGCCCGGCCAGCCGCCGGAAATGGGCGAGCAGCGCCAGCTGGTGCGCCAGGTCAAGGTTGGCAAGCGGTTCATCCGCCAGCAACCAGCGCGGCTGGCCCGCCAGCACCCGGGCCAGCAGCGCGCGGGCGCGTTCGCCGCCGGACAGCTGCGAAACCGGGCGGCCGCGCAGCGCATCGAGTTGCAGCGCGGCCAGCGCGGCGTCCACTGCCGCCGCATTGTCCGCCGCGCTGGTTGACCAGGGCAGGCGCCCCAGCCCGGCCAGCGTCGCCACGCTGACGTCCCAGGCCAGCTCTGCCGACTGCGGCAGATAGCCGATCGCCTGCGCACGCTGGCGCGGCGGCAGCCGAGCCAGGTCCTGCCCATCCAGCAGCGCCCGGCCCGCATCGACCGGCAGCAAGGCGGCAAGCGAGGCGAGCAGCGTGCTCTTGCCCGCGCCGTTGGGGCCGCAGATCGCGGTGACCTGCCCCGGAGCCAGCGCGGCGTCGATGCCGATGATCCGGCGGCCCAGCGTCAGGCCCTGTGCTTGCAGCATCACGCCAGCTCCCGCTTCAGGCGCAGCAGCAGCGCGAGGAAGAACGGCGCCCCCAGCAGCGACAGGGCGATGCCGAGGCGCAGTTCGCCCTGCAGCGGCAGCACCCGGCACAGGCAGTCCGCCACCAGCAGCAGCAACGCCCCGGCCAGCGCGGACGGCACGATCAGAGCGCTGGGGCGGCCATCGGTGTGCGGTCGCACGAAATGCGGCACCATCAGCCCCACAAAGCCGATGATCCCGGCAACGGCCACGCTGGCGCCCACGGTCAGCCCGATCCCGGCGATCATCAGCGCCTGCAGGCGGCGCGGATCGACGCCGAGCGAGCGGGCGGCGAGATCCCCCAGGCTCAGTGCATCGAGGCTTCGCCCGGCCAGCCCCAGCACCGCCAGGCCCAGCGCGGTCAGCGGCGCGGCGATCCACACTTCGGCCCAGCCGCGATCGGCCAGCGCGCCCATCAGCCAGGTGACGATCTCACTCATTGCGAAAGGGGTGGGCGACAGGCTGATCGCCAGGCTCATCAAGGCTCCGGCCAGGCTGGCAATCATCATTCCTGCCAGCGTGAACAGCAGCACCCCGCCGCCACGCCCGGCAATCAGGCCCAGCAGCGCCATCGCCCCGCCCGCGCCGATCAGCGCGAACAGCGGCAGCGCCCAGCCGCTGGCCGCCCAGCCGGTCCAGAAGCTCAGCACAGCGCCCAGCGCCGCGCCGGGGGCAATCCCGAACAGCCCCGGATCGGCCAGCGGGTTGCGCAGGTAGCCCTGCATCGCCGCCCCCGCCGTGCCCAGCCCCGCGCCCAGCACCAGCGCCAGCACGGCGCGCGGCAGGCGCAGTTCGATGAAGATCACCGCGGCATTGGGCAGCTGCGGATCGAACGGATCGATCCACACCCGCCCGGCCAGCAGGCTGAGCGGCACGGCCACGGCCAGCAGGGCGAGCAGCAGGGCATTGAACCGGGTCACCGCAGCCCTTCCCGCACTTCGGCCAGCCGGTGGGCGGCGCGCACAATGGTTGGCCCACCGCACCACAGCAGCGCGGGATCAAGCCGCGCGCGGGCCGTGCCCTGCAGCGCGGCCAGCGCCGGGTGGCGCAGCATCCGGTCCTCGTTGCCGTGGAGGTCCCCGGCGGTCAGGATCACGCGCGGGGGATTGGCCAGGACCTGTTCCAGCGGCAGCAGATCGGCCTGCTTCAGCCCGCGCTGCGCCGCGACGCTGGCAAAGCCGGTGCGCGCCAGCAGCGCGGCGATCAGCGTGTCCTGCCCCGGCACCATGCCGCCCGATTGCCAGACCAGCGCGGGCACGGCAGGCGCCCCGGCGGGCGGCGCGGCCCGGGCCAGCGCCGCCTCGATCCGCGCGGCCAGCGCCTCGCCCCGTTCGGGATGGCCGGCCAGCGCAGCGATACGGCGGACCTGTTCCAGGCTGGCAGGCACGTCCGCCGCCATGCCGAAGCGTTCCAGCCGGAAGCCCAGCCGCGCCAGCGCGGCGGCGGTCGCGGGCGGGGTGAAACTGCTGCCCAGCACCACATCGGGGCGCAGCGCGGCCACTTCCTCGACCGTGCCGGACAAGGCCGGGAAGCGCCGCGCCGTGGCAATGTCCATCGACGAAGCCGCCGGATCGCTCGAAAAGGCAGACAGCCCGGCGATCTGCGCCGGATCGGCCACTTCGGCAAGGATCGCGTCAGTGCAGGGATTGAGGCTGGCGATCCGCGGCAGCGGCGGCCCCGCCTCGCGCGCCGGAGCGGCGGAGCAAGCCGCCAGCGCCAGCGCGAAGAGCGGGGCCAGACGCCTTACCACCGCCCGCGCAGCCCCACGAAGGCCGAGCGGCCATATGTGCCATAGCCCGCGACCGTCTGGTACTTCACGTTGCCCAGGTTCTCGATCCGGCCATACAGCTCCAGCCCGCCCGGCAGCGGCACGCTGGCGCGCAGGGTGACCAGGCCATGGCCATCGAGCCGCGTGAAATTGCCCGCATCGTCATAGCTGTCCGACACCAGCCGCAAGTCCGCGCCCAGCGTCAGGCCGGCGAGCGGCGTGGTCCAGTCCAGCCCGGCCGACACCGCGCTCCGCGGGCGGCGGGCCAGGTCCTTGCCGGTCGCGCGGTTGACCGCCTTGACGTAGCTGTAGGCCGCGCGCGCGCGCAGAATGTCGCCAATCGCCCAGCCGCCTTCCAGTTCCACCCCTTCGGCGCGGGTCGCACCGATGTTGAAGTAGCCGCTGGGCCACAGGTAATCGATCAGCTGGCTGGCATCGCGGCGGAACAGGGTGAGCGCGACATGGCGCGAGCCATTGCGATCCCCCAGTTCGATCCCCGCGTCATAGGCCTTGCTGCGTTCAGGCCGCAGCGCGGCGTTCCCGCCATAGCCGTAAAGCTGGTAGAGCGTCGGCGCCTTGAACCCTTCGCCATAGGAGGCGCGCACGCGCAGGTCAGCCGCCAGTTCGACCGCGCCATTGGCCCCGAAGGTCCAGTGGCTGCCGAAGCGGTCATGGTCATCCAGCCGCACGCCGCCCGACACGTGCAGGCCGCCGGAATGATAGCCCAGCAGCACATGCCCGCTGCTGAGCCGCGCGTCCTGCTGCGGATCGAACAGGGTGGCAAAACGCGTCCATTCGCTGTCCGCTCCGAAATCGAGCGTGACGCCCTGGGTCAGCTCGGCCCGGCCGGTCAGGTCCGCGCGCCAGCTGCGGCCCTTGGTGGTGAAATTGGGCGCGGCGGCGAAGGCCGGGTCGAAGTATTCGCGGCGGGTGTCGCTATAGGCAGCGCCGCCCCGCAGGTTGAGCGATCCCGCATCATAGCGCAGCCCCAGCCGCCCCGAACCCTGCCGGGTGGTCTGGTATTCCAGGGTATCGGCAAAGCTATAGAGCGGCGCGGGATAGCCGTCGAAATCGATCCTGCTGTCGGCATAGCGCCCGGCGGCATCGAGCCACAGGCCGCCCGCCAGCCGCACTTCGCCGCGCAGGTTGGCGCGCCACTGGCGGAACCCGTCCTGCTCGGCTCCCTTGGCATAGGCCGAGATCCCGTCCGACGATACATAGCCGCCCGAGGCGGTCAGGCTGTAGGCGTCGCCGCTGGTGCCCAGCGCGGCATCGGCGCTGACCGTATCGTTGGCGCCGTATTCCACCCCGGCGCGCGCACCGTCGAGCCGCTCGCTGGTCAGCGCCAGCACCCCGCCGATCGCGTTCGAGCCCCAGGCGACCGAGTTCGAGCCGCGCAGCAGTTCCACCTTGGCGATCCCGCCGGGCAGCATGGTGCCAAGGTCGAACCCGCCAGACGGCGCGGCGACGTCGTCCATGCGCACCCCGTCCAGCGTCACCAGCAATTGCTGCGAATTGGCCCCGCGCACGAACACGCTGGTCTGGCTGCCCAGCGGGCCGCTGCGCGCCGTGGTGACGCCGGGCAGGCGTTCCAGCACGCGGGTCAGATCAGGCCCCTGCACCGCCGCCAGTTCCGCCGCGCCGATCACGCTGATCGACTGGCCGGTTTCGCTGACCCGTTCCTCGCGACCCGAAGCGACCACGGTAATCGCGGTGTCGCGCAGCCGATCAGCCACCACCACGCAGTTGTTCGGATCGGCGGCACAGTCCTGCGCCGCCGCAGGCACCGCCGCAACCACCGAACATCCCAGCAAGAACAGATATTTCACACGCAATACTCCCGTCATGAACGAATGCCGTTCATGGCGGAAGGGCCCGCACCATTGCGGGTCCTGCGCTGCATTCCGGTGCACCCCGCCCGGCTGCGGAACGACCGTCACTGGCAGGTCTCCTGGCTCCCGGATCGTTGCGCCCTGCCCGCCTTCCCGGTTTCCCAGTGGCATGTGGGGCAAGGCACTCCCCGGTCACAGTTGCGGGGGCAGCGGAGGCTTTGAACCCCCTTCCCTCTTAGGTTCCGGCTACCCGGAACAACCGATGACGTGGCAGCGCCCCTACGCGCTTTGGCGGCGCAGGGCAACCGCAGGCGTTCCTTAACCGCTTGGCGGCTAGGACCGGGCGAACTGTCCCACCCCGGCACGGCGCAATCTGCGCAGTGGCGCGGCGGGGCGCATCCGGTTTTCGTGCGACAGCGCGTAACCCAGGCGAAAGCGTGCATGACCCGATTGCTGCCCCTGCCCTATGAACCCCGGCCGCGCGATTTCGCGGCGCGGTTCGCGCGGGCGCGGCACCGCACGGTGGGAATGCGCGGGCAGCGGCGGCACCTGGGGCGGCGCGCGCTGGTGCTGCTGGTGGCTGTGGCTGTGCCCGCCATCGCCGGGCCGCAAGCCTGGCAGGGTCTGGGCATCGGCAATGCGGGCGAAGCAGAAGTGCGGGTCGAACCCATGCCGTTCGAGCGGGTGGGCGAAAGCTTTCCCGGCAGCGCGTTCTATTACCTGGCGCAGGACGAAGGTCTGCCCCCGCTGGTCGAGGGAATCTATTCCGACGCCGAGAACGCGCCGACCATGGTCGATCCCATGGCCGGGCCGATCGCGCGGGCGATGCGGATCGACAATTCCGGGGTCAATCGCGGCCGCGCGCTCGATTGCCTGACCGCCGCGATCTATTACGAGGCGGCAAGCGAATCCGACCAGGGCCAGCGCGCCGTGGCCCAGGTGGTGCTGAACCGCGTGGCACACCCCAGCTATCCCAACACGGTCTGCGGCGTGGTCTACCAGGGATCGGAACGCAGCACCGGTTGCCAGTTCAGCTTCACCTGCGATGGCTCGCTCTCGCGGGTGCCGGACCGCCGCTTCTGGGCGCGGGCGATGATGACCGCGCAGGCCGCCCTGTCGGGCTATGTCGAGCGCAGCGTCGGGCTGGCAACGCATTACCACACCATCGCGGTGCATCCCTACTGGGCGCCCAGCCTGCAGCACATCATCACCATCGGCGCGCACCGGTTCTATCGCTTCAATGGCCCGGCGGGGCAGCCCGGCGCGTTCAGCTTTGCCTATCGCGGGGCGGAACCGATCCCCGGCCCGAATGCCCGCAGCGCGGCGGCGGACAAGGCGACCGATCCGGTGCTCGATCCCCTCGCGATCCAGAAAGCCTACGATGCCGGGCTCAAGACGGCGCAGGGCGGGGCGATGGTGCCCACGGCCGGCGGCGGCGTCGCCCCGGCGCGCGCCGCGCCAGCCCCGGCCTATGCCAGCGAAGTGGCGAAACGAGGCGGCGAAGCGCTGTACCGCGCCGACAAGCTGCCCGACCCGGCGGCCAGCACCGTGCGCCCGGAATACGAACACGCCGGGCGCTGGATCAACCAGCCGGGCAGCAGCAGCGGCAACTGATCCACGCCCCGAAATCGGCGGTTTTCCGCCCACGGACAACTTGGTTAATCCCCGGAAACCATAGCGCAACACCTTCCCTTAGCGCCCCCGCGCTAGAGCTGGCCGCAGTCGCCAACCGCCAGCAAAGGCCCTGCCAGCCCATGTCGATCCGCTTCGCCGCTGCCCAACGCGCCATGTCGGTCCTGACCGGGCCGGGCGGCCAGGTGCGCGCTGTCGGCCGCGCGGCGAACGACAATGCGGCCAGCACCCGCGACGTGCTGCTGCGTGATGCGCTGAAGCATTTCGCCCGGCACGGCCTGCGCGCGGCGCAGGTCGCCCGCGACAATGCGATTGAGGCCCACCGCCTGGGTGATCCGGCTGAAAGCGCGCACTGGCTGGAGATCTGCCGCGCGCTGGACCGGCGCATGGCCATGGCCACGGCCGCGCGAATCAATCCAGCCCGCTAGGACCCGGCCCTAGGGTCAGGACCCTAGGCACAACCCGCAATTTCCCTTACGTCCCGCCTCTGCCTGGCGCAGGCAGGGGGCGATTCATCGTGCAGCCTGGAAGGCTATTTGCAATTGCGAACCATTATCAGCAAATAGTTGCCTCTACGCCTGTTTCCGGCCTTGCAATCCCCTGCCCAGGGGCCTAGGGCCAGCCCGTTATCGGACAGCCTGCACCAGCGGGATGGGATGGGCTGCCCCCGTTTTGCCAGATGTGATCCCGCAGACCAGGGAAGGACATCGTCGAATTATGGCTCGCAAGAAGATCGCGCTCATCGGCGCCGGCATGATCGGTGGCACGCTGGCTCACCTCGCCGCGAAGAAGGAACTGGGCGACATCGTCCTGTTCGACATCGCCGAAGGCATCCCGCAGGGCAAGGCGCTCGACCTGTCGCAGTGCGGCCCGGTCGAAGGGTTTGACGCGAAGATCACCGGCACCAACGACTATGCCGACATTGCCGGGGCCGACGTGGTGATCGTCACCGCCGGTGTGCCGCGCAAGCCGGGCATGAGCCGCGATGACCTCCTGGGCATCAACCTGGGCGTGATGAAGTCGGTTGGCGAAGGGATCAAGAACCACGCCCCCGACGCTTTCGTGATCTGCATCACCAACCCGCTCGACGCGATGGTCTGGGCGCTGCGCGAATTCTCCGGCCTGCCCGCCAACAAGGTGGTCGGCATGGCCGGCGTGCTCGATTCGGCGCGCTTCGCCACTTTCCTCGCCTGGGAATTCGGCGTCTCGGTCAAGGACGTGAACGCCTTCGTGCTGGGCGGCCACGGCGACACCATGGTTCCGGTGCTGGAATATTCGACCGTCAGCGGCATCCCCGTCACCGACCTGGTCAAGATGGGCAAGTCGACCAAGGAACGCCTGGACGAAATCGTTGCCCGCACCCGCAGCGGCGGCGGCGAAATCGTCGGCCTGCTCAAGACCGGTTCGGCCTATTACGCTCCGGCCACCAGCGCCATCGCCATGGCCGAAGCCTATCTGGGCGACCAGAAGCGCATCCTGCCCTGCGCGGTTTACGTTGACGGCAAGTACGGCCTCGACGGCCTGTATGTCGGCGTGCCGGTGGTGATCGGTGCCAACGGGGCGGAAGAAGTGATCGAAATCGCGCTCGACGACGAAGCGAAGCAGAACTTCCAGGTCTCGGTTGACGCGGTCAAGGAACTGCTGGTGGCCTGCAAGGGCATCGACAGCTCGCTGGCCTGATCCGGCGCGCGGCCATGGCTTTCCTCTCCATCATGGCTGCCGCCGCCGCGGCGACGGCGCCGGTCCCCCCCGCGGACGACCGTGCGCTGTTCGCCGCGTTCAAGGGCGTGTGCAGCAAGGTGCGCAGCATGGATGCCATGGCCCGGGCCGCCCGGCGCGGCAAATGGCATGCGGTGGAGCCAGACGCCCACCCCAACCTCAAGCTGCTGGTCGAGCAGGGCCGCAAGGCCGGGCTGAAGGAAGAACCGGACGCCACGTTCACCGGGGCGCAGTTCCACAAGACTGTGGCCGGGCGCGAGCTGTGGATGGTGCAATCGCGCTACCGCGACAGCGAAGGTTACTGGTCGAACGGCTGCCGCATCTACCACTTCGACGCGGCCGCCCCGCTGCCCGGCGATGAACTGGCCGTGCTGATGGGCAAGCCGTGGACCGGCACCCTGCCCCTGCCGGACGACCAGGTGAAATACCTGTGGGAACCGGGCTGGAAGTCCGGCCACTCGGTCGAAGTCAGCTACATCACCGGGACCGACCCGGTTTCACAGAAATTTGGCCTGAAAGGCCAGGTACTTATGGCCCAGGCCATCGGAGGATTCTGAAATGTCCATTTTGATCAACAAGAACACCAAGGTCATCACCCAGGGGATGACCGGCGCGACGGGTTCGTTCCACACCCAGGCGGCACTTGATTACGGGACCCAGATGGTCGCGGGCGTGACCCCCGGCAAGGGCGGCACCACCCACATCGGCCTGCCGCAGTTCGACACCGTGGCCGAAGCCAAGGCCGTGACCGGCGCGACCGCCAGCTGCATCTACGTTCCGCCTCCGGGTGCGGCTGACGCCATCCTCGAAGCGATCGACGCCGAGATGGAACTGATCGTCTGCATCACCGAAGGCATCCCGGTGCTGGACATGGTCCGCGTCAAGCGCGCGCTGTCGGGCAGCAAGAGCCGCCTGATCGGCCCCAACTGCCCCGGCGTGCTGACCCCGAACGAATGCAAGATCGGGATCATGCCCGGTTCGATCTTCAAGAAGGGCAGCGTCGGCGTTGTCAGCCGTTCGGGTACGCTGACCTATGAAGCCGTGTTCCAGACCAGCCAGATCGGCCTGGGCCAGACCACCGCGGTCGGCATCGGCGGCGACCCGGTCAACGGCACCAACTTCATCGACGTGCTGGAACTGTTCCTGGCCGACGATGAAACCAAGTCGATCATCATGATCGGTGAAATCGGCGGCAGCGCCGAAGAAGAAGCCGCGCAGTTCCTCAAGGACGAAGCGCGCCGTGGCCGCAAGAAGCCGATGGCCGGCTTCATCGCGGGCCGCACCGCCCCTCCGGGCCGCCGCATGGGCCATGCCGGCGCCATCGTTTCGGGCGGCCAGGGCGGCGCCGAAGACAAGATCGCGGCGATGGAAGAAGCGGGCATCCGCGTCTCCTCCTCGCCCTCGCTGCTGGGCGAAACCCTGGCGGAGGTGCTCAAGGAACTGGCCTGAGCCGCTCCTTGAAGCAGCGTTAACCATGTTGCGGGCACAGCGGACCTCCCCAGGGAACGCCTGCCCCTGAAGTACCGAAGCAAGGCACGGGCGGCCCGGTGGGCCGCCCCACGCAAAAGGCGTTTTACCGATGGGTAGCGAAAGCCACGATTTTCTTCCCGACGAACCCCAGCCCGGACCGAGCTGGGCACGGGCCGACTGGCGCACCGCCGCCGATGACCTGACCCAGGCGCTCGATCCCACCGCCATGCAGGCGGCGATCAAGGCCGCGGCCAAGGGCGCCGGCGCGGCGATGGACGCCCGCGCCGTGGAAGAAGCGGCGGCGGATTCGATCCGGGCCATGATGCTGATCCGCACCTACCGGGTGCGCGGGCACCTGGCGGCGGATCTTGATCCGCTGGGGCTGTCGCACCAGAACCTGCCGGCCGACCTTTCGCCCGAATATCACGGTTTTGTCGGCGCGGCGCTCGACCGCAAGGTCTATGTCGGCGGCGCCCTGGGCCTGCAATGGACCACGGTGCGCGAACTGGTGGCCGTGCTGCGGCGCAACTACTGCGGCAAGGTCGGCTTCGAATACATGCACATCGCCGACGTGGAGGAGCGCCGCTTCATCCAGGAACGGATCGAGGGCGGCGACAAGTCGATCGACTTCACTCCCAACGGCAAGAAGGCGATCCTCCAGGCCGTGATCCGCGGCGAACAGTACGAAAAGTTCCTCGGCCGCAAGTATGTCGGCACCAAGCGCTTCGGCCTGGATGGCGGGGAATCGATGATCCCGGCGCTGGAAGCCGTGATCAAGTATGGCGGCCAGCGCGGCGTGCGCGAAATCGTCTATGGCATGGCCCATCGCGGCCGCCTCAACGTGCTGGCCAACGTCATGGCCAAGCCCTACCGCGTGATCTTCCACGAATTCTCCGGCGGCACGGCCAACCCGGAAGACGTGGGCGGTTCGGGCGACGTCAAGTATCACCTTGGCACCAGCACCGACCGTGAATTCGACGGGGTCAAGGTGCACATGAGCCTGGTGCCCAACCCGTCGCACCTGGAAACCGTGGACCCGATCGTGCTGGGCAAGACCCGCGCCAACCAGGTGTTCCGGGACGACATCGGCCAGGGCAAGCACAAGCAGGTCATGCCGATCCTGATCCACGGCGACGCGGCCTTTGCCGGCCAGGGCATCGTCTGGGAATGCTTCGGCTTTTCCGGGGTCAAGGGCTACAACATCGGCGGTTGCATCCATTTCGTGATCAACAACCAGATCGGCTTCACCACCAGCCCCCAGTTCAGCCGCGGTTCGCCCTATCCGTCCGACGTGGCCAAGGGCGTCATGGCGCCGATCATCCACGTCAATGGCGATGATCCCGAAGCGGTGACTTTTGCCTGCAAGCTGGCAATCGACTATCGCCAGACCTTCGGCCGCGACATCGTGGTCGACATGTGGTGCTATCGCCGCTTCGGCCATAACGAAGGCGACGAGCCCGGCTTCACCCAGCCGTTGATGTACCAGAAGATCCGCGCCCACCCGCCGGTCAGCAAGCTTTATGCCGACCGCCTGGTCAAGGAAGGCGTGATCGACGGCAACTATGCCGGCGAAGTCGAAGGCCACTTCGTCGCGACGCTGGAAACCGAATTCGACGCGGCGAAAAGCTACAAGAGCAACCATGCCGACTGGTTCGGCGGGCGCTGGCAGGGGCTGCACGCCCCGGCCGATCCCGAAACCGCGCGCCGCAACGTCCATACGGGCATCGAACAGAAGCTGTTCGACAGCCTGGGCCGGACGCTGACCACGGTTCCGGATTCGATCCAGATCCACAAGACGCTGACCCGCGTGCTCGATGCCAAGCGCGAGATGTTCAAGTCCGGCCAGGGCTTCGACTGGGCCACGGCCGAAGCGCTGGCGTTCGGCTCGCTCCTGTCGGAAGGCTTCGGGGTGCGCCTGTCGGGCCAGGATTCGGGCCGCGGCACCTTCAGCCACCGCCACGCGGTGTGGGTCGACCAGACTGACGAACACAAGTACGTGCCGCTCAGCACCGTCCCGCATGGCCGCTTCGAAGTGCATGACAGTCCGCTGTCGGAATATGGCGTGCTGGGCTTCGAATACGGCTATGCCAGCGCCGATCCCAAGAGCCTGGTGATCTGGGAAGCGCAGTTCGGCGATTTCGCCAACGGCGCGCAGATCGTGATCGACCAATATGTTGCCGCCTCCGAAGCCAAGTGGCTGCGCGCCAACGGCCTAGTCATGCTGCTGCCGCACGGTTACGAAGGCCAGGGCCCGGAACACTCCTCGGCGCGCCTCGAACGCTACCTGCAGCTGTGCGCGCAGGACAACATCCAGGTCTGCAACATCACCAGCCCGGCCAACTCCTTCCACGTGCTGCGCCGGCAGATGCACCGCCCGTTCCGCAAGCCGCTCATCATCATGAGCCCCAAGTCGCTGTTGCGCCACCCGATGGCGAAAAGCGAGGCGAGCGAATTCGTCGGCCAGGCGCATTTCAAGCGCATCCTGTCCGACCGCAACGGCGCGGCCGACGAAAAGACCAAGCGCGTCATCCTGTGTTCGGGCAAGGTCGCCTACGATCTGATGGAAGCGCGCGATGCCGCCGGGATCGAGGACACCCAGATCATCCGCCTCGAACAGCTCTATCCCTTCCCGGGTGAGCCGCTGGCGCTGCGCTTCTCGAAGATGCCCAATCTGGAAGAAGTGGTCTGGTGCCAGGAAGAACCCCGCAACAACGGTTCGTGGTTCTTTGTCGAAAGCCTGATCGAGGAAGCGCTGATCGCTGCCGAACGCAAGGTTACCCGCCCGCGCTATGCCGGCCGCGTCGCCAGCGCCTCGCCCGCCACGGGCCTGGCCAAGCGCCACGAGGCCGAACAAGGCGCGCTGATCAGCCATGCCCTGGGCCTGTCGGTCCGCAATGAAATCCGTCGCCGTAAAAAGGCCTGAGGAAACAAGACGATGTCCACCGAAGTCAAAGTGCCCACCCTGGGCGAAAGCGTTGCCGAAGCCACTATCGGCGAATGGCTGAAGCAGCCCGGCGAAGCCGTGGCGCTGGATGAACCGATCGCCAGCCTGGAAACCGACAAGGTCGCAGTCGAAGTGACCGCGCCGGTCGCGGGCGTGATGGGCCAGCACCTGGCCCAGACCGGCGACAACGTGTCGGTCGGCGCGGTGATCGCGACGATCGAAGCCGGCTCGGGCGCTGCCGCCCCGGCCCCGGCTGCCGCTCCTGCCGCCGCTCCGGCTCCGGCATCTGCTGCTGCCCCTGTCGCCGCCGAACCCGCCGCCGACGATGCCGCCGTGCTGAGCCCGGCCGTGCGCCGCGCGGTGCTGGAACACGGCATCGACCCGTCGACGATCAAGGGTACCGGCAAGGACGGCCGCATCACCAAGGAAGACGTGCTGGCCGCCGCCGCCGCCAAGAACGCCGCCCCGGCCCCGGCCGCCGCCGCTCCGGCTGCCGCCCCGGCCGCTGCCGGCAATCGCGGCGAGGAACGGGTCAAGATGACCCGCCTGCGCCAGACGGTCGCCCGGCGGCTCAAGGACGCGCAGAACACCGCTGCGCTGCTCACCACTTTCAACGACGTGGACATGAGCGCGGTGATGAAGGCGCGCGACACCTTCCGCGACAGCTTCGAAAAGAAGCACGGCGTGCGGCTCGGCTTCATGAGCTTCTTCGCCAAGGCCGCGTGCCTGGCGCTGAAGGAGTTCCCCGCCGTCAACGCCCGGATCGAAGGCGACGAGATCGTCTATCACCCCTATGTAGACCTGTCGGTGGCGGTCTCCGCCCCCAATGGTCTCGTCGTGCCAGTGGTGCGCGACGTCCAGGCAATGGGCTTTGCCGACATCGAAAAGGCGATCGCCGCCTATGGCAAGAAGGCCAAGGAAGGCACCCTGACCATGGCCGACATGGCCGGCGGCACTTTCACCATTTCCAACGGCGGCGTGTTCGGCGGGCTGATGAGCACCCCGATCATCAATCCCCCGCAGTCGGCCGTGCTGGGCCTGCACCGCATCGAGGACCGCCCGGTGGTCCGCGACGGGCAGATCGTGATCCGCCCGATGATGTACCTGGCGCTGTCCTATGACCACCGCATTATCGACGGCCGCGAAGCGGTGACCGCGCTCAAGGTCATCAAGGAAGCGATCGAGGAACCCACCCGTCTGCTGATCGACCTGTAAGGGACGCTGGACATGGCTGAATACGATTATGACGTGATCTTCATCGGGGCTGGTCCGGGCGGCTATGTCGGCGCGATCCGCGCCGCACAGCTCGGGCTGAAGACGGCCTGCGTGGAAAGCCGCGAGACGCTGGGCGGGACCTGCCTCAACGTCGGCTGCATCCCGTCGAAGGCGCTGCTGCACGGTTCGGAAAAGTTCGAGGAAGCCGCCAGCGGCACCCTCGCCCGTTACGGCGTCAAGCTGGGCAAGGTCGAACTCGACCTCGCCGCGCTGCAGACGGACAAGGCCGATGCGGTCAAGGGCCTGACCCAGGGCATCGAATACCTGTTCAAGAAGAACAAGGTCGATTGGCTGAAGGGCTACGGCGCGTTCAAGGACGCCCACACCGTGACTGTCGCGGGCAAGGACTATACCGCCCAGGACATCGTCATCGCCACCGGATCGAGCGTGACCCCGCTGCCCGGCGTCGAAGTGGACAACGACCAGGGCGTGATCGTCGATTCCACCGGCGCGCTGGCGCTGGACCGCGTGCCGCAGCACTTGGTGGTGATCGGCGGCGGCGTGATCGGGCTGGAACTCGGCTCGGTCTGGCGGCGCCTCGGGGCGAAGGTTACCGTGGTCGAATTCCTCGATCAGCTGCTGCCCGGCATGGACGGCGACATCCGCAAGGAAGCCGCCAAGGTGTTCAAGAAGCAGGGCATGGAACTGAAGCTCGGCACCAAGGTGACCGGCGCCCAGGTCAAGGGCAAGAGAGCCACGCTGACGCTTGAGCCGGCCAAGGGCGGCGCGGCCGAAACGATCGAGGCGGACTGCGTGCTGGTTGCCATCGGCCGCCGCCCCAACGTGGCGGGCCTCAACATCGAGGGTATCGGGCTGGAGCTCAACGCGCGCGGCCAGATCGAGACCGACCATGACTTTGCCACCAAGGTCAGCGGCGTCTGGGCGATCGGCGATTGCATCCCGGGGCCGATGCTGGCCCACAAGGCCGAGGACGAAGGCATCGCCGTTGCGGAAAACATCGCCGGCCTGACCGGGATCGTCAATCACGACGTGATCCCCGGCGTGGTCTATACCATGCCCGAATTCGCCGGCGTGGGCCTGACCGAGGAAGCCGCGAAGGAACGCGGCGAAATCAAGGTCGGCAAGTTCCCGATGATGGCCAACAGCCGCGCCAAGACCAACCACGAGCCGGACGGCTTCGTGAAGGTCATTGCCGATGCCAAGACCGACCGCGTGCTGGGCGTGTGGTGCATTGCCAGCGTGGCGGGCACGATGATTGCCCAGGCCGCCCAGGCGATGGAATTCGGCGCGACGAGCGAGGACATCGCCTATACCTGCCATGCCCACCCGACCCACAGCGAAGCGGTGAAGGAAGCGGCCATGGCGGTAACCGGCAAGCCGATCCACATCTGATCGACAAGCGATCACGACAGACTATTATCTGGGCCGCTCGGGATCACCCGGGCGGCCCATGTGTTCATTGCAGTACAGGAAACCAAGACCATGGCCGATACCCACACCGTCAAGCTGACCGAGGACGAAATCGGCATACTGGTCGATGCGTTGGAAGCCGACATGGATGGCTATGTCGAAGCTGCCAAGGAAGCGCGCGGCAACAACCGCCGCGAGGACGTGGAAACCTTCACCGAGGCGGCGCAGCGCATTCTCAAGCTCAAGACCCGGCTGGAAGAGCTGATCGAGGAGTGATGCGGCTCGCGCGGCGGATCGTGCTGGCCGGGCTTGGCCTGGCCGCCCTGCCGCGCGGCGCATTTGCGCAGGTCCCGCTGCCAAACGGAACGATGAGCCCCGCCCTGCTGCGCGCGCTGCGCGCCGCGCTGGGCACGCCGGGCATGACGGCGGGCTGGCAGCCGCGCGGGCATTCCGCCGTGGTGCTGGCCGATGGCCTGCGCGCCGCCGGGGGCAGCGATGCGGTTACCCCGCTGGACCAGTGGCACATCGGATCGATCACCAAGAGCTTTACCGCCGTCCTGTTCGCCCGCGCGGTGGAAGCAGGCGTGATCGGCTGGGATACACCGCTGGAGCAAGTCCTGCCCGGCGTGCCCCCACCCTATCGCGGTGTGACCGCGATCGAACTGCTCAGCCACCACGCCGGACTGCCCGCCGACATTCCCCTGCCCGACTTGCTCGCCCTGCCCCGGATCGAGGCCGATGCCCGCGCCAGCCGCCGCCGCTATGCCGAACTGGCGCTGGCCATGCCGCCACTCTATGCGCCGCGCACCCGCTTTGCCTATTCCAACTGCGGCTATGTGCTGGCCGGTCACATGCTGGAAGCGGCCACCGGCAAAAGCTGGGAGGACTTGCTGCGCCAGCAGGTGCTGGGGCCGCTGGGCCTCGCAAGCGCGGGGTTCGGCGCGCCGCTGGGCGATCAGCCGCGCGGGCATGATCATGGCCTGCCGATCCTGCAGGACAATCCGGCGGCGATGGGCCCGGCCGGGCGGCTGCACCTGAACCTGCCCGACCTGCTGGCCTACCTTGCCGCGCACCGCGACCGGCCGGCGCTGCTGAGCCGCGCCAGCTGGCGGGAACTGCACCGCCCACGCTTCGGCAGCGACTATGCGCTGGGCTGGTTCGTTTCGCCGCAGGGCAATCTGTGGCATAACGGCTCAAACACGGCATGGTATGCCGAAGCGGCGGTGGAACGGGACAGCGGACTGGTGATGGCCCATTGCAGCAACGACGCGGCCCTGATGGGCCACTTGCGAGCGCTGCTGCCCGCGCTGCGCCGCGCGGCGGGGATGGCAGCGTGACCGCCGCCGCCCTGCCCAGCCTGCCCCCTGTGCTCGACCTGGTCGGCACAGCGGTGTTCGCGCTGACCGGCGCGCTGCTGGCCGCGCGGCTACGCCAGACATTCGTCACGATGAGCTTTTTCGCGCTGGTCACCGGGGTGGGCGGCGGTTCGGTGCGCGACCTGTTGATCGGCGCGCCGGTGTTCTGGGTGCGCGATCCGTGGGTCGCCCCGGTGTGCCTGGGCGTGGCGCTGCTCGCCTGGTTCACCCCGCGCAAGTGGTGGGAAGGCCAGCTGCTCGAATGGGCCGACGCAGCGGGGCTTGGCACCTATGCCGTGCTCGGCACGGCCAAGGCGCTGGCCTATGCCGTGGCTCCGGTGCCAGCCATGGTGATGGGCGTGGTGACCGGCTGCGTCGGCGGGATCATCCGCGACGTGCTGGCCGGGCGGCCATCGATCCTGATGCGGCCGGAACTGTACGTCACCGCCGCCGCGCTCAGCTCGGCGCTGGTGGCGGCGGGTGCGGTGCTCGACCTGCCGCACGCGCTGGTCTGGCCGCTCGCCGCGCTGGCAGGCTTTGCCCTGCGCGGCGCGGCGATCCGGCTGGGTATCCACCTGCCCGCATACAAGCGGGACAGCGACTAGGCGCGCGGCAGTTCCTTCAGCGGGCGGCTGGTATCCGCCAGGTCCTCGGCCGCGATCACCGCGCCTTCCTCCACCAGCTTGCGCGCCTGAACATAGTCCTTCATCGCGTTGACCGCATCGACCGCGATCAACTTGCCGCCCTTGAGGTAGAGGACCGAGAACGAGCGCTGCGCCAGATCGCCGCGCAGCACGGTCTGATCGTGCCCGCCCGACAGGCCGACCGTCTGCAGTTTCAGATCATACTGGTTCGACCAGAACCACGGCGTCGCCTTGTACGGCTGCGGATCGCCCAGGATCGAGGCCACGGCGGTCTTGGCCTGGTCGTTGGCGTTCTGCACGCTTTCCAGCCGGATCACGGAGCCTTCGGCAAAGCCGTTGGCATGGGCGGCGCAGTCGCCGATGGCATAGACGTGGGGCAGGCTGGTGCGGCAGAATTCGTCCACGTCCACCCCGTTGCCGCCAGCCGCGCCCGCGCCGAGCAGCGGACCGACAGCCGGGACGATGCCGATGCCGACGATCACCAGTTCGCAGGCCACTTCGCTGCCGTCCGACAGCTTGACGCCGGTGACGCAGCTCTCGCCCAGGATCGCCTCGACCCCGGTTTCCAGCCGCAGGTCGACGCCGTGGGCGCGGTGTTCGGCCTGGTAGAAGTCCGACAGCTGCGGCCCGGCAACGCGGGCCAGCACACGCGGCAGCATTTCAAGCAGGGTCACTTCCTTGCCCAGCTTGCGCAGCACGGCGGCCGCTTCCAGCCCGATATAGCCGCCGCCGATCACCACCACGCGGTTCACTCCGGCCAGTTCGGCCAGGATCGCATCGGCATCTTCGCGGGTGCGCACGCCGTGAACGCCGGCCAGGTCCGCGCCCGGGCACGACAGCCGCCGCGGATCGCCACCGGTCGCCCAGATCAGGTCGCCATAAGTGCAGGTCCGGCCATCCGACAGGGTCACGCTCTGCGCCGCGCCGTCCAGCGCGATCACTTCCACGCCCAGCACCAGGTCGATGTCCTTGCCGGCCCAGAATTCGCGCGGGCGAATCAGCAGCCGGTCGAAAGTCTTTTCGCCCAGCATGTATTCCTTGGACAGCGGCGGTCGCTCATACGGCGGTTCCACTTCGCGCCCGATCATCCCGAGCGAGCCGGTGAAGCCCTGCTGGCGCAGCTGGATCGCGGCCGCGCCGCCGCCCTGCCCCGCGCCAACGATCAGAACGTCGTAGTGCATATGTCCAACTCCCGAATGACTGGCTGCCGACTAAGCCCCGCGCAGCCTGCCGACAAGGGTGTTCCGCGGCAAAGGCGCGCAATCCATGACACGAATCAAAACCCCCTCCCCCGTAAGGGGAAGGGGGCCAGAATTTGCGCAAAGGCGGATCAGACGCGTTCGATGATGATCGCCGGAGCCATGCCGCCCGCCGCACACATCGTGATCAGGCCATAGCGCCCGCCGGTGCGTTCCAGTTCATCCAGCGCGGTGCCGATCAGCATCGAACCGGTCGCGCCGATCGGGTGGCCCAGCGCCATCGCGCCGCCGTTCGGGTTGACCTTGGTGCGGTCAAGATCGAGATCGCGGATGAACTTTTCGGCGACCACGGCGAAAGCTTCGTTGATTTCGAAGACGTCGATGTCGTCCTTGGTCAGGCCGGCCTTGGCCAGCACCTTCTTCGCCGCCGGAACCGGGGCGTTGAGCATCAGCGTCGGGTCATCGCCGCAGTTGACATAGGCAACGATCCGGCCGCGCGGCTTGAGGCCGTGCTTGTCGGCATATTCCTTGCTGGTGATCAGCACGGCCGCCGCGCCATCGACCACACCCGAGCTGTTGCCGGCGTGATGCACGCCCTTCCAGTTCAGGTCGGGATAGCGGCGCTGGATCTGCTTGCGGAAGGTGGTGCCGCCAAGGTCGAAATCGGCGATGGCATCGAAGCTGGCCTTGAGGCTCGCCAGACCTTCGGCAGTGGTTTCCGGACGGGGGAATTCCTCGCGGTCGAGCGCGACCGAGCCGTCCTCGTTATAGACGGTGACCAGCGACTTGTCGAAGCGGCCTTCACGGATCGCGCGGTCGGCGCGTTCCTGGCTGACCAGCGCCAGCGCGTCGAGCGCTTCGCGCGGGATGCCTTCCATCGCCGCGATCGCGTCGCCGCACACGCCCTGGTGGCTCTGCGGGTGCAGCGCGTCGAGCGCGAGATTGCCCGAACCCATGCCCAGCGGCTTGATCCCGGCGTTGGCTTCTTCCGCGCCGATCTGGGCGGTGTAGCTCATCATTTCGGTGCCGCCGGCGACGACGCAGTCTTCCATGCCCGACATGACCGCCGCCGTGGCGAGGTTGACCGAGGTGATGCCGCCGCCGCAGAAGCGGTCAAGCGTCATGCCCGAGGCGCCGATGTCGTAACCGGCGGCCAGCGCGGCCATGCGGCCCAGGTCGCCGCCCTGCTTGCCCTTCTGGGTCGAAGTCGACCAGATCACGTCATCGACGGTGCTGGTATCGAGGTTGTTGCGGTCCTTGAGCGCCTTGAGCACGGTCGCGGCGAGGTGCTGCGGGTGGAGGTGCGAAAGCGCGCCCTTGCCCGGCTTGCCGATGCCGCGCGGGGTGCGGACTGCGTCGATGATATAGGCGTCTGCCATGGTGGTTACTCCTTGAATGGCAAAATCAGGCGAGCTTGCTCGCGAGGCGATTGCGGATGATTGCTTCGGCATCGGCGACGATCCGGCTGACCAGCACTTCGCAGGTCGGGATGTCGTGGATCAGGCCCTGGATCATGCCGGCGGTCCAGATACCATGTTCGGTATCGCCGGTCTGCAGACCTTCGCGGCCGCGCACGCCCTTGACCAGGTCGGCCACGGCTTCGAACGGCTTGCCTTCGGCTTCCGCCGCGACGACCGCCTGGGCGATGCCGTTCCTGGCGACGCGGGCGGTGTTGCGGAAGGTGCGGAAGATCAGCGCGGTCGAGCGTTCGTCGTTATCGACCATGGCCTGCTTGAAGTTCTGGTGGATCGGCGCTTCGACCGTCGCGCAGAACCGGGTGCCCATGTTGATCCCTTCGGCGCCCAGCGCCAGCGCGGCGGCAAGGCCCCGCCCGTCACCGAAGCCGCCCGAGGCGAGCAGCGGGATCTTCACCTTGTCGGCCGCCGCCGGAATCAGGATCAGGCCCGGAATGTCGTCCTCGCCGGGGTGGCCAGCGCATTCGAACCCGTCGATCGAGATCACGTCAACGCCCGCCTTTTCCGCGGAAACGGCGTGGCGGACGGCCGTGCACTTGTGCAGGATCTTGATGCCGTGCGGCTTCATCATTTCCCACAGCTCGCGCACCGCAGGCGTGCCGGCGGTTTCCACCACCTTCACGCCGCTGTCGATGATCGCCTGGGTATAGGCCTTGTAATCGGGCGGGTTGATCGTGGGGAACACGGTCATGTTCACGCCGAACGGCTTGGCGGTCATGCCCTTGCAGCGTTCGATCTCGTCGCGCAGCGCGCTCGCGCTGGGCTGGGTCAGGCCGGTGATGATGCCGAGGCCCCCGGCATTGGAAACGGCGCTGGCCATTTCCGCCGTGCCGACCCACTGCATCCCGCCCTGGACGATCGGATGCTCGATCCCGAGGAGTTCGGTGATCCGCGTCTTGAGTGCCATCTGCGCGCCCTCCTCAGGCCGGAATCTGGTTGAAGGCCACGCCCTTGTCCGGGCGGTGATCCTGCGGCAGGCCCAAGATGCGCTCGGCAATGGTGTTGAGCAGGACTTCGTCCGAACCACCGGCGATCCGGCCGGTCGGCGCGTTGAGCCAGCTCGCCCCCCAGTCTTCCTTGACGTAGGCGTGGGGATCGAAATGCAGGCCCAGGTTGCCCTGCAGGTCCATCGCCAGTTCCGACAGTTTCTGGCGGCTGCGCACCGAGACGAGCTTCTGCAAGCTTCCTTCCGGTCCCGGTTCCATCCCTGCCTGCATCATCTGGAAGGCGCGGCTGGTGATCGAATCGAGCCCGGCGCGCATCGCGTGGTTGCGGGCGATCTGCTGGCGCACGCGCGCGTCCTTGAGAGCAGGCTTGCCGTTGATCTCCAGCCCCTTCACGAGGTCGACGAAGACGTCGAGATGCGGGCCAAACCCGCCGCTGTCGGTCGCGATGTAGCGTTCGATCATCAAGGTGGCGAGCGCCACGCCGAAGCCGCCGCCCACCGGGCTCATCCGCTGGCTGTCTTCAAGGCGAACGTCATCGAAGAACACTTCGTTGACGTGACTGTCACCGCCGGCCAGCTTGATCGGGCGCACGTCGACACCCTTGGCCTTCATGTCCACCCAGAAATAGGTCAGGCCCTTGTGCTTTTCGACGGTGGGATCGGTGCGGACAACGATCACGCCGTAATCGCAATACTGCGCCCAGCTGGTCCAGATCTTCTGGCCGGTCATGCGCCAGCCGTTACCGTCCGGCTCGGCCTTGGTGCGCAGGCCAGCCAGGTCAGAGCCGCCCGAAGGTTCGGAGAACAGCTGGCACCAGATTTCCTCGCCGCGCAGCGCCTTGACCACGCGTTCCTTGACCCAGGCGAAGTGTTCCTTGTTCTCGCCCAGACCAAAGCGCATCAGGATCGGCACCGGCATGCCCAGCGAAATGCCGAAGAACACCGTCGGCATGCCGAAGTTCATTTCCTCGGAATCGTAGGTGATCTTGTGCAGGTGGGTCAGCCCCTGGCCGCCCATTTCCGTGGGCCAGTTGATCCCGGCATAGCCGGCTTCATACTTCAGCGCCTGGAACTCGCGGCCCAGCGCCAGTTCCTCTTCCACGGTCATGCCGCGGCGCGCATCGCGCGCGTACTTTGGCGCCATGCTCTGCAACCATTCGCGCGCCTTCAGGCGATAGGCTTCAAGATCGCTCATGCCGCTTCTCCCGTCAGCTGCTGAACCAGCAGGTCTTCCCAGAAATAGAGGTTGCCCAGTTCCACCGCCAGGCTGCGCGCGCGGCGCATGTGGAGGTGCAGGCCCAGTTCCCACGTCACGCCGATCCCGCCGTGGATCTGCACGCAATCGCGCGAGGCGGTGTCATAGCCTTCAGTCGCGGCGATGCGGGCATCCGATGCGGCGAGCAGGAAGTTGTCCTTCCCCTCGCTCGCGGCGGCATGGATGCAGTTGGCGCGGGCGATTTCGACCAGGCCATACATTTCCGCGATGCGGTGCTTGATCGACTGGAACGCGCCGATCGGCTGGCCGAAGGCCTTGCGGGTCACGGCATAGTCGCGCGCGGTGTGGAGCAGCGCCTCGGCCCCGCCGACCTGTTCGTGGGCGGTGACCACGGCCATCCGCGCCAGCACGTCAAGCGCCAGGGTCTGCGCCGCATCGCCTTCGAGCAGCAGCGTCGCCGGGGCGCCGGCAAAGGCGAGATCGGCATAGAGGCGCGAATTGTCATAGCTGTCCACGGGCGTGCGCACCGCGTGGGCCAGTTCGACCAGAATCAGCGCGGGCTGGCCATCGTGGCGCGCCCAGACCACCGCGAAGTCGGCCTTGAGGGCGCCCGGAACCGCTTCCTTGGCGCCCGACAGCTTGCCACCGGCAAAGGTGGCGGTCGGCGCGGCGGGCAGCGGATCGGTGCCTTCGGCAAAGGCCACGGTGCCCAGCGCTTCGCCGCTGGCGAGCCTGGGCAGCCAGGCGGCCTGCAGATCCGCATGGCCGGACCCGATCAGCGCCTGCGAGGCGCCGTAGCCAAAGGTCAGGAACGGCGCACCGGCAGTGGCCGCGCCGGTCGCCAGGGCCACCAGGCCCAGTTCGACCAGGCCGAGGCCCAGGCCGCCGTGCTGTTCGGGAATGGCGAGCGCGGTCCAGCCCTGCTCGACCGCAGTCTGCCAGAACGGTTCGTCATACTGGCCGGTATGCTCAAGCAGCTTGAGCAGACGGTCCTTGCTGGTGCGCGCATCAAGGACACGGCGCGATTCGGTTGCGATGGCTTGCTGGCCTTCGTCGTACAAGATCGACATGGGCGAATCTCTCCCTTCGATTTCCCGTTTAATTGCTCGATTAAATTTGGCAATGGACTAGAAGCGCATCAATGCCCTTGCCCGTTTCTGACGGGTTGTCAATTATTGTGGAGAGGAAAGCGGGATGGACCAGGATCGGCTGCCGGTAATCGTCGGGGTGGGGCAAGTTAACGACCGCCCGGCCGATCCGCTCACCGGCATGGACCCGATCGAATTGATGGCCGCTGCCCTGCGCAAGAGCGAGGGCGATGCCGCTGCCAGCCTGATCGCCGACGCCGATTTCCTGGGCGTGGTGATGCAGATCGCCTTCCCCGACTTGCGCCAGGCCTGCGCGCCGCTGGCCGCCGCGCTGGGCATCGCGCCCGCGCAGATGGTCCAAAGCGAAGGCCCCAACGGCGACAGCCCGATCCTGCTGCTGAACGAGGCCGCCAACCGCATCGGCGCGGGCGAGGCGAAGATCGCGCTGATCTGCGGGGCCGAGGCGCTGCGCACCGCCGCCGCCCGCACTGCCGCCGCGCAAGGGGGCCGCAAGCCCGACCAGCTGCGCGAAGCCTCGCACCGCCGCCAGCTGGGCTATGCGCAAAGCTATGGCCTGGTCGCGCCGGTCGACGTCTATCCGCTCTACGAGAACGGCCTGCGCGCGAAACTTGGCCAGACGCTTGAACAGGCCCAGGCCGAAAGCGGCGCGATCTGGAGCCGGTTTTCCGAAGTGGCCGCCGCCAACGAGAACGCCTGGATCAGGAAACCCGTCAGCGCGGTCGAGGTAGTGACCCCCAGCGAAAGCAACCGCCCGATCGCCTTCCCCTATACCAAGCTGCAGGTCGCCAATTCGGCGGTCAATCAGGGCGCCGGGTTCATCGTCACCAGCGTGGGTGAAGCCCGGCGGCGCGGCATTCCGGAAGACAAGTGGATCTACGTCGGCAACGGTGCCGCCGCGCACGAGGCCGACAGCTGGATGAAGCGCGACACCTATGACCATTCGGCCAGCATGGAAGTGTCGATCCTGAAGGCGCTGGAACTGAACGCCGTGCGGCCGGGCCAGCTGGACGCGGTCGAGCTCTATTCCTGCTTCCCCTGCATTCCGAAAATGGCGCGGCGGATCATCGACTGGCCGGTGGACAAGCCGGCCAGCCAGTTCGGCGGGCTGACCTTTGGCGGCGGGCCGATCGGCAATTATATGAGCCACGCGGTCGCCAGCATGGTCGACCGGCTGCGCGCCGAGCCCGGAACCGGGCTGCTGTTCGCCAATGGCGGCTATGCCACCCACAACCATTCGATCGTGGTGTCGAGCCAGCCGATCCCGGCCGCCAGCTTTCCGCGCAGCTACGATTTCCAGGCCGAGGCCGATGCGGCGCGCGGGCCCGTTCCGGACCTCGACAAGGACTATGTCGGCCCCGCCACGGTTGAAACCTTCACTGTGTTCTATGGCCGCGACGGCCAGCCCCGCGCCGGGGTGGTCGTGGCGCTAACCCCGGCGGGCAAGCGCGTGCTGGCGCAGGTGCCGGGCAATGACGCCGCCACGATCGAACGCCTCACCAGCGCCGAGGGCACGCCCGTCGGCGCTTCCGGCACCATCACGCGCGGCGACGACCTCAGCCGCTGGACCTTTGCCTGAACAGGACCCTGACCATGACCGAGCCGTCCACCATTTCCGCCCAGGCCCGCGACATTGCCGCGCGGGTCGAACGCTTCGTCCGCGACGAGATCATTCCCTATGAAAAGGACCCGCGCCGCGACCACCACGGTGCGCCGACCGACGAACTGGTCTATGAAATGCGCGCAAAGGCCCGCGCCGCAGGCGTGCTGACCCCGCACATCCTGCCCGATGGCAGCCACCTCAACCAGCGCGAGACGGCGATCGTCCTGATCAATTCGGGCCTCTCCCCGCTCGGCCCGCTCGCCTGCAACACCATGGCGCCAGACGAAGGCAACATGTACCTGCTGGGCCACAAGGCCAATGCCGAGCAGAAGGACCGTTTCCTGAAGCCCCTGGTCGAAGGCCGCG
This sequence comes from Pseudomonadota bacterium, assembly GCA_029779535.1. GTDB lineage: Bacteria > Pseudomonadota > Alphaproteobacteria > Sphingomonadales > Sphingomonadaceae > Novosphingobium. The sequence goes on along the minus strand of JAKPAG010000108.1, from coordinate 32,041 downwards.
CCCGCAGCGCTTTCTTCATGACCGAACCGGCGGCCGATAACGGCGCCGGGTCGGACCCCGGCATGATGCTCACCACCTGCCGCCGCGATGGCAACCACTGGGTGATCAACGGGCGCAAATGCTTCATCACCGGGGCGGCCGGGGCCAGCGTGGGCATCGTCATGGCCAAGGACGAAGCGGGCGGCGCCTGCATGTTCCTGGTCGACCTGCCCGATCCCGCGATCCGCACCGAACACGTGCCCAACACCATCGACAGCTCGATGCCCGGCGGCCACGCCACGGTGACGATCGACAACCTGCGCGTGCCAGCCGACCAGATGCTGGGCGAAGCGGGCGAAGGGTTCAAGTATGCCCAGGTCCGCCTTAGCCCCGCGCGGCTGTCGCACTGCATGCGCTGGCTGGGCTGCTGCATCCGCGCGCACGAAATCGCCAGCGACTATGCCTGCCGCCGCATGGCCTTCGGCAAGCCGCTGATCGAACACGAAGGCGTCGGCTTCATGCTGGCGGAAAACCTGATCGACCTGAAGCAGGCCGAACTGATGATCGACTGGTGCGCCGGGGTGCTGGATACCGGCAGCCTGGGCACCACCGAAAGCTCGATGGCCAAGGTCGCCGTGTCCGAAGCGCTGATGCGGATCGCGGACCGCTGCGTCCAGGTGATGGGCGGCACCGGGGTGTCGGAAGCGACCGTGGTCGAACAGGTGTTCCGCGAAGTGCGCGCCTTCCGCATCTATGACGGCCCGACCGAAGTCCACAAGTGGAGCCTGGCCAAGAAGGTCAAGCGCGACTGGCGCGAACGCGCGGGCTAAGTCAGGTCCGCAACCAGGCCCGCTCGCGGCGAAAGCGGCTCGGCTCCATCCCGGTGCGCGCCTTGAAGAACCGGCTGAAATAGGCCGGATCGGCAAAGCCCAGGTCCAGCGCGATCTGCGCCACGCCCGCGGCGGTGAAAGTCAGGGCGCGCATGGCTTCGCGCAAGGTCCGCTCCAGCGCCAGGTCGCCCGGCGGCTTGCCCGTGACCTGACGGCAGGCGCGGGTCAGGGTTTGCGGCGTGGTGCCGAGCGCGCGGGCATAATCGGCCACGCTCCACTGCGCGCGGTAATGCAGGTCGAGCAGCGCGGTGAAGCGGCGGACCAGCGCCAGACGGCGGTCGGGCGGCCCTTCGCCCGCCTGGGCGCGCGCTGCCGCTTCCTCGACCTGGGCGAGCAGCACGGCCAGCGTCGCCAGCGTGGTCGCATTCGGCGCCGGCCCGCGCGAGAACAGCCCCGCAAGCAGGGCATCGACCATCCCCACTTCGCCGAGAGCCAGCGAGCGCACCCGCCCGCCGCGCAGCACCGATCCCGCCGCGAACGGGGCCAGGCGCGGATCGTCGAGCAGGGCTTCGGCCAGGCTCAGCACCCAGCCCTGCGTGCCGGGAACGAAGCGGAAGGCGTGGACCGTGCCGCCGGGCACCACGGCCAAGGTACCGGGCGGCAATGCCGCCTCGCCCTCGCCATCGGCCAGGACGCCTTGCCCCTCGCCCACCAGCAGCAACTGGACGATGCCGGGATGGGCGTGGGGCGAAATGGTCCATTCATACAGGCTGGAGCGCGCCGAGATCGGCTCGATATGCACGAATTCGGGGGCAAGATCGCCCCCGGCTTCCCCATAAAGGCCAAATTGCGTGATTTGCGTGGCTTCGCCCATTGCGCCGGGCAGGATGGCCGAATGACCGAAAAGTGCAAGCAAATGTCGCAAAGCTGCGTGGCCGGGCGCGCGTGCTCATGGCATTGTCGCAGCATAAGCATGCCACGAGAGGATCCCGACATGGCCTTCCGGTTCGATCCCTACGATCCGGCGTTCGACGCCGATCCCTTCCCCGCATACAAGGTGCTGCGCGACGAATACCCCTGCTTCTATTCGGAAGAAGCGGGCATGTGGGTGCTGTCACGCTATGACGACGTGCTGGCCGCGCTGACCAACTGGCGAGTCTATTCGTCGGCCAAGGGCAACCTGATCGACGAATTCCCCGGCCGCGCCGGATCGACGCTGGGCAGCAGCGACCCGCCGCGCCATGACCGCCTGCGCGCGCTGATCCAGTCGGCGATGACCAAGCGCGCGCTTGACCATATCCTGGAACCGGCGCGGGCCGCCTGCCACCAGCACCTGGCCGAAATCCGCGACAAGGAGGTGTTCGACTTCGTCGAGGACTATGGCTCTAAGATGACGGTCGACCTGCTGTTCCACCTGTTCAACCTGCCCAAGGAAGGCGCCGAACAGGTCCGCGACAACGCGGTGCTGATGGTCCAGACCGATGCCAGGACCCGGCAGAAGACCGAACAGCACCTGGCCGCGTTCCGCTGGATGGCCGACTATGCCGAAAACCTGGTGCGCGAGCGCAAGAAGAACCCCGGCGATGACCTGCTGTCGGGCTTCATCACCGCCGAGATCGACGGCGAAAAGCTGCTCGAGAAGGAAGTGCAGCTGACCGTCACCACGCTGATCATGGCGGGGATCGAAAGCCTGTCGGGCTTCCTGGGGATGTTCGCCTATAACCTGGCGAACGAACACGACGCGCGGCGCAGGATCGCGGCGGATCACAGCCTGATCCCGGACGCGATGGAAGAATCGCTGCGCTTCAATACCTCGGCACAGCGCTTCAAGCGCTGCCTGCAGGTCGATACCGAGCTGCACGGCCAGACCATGAAGGCGGGGGATTTCGTGATGCTCGCCTATGGCAGCGCCAACCGCGACGAGCGCCAGTTCGAAAACCCGGATTTCTACGACATAACCCGGCGGCCCAAGCGCCATCTCGGCTTTGGCGGCGGCGTCCATTCGTGCCTCGGCGCGATGCTGGCGCGTGTGGCGACCGAAGTGATCTTCAGCGAATTCCTGAAAGTCGTGCCCGAATTCACCCGGGTGGACGATGTGCTGCCGTGGGTGCCCAGCTCAAACTTCCGCAGCCCGCAAGTGCTGCGCCTGACGCGCGGCTAGGCGCAAACGAATTGGCCCGCCGCACCCAGGGTGGTGCGACGGGCCAGCTTTCCTCCCCAGGAAAGTCGCTGCGGTTTTTTAGGCCGCGAACTGGTTCCTGCCCGCGGCTTTATGCCGCGAACTGGTTCATCGTATTCGCAGCGCCGCCCGCCTTGAGCGCGGCTTCACCGGCGAAGTATTCCTTGTGGTCGTCGCCAATGTCGCTGCCCGACATGTTCTGGTGCTTCACGCAGGCGATGCCCTGACGGATTTCCTGACGCTGGACGTTCTTGACGTAGCCCAGCATGCCCGCATCGCCGAAGTATTCCTTCGCCAGGTTGTCGGTGCTGAGCGCCGCCGTGTGATAGGTCGGCAGGGTGATGAGGTGGTGGAAGATCCCCGCCTCACGCGCCGCGTCGGCCTGGAAGGTGCGGATGCGTTCGTCGGCTTCGGCGGCCAGGTCCGAGGTGTCGTAATCGACGCTCATCAGCTTGGCGCGGTCATAGGCCGACACGTCCTTGCCCTCGGCAACCCAGGCATCGAACACCTGCTGGCGGAAGTTCAGCGTCCAGTTGAAGCTGGGGCTGTTGTTGTAGACCAGCTTGGCGTTGGGGATCACTTCACGGATCCGGCTGACCATGCCGCCGATCTGGCCGATGTGCGGCTTTTCGGTTTCGATCCACAGCAGGTCCGCGCCGTTCTGGAGCGAGGTGATGCAGTCCAGCACACAGCGGTCTTCACCGGTTCCGGTGCGGAACTGGTAAAGGTTGCTGGGCAGGCGCTTGGGCTTCAGCAGCTTGCCGTCACGGGTGATCAGCACGTCGCCGTGGCCGATGTTCGAGGCATCGACTTCATCGCAGTCGAGGAAGCTGTTGTACTGATCGCCAATGTCGCCCGCTTCACGGGTATAGGCGATCTGCTTGGTCAGGCCCGCGCCCAGCGAATCGGTGCGGGCAACGATGATCCCGTCTTCGACGCCCAGTTCCATGAAGGCATAGCGCACGGCGCGGATCTTCGCGAGGAAGTCCTCATGCGGCACGGTAACCTTGCCGTCCTGGTGGCCGCACTGCTTTTCGTCCGAGACCTGGTTTTCGATCTGGATCGCGCAGGCGCCCGCTTCGATCATCTTCTTGGCCAGCAGATAGGTCGCCTCGGCATTGCCGAAGCCGGCGTCGATGTCGGCGATGATCGGCACGACATGGGTCTGGAATTCGTCGATCTTGTGCAGGATGCGGTGGGTGTTGACCGCGTCGCCCGCGGCCTTGGCGGCGTCAAGCTCGCGGAACAGCCCGCCCAGTTCGCGCGCATCGGCCTGGCGCAGGAAGGTGTAGAGTTCCTCGATCAGCGCGGGCACGGTGGTCTTTTCGTGCATCGACTGGTCGGGCAGCGGGCCGAATTCGCTGCGCAGCGCGGCGATCATCCAGCCCGACAGGTACAGGTAGCGGCCCTTGGTGGTGCCGAAGTGCTTCTTGATCGAGATCAGCTTCTGCTGCCCGATGAAGCCGTGCCAGCAGCCCAGCGACTGGGTGTAGTTGGCGGGATCGGCATCATAGGCGGCCATGTCCTCGCGCATGATCTTCGCGGTGTAGCGCGCGATGTCGAGCCCGGTCTTGAAGCGGTTCTGCAGGCGCATGCGGGCCACGCTGGCCGCATCGATCCCGCTCCAGGCCTGCCCGTAGGGGGCGATCTGCTTGCCGGCTTCGGCGATGGTCTGCGAATAGGTCATGGGGCAATTCCTCTTGAGCCTGGGCCGCACGGGCCGTGTCCATGGCCCTGACATGCCGCCGATGCTGCGCTGCGGAAAGGTCGCACGGAGTCGCCTTGTAAGACGTTACAGCTTTTCCTTGTAAAGTTGTGCAGACATGACAAAGTGCGCGCATGGCCGATTCCCGCCCGCTCTATCTTGGCCCGCGCCTGCGCCGCCTGCGCCGCGAACTGGGGCTGACCCAGCAGGCCATGGCGCAGGACCTGCGCATATCGCCCAGCTACATCGCGCTGATCGAACGCAACCAGCGCCCGCTGACCGCGGACCTGCTGCTGCGCCTCGCGAAAAGCTACCGCTTCGACCTGACCGATTTTGCCGGGGACGATGCCGAAGCCTATGAACAGCGCCTCGCCAAGGTGCTCCGCGATCCGCTGTTCGCGGACATTGAGCTGCCCGCGCTCGAAGTGGCGGACCTTGCCAGCAGCTTTCCGGGGGTGAGCGAGGCGCTGCTGCGCCTGCACGAAGCCTACAGCCGCGAACAGCGCGCGCTGGCTGAACAGCGCGAAGTGCCCGGCGGCGCCGACCCGGTTGCCGAGGCGCGGCGCTTCGTCGCGCGCGAACGCAATTATTTCCACGCGCTCGACACCCGGGCCGAGGAGCTGGCCGGCGAGATTGCCCGCGCCGGATCGCTGGCCGACTGGCTGGGCAAGACCCGCGGCACCCGCCTGCGCTACCTGCCGCCCGACGTGATGATGGACGCGCTGCGGCGTTATGACCGGCACAACGAACAGCTGCTGATCGACGATACGCTGGACGGCGCCAGCCGCCAGTTCCAGGTGGCGATGCACATCGCCTACACCGCGATGCGCAAGGAAATCGCCGCAGTGCTGGCCGGGGCGGGCCTTGCCTCGCCCACGGCGCAGGCGCTGGTGAAGCGCGAGCTTGCCGCATACTGCGCTGCCGCGATCCTGATGCCTTACGACCGCTTCGCCCGCGCGGTCGTGGCACGCGCCTATGACATCGAGGCGCTCAGCCGCCAGTTCGGGACCAGCTTCGAACAGGTCACCCACCGCCTGACCACGCTGAACAAGCCGGGGATGCTGCGGGTGCCGTTCTTCTTCATCCGGGTCGATCCGGCGGGCAACGTATCAAAGCGGCTGGATGGGGCGGGCTTTCCCTTTGCCGCGCATGGTGGGGGCTGCCCGCTGTGGAACGTCCACACCGTATTCCGCACCCCGGGCGAGATCCACACCCAGTTCCTCGAACTGCCCGATGGCCAGCGCTTCTTCTCGATCGCGCGGACGGTGACGGCGGGCGGCGGCAGCTTTGCCCGCCCGCGCGTGACCCGGGCAATCGCGCTGGCCTGCGCGGCGGAACATGCGCCGAAACTGGTCTATGCCCAGGACCTTGATCCGCGCAGCGCCGAGGCGAGCCCGATCGGCGTGACCTGCCGGCTGTGCAACCGCGCCCTGTGCGCCGCGCGCGCCGCCCCGCCGATGGGCCGCGAGATCATGGGCGACGACAACCGCCGCGGGATCGCCCCGTTCGGCTTTGCCGAAGGCTGAAGCAACCCCCTATCACCCGCCGCTCTTGCCGCCCTGCCCGCTTTGCGGCAGCATCCGCGCGGGACAGGATGGGAGAGGTGTGATGACCACGGACGATACGAGTCCGGTGGCGCCAGCCAAGGTGGCCAGCGATCTTGGCCTGGCTGATCTGCGCGCGGCGCTGGCGGCAGGCTGGGCGGATTTTGCGGCGCGGCCGCTGTTCGGGCTGTTCTTTGCCGGGATCTACGTGATCGCCGGCCTCGCGCTCTATTACCTCATGGTCCTGCGCGGCGCGGTGGAATGGCTGGTCCCGGCAGCGGCGGGCTTTCCCCTGCTCGCCCCGTTCATCGCGGTGGGCCTGTACGAGGTCAGCCGCCGCCGCGAGGCCGGACTGGAACTGCGCTGGGGGCCGGTACTGGGCGCGCTGCGCGGCCGGGGGGATGAACAACTGCTGATGATGGGCGGGTTCGTCTTCGTCGGCTTCACCTTCTGGATGATCCTAGCCCACGGCATCTTCGCGATCTTCATGGCCGAATCCGGGATCGGCGCACAGTCGCTGTCGCTGTTCGCCACGCCGGCGGGGATCGCCATGCTGGCGGTCGGTTCGGTGTGCGGCGCGCTGATGGCGCTGCTGTTCTATGCCGTGACGGTGATCAGCCTGCCGATGCTGGTTGACCGCGATGTCGATTTCCTGACCGCGATCATCGTCAGCCTGGCCACGGTACGCTCGAACGGCCTGGTCATGCTGACCTGGGCCGTGCTGATCGGCGCGGTGCTGTTTGCGGCGATGCTGCCCGCCTTCCTGGGGCTGCTGGTGGCGCTGCCGGTGCTGGCCCACGCCACCTGGCACCTCTACCGCCGCGCGGTGCGCTAACCGGGCGGCGCGATTGCGCCGCCCGGCCCACACGCGCCGTTCAGTCGGCCATCGAATCCAGCATGCCGCGCAGCCGGTCGAGCCCATCCATGTGGGCCGCGAAATTGTCGCCCTCGATCCCGAAGGTGATGCGCTTCGCCCCGAAATCGCGCAGGGCCAGGATCGTGTCGCGCAGCTCGTCGGCCGACTTGTCGCCCATCGCGGCGCTCTGATCCATGATGATGCTGTCGGGGTCGCGCCCGGCTTCGCGTGCCGCGTCGCGCATGGTCTGCAGCGCGACCTTACCTTCCGGGGTCGGCCCGAAAATCGGGAACCAGCCATCGGCCATGCGGCCGACGCGGCGCAGCACCACATCGGGCGGGATCGGCGCAATGGCGCGGCCCATGCCGAAGAACAGCGGGATCGGGCGCTGCACCGGACGCGGCGAAAGGCTGACGTCCTGCATCGAATGGAATTCACCGGTGAAGCTGACATCGCGTTCGGTCCACAGCCGGCGCAGCAGCACCACCTGTTCCTCGAAGCGCTTGCCGCGCGTCTTGAAATCCGTGCCCAGGGCTTCGAATTCAAGCGGGTTGTAGCCGACCGACACCCCCATCACGAGCCGCCCGCCGGACATGATGTCCACTTCGGCGGCCTGCTTGGCGACCAGCGCCGTCTGCCGCGCCGGAATGCCCATGACCGCCGGAACGAAGCGGATCTTGCTGGTTACGGCCGACAGGTAGGACATCAGCGTAAAGCATTCTCGGATAACACTTTTATCCGTGTAAGGCGTTTGTGCGATCCCGCCGTGACGTTCGGCCACGATGCCGACCACGTGATCGACCAGCCGCACCTGCGCAAAGCCCAGCGCTTCGGCCTTCTTCACGAATTCTACCGTTTCGGGAAAGCCCGCGTCCGGCATGTGTGGAAAGCGATAGAGGTTCACCCCGAATTCGACGCCAGAGATCATGTGCATTCCTTCCCTACGGCTCATGTTCTTATCAGTTTGGCTAAATCAAATGTTTCATCGGGCGCAAGCGAATTATGCCTGCCCCCCGTCCGGCACCGTGATGCCCCATTCGGCGAACACCGCATCGCGGTGCGCGCCGACCTGCGGCGGCGGCCCCTGGATCGCGCCAGGCGTGGCCGAAAAGCGCGGCGCGGGCACCGGCTGGACGATCCCGTCGACCTCGGCAAAGCTGCCGCGCGCCTGGTTGTGCGGGTGCGCCGGCGCTTCCGCCAGCGACAGGACCGGGGCAAAGCAGGCGTCGGTCCCTTCGAGCAGCGCGCACCATTCGTCGCGGCTGCGGCTCAGGAACATGCGTTCCAGCGTTTCGCGGTGCACCGGCCAGCGCGTCCGGTCGCGGTGGTCAGCCAGGATGGCCGGATCGAGCCCGGCCTTTTCCAGCAGGATCGCGCAGAAGTGCGGCTCGATCGGCCCTACCGAGATGAACTTGCCGTCGGCGCAGGCATAGGCGTTGTAGAAGTGCGCCCCGCCGTCGATCAGGTTGCGCTCGCGCGCGTCGGTCCAGTACCCGGTCGACATGAAGCCGTAGAACATGGTCATCAGGCTGGCCGCGCCGTCGCACACCGCCGCATCGACGACCTGCCCCTGGCCGCTGCTGCGGGCATGGAGGATCCCCGCCAGCAGCCCCAGCGCGAGGTAGAGCGACCCGCCGCCGAAATCGCCAACCAGGTTGAGCGGCGGCGATGGCCGGTCGTGCTGCCCCAGCGCATGAAGCGCGCCGGTGATGGCAATGTAGTTGATGTCATGCCCGGCGGCCTGGGCCAGCGGCCCTTCCTGCCCCCAGCCGGTCATGCGACCATAGACCAGCCGTGGATTGCGGGCGAGCGCGGCGTCCGGCCCCAGCCCGAGCCGCTCCATCACCCCGGGGCGGAATCCTTCGATCAGGCCATCGGCGCGTTCGATCATCTGCAGGCAGATCTCGATCGAGGCGGGATCCTTGAGGTCGAGCGCGACCGAGCGGCGGCTGCGCGCGGTCACGTCGCCGGGGGCCTGCTGCGACCCGCCGGGGCGGTCGATTCGCACCACGTCGGCGCCAAGATCAGCCAGCAACATGCCCGCGAAGGGACCGGGACCGATCCCCGCAAATTCGACAATCCGCACGCCATCCAGGGGGCCAGCCGCCATGATTCGATCCTTCCCAACTGGCGCATAATTGCACCTACGTGCATTTTTCATCGACTGACGCGCGCCGTTTGGCAAGAGGGCGGTGAAATTTCCCGCTGGCCCAATCGGGTCAAAGCTCTATCTAGGCGGCGAGTTTTGCCTGGCCCGGCGCGCACCTGGCGCCGCCTGCTGACAGGCCGTGTGGAGGATGGTGCGTGGCGACAAACGCTTCGGAACGGCGCAAGGGCTATTCCAGTCCCGCGATTGTCGCGCGGCGCAAGCGCATCCTCGACATCACCCGCACGCTGATCGCGGAAAAGGGCTATGCCCAGTTCAGCGTCGGCGAAGTCGGCCAGCGCGCCGGGGTGGCCAAGCAGACCATCTACAACATCTTCGGCACCCGCGAACGGATCATCGCCACCGCGATCAACGACTATTTCGAGGAACGCGAAAGCGCCTTTCGCTATGCCAGCCAGCCGGCAACGATGGAGCGGATGATCGAGCGGCACGTCGTCGCCTCGCGCGCCAGCGCCTCGATGCCGCACTACCTGGGCGCGATGATGGCGATCTACTTCGCGCTCGATACCGATCCGGAAATCTGGGACGCGCTGCACAAGGTGGCGACCTATCCGCACCGGGGCTGGATCGAATCGCTGGCCGAGCGGGGCGCGCTGCAACCCTGGATCGATCCGGCCACGCTGATCGACGATCTGGCCGCCCACGCCAACCAGGCCCTGCTCGACTGGTGCCGCGGCCAGGTTGACAGCGAAACCTCGATCCGCCGCAAGGTGCTGGGATCGCTGACCTTTGTCGCGGGCGCCGCGACCGATCAGGTGCGCGCGGAAGTGCTGGCCAAACTGGATGAACTGGCGCGCGATGGCCTGCCGGCCTATCGCTCCGCGCCCGAAGCCCTTGCCCCTGCCGAAGCGGACGACCGGTCGGCCCTCGGCTGACCCGCCCCCCATTCACCGGAGACTGTTCATGGCCGATGATTTCCACACTGTTGCCCAGCTGGGCGAGCTGCCCGACAACGGCAAGAAGCTGGTCACCGTGGCGGACAAGACCATCCTGCTTTGCCATTCGGACGGCCAGTATTTCGCGGTCGAGAACCGCTGCACCCACGACAACGAGGCGCTGCAGGGCGGCACGGTGCGCAAGTGCACGATCACCTGCCCGTTCCACGGCGCGCGCTTTCGCCTGAAGGACGGCCGCTCGTTCGGCGCGCCAGCGTTCGAATCGATCACCACCTATCCGGTGCGGATCGAAGGCGATGCCATCCAGGTCTGCCCGACCCCTGGCTGAGCCCGAAAAGATCCAAAATTGGACTGTTGACTATTTTTCAGACTCGTGTTCTCCTGCGTCCATAGATTGGGAGAATGAGGATGACTGTCTACAAGGCGATTTCCGCGGATTCGCACGTCAACGAACCTGCCCGCATGTTCGTGGACCGGGTCCCCCAGCGCTTCAAGGACCGCGCCCCCAGGATCATCGAACTCGATAACGGGGGCGAGGCCTGGCAAATGGAGGACATGGATTCGCCGACCCCGTTCGGGTCCGCCGCCGTCCACCACCGCGCGACCAAGCGCTATGACCGTGCCGGCTACAAGGCCCGCTTCGGCGAACTGAAGGATGGCCTGCAGAAGGGCGTCCGCTTTTCCGACATCCTGCCCGGCTCGTTCGATCCCAAGGCCCGCGTGCAGGAGCAGATCGAGGACAACCTCGACGGCGAATTCTTCTACAACAACCCCGGCGTCTGGGCGGCGATCAAGTCGGCCCGGGACAAGGAACTGATCTATCACTGCTTCCGCGCCTACAACGACTGGATGGCGGAATTCTGCTCCTATGACCCGACCCGGCTGTTCCCGATCGGGATCATCCCCAACACCGGGATCGACGATGCCATTTCCGAGCTGAAGCGCTGCCTGATCGACCTCGACATGAAGGGGGTGGCGCTGGAAAGCTATCCCAACGGCTCGGGCACCGATCCCTCGCCCGAGGACGACCGCTTCTGGGCGATCGCCGAGGAAATCGGCAAGCCGGTGTCGCTGCACCTGTCGATCCGCATCCCCGCCAACGCGATTGCGGTCCATTCCAAGGGCAACGTCACCGACCTGAAGAAGGCTTATGCCGCCGGCTCGTTCCAGACGGTCTGCCAGAAGCTGATCCTGAACGGGACGTTCGACCGCTTCCCCAACCTGAAGTTCGTCGGCGCCGAAGTGCAATCGGGCTGGGTGCCGTTCTTCATCGAACGCTTCGATGCGACCTATCGCCAGCTGGGCCGCGACCGGGGCATCAAGCTGGACCTGATGCCGTCCGAATATTTCCAGCGGAACATCTACACCACTTTCATCACCGACCTGGTGGCGCTGAAGAACCGCTACGCAATCGGCGTCGACCGGATGATGTGGATGTGCGACTTCCCGCATTCGGTTTCGAACTGGCCGATTGACGTGGAACTGGCCCACGACCAGCTGAACCGCTGCGACGTGCCGGCGGCCGAATGGGAACGCCTGATGTGGCGCACCGTCGCCGATCTCTACCAGATCCCCTACGAATTGCCCGTGCACGCCGCCGATGCGCCGCTGCTGGCCGCCGCCGAATAAGCCAGGAAACAAGACCATGACCAACATCCGCATGATCTCGGCCGCCAGCGGCGTCGTCGAACCGTCCAACCTGTGGTCGAGCCGGCTCGATCCGAAATTCGCGGACCTGTGCCCGCGCCTGATCGAAACCGCCGCTGGCGTGCGCTGGAGCGCGGCGGGCAAGCTCGCCCCGCCCCCGGGCTACAACACCGCGCTGACCGATCCGCACGGCCACGCCAATCCACTGACCATCGCCCGGACCGACTGGCTGGCATCGCCCGCCGGGCGGCGCTGGATCCAGGACGAGGACCAGGTCGCGGGCGAAGTGCTCTATTCGACCGGGTACGTCTGGGACCTGATCAACGCGACCGAGAACCGCGATTTCATCCTTGCCTGCTACCGCGCCTACAACGACTGGCTGGCCGATTTCTGCGAAGCCGACAGCGAGCGCTTCATCGGCGTGGCCAAGGTGCCGACCACCGGCGCGGACGATGCCACCTCCGAACTGCGCCGCGCGCACAGCCTCGGCCTCAAGGGCGTGGTGCTCGATGCCTGGCCGGGCGGCGCGGATTGCCCCCCGGCGATGGAAGAGTGCACCGAGTTCTGGGCCGCCGCGGCCGAACTGGGCATGCCGATCAGCATCTACCGCCCGCTGGACGGCACGCGCGAGCCCGAGCCGGGGATCGTCGCGGGGATCACGCCGGAATTCTACAACGACCTCACCACGATCATCTACGCCAACATCCCGGACAACAATCCGGGCATCCGGTTCATCTCGTTGGCCCCCAATGCGGGCTGGGCTCCGGCAGCTTTCGAACAGCTTGCCGACACCTACATGCGCACCGCCGCGCTGCGCAAGATCAGCCTGGCGAACGAGGACATGAGCCCGGCGGACTACCTGCGCCAATACTTCTGGTACGTCTCGCAGGACGACCGGACCGTGCTGCTCAATGCCGGCTACATGGGCGAAGCACACCTGATCTGGGGCAGCTTTGCCTTCATGGAAACGGCCTCGGTCTGGCCGGGCAGCCGCCAGCTGTTCGAACGGGTCACATCGGGCATGGACCGCGGTTTCGCCGCGCGGATCGCGGGCGAGAATACCGAACGCCTCTATCACCTGGGCAATGCCCGACCCTTCTCGGCCGAGGAGATTGCCGGCTTCGAAAGCTACGCCATGTTGTGACCGGCGCGGCAGCAAACGCCAGACAATCGGCGATACCCTGGAGAGGACCAAGCACTTGACAAGCAACAGCTCCGCCGCCGTGCGGGAATGGCGGGACAACTGGCGGGCGGTGCTGGCTGCATCCATCGGCATCTGCCTGACGATCCTGCATTTCTACACGCTGGGCGTGATCCTGGGGCCGATGTCGCAGGATTATGGCTGGTCCAGAACCGCGATCACCGCCGGGCCGACCATCTCGGCGGTGATCTATTTCCTGATCGCGGCACGGGTCGGGCGGTTCGCCAGTCGGGTTGGCGTGCGCCGGGTCGTCCTGCCGGGGTTTGCCGGCTATTGCTTTGCGCTGGCCATGTTCGGGCTGGCAGGCCCCAGCCTGTGGACCTGGTATGCGCTGTGGCTGCTGTTCGCGCTGCTCTATCCCTTTGCCAACAACAATATCTGGTGTCTGTCGGTCGCCAGCCGGTTTGACCGCTCGCGCGGGCTGGCGCTGGCCGTGGCGCTGTGCGGAACGGGCGTGGCCAGCGCCATCGCGCCCTATGCCGCCGCGCGGGCCTTGGCCGAATTCGGCTGGGCGCGGACCTATCCGCTGATGGGGCTGACGGCGCTGGCAATCGGCTGGCCGCTGATCTGGTGGCTGATGCCGCGCGGCACCCCGGGCACTGCCGCCAGCAAGACGGCAGGGGGGGATTCCACCCTTGCCCTGCCCGGCCACACCTTTGCCCAGGCGCTGCGCGACCGCAGGTTCTGGATCCTCGTCTTCGCGGCGGCGGTGCTGGGTTTCGGGATGCCCACGCTGATGCTGCACTTCGTCTCGATCGGGATCGAGAACGGCATTTCCGCAACCGAGGCGGCAGCCGCCGCCGGGCTGATCGGCGTCAGCGCGATCTTCGGGCGGCTGACTGCCGGGGCGCTGATGGATGTGCTGCCGGGGCGGATCGTCGCGGGGGTGATGTTTGCCGCCCCGGCGCTGGCCTGCGCGGTGATGCTCAACGTGGATGGCTCGCTTGCCACCCTGGCGATTGGCGCCTGCGTGATCGGGCTGTGCACCGGGGCGGAATTCGACGTGCTGGCCGTGCTGGTCAGCCGCTATATGGGGATGCGCGAATTTGCCGCGATCAATGGCCAGGTGGCAGCGGTGTTCGGGCTGGGCGTGGGCTTCGGCCCGGCGCTGAGCAGCGTGGTGGTCGATGCCACCAGTTCCTATGATCTGCTGCTGACGGGCCTTGGCGTGGCCTTCCTGTTTCCAGCCGCGCTGGTGCTGGCGCTGGGCAAGCCGCCCTATCACGGTCACCCGGCCGAAGATGAAGCGCTGGCGGCGGAAGAACCGGCGCTCTGAAGCTCAGCCGAGCGTGCCCGCCAGCCAGTCCTCATCGTCCCGGTCAAGCGGAACGCCGCTTCCCGAATAGTCGCGCACCACGCCGTAGTGCCGCCTGGCCCGCTCTGCCGTTTCCGGCTGCTGGACCCAGCAATTGCCGCTGGGCGGGGCATGGCCCAGCGCGTCGAGCCGGGGCAGGTGCCGCCGCGCCCGCGCCAGGATCACGCCCCGGCGCAGCAGCAGCGCGGCTTCGGCCAGGTCTGGCGCCAGTTTCGCTGCGGCCCAGCCGGTAAAGCCCGCGCCCAGCGGCTGCCCGGCGAAGGTCTCCGGCGCCGTGAAGCGTTCGTGATCGATCCGGCAGTCCAGCAGGCGCTGGCCATCGCGCGCGATCCAGCCGCTGAACCGCTCCGCATCTTCAACCACGACGCCCAGCTCGTAGTGGCAATCCTGTCCGCGCGCGCTGGCGGTCATGGCCAGGGCGGCCAGCTCGAACTGGTGGGTGCATTGCAGCCGCAGCGACAGGCCCGCCGCGCCGCCAGCCAGCGGCCGCCCGGCCAGCTGCGCCAGCTCCTCGCCCGCACGCGGGCACAGCGAATAGGGGCCGCGCAGCATCTCGGACGTCGCGGCGAGGACCGCCGTGCCATCGTGCCGCAGCCGCAGCCGGAAATGGTGGAAATCGTCGTGCAGGACGGCCCTGGTTTCAGCGCCGCCGACCCGCACCCGCATGGCGCGGTGCAGCCCCTTGGTCCATTCGTCCGCTTCCGCCATGTCAGGGCCAGTGCCGGACCACTTCGTCCAGCGCGGGACGCGGCCGTTCCTCCAGCTCGCGCGAGGGGGTGCCGATGAACACGAAACCGGCCATCCGGTCATCCGGCTTGCCGCCCAGGGCCTCCAGCACCAGTGGCGAGGCGCAGGCCCAGCCCGTCAGCCAACCCGCCACGAAGCCCATCGCCGTCGCCGCGAGTTCCAGGTTGTAGACCGCCGCACCGGCAGACAGTTCCTGTTCCCAGCGGGGGATCTTGCTGCCGGCATTGGGCGTGCTGATCGCCGCCACCAGCACCGGGGCCTGGTGGGCGAAATCGGCATTGGCCTGCAGTTCCAGCTTGCCGGCATCGGGCCGTTCCCGCGCATAGGCATCGGCCAGCAATCGGGCGAAGGCGGCACGATCGTCGATCACCACGAAGCGCCACGGGGCCAGCTTGCCGTGATCGGGAATCCGGGTTGCAATCGCCAGCATCCGGGCCAGCTGCGCCGCATCCGGCCCCGGCGCGATCATGTCGCGCGGGCGGCCCGAGCGGCGCGTTTCGAGCAGCGCCAGCGGGCTGGAAATATCGTTGAACATGTCGCTCCCCCTTCACCGTTCCTGCGTTTGCCGCGGAGCATGGCCTACCAGTCTGATAAGTCAAATGATTAAGTCGTTTGGATTTGAACCGCACTTGGCGTAGGATCGTGCATTGCAAAAGGCATGACGCTGCCGCGCTTATCAACTAGGGGCAACGCCGAAACACAATTGCTGCGGGGAACAGGATGCCGAGACTTCGGATGGGAGAGTCGGGTTCAAGCAACAAGAAGGACGCTGCGAACGCGGTCAAGCTGGCTGCATTGCGGTTGTTCTCGGAACGCGGGGTCGATGGTGTCACCGTCCGCGAGATTGCGGATCTGGCGGGTCACAAGAACCACGGATCAGTCGCCTATTACTTCGGCAGCAAGGAAGCGCTGGTCCGCGCGATTGTCGAGGACGGCGCCAAGATCATCGACGAGCGGCGCCTGGCCATGCTGGACAAGCTGGAAGCAGGCGGGCGCAAGCCCACCGTGCGCGAAGTGATCGACGCGATCATTTATCCCTCGGTCGACGTGATGGGCGAAGGCGACGAGGACTGTTACCTGCGCCTCACCCAGATCCTGCACCTGACCCACCAGGAACTGTTCGAAAGCGCGGTGGGCAACCGCTACAACGTGGGATACCAGCGCTGCCTGGCCCTGCTGCGTGAACTGATGCCGCCAATGCCGCGCGAACTGGCGTCGCAACGCCTGGTGTTCGTCGGCACCTATATCGCGCAGATCCTGGCCGCGCGGCTGACCGCGCTGGCGGACAAGAGCCGCCCACACACCATCTGGCCATCCGACCGGACCCTGCGCCACCTGTCGAAGACTGCGGCGGCCATCGCCATGGCCCCGGTCGAGGAAGTCTGATCCGCGCGGTGCGGCGCAGCAGGTAGCAGCCTGTGCGCCCGCACGCTCCGCGCCACCACCAACCGGGAGAACAATGGGTGTCAAACGTGGCCCTGGACAATGACGACGGCGATTGGCCGCCCCCCCGCACCGGGTGGAAAGTGGTCGCCCTGCTCTGCGCCGCCGCGCTCGCCTCGCAGCTTGACCGGATGATCATCAACCTGCTGGTAGAGCCGATCAAGGCCGACCTGCAGCTGAGCGACACCGGCTTTGCCATGTTGCAAGGACTGGCATTCGGGCTGTTCTACGTCACGATGAGCGTGCCGATCGGCTGGCTGGCGGACCGTTTCCAGCGGCGGCTGGTGATTGCCGGCGGGCTGGGCCTGTTCAGCACCTTTTCGATGGGCACCGGGCTGACCCACAGCTACTGGCCGCTGTTCCTGACCCGCGCCGGCGTAGGGGTTGGCGAAGCGAGCCTGTTCCCGGCCGGATTCTCGCTGATTTCCGACCATTTCCCGCAGCACCGTCTGGGCCGCGCGATCGCCTTGTTCACGATGAGCTCGATGCTCGGCACGGGGCTGGCCTATATCTTCGGCGGGGCGCTGATCGAATTCCTGAACAATTATGTCGCGGCCCATCCGGGCGCGTTCTGGGGGCTGAAGCCCTGGCAGCTGACCTTCATCCTGATCGGCCTGCCCGGCCTGCTGCTGACCCCGTTTTTCCTGCTGATCAAGGAACCCCGGCGGCGCGGCCGCGCGGCGGCGGACCATGAAAAGCTGCCCGCCACGCTGCTGCTACGCGAAGTGTGGGCGCGCCGGGGGGCATTGGGCTTCATGTTGGCCGGTTTTTCGATGGTGGCGCTGGTCAGCTATGCCGTGGCGATCTGGACCCCGGCCCTGTTCATCCGGGTCTATCACTGGACCCCGGCCGAAGTGGGCCTGGCGCTGGGCCTGCAATACCTGACCTTCGGGATCGGCGGCGGGATCTTCGCGGGCTTTCTCAACGATCGGCTGCTGCGGCGCGGCATACTGGATGCCCCGCTGCTGGTCGGGGCCTGGGGCTTCATCGGGGTTGCGGTTGTCGGGGGTGTCGCGCCGCTGATGGAATCGCCCTGGCTGGCGCTCGCCTTGCTCGCTCCGCTGCACTTCATGGTGTCGATGCCGTTCGCCTGCGCGCCGACCGCCTTGCAGCTGCTCCTGCCCAACGAACTGCGCTCGCAGGTCAGCGGGCTGTACATCACGACCATCACCATCGTCGGGCTGGTGATCGGCCCGGTGGTGGTCGCCCAGTTCACCGACCGGGTGTTCGAAGGACCGGGCGCGGTGCGCTATTCGATGGCGCTGGTGATCGCGCTGGCCGGGCCGATCATGTTCGCCTGCCTGCAACTGGCGCGGCGGCACTACCGCCGCCTGCGGCAGGAACAGATCGCACTGGCGGGCTGAAGCGGGAGCGGCGGCGCGCTCAGCCGCGCCGCATCACCCGTTCATCGGTGACGATCACGACGCGCTGCGACACGTCCATGAAGTTCAACTCGTCGTCGCGCAGCTCCTTGCCGGCCTCGCTGCCATACCAGTCGATCCAGCGCTGCATGTGCGCGCGATCGTCGAAGCACAGCTCCGCCACCGCGTCATATGGCGCCTCGCCCCCGCCCTTCATGGCCAGGGCATGGTTCTGGATATAGGTCCGGCTGAGCGCATCCCTGGGCACGATCCGATCCGCCAGCGCGACATGGTTATTATGCCAGTAGTCCGAGAACTGCTGGTGCGTCAGGTCGGCCCGGCGCTTGAGCAATCCGATAACCTTGATCATGGGGTCCCTCCTCGCACCAGTTCAGGCCGCGACCGGCTGCTTGCGGGTCATGGCGACCAGCGCGGCGATCTTGTCCTCGTCATAGCCAATCTCGCGCAGGATTTCCTCGGAATGCTCGCCCAGCTGCGGCGCCGAAGGCTTGCGCCCGCCATAGCGCCGACCCAGCTCGGTGAAGTAGGCAAACTCGCGGATATGGCCGAAGCGGGCGTTGAAATGCTCGATCACCCGGCCTGATTGCTCGGCCCAGTCGGCCAGCAGCACTTCATCGACCCAGGCGGTCTTGCCCTGTTCGCGCACGATCTCGGCCGCGGCTCCGGCCGCGTCGAGCGCCGCCTTGGCCACTGCGGCGGTCCGTCCGGCAAACCACGCCTCCAGCAGCGCGCGCAGTTCGGCATCGTGGCGGCTGCGCGCCGCCGGATCGGCAAATCGCGCGTCCTGCGCCAGACCGGGCTGGCCCAGCGCGGCCGCCAGCGCGCCAAAGCGCGCGTCATCGCGGCAGCAAATGCACACGAAGTGCCCGTCGCTGGTGGGATAGATCCGGTCGAGCGCGTTGAAGCCCATCTGCTCGTGATCAAGCCGGAACCCGTAAACCACCTTGCGATCCGCATCGAGGAAGTGTTCCGCCGTGGTGAACAGGCTGGAATGCAGCTGCGGGCATTCCAGATACTGGCCCTTGCCGGTGCGATAGCGCGCCTCGATTGCCATCAGCACCGCCACCGCGCCAAGGAAGCCGTTGTTGTAGTCCTCGTTGCCGAACACGCCGTCGGTCGGGGGATTGCCCGCGCCGCCGCCTTCATACAGCAGCCCGGTCCAGCCGCTGACCAGCGGGGCAAAGCTCTTGAGCTTGGACTTCGGCCCCTGCGAGCCGTAGCCCGGCAGGAAGGCATAGATCAGCTGCGGGTTGAGCGCGGCCAGCTGGGCATAGCCCAGCCCCAGCTTGTCCGCCTTGCCGGGCCGCAGGTTGTGCATCACCACGTCGGCCCCGGCGATCAGATCGTGGGCAGCGGCCAGCCCTTCGGGTGACTTGAGGTTCAGCACCACATCGCGCTTGCCGCGCTGGGCGGCATCGAAGCAGCTGGGTAGCGGGCGCATCTGGTCGCCGTCGGGCGTCTCGACCTTGATCACGTCCGCGCCAAGGTCCGAAAGCAGCCGCCCGCCATAGCCGCAGGCAAAGAAGCTACTGAAATCGAGCACGCGCAGCCCTTCCAAGGGCGCGCGAACCTTGCCCTGCGTGCCGGCGACGAACTGCGGCTTGCCCCGCGCCAGCATGACCGGCAATTCGCCATTGTGCTGGCCGATGCGCGGCGCGGGCGTAGGGGTTTGCGGGCTGGTTTCGGAAAAGCGCACGGCGGGCCCCGCCTGATAGATCGTGCCGAAATCCTCGTCCGGCAGGGCGATGCGCTGGCCGACGAATTCGACCTGGTCATCCAGCAGCACTTCGGCCGGTTCCAGCACCGGCAGCACCGCCACGTCGACCTTCTGGAAGGCCTGCACCCAATAGTCGCGCGGCTGGGTCAGGAAGGCGTCGTAGATTTCGACGCGGGCGATGTGGTGTTCCTCATCCTCCAGCGGGATCGCCATTTCGGCGCCCTGCACCGCCTTGATCCGATCGCCGAAGCCCAGCACGTCGAACGCCGCCTTGAACCCGCCAAGGCCGCCGGTGTGCATCTGCAGGTACAACCCGTCGCCGCACTCGAACAGGCCGGTGACCAGCCGGGTCCGGCCGAACCGGTCGCGGGCCGCGGTATCGCCCTTCTTGATGTAGCTGAGCCCTTCGGGGTGCCACCAGCTGTTCATCGGCGACTGCGCCAGCATCGCATCCATCAGCGATACTTCCACCGCCTCGCCCAGGCCGTTTTCATGCCGCTTGCGCAGCAGGGCCAGGATGTCGATCACCGCCAGGAAGGCCTGCCCGTAATGCAGCGCCGGATGGCCAAGATAGACCGGGCCGGGGCGATGCGAAGTGCCCTTTTCGGCCATGGTGCCCAGCACCGCGGCGGCCAGGCTTTCGCCGTAGGGGCGCCCGGCGAGCGGCGTGTCATCGCCATAGGCGCTCAGCGCGCAAGTGACGAGCGCGGGGAACTCCAGCTCCAGCGCGGCGCGGTCAAGGCCGAGCGCGGCAGCGTCAGCACTACCCAGCGAATGGATGAACACGTCCGCCGTGGCCAGCAGTCCGCGCAGGGTGTCGCGATCGGCCGGGGCGGCAAGGTCAAGCGTCACGCTGCGCTTGCCGCGCTCCCAGCTCTTGCGGGGCAGGTCATGGGCAAAGAAGGTGCCTTGCGGCGGTTCGACGCGGATCACGTCGGCGCCGTGATCGGCCAGCAACATGCTGGCGATCGAGCCGGGCATCACTTGCGAAGCATCGACGACAACGAGGTTTTCGAGCGGTCCAGCCATCCTGTCTCTCCCATTCAGCGCCCTGCGTGGGGCGGTGATTCCGCGCATGAGTAAATCAGCAATGGCGGGCGGCGTCCATAGAATTTAGCCGCCCGTCCATTTTTGTTGCCGAAGGCGCTAGCGGCGCTTGCCGAGCACCTGGGCCGCGGCGATTTCATCCTCGCCGAGGCCGATCGAGGACAGCACTTCGTTGGTATGCGCGCCCAGCATCGGCGCGTCGATTTCGACGCCGCTGTGCTGGCCATCGATGATCGCCGGATAGCGCAGGTAGGTGAACGGCCCGGCGCGCGGATGCTCCTGTTCGAACAGCATCGCCCGCGCCGCCATGTGCGGATCGGTGGGCACCTGGTCGAGCGTGTTGGCCACGCAGATCGGGATGTTGTGCTTCAGCGCGATGTCCATCCATTCCTGCGACGTGCGTTCCAGGAAGATGTCGCGCAGCACCGGGCGCAGCCATTGCCGGTCGATCCCGTAATCGACCGGAATGTCGGTGCGGATCGTGTCGCGCAGGTCCGGTCGGTCGATCGCGGCGCAGAAGTTGTACCAGAACTTCGGTTCGATCGCGCCGAACATCATGAAGCGCCCGTCCTTCGCCTCGTACAGCGCATAGAGCACGGAACCCGCCGGCCATCCCTCGTTCGGCTCGCCGCGCGGGGACATGCCGGTCAGGTCGATCAGCTTGTCGTAGTTGAGATTGGTCACCACCGGCAGCCAGGACGCGGCCAGGTTGGCATCGCAGGCAGCCGCGTCGATAAGCGCGCCCTGGCCGGTGCGGTCGCGGCGGATCAGCGCGGCCAGCGCGGCCATCACCGCGAAGGGGCCGCCCGCCCCGCCTTTGACCCCACCCAACACGTCGCTTTCATTGCCGCTACGGTCGACGAAGCCGTCCTCGTCCTTCTTCGCCGGCAGGCCGCCCGCGATCGCGGTCATCGAATAGCCATGCGCCGCCAGATTCGAATAGGGCCCGGTCAGGCCAAACCCGGTGCTGGCCATGTAGATGATGTCCGGCTTGTGCTTGCGCTGCTCCTCGTAGCCGATCCCCATCGCCTCGCAGGCCCCGCCGCGCAGGCCATCCGCGAAGATGTCGGCGGTCTTGAGCAATTCGAAGAAGGCGTGCTTGCCCTCGGGCGTGTTGACGTTGATCGTCACGCTTTTCTTGTTCTTGTTGACCTGCAGGTGTGCGGGGCTGTGGTGCGGAGTGATGATCCCCAGCATGTCGCGAATATAGTCGCCCTTGCTGGGCTCCTCGACCTTGATCACTTCCGCGCCAAGATCGCTCAGCAGCATCCCCAGGTGATCCCCGTTCAGCAGAATGCCGAACTCGATCACGCGAACTCCCTTGAGTAAGTCGAACATCGCCTTCCCTTTGCTTAACCGTGGCCAGCGCGGCCTCTCCCGGTGATCAGACTATCACCGTGCGGGCCAATTGCCAGCACATACTAGACTGGTGTCCATTTTTCAGGGATAGTCTTTTCCGGGTCCCTCAAGGATCAAGACGGATAGGAGCCGAAACGTGCAATCAAGGGAAATTCACCTGGTCCAGCGCCCCGAAGGCGAGCCGACCCACGACTGTTTTGCGATGGTCACGGTCGATGTGCCGCAGCCCGGCCCGGGCGAAGTGCAGGTGCGCAATCTGCTGATGTCGGTCGATCCTGCGATGCGCGGGCGGATGTATGCCGGGCGCAGCTATGTCCCGCCCTATGAACTTGGCGAAGTGATGGAAGCGCGCGCGCTGGGCGTGGTCACCGCCTCGGGCGATCCGGCGATTCCGGTGGGCACCCACGTCAATTCGCAGCTCGGCTGGCGCGAGGCGTTCACCGCGCCGTCAAGCACGGTCGAGCCGGTCGACCTGCACGGCCTGCCGCCACAGGTATTCATGAACCTGGCCGGCACTTCGGGCCAGACCGCCTACATCGGCATGACCCTGATCGGCGACCTGCGCCCGGGCGACGTGGTGTTCGTTTCCGCCGCGGCCGGCTCGGTCGGTTCGATCGCCGCCCAGATCGCCAAGCTCAAGGGGCACAAGGTGATCGGTTCGGCCGGCGGCCCGGCCAAGGTCGCCTTCCTCCGGGACGAACTCGGCCTGGACGAGGTGATCGACTACAAGGCCGTGCCCAAGCTGACCAAGGCCCTGGCCGAAGCCGCGCCCGAAGGGATCGACTATTACTTCGACAATGTTGGCGGCGAACATCTCCACGCCGCGATCGCGGTGGCCAACACTTTCGCGCGCTTCGCGGTGTGCGGGATGATCAGCCAGTACAACGACGTGGGCGGCAGCAACTGGCCGCGCAACCTGACCACGATCATGGGCAAGTGCATCCGCATGGAAGGGTTCCTCCTGTTCCACTACCAGGACAAGATCCCCAATTTCATGGCCGACATCACCAAGTGGTACAATGCGGGCCAGCTCAAGAGCCGTGAGACCGTGTTCGACGGGATTGAGCACGCGGTAGATGCGTTTCTGGGCGTGATGCGCGGCGACAACATCGGCAAGATGATGGTCCGCCTGTCGGACTGACTCTCCCCCATCGGGCAAACAAAAACGCGCCGGGGAAACCCGGCGCGTTTCAGTTTCTGATCGGGAGGGTGATCGATCAGAAGTTGACGTTCATCGCCACGCCGTACTGACGCGGCGGCGTCGGCGAAGCAAAGGCGAAGGTGTTGCCGACCGGGGTATAACCCAGCACCTCGATCTTGTTGGTCAGGTTGCGGCCCCACAGCGAGATCGAATAGTTGCCGTTGTCGGGCGCCCACTTGATCGTCGCATCGAACACGGTCATCGCCGGACGGAACGAGTAGAGCCGGTTGAGCAGATCGGTATCGACGCTGGAGCGATAGTTCATGCTCCCCGTCAGCGACAGCGTCCCGGTGCCGATCGTCACGTTCTGGGTAAACCCGGCGGTGATGTCCCAGCGCGGCGCACGCAGCGGACGATTGGCCGAATAGTCCTGCGGAACCAGGTAAGTCGTTGCCCCGGTCGAGGAAACGACCGTGGTGACCGGCCCGCACACCGCCAGCGCCGGCGCCAGGGTCGGCGTCGAGCTTGCTTCGGCGCCGTTCAGGTCGGCGCAGTAGCGGGTGTAGTAGGCCTTGTTCCAGGCGCCGTTGACGAACAGCGTCAGATCCTTGGTCGGCTTGGCCGCGACTTCCAGTTCCAGGCCATAGCTCTTGAGGTCGGCCGTGTTGCTGGTCACCGTGGTCACGCCGGACGGTGCGGTGTTCGACGCGGTCACCTGCGAGCGCTGCAGGCCGTTGTACTTGCCGTAGAACCCGCTGAGGTTGACGCGCAGCTTGTGGTCGAAGAACTCGGCCTTCATCCCGCCTTCGAAGTTGTCGACGGTCTGCGGGCCATAGGGGGTGCGGAATGCCGCCAGATCGGCCGCATTGGCGTTGAACCCGCCCGACTTGAACGCGCGCTGCCAGAAGGCATAGAGCAGCACGTCTTCGTTGGCCTTGAAATTGATGCCAACGCGCGGCGCCCAGTTGCTGTTCTTGTAGGGATCGGCCCGGTAGATCAGCGGCCGGCCGTTGGGCAGGAAATCGCTGATCGGCAGGGTGTGCAGCGTCGGGTCGAGCGACAGCGGCAGGCCAGTCTGCGCCAGGGTCGAGTTCGAACCATAGTAGTCATACTTGCGTTCGTACGAATAGCGGATCCCCAGCACCACGCTGAGCGGATCGGTCAGGTGGTATTCGCCCTGCATATAGGCCGCATAGGCGGTCCGCTTGCCCCCGTTGTTGATATAGGAGACGTTGTAGGCCGGGTAGGCGCAGCCCGTGGTCACCGCGGTGCTCTGGTTGCCGAAACAGGTCGCGCTGTTCGGGCTCAGATAGTTGGTGATGTTGAACACCGGCGGCGTGATGGCGCTAGTGGTGTTGGTGAAGCTGAGCTGCGTCGTCTTGTACTGATCGTGGAAATAGAGCGCACCGGCGATCAGGCTGAGCTTGTCGGAAAAGTCCGAGGTGTACTGCAGTTCGGCCGAAGTGCCCTTGTAATTCTCGAACCGGTCCGAGCTGAAGATGTTCGCCACCGAACCATCGGTGTCGGCCCAGACGTCGGACTTGGTCTTCTGGAAATTGCCGAGGAAGCGGATCTTGCCGATCCCGGTGGTGTAGTTGATGTCAGCCGTATAGGAGCTCTGGTCGAAATTCATCGGCCGGTCCGACAGGCTGAAGCCGGTCACCCACGGATCACTGCCATCGCCCGGAATGCCGGCGCGCTTGTCGCCGAAGGGGTTCGACATGACCCCGCCGATCGACTTGATCGTCGCACCGTTAAGCTGGGCGGAAAGGATCGGGGCGGCCTGGTCGCGCTCGCGCAGGAATTCGCCGATGAACTGGATGTCGAGGTTCTCGGTCGGCTGGAACCGGATCGAGGGACGCACCACCAGCGAACGTTCGCGGCCGGCCCGCTTGCCCTTCAGCGTCTGGTCAACCGCGCCGCTGGGGGTAATGCCATTGTTCGTCCACAGCCCGGACAGGTTGTGCTGGCGCACCGCAATGCGCGCCGCGACCTTGTCGGTTACGATCGGCAGGTTGCCGACGAAGTCGAGGTCGGCCAGGCCAAAGTTGCCGATCGTCACCCCGGCGCTGCCCTTGGCAACATTCATTTCCGGACGCGCGGTCTGGACCGAGATGGCGCCCGCGAAAGCGTTGCGGCCGAACAGGGTGCCCTGCGGACCGCGCAGGATTTCGATGCCGGCCACGTCGATCGTCTGGGCCAGGGCCGTCGCGTTACGGGCCTGGTAGATGCCGTTGGTGTAAACCGCCACGTCGGGATCGGTGAAGCTTTCGATCCCCGCATAGCCGACCCCGCGGATCGACAGCGAGGCCGCGCCGGGGAACAGGCCGACCCGTTCGACCACCACGTTCGGGGCAAGCCGGTTGACCGCCTCAAGCGTCTGCACGCCGCTCGACCGGAGCTGTTCGGCACCGACCGCGACAACCGAAAGCGGCACGTTCTGCAGGTTTTCGGTCCGGCGCTGCGCGGTCACGACGATGGCTTCAAGCCCTTCGTTGTCATTCGCATCTGCCTGAGCGTCGGGTCGCTCCTGCGCGTTCTGCGCCATTGCGGTTGCCGGAACGACTGCCGCCGCCAGGCCCATCAAGGCCACGGTGCTCAAAAGTCGTGAATCGAAGTAGGCTTTCATATCGCTGTCCCTCTCCTTTGGATGACCGGATTTGTTCTTTTGTCCGGCCGGACAGACCGCATGGCCCGCCCGGTCGAATTCGACACCCGAGGTTATAATCTGCGCTGAAACTGGGACTGTCAACGAAATAGTACACGTGGATAAATCGACTGTAAGTTTATGTTTTTATTATATTAAAATCAACAAAAGACAGAAAAGCGCGCTGCAGCCGGTTTATGACTGAGCTTCGAAAACCACACCGGAAATGCCGGCATGGCAGCGGTATCGGGAGACGGTCCGACGGCATCACCACGCGGCAAATTGCCTCTGGCAACCGGGCCAGGACCAGTCAGGAAATCGCGTGCCCTTACTGATCGCAGCTTGCGGTATGGCGCGCCACCGCATCGCCCCCCAATGCGTCCTCGTGGCTCGGCGCTGGTCACGGCGGCAGTATGGTGGCACGGAGCCGGAATGTCCCGGCTGATCCTGCTCAACAAGCCCTATGGCGTGCTCTGCCAGTTTACCGACCAAGGCAACGCGGGATCGACGCGGCCGACCCTGTCGGGATTGGTGCGGGTTCCGGGGGTCTATCCGGCAGGGCGGCTCGACCGCGACAGCGAGGGGCTATTGCTGCTGACCGACGATGGCCGGTTGCAGGCGCGGATCGCCGACCCGCGCTTCAAGCTGCCCAAGACTTACCTTGTGCAGGTCGAAGGCGAGCCCGACGAGGCCAGTCTGGACAAGCTGCGCCGCGGGCTGGTGCTGAACGATGGCCCCACCCGGCCAGCCGAAGCAAGACGGATCGCCGAGCCCGCCTTGTGGCCCCGCGACCCGCCGGTCCGGTATCGCAAGAACGTCCCCGATTGCTGGATCGAGCTGACCCTGCGCGAAGGCCGCAATCGCCAGGTGCGGCGCATGACCGCCGCGATCGGCCATCCGACCCTGCGACTTGTCCGGTGGCGGATCGGCGAGTGGTCAATCGATGGCCTTGCCCCCGGCGAATGGCGCGAAATCAGGGTTTAGGTTCAGTCTTCGTCATCAAAGGCGATGCTGCCCTGGTTGCATAGCGCCAGCAGCAGTTCGGCGCCCGCGCCAGGCCGCGACATTGCCGCGGGCACAGGCGGATTGTCCTGCGCGCACAGCGCGCGGGCGAACTCTGCCGCGGCATCCGCGCAGTCAAAGCACTGGCCATCGACGAATAGCAGCACATCGCCCTTGTCCTTGGCGGTGAAGGCAAAACGGCTGGCCGGATTGCGGCACACCGGCACGCCTGCAGCGGCCATTGCGGTCACCTCGTCCAGGGTCAGTGGCTGCGGCAGGGACCAGTCAATGTCGGGATATTTCGGCGTGGTGTTGTATTGGCCAAACCAGCGGGCAAAGCTGGCTGGTTCGAGCAGCCGTTCCAGGGTCAGGCGTTGCAGCTCGGCGATGGCGGCCGGGGTGATCTCGCCGGGATTGGCCTGCAGGGCCAGATCCGGGTCGCGATAGTGGATGTCGTCTGCCGCGGTGGCCAGCACGTGGTCGCACCACTGCGCGATCAATTCGCTGCGGGCGGGCGCGCGAAAGCCGACCGAATAGGTCATGCAGCCATCGCCAATGGCCACGCCGTTGTGGGCCAGACCGGGCGGCAGGTAGAGAATATCGCCCGGCTCGAGGATCCATTCCTCGCTCGGCTCGAACTGGGCCAGCAGGCGCAAATCCGCGTGCGGCAATAGTGGGGTATTGGCGTCGCAGAGCCCCCCCACCTGCCACAGCCGCCGGCCTGCGCCCTGCACCAGGAACACGTCATACTGATCGAAATGCGGGCCGACCCCGCCGCCATCGCTGGCATAGCTGACCATCACATCGTCGATCCGCCAACTGGGGATGAAGCGGAACGGTTCGATCAGGGCGGCAACATCGGGATCATGTTGATCGACCGCCTGGACCAGCAAGGTCCACGGCGTTTCACCCAGCCGTTCGAAGCGGTCTTCTCCGAACGGCCCGTGTTCCAGCGACAGTCCGGCGGCGCAGTGCACGACCAGCCGCGATTCGACCCCATCCTCAAGCGCCAGGCCGGCCAGATCGTCCGGTTCAAGCGGATTGCTCCATTGCCGCCAGGGATTGCGGATCAGCAGCGGCCGCTTCTGCCAGTAATCGCGCAGGAACGTGGCCGGATCGAACTGTTTGAACTGCATGGGGCCTCGAAACTGATGCGGACTGGCGGTGCCAATTTGCTTGCCATGGTAGAGGATCAGCGCTGCTTCTTCGCGATCGGAGCGGTGAAATCGGGATCCTTGTTGGCCACCCAGTCGACGAACTTGCGCACCGCCGGGTGGGCCAGCAGGCCCTCAACGTCCATCCCGAAACGCTGCAATTCGGAATTGGTGAAATTGGCGATCAGCGTTTGCTGGCAAATGCCATGCATCGGCACAACCTCGCGCCCGCCCCGGCTTTTCGGGACCGGGTGATGCCAGACGATGGTCTTGCCAGTCGGCCGGCCGCACAGCCAGCATGGCACCGCGGGAGCGGGCGCCTCCTCATCCACATCGGGCAGATCGCCATAGGATCCATGTTTGGAATGCTTGCGGGCCATGGTTCAGTCTCGATTGGCTTGCGTTTCGACGCAGACCTTTAGAGGGTGCGCGCCACACTGCAATGGCTGCCTGGCTGGACAGCCCGCAACAGCAGGCCAAGTTCAGTTCAGCCCAGGATTCCGAGGGTAGCCAACAAGTATGCCGCCGGCATGCGTCCCTGCTGTGAGGCCATGGGCTTGCAGCAAACGCGTTGTCGGGGAACAGCTCTGGGAACTGCGCCCTGCTCTGGAAAACTACCGGTAAAATCAATGGAAATTGGCGGGCCACGCCCGATAATGATGAGCACTACACCTACGCTATAGCGCTACTCTAATGCCGCCACGAGGCTTCTCTAGCCGCCTTGCGACAGCGTTCCCCACATCAGGTCTTACGACCGCGAGGTGGGCAGAGCGTGCGAGCGGGTGAGTTATCGACCCAAGAACCTATCCTGAGCCAATAGCGGACTTGTCCGCTCCTCGGAATGGCTGCCACGAAAGCAGACATCCGTGAACCCGCGTCGCTAAAGATTGATCGTAATCGTCGTAGCCGCCATACGGATCAAATGGCGAACACGAGGGACAAAGCGTGCGACTTTCTTGAAAGCCTTCAACGCTTCGATCTGTCAATGCTGCTGCGGCATTGCCAGGCATCGGTCGAAAAACTCGAAACCGCGCTAGATTGGCTTTCAGATTTAGACGACGAAGCGATCATCGTGCGCGCGCCAAACCCGATCGCCGAGGCGTTGCGATCGTTATCGCAGCAGGATCGGAAGCGGATCGCCGAAGCTGTTTTGAGCGCGCAGCAAGCTAGTAGGCAGCACGAAGACATCCGCGTCGAAACGCTAGACGGAGCCAACGCAACCGGCGCGGCTGCGTTCCTATCGGAATTGTTGATCCATCGCGCGATGATGATCGACGTTGCGACAGGCGGCGCACGCATTCAGGAAGTTGACGACTATTACCGGGCGCGCGAAGCTCGCATCCGCCAAGCGATCCCCGAGGGCGTCAAATATGAAAACTCGCACGCCGATTTGTGGGCATGGTATCGCCATTGGAGCGACGAACTGCCGCAATACAAGGATCGGCGTTTCTACGTCCGCCAGCTTTTCGGCCCCGCGATTGAAGCCATCGCAAAGCGATCGTCGCTGCCATCGGAACCGCGCGAGGCGACAGGTTGGGAGCGGGTTGACCGCGCATTGTCGAAGGCGCGGACGCAACTTGAAACCGCATCCGCCGAAGAAGATTTTCAAGCAATCGGCTTGTTATGCCGCGAAGTCATCATATCGCTGGCGCAGGCGGTCTATGATCCCACGATTCACGAATCGCTAGATGGTGTTCGGCCAAGCGATACAGATGCGAACCGGATGCTTGAAGCGTATATCGCGCACGTTTTTCCCGGCGCGAGCAATAAGGAAGTCCGGGCGCACCATCGGGCATCGCTGGCGTTGGCACTGAACCTTCAACATCGCCGAACCGCAAACCGGCAACTCGCCGCCCTTTGCGTCGAAGCTACCGCATCCACAACCGCAGTCGTGTCAATTATTGCCCGCGAGAGTAATTCGAAAGCGCCGGGTCAGTTTTTGGGACAGGCTCGCACATAGTTGAACTGCAAGGATTGACGGCGCAGAGCTGCCGCTTGTCGCTGCGCCAACGTGGTAGAGCAGCCATTGCGGCAGTCGCGTAGGCGACGGTGGCGCATGGTTACACTTCAGGCGCCCCAAGCCTCAATGACTTGCGACAATGGGAACGGATCCTCCTCCTTCCGCCACTCATGATAGGGTGCGGCGGTCTGGCTATAAGGACCGGGTTCCGGCCGATCGAATTGAACCCGTGTCGGAATATGGAAGGCACTGCCGAACACGATCGCCTCCCCTGATGACAAAATCGTCACCTGATCGAGCAGTCGCCGCGCCTGCATGGGAATGATCCGTCGGAAATGGTCGATGTCGTCAGGGTTTTGCAGGCGGTGGCTAATGAAGTTAGCGCATTGGCTGATGATCGTCTGACTGATCTCGCTCGGCCGCTGGCTGGCGATGATGAGCGAAAGACCGAACTTACGGCCTTCCTTGGCGATCCGCTCGTATGTCAACCTCGCCAAGCGATGACCGCGATCCTCATCGGAGCGGGCGGGGCGCGCATAGTTGTGCGCCTCTTCGAGAACGAGCACCCAAGGGTGCTTGTAGCGCGAGGCCGCGGGTAGGCGCTCACGCGCCTCCAGCAACACCCGCCCGATCACTGCGCAAGCGTAAGGGAGAACCTCATTGCTCAACATCGACAAGTCGAGCACCGAAACTTTCGGTCCTGTGGAAGCGCCAAGTCCGAAGCGCGCGAACCATGAGGACAGCTTGGCAATCTCTGTGTCGGCCTCTTCGTAGTTGAGGAAGGAGCGCCAGCGCTTGTCGTCGAGGCGGGTTTTCAACCGCAGCTTCAACGTCGTCAGATGGGCATCGACGCGGAACGTATCCTCCTTGGACACGGCGCGATTGATGAGTGATGGATCGGTCAGGGTTGCGCGGGCGATGGGCAACGGGGAGTCCGCGGTACGCGCACCGGCCTCTGCCGTGCTGCTGCCGCCCACGATCTTAGCGCGGATCGTGTCTTTCAGCTTCTCCGCCTCCGCCGCGATGGCAGCCTGATTGTTCATGACCTCGGTGTTGAAGTCGGTGGCTGACCGATGAGCAGTGAACAGGGCGGCGAACGGGTCTGTATCAATGTCTGTCTCAGCGAGGTGGCCGATCACGGCATCGCAATAGGAGCCGGCCGCCTTCTTCTTTATTTTCGTCAGTTCGCTAAGGAGCTGGTCGAGCGCGCTCATGCCATTCTGAAGCGCCCCCATGCTGGCGGCGGCCGTGGCGCTGCCGCCCTTAGCAATCGCCCACCAGTCCTTCAGCACCGGCTCCTGCGTCTGCTCCGACGCGCTTAACCAAGCACAGATTTCCTCCGCGTTTAGAAACCAGATTGGAAGACCGAACTCCTTGCCGTTGAGGTAAATGCGATCCGGCAAGCGCTGCGCCGCTTCGGCCGCCGGAAAGGCTTTGGCGTATTCGCCGTTGATATCGAGGATGAAGACACGCGGCTCCTCGGCAGCGCCGTCAAGCGCCGCCATCGCCTTCTGGATTAGGCTCGATACCGAGAAGGATTTGCCCGAGCCGGTATTGCCGACGATCGCCAGCGGCCGCGAGAACAGGTCGTTATAGGAGGCGCGGACGACATTGCGGTTCTGGCCGGTCGGGAAGCCGATCTTGAGGTCGCAATCGAAATCTTTCGCGTCGTAGCCCTCGGGTTTGTTGCGCCGAGGAGGTATTTCAAACACCGCGCGAAGGATGTCCGGCGATCCGATTTCCGCAGGCGTGTCTAGCGTCGGCAGCACTGATATGCCTGGACTGAAAGCGGGCTCTTCATCCGCGTGCTCGACCGTTCCCAGCAACTGCACGCTGGCGACCCGGCGTGGTTTCATCAGTTCGAGGCTGAGATCGTCTCCGCTGCCGGGATCGAAGGTTTCGCGAGCTTCCAGATCAGTGATTGTTGATTGCCGCTGAGAAGTGACCCGGGGAGGCCAGTAATTTCCACTGAGAAGTGACCCATGTTTGAACACGTCCCTGGCTTTGAAGAGCGGGGGACCATGGAGTGTTGGACATGGCATTATTGAGCGTTATCCGGCGCTGGCATTACCGCGATCATCTGTCGATCCGGGAGATAGCCAAGCGCACCGGTTTGTCCCGTA
>JAKPAG010000096.1 GCA_029779535.1 Pseudomonadota bacterium | reverse complement strand
CCCGGCCCTGCTCGACCGGCCCGCGCGGTTCGCGCTCACGCCAGGCAAGCTGCGGGTGGCGATTCCCTTGCCCGCCGGCATGGCGCTGGCCGATCCGCATGCCTTCGTCGAAACCCCGGAACTGATCGACTACGCCGCGCCGCAGGCCTTCGCCCGCAAGGGCGACTGGCTGATTGCCGAACTGGCTCGCAAGGGCGCCGCGCAGCCGGATGCGATCCGGGGCATCCTGCGGCTCGACGACAGTGGGGAAGGCGTGCGATTCGTGGCCCAGTCCGGCCCGGTGCCCACGGACGGCACACCGCTGGCAATCGGCACGGCAGCGGCCTCATCGCTCTGGCTGCTGCTGGCCGGTGCGCTGGCGGGCGGGCTGCTGCTCAACGTGATGCCCTGCGTGTTCCCGATCCTCAGCCTCAAGGCGCTCAGCCTCGCGCGGGCGGGGGAGAGCGAGGCCGAGGCCCGCCGCGAAGGGCTGGCCTACACGCTCGGCGTGGTGCTCGCCTGCCTTGCGCTGGGGGCGCTGCTGCTCGCCTTGCGTGCCGGGGGGGAACAGGTCGGCTGGGCCTTCCAGTTGCAGGACCCCGGCGTCGTGGTCGGCCTCCTGCTGCTGGCGGCCGCGATTGCTGCCAACCTTGCCGGGGTGTTCGAACTGCCGAGCCTGCCGATTACCCGTGAAGGCAAGCCGGGCGGGGCGTTCGCCACCGGCCTGCTCGCCGCGTTCGTCGCCACTCCATGCACCGGCCCATTCATGGCCGCGGCGATGGGCGCGGCGCTGCTGCTGCCCGTGCCGCAGGCCCTGCTGCTGTTCGCCGCGCTGGGGTTGGGGTTGGCGCTGCCGTTCCTTCTGTTGGGCTTCGTCCCGCCGCTGCGCCGGCTGCTGCCCAGGCCGGGCGCGTGGATGGTGCGGTTCCGCCATGCCATGGCCGTGCCGATGGGGCTGACCGCCCTCGCCCTGCTGTGGCTTGCCGCCCGCCTCGGGGGCAAGGGCTTCGCGCTCATGGCGCTGCTCGTACTGGTCGGCCTGTTCATCGCGCTGGCGGTCGTCGGGCGCTTGCAACGGGCAGGCAAGATGGCCTGGCCCGCCTTCGGCCTGATCGTCGCGCCGTTCCTGCTGTTCGGGGCCTTCGCGCTGCCGGCCAGCCTGGCCGCGCCGGACAGGGCCGAGGCCGGCCTGCTGGCCGCACAGGATTTCAGCGAACCCGCGCTGGCCAAGGCGCGGGCGAGCGGCCGCCCTGTGTTCCTCTGGTTCACCGCCGACTGGTGCGTGACCTGCAAGGTCAACGAAAGCGTCGCCATCGAACGCGAAGCGACCCGCGCGGCTTTCGCCAGGGCCGGTGTCATCGCGATGCGGGGCGACTGGACGCGGCGCGATCCGGCGATCACCCATTTCCTCACCGCGCACGGCGCGGCGGGCGTGCCGCTCTACCTGTGGTATCCGCCCAACGGAGAAGCGCGGCAATTGCCGCAGGTGCTGGGCCCGAACAGCCTCGTCACGCTGGCGGGGCAGGTTGCTCCATCGAAGCCTGCTGCGAACTCTGACGCCGGCACCAATTGACCACGCGCCCCGGCTCGCTGCTGGCGGCCAGTTTCAGCGTGCCCCCACCCGGCACGGTCGCTTCCACCGAGCCACCGTCGAGAAAGACGTCGAGCTGTGGGTCCTGTGCCGGCACGCGGCTCTCCCAATGCCAGGCGCTGCCTGCGGAGCGGGTGTCGGCTGGAACCCGTGCATTCATTCGGGCGCCGAGCAGCGCCAGCAGCGCTTTCGCGCCCGGATCGGCCGGAGTGTTGCGGACGATGCGAATGACCGGCTGCGTGTGCTCATCCATTTCGCACACCAGTGTGAGCATCGGCTCTTCGCCGGGCTTGCCGAATGCCAGCGAGCGCGTGCTGTCCAGCGGCGTCCAGATGGCGTCCGTCGCGTCCGGCGAAGCGGCGACGATATGATCCACGTGATGGCCGATATCGTCGAACGAGAACTTCTGCACCGCATTGTCACTCGCCACCGCGCTGCAGGCGGCGAGGGGAAGGCAGGCCAGGGACAACAGAACGCGGCGTTGCATGGTCTCTCGATCAACGGGTCAATGGGCTTGGTCGTATATTGTAGCGGTATGGCGAAGGGCAATAAGGGGCAACGTCCTTTCCACGTTGCCGCCTCACCGTCTGCCGCATGCGCGGCCGATCACCGCCCCCACTTCCGCTGCGTCTTGCCATAGCGCAGCTTGCGAGTGCCGGGGCGGCCTTCGTTGCTGCGGCCGACCATGG
>JAKPAG010000095.1 GCA_029779535.1 Pseudomonadota bacterium | reverse complement strand
ACGGCTCGCGGCAGCGTAGAGCAAGTGGTCCGCGGCCCGCACTCCGCCGATGAACTGGATCGACGCATCGCCGGCGGTTTTACGGAATCGGTGCGCGCCTTCCTCGCCAGCGCCCGGACGGGACCGAACCCGATACCTCGCCGCGGCGCAGCCTGCCTGTGGCGCGTGCGCAGGCTGCGGTCATCCAGTCGATTTGTGATGATGGGCCAAGCCGGATTTGTCCGGCCTGAGATTGTGACCATTTCCCCAGATACGATCTTGTTTCCCCACTCGCGCCTTCCGATGGACATGTTGCCTGAGTCCGACTCCTGGGCTCGCGGCGATTTGGACCATACCGCGGTGCCATGCGAGGGTTGCGGCAGGAGAGACGCGAAGTGACCAAATCCACTGCCGCCGTTCTGCCACTGGGCCTGCTGGCGGTTGGTGGCGCCGGAATGTTCATGTCCAGTTCCATCGGCACGGGCCGCGCACCCTTTCTGCTCCAGATGGCGAGGGATCTCGACGTCGACATCGTTGTGCTCTCGCACATGCTGGCTGGGTCGTCAGTCGCGGTCGGTGTTTCGTCGTTCTTCACTGGCCCCTTGGCCGGGCGCCTGGGCCGACGCGGCCTGCTGGTCGGCGCACTGGTTGTGATGGCTGCGATGATGGCCGGCTCGGCGGCGGCATGGGCGTATTGGCAGGTGTTGGTCGCTGCGGTGGTGGGGGGGCTCGCGAGCGGTATCTTCATGGGCAGCATCTACGGCGAGGTCGGGGACCGGGTGAGCGACAGCCAGCGGGGCCGGGCGATGGGCTGGCTGATCGGCGGGCAATCATTGGCCTTGCTGATTGGCGTCCCGATGGCGAGCTGGATCGGTGCCTTCATCGGCTGGCGCGGTGTCAGCTTGGTGATTGGCGGCGGCACGGCCGTGGTCGCCGGTGCGACGGCCTTGCTGGTGCAGCGAGGGGGCACGACGACGCGCGCGGGCGCATTGCGCGGCGGAATGCTGGCGGCACTTGGCCCACACGTCCTCGCCTTGCTTGGGGCAAGCATTACCGAACGCATTTGCTTCGGCATGCTGGCGACCTATTTCGCGACGTACCTTCAGCTGGCACATCACCTGACTCTGGTGCAACTGCCGGTGCCCTTGATGCTTGTGGCCGGATGCAATTTCCTAGGCAACCTGCTGGGCGGCCGGGTGACCGACCGGGTGGCGAACCGGCCGTTGCTCTACTCCGTCGCGGCGACCAGCACTGCAGCTGCAGCAGTGGCATTGTTCGTGCCGCCGTGGGGGATCACTGCCGCCGTCGCCTGGGCCTGTGTCTTCATGTTGATCAATGGGGCCAGCCGCCCGCCACTGTTCGCGCTGCTGAGTGGCGTTTCACCACAAGTGCGGGCGACCGTGCTCGGGATCAACATTTCATGCGCCTCGGTCGGGTGGATGACCTCGGCGCTGCTGGGCGGTCTACTGGTTGCTGCGGAGGCATGGGCGACCATGGGGTGGGTAGCTGCAGCCTTGAGCTTGACCGGCGCTGCTCTGGCCTGGTTTGGCCGCGCGCGGCCGCAGGAATGACATGAGGGAGCGCCGGCGCCGACCGCGGCCCGCGGCCCGCGCAGTCGCTGCCGTTTGGACCAGGCAGATCAAGTGGTTCGGCGCGCGGAGGATAGCCGTGTCCCGGCTATCCTCCGGCGATGCGCGGGAGGAGGAATATCGCCGCCCCCTCCGGCAATGGCTGGGACCAGCTGTCGCGATAGATGGTCCCGCCGATCGACACTGCCACGCCCTGGTCGATGAAGGCTTGGGTTGCGGGGTACTGCTCAGCAAGCTTGCGGAATAGCTCGCCGATATCCCTCGCCGCGATCTCCACCACCGGGCGCCCCCCGGCCGCTGCGGCCAGGGAGCCCCAGAGGTGGACCTGGGCCCTCAGCCCGCGCGCTGCGTGTCCAGTGCAGCGAGGATGCGCGGCGGCGACATCGGGATATGGTTCAGCCGCACACCCG
>JAKPAG010000081.1 GCA_029779535.1 Pseudomonadota bacterium | reverse complement strand
CGGGCCGAATTCCACCGCATAGGGCGTACCCGCCTGCGGCATGATCCCACCGTGGTGTTCGCCCGGGCCCGAGCGGCCCATCTTCTCGAATTCCGCGCGCGGGACGAGGCGGACCCGCATCGGCAGGCGCGAGGTGTTGACCATCATCAGCCCGCGGGATTCATCAACCGAAACGCTGCCCCAGTCGATCACCCCGAAGTTACCGGGATACTGCAGCGTTTCCTTCAGGCCCGGCGGCGTGAACTTGCCGCGATAGTCGAACCGGCGGAAGGCGATGCGGCACCACAGCTGGTCCAGCGGCGTCGCGCCCCACATGTCGCGCTCGGTCAGGTCCGGCGGGGTGAAGCTGGGCATGCCTGTCGACCACGGCTGGGTCGGCGAATACCGCTCGCCGGGGATGCTGCCCTGCGGGGCGGGGCGTTCCTCCACCTGCGCCAGCGGCTGGCCGTTGCGACGGTCGAGCAGGTAGATCTCGCCGTGCTTGGTCGGCTGGATCAGCGCGGGCACCGATCCGTTCGGAGTGGGCATGTTGACGAGGACCGGCTGCGAACCGATGTCGTAGTCCCAGATGTCGTTATGCGCGGTCTGGAACGACCAGCGCACCTGCCCGGTGCGCGCATCGAGCGCGACGACCGAACTCGAATACTTGCGCGCGGCTTCCGAGCGCGGCACGCCGTAGAAATCCGGCGTGCTGTTGCCCGTGGGCACATAGACGAGGCCCAGCGCGGGATCGGCGCTGAACACCGTCCAGGCGTTGGGCGTGCCGCGCGTGTATTCGGCGTTGGCAAGGCCTTGCGCGCCCGGCACCTTGCCGAGATCCCAGGCCCACATCAGCTTGCCATCGCGGGCGTTGAAGGCCCGGACCACGCCTGAAGGCTCACCCGTGGCCATGCCGTCGAGCACGAAGCCACCGATGACCGCCGCATCGCCGATGATCGTCGCCGGCGAGGTGGAGTAGTGATAGCCCGGATCGACCTTGCCCAGACCTTCGCGCAAAGAGATCTCGCCGTTCTTGCCGAAGCTCTGGCACAGCGCGCCGGTTTTCGCGTCAAGCGCGATCATCCGCCCGTCAATCGTGCCGACCAGCACGCGCTCTGGGCAATCGCCCACGGGGGCGGACGCCTTGTAATAGGATACGCCGCGGCACACGAGCATGGCCACGCCGGTATCGTTGGTCTTGGGATCGAACCGCCACCGCTGCTTGCCGGTGTTGGCATCAAGCGCGACCACGATATCGTGCGGCGTGCAGAAATACAGCAGGTCGCCAACCTTGAGCGGGACCGCCTGGAACATGAAGGCAGACTTGGTGTTGGGGTAGTTCGCCGCCATATCGCCGGTACGATAGCTCCACGCCAGTTCCAGCTTGTCGACGTTCGCAGGGGTGATCTGGGCGGCCGGGGAATAGCGGGTGCCCGAAGCGGTGCGGCCATAGGAGGTCCAGTCATCGCTGGCGGCGGCAACCTGTGCCGCGCCGCCGGCGCCGTCCTGCGCGGCCAGGCCATCATGATGGACGGTCAGCCAGGCCGCGCCGCCGATGCCGAGGACCAAGGCGCCGATCGCGGCCGCCACGCCCCGCTTGCCGCCGGGCGTGCCCGCAGGCGCGCCGGCGCCGCGCAAGGGCCGCAGCATCCACGGGGTCATCAGGATGAGGCCGATCGCCAGCGGGCCAGCCACGCGCGGCAGCAGCTGCCAGAAGTCGAGGCCGACTTCCCACAGCGCCCACGCCACCGTGACGGCACAGACGAGGCCGTACAGCCAAGCGCCGGCCATCCGCCTCCGCCACAGCAGCACCGCCGAAACGATGCAGCCGATGCCGGCGAGCACGTAATAGGGCGAGCCCCCCAGCGCGACGAGCCATGCTCCGCCCGCCGCGAGGATTGCGCCAACGATCGCCAGGAATGCGCTGAGCACCTTCAGGCCCATGAACCTCTCCCTCTCCCGGCCTTGCCGGCTGATCCCGTATCGTTAATTAAACTCTTCCGTGTAGTTTGATTTCAGCACGGAAATTTGTCAACAAGGGACATGCCGCAGGCAATCAACGAACAGGCCGGCAACGAACAGGCTGGCCCCGCGCGGCACCGACCGGTTGCCGGCAGTCGCGCCGGACGGCCCACCGCCGAGGCCGCGGCGCGCAAGCGGGCCCAGATTCTCGACGCGGCCGTGGAGGTCTTCACCCGCCACGGCTTTGCCGGCACCTCGATGGACGAAATCGCGGCAACGGCGCGGGTCAGCAAGCCCACGGTCTATGCCCGGTTCGGATCGAAGCAGGATCTGCTCAAGGCCGTGATCTGGCACGTGGTCGAAAACCGGGGCCCGCCACTGGGCCAATCCGCACAGGCCGACGATCCGGTCGAGGGGCTGCAACGGCTGATCGCCGAAATCCTGAAGCGGACGACCGATCCGGTCTACCTCGGGATCTTCCGCCTGTTCCTGACCGAGGCGGCCGTGTTCCCCGAAGTGTTCGACGCCTTTTCCAAATCGATGGTCGAGGGAACCCAGCTCGACGTGGCGGGCTACATCGGTCAGCACGCGGCCCTGCATTCCCCCTGCGCCCCGCCCGAGCAGATCGCCTCGACCATTCTGGCGCTGGTCGGCAACGTGGTGATGGTGGCCGCGACCCGCCGTTCGGCCGCTCTGGTCGAAGCCGAGGCCGAAGCCGAACGCATCGTCAGGACCGTGCTGTACGGATGCCTGCCGCGCTGACGCGCATTCGGGCCGATCCCGGCCGCGCATCGCAGAGCGACGGGGGCGACGCCCGCATCGCCATCCACACCATGATGGCGCTGGCGACCGGAAAACCGGCCCTGGATCGTGAAGGTGTGTTTGAAGTGGTAGCGGAGGAGGGACTCGAACCCCCGACACGCGGATTATGATTCCGCTGCTCTAACCGGCTGAGCTACTCCGCCCCATCGGGCCTCCGGCGTGTGCCGGACAGG
This sequence comes from Pseudomonadota bacterium, assembly GCA_029779535.1. Lineage (GTDB taxonomy): Bacteria > Pseudomonadota > Alphaproteobacteria > Sphingomonadales > Sphingomonadaceae > Novosphingobium. The sequence goes on along the minus strand of JAKPAG010000081.1, from coordinate 262 downwards.
CGGCGCTCCTAGCGGGGGAGTGGCGGGTGGTCAACCACCTCTTGCCGGTAAATCAGCCTTGCGGAACGGCCACCTGCCGACCGCTTCCCAATCCGGGCCGAGATAGCGGTGCAGGCCCAGCCCGGTGAAGGCAAAGGCACGTTCGGGCACCTCGCCGGCCAGCACCTGCTGGAGCGCGCGGGCTTCGGCCGGGGTGACCTTGTTCTGCACGGTGATGTGGAGCCGCGGGGGATGGCGGTCCTGCGCGGTCAGGGCGCCGTGG
>JAKPAG010000075.1 GCA_029779535.1 Pseudomonadota bacterium | reverse complement strand
CCACGGCGGGGACTATACCGTCAACATGCGCGATGGCGGCTTGCTGGGACGGATCCTGCTGCGCGGGCACTTGCGGCGCTTCGTGCGCGAGCTGGGCGCGCGACGCCGCCGGAGCAAGCGACCGCTGGTCTGGATCCTGGCCTATGACGTGGTCCGGCCGCTGTTGCCAGTCCACATGCTGCGCGCCGGATCATGGCTGCTGCGCGGGCTGACGCCGCTGTGGCGGCTGCGGATGACCAGCGACGCCTTTGCCGCGCAGATGATCGCGGCGGGGCTGGTCGATCCGGGCCGGCTGCGCGATCCGCGCGTCAACTTCGGCCGTTGGGGGCAGCGCTGGCTGCACATGCTGGAGCGGTTTCGCGCCTCGCAACCTTCGGCGGTCACCCTGGCCGCGGCGCATGGGCTGGACTTTACCCGTCCGTTCCATGACCGGCGGGTGGTCGAACTGGCGCTGGCGATCCCCGAACGGCTGCAATTCCGCGATGGCCAGGAACGCTGGCTGGCCCGCCAGGCCCTGGCCGATCTGCTGCCGCGCCGTCTGCTCGAATCAGGTCCGGGCAATGCGCCCGAACTGCCCGACATGCACGCCCAGCTGGCGCGCGCCCTACCGCGCGCCCTGGCGGAACTTGACGCGAACGGGCCGGCCGCGCGCTATGTCGATGTGGAAAAACTGCGTGGCGCGCTGGCCGCTGGCAGCAGCCTGGATGGCCGGCCGCTCAACCTGGTGGCGCTATACGCCGCATCGCGGGCCCTGGTCATGGCCCGCTTCATCAACTGGTTTGATCGCCGGAACGAGCCCGATCAGGAGCCGTAGGTGTAGCCGGAAGATGAGCCGTCAGCACCCGGGATGATCGCGCTGCCGCGGGCATCGCCCAGATCGGACACGATCACGCGCGGGCTGGTCCATGCTGCGCGTTCGCCTTGCGAGCGGAGCGATTCGCCCGGGGTCGGAACAGCGTCATTGTGTTCGATACGTGCCATCCGAGCAAAAGCCCCCTTTGTTCGCAAAACGCGAATATTGGCTTTGTGTCTGCCATAAATGCGGCAGGCTTGCAATCGCCAAGGCCCCCGTTCCCCGTGGTCAGGCCGGGCAATGCGCCCGGGCAAGGTCTGCGGTTAAAGATAAATCACCTGAAGTGAATGATTTAGCTTGGTAGTGCAGGCAAATATTAATCGACTGGTAGTTTTCTGATGCAAATGCGCGGACGCTTGCTATCCTTGGTTCGCGTTCGAACGGAGCGTCGGTCACTCGGCCTGTCCGTCCGTTTGGAACATGCAGGGTGATTTCAGCAAGGATTGCGGGCGATGTCGGACTTTTTCATTGGTCAGATCAGCATGTTCTCGTTCGACTTCGCTCCGAAATTCTGGGCGCAGTGCAACGGGCAATTGCTGCCGATCAATCAGAACCAGGCGCTGTTTTCGCTGCTGGGTACCCAGTACGGGGGCAATGGCACAACAAATTTTGCCTTGCCTGACATGCGCGGGCGCACGCCGGTTGGTTATGCCAGTTCAGTCGACCCCAACTGGCAGCCCGCATCGGTCCAGATCGGGCAGAGTGCAGGGCAGGAAAGCGTGACCCTCACCAGCTCGCAGATGCCGGCACACACCCACACGGTGGGTGCTACGACCACCACCGCCAACAAGCGGGTGCCCACGGGCAAGATGCTGGCGGCGGATAATGCGACGGTGGCTGAGTATTATGCGGCACCTGCGGCTCTTGTGCCGCTCGACGCTCAATCGGTCACCACTGTTGGCGGTTCGCAGGCACACAACAACATGCAGCCTTATTCCGTGATCAACTTCTGCATCGCGCTGTCGGGTATTTTCCCGTCGCGCAACTGAGCCGTAACGCCTGACGAGCCTGAGCCACCCAGAGGGGAGTTAAAAATGTCCAATCCTTACATTGGCGAGATCAGGTTGTTCGCCGGAACGTTTGCCCCGGTCGGCTGGATGTTCTGCAATGGCGGGTTGTTGCCTATTTCGCAAAACGATGCGCTCTACGCGCTGATCGGGACAACCTATGGCGGCGATGGCGTGAATACGTTCGGTGTGCCTGACCTTCGGGGCCGCGTGCCGGTGCACCAAGGGACGGGCCCAGGCCTGACAAATCGGGTAATGGGCCAGAAAGCCGGGACGGAAACGGAAACGTTAACGAACAGCCAGGTTCCGCAGCACACGCACAGTTTTTTAACGACAACCGCCAACGGCAATGTTGTCGCTCCTGGACCAACCGTTCTGCCGGCCAAGCCGGTTGATCCGATTTCGACGCCGACGCTGTATGTGGTTCCGGGCACTAGCACGATCAAGCCCACCGCTATGGCGAACACCATCAGTTCGGTCGGAGGCAGTCAGGCTCACTCGAACATGATGCCTACGCTGGGTTTGAACTACATCATTGCCCTGTGGGGAATTTTTCCGTCTCGGGCCTAGTTTCGGAGCTTTGAACCATGACGCAGCCGTTCATTGGCGAAATCCAGATTTTTGGATTCAATTTTCCACCCCGAGGCTGGGCGTATTGCAACGGCGCCACTTTGGCGATTAGCCAGAACACTGCACTGTTCTCGCTACTCGGCGTCAATTTTGGCGGGAACGGACAAACCACGTTCAAGTTGCCCAACCTGGCGTCCCGCTCGCCGCGTGGCGTGGGCAGCGGTCCGGGTGTCAGTTCCGTGTCGGTTGGCGAGACGAATGGGACGGACACTGTCACGTTGACATCGAGCCAGACGCCTCAGCACAATCATACTTTGAACGCAGGCATCCTCTCCACTCCAAACCCGGCGCAAAACGTCGCAACGCCGACGGGCCAGGCGTTCCTTGGCCTGTCGGGTCCGAACAACACTTACAGCGATGCGGCCACGGCCAACACCACGCTGCATCCGAACACCCTCAGCTCTGTGGGCAGCGGCCTGGCGCATCAAAACATGCAGCCCTACCTCGGGATCAATTTCTGCATTGCGGTGCAGGGGATCTATCCGTCGCGCAACTGATTGCTCTGCCGCATGCTGCTGTCCGCAAGAAGTCCCTTGGTTGTCCTGGCGCCGTCTCTGGTGGCGCAGGGCATCCGGCTGCGCGCGGAATTGCCTGAAGATGATCCGTTCCTGATCGCGCTGTACCGCACCACGCGCGAGAGTGAGCTGGACATGCTGCCCGATTGGAGCGAGGAGCAGAAGCAGGCCTTCGTGTTGTTCCAATTCAATGCGCAGCGCCATCACTATCGAACGGTTCTGGAAAACGTCGCGTTTGACGTGATCGAGCGGCACGGTGAACCAATCGGCCGGCTCTATTCGCAGGAACTGCGCAGCCAGTTGCACATCGTCGACATTGCCCTGTCGCCCGAGGTGCGAGGCCAGGGGCTGGGCGGGGCAATCCTCGAATCGCTGGGCTTTCACGCCGCCCGGGCGGGCAAGGCGCTGGGCATTTTCGTGGAATCCTACAACCCGGCGCGCCATCTCTACGACCGGCTGGGCTTCCAGTCGATTGGGGAGCAGCACATCTATGTCGAGATGGAACGGCCGGTAGAGGTCGCCCTGGCGCGCGGCGAAGTGGCCTGACGCATCAGGCGCGAAGGTGTGGTCAGTTGTACACGGCTTCGTAGCTGACGCCTTCGGCATTGCCGGCAATCGGCACCAGGAACATTTCCTGCAAGCCAAGCTGGTCGTGCTTCAAGGGATAGATCGCTTGCGGCAGAACCCGTACGTCGGGGCAATGGAACACCAGCGAGAAAGGCGGACGGTCATGGACCTGAGGAATGAAATTGCCGATCGACTTGGCTTCGGCCAGGGTCAAGGCAAACACCTCATCCGCGAACGCGACTGCGAAGACCTGGCCCAGTAGCGGTTCAAATAGTTCTAAGGTCGGGCCGGCCGGGACGGGGGGATGCTGATTCGTCATGGGTGAAAGGGTGGCGGAAGCGGACCGTGCGATCAAGTCGGGCATTGGCCGCGAATTCGCACTGGTCTGTGCCTGCCTGTCACCTGCTGGCGGCGCCTTGCCTGACACTGCGGGACTGGCAGAGAATCTGCTCGCTGGGATCGCGCGGCGGCATCAGGTTTCGGGGCTGGTCGCGTTCCGCCTGGTCCAGGCGGGGCGGCCCGTGCCCCGCCAGGTCCAGCGCCGCGCGCTGCTCGCCCGGCAGACGGCCCTGGCCCAGCTGGGCGCCGCGCTGGACCTTGCTCAGGCGCTTGCGGCGGCGGGCATTCGGGCAGTGTTCCTCAAGGGCGTGGCGCTGTCGCAGCAAGCGTTCGGCTCGCCCTTGCTGCGCTATGCCGCCGATCTCGACATCCTCGTCGCGCTCGCCGATGTGCCGCAGGCCTGGCAGGTGCTGGACGCGGCAGGCTATGCGCGCCAGTCCCCCCGGGGTGAGCTTGCGGGGGCGCGGCTGGGGCTGTTCTGCCGGGCCAGCAAGGACAGCATCCACCGCCACCCCGAGAGCGGACTGGTGGTCGAGTTGCACTGGCGGATGGGCGATGACCCGGCTGATGCCGGGCTGCCGCCTGCTGGCCAGCTGACCATGGTCGAACTGGCGCCAGGCCAGGCCCTGCCTGTGCTGGTGGCCGAGGCGCAGTTCGCCTATCTGTGCCAGCACGGCGCGGCCCACGGCTGGGCCCGGCTCAAGTGGTTGACCGATGTTGCCGCGCTGCTGCACCGCGCGCCCGATGGCGGCAGCGCGCTGTGGCGCCAGGCACGCAGCGGCCGGGCGGCGATTGCCGCGGCCTCGGCGATCATGCTGGCGCAGCGCCTGCTGGGCGCGCCGCCGCCGCCGGGCTTTGTCGCGCCGCGCGCTTTGCGGCTGCGCCTGCTCAATGCCCTCGCACTGCGGGTGATCCAGGCCGGGGGCGGCGCGCGCGAACTGGAAGCGACCCCCTGGCGCGGCTGGGCCGAGATCGCGGCCAAGCTGCTGGTCGCGCCCGGTTGGCGCACGCGGCTGGCGGCGCTGCGGCGGCTGGCGCTGGCAGGCGAGGACATTGCCGCGATTGCACTGCCGCGCGGCCTGTTCTGGCTCTATCCCGTGCTGCGCCTGCCGCTGCTGGTGCGCCGGCGCGCGGCGCGCGGCGCGCGGTTGCGCCGACGCGGGGGAGAGGATAACACCCTGCCATGACTTCCCCTAAATCCGCCCTGTCGTCTGGCTGGCGCCGCGCCGCCGTGCTTTTGCTGGGGTTGGCTCTGGCCGCCTGCGCGGGGCGCGGGGGGAACATTCCCTACGATCCGGCCGGGTTTGTCTCGCCCGATCCGCTGGCCGACAAGATCCCCCAGTTGCCGCCGGTGCTGGCCCCGGGCGATGTCATCACGGTCAAGGTCTACCAGGTGGACAGCCTGTCGGGCGACCAGGCGATCGACGTGGCGGGACGGATCAAGCTGCCGCTGATCGGCACCGTGGCCGCCGCCGGCAAGACCACGGACCAGTTGGGCAGCGAAATCGCTGCCGCGCTGGGCGCGCGCTATCTGCAATCGCCCGATGTGCAGGTGCTGCTGAAAACGCCGATGCTGCGCACGGTCACGGTCGATGGCTCGGTCAGTCAGCCGGGTCTTTACCCGGTGGCGGGGCAGACCTCGCTCATCCAGACCATCGCCATGGCGCGCGGCACGGTGGAAGGAGCCAACACCCACCGCGTGGTGGTGTTCCGCACGATCAAGGGGCAGCGCATGGCCGCCAGCTTCGATCTGAACAGCATCCGCAATGGCAAGATGGCCGATCCGGCGATCTATGCCGACGATATCGTGGTGGTCGATGGCTCGGCGCTTAGCGCAACGTGGAAGCTGGTACTGCAATCGCTGCCGTTCATCGCGCTGTTCCGGCCGTTCGGTTAGGATTTGCATGGCAGGCGGGGCCGTGTTAACCGATTACAGTCTCGGGAAAAACTTCCCGCAGCAGGGGATTACCGCGATGCGCAAGGCGATGGCTGCTCTCGTTTTTGGAACTCTGGTTCTTGGTCAAACGGTTAGCGCGATCGCGGCGACTGCGAAGCCGGCCGCTCCGACGGCTGCCGTGGCGGGCCGAATCAACAATCGCGCGGTGCTGGGCCTGACGGCGGCACAGGGCGCGGCCGATACCTGCGTGCCCAAGTCGGCCGAGGACAAGAGCTGCGAAACCGGTGAGGGCAAGGGTGGCGGCGGCGGCAGCGGCCTGCCGGTGGTGCTGGGCATTGCCGGTGCGGTTGGCCTGGGCATTGCGGCCGGTGCCGGTGGCGGCAAGGGTCCCGCCAGCCCGTAATCCTGCGCTTGCCGTCCGCTGCGGGCGGACTGCCCTTGATTTTCCTGTTCCAGACTACCGGGGTGTTGCCCCTTGCTTGATCGCGTATCGCGAGAATTACTGCTGCTGATCCTGCTGGTTCTCGGCCTGTTGCTGGGCGGGTCGAACTCGGGCGGGATCTGGGCCAACGCCGCTTTGCAGGCCTTGGCGCTGGCCATGCTGGCGATAACGGTCTGCACCGCGCCTGCAGGCGCCCGGGCTTCACACTTGGTGCGCACGCTGGCCTGGTTGGCTGGCGCTATCGTCGCGCTGCCACTGCTGCAACTGGTGCCCTTGCCGCCTGCCGCATGGTCAGTGCTGCCGGGCCGGGATGAGATTGCGGCAGGGTTCGACCTGGCAGGGTTGGGGCGGCCGTGGTTGCCGCTGTCACTTGACCCCGATGCCACCCTGGCGGTGCTGGTCAGCCTGCTGCCGCCGCTGGCCGTGACGGCCCTGGCGGCACGGGCGTCACGGCGGGCGCTGTGGCGGGCGATGCAGGCGGTGATCGTGCTGGCGTTGGGTTCAGCCGCCCTGGGGCTGGTGCAGCGCATGCCGGGCCTGGATCTGCACCCCTATGCGCTGACCAACCAGGGCGCGGCGGTGGGCCTGTTCGCCAATCGCAACCACCTGGCCAGCCTGCTGCTGGCGGCGATGCCCTGCGCCGCGCTGGTCGCGGGGCGCAGGGGGGCGATGCTGGCCGCGCTGGCACTGCTGGCCGGGGGCGTGCTGCTGACCGGATCAGATGCCGGGGCGCTGCTAGCGGTGCCGGTGCTGGCGCTGTGCGTGCTGTTCGTGCGCCCGCTGTGGCACCCGCGCAGTGCGGTGCTGGCCGGGCTGGGCGTGGTGGCCGCCGTGGTGGTGGCGGGCGCGGGTTGGCAGGCGTGGCGCTATGCCCAGGCCGAGCCGGCCGGCGGGGCGGAACAGCACCGTCCGGTGATGATCGCCAAGACGCTGCTGGCCGCGCGTGACTATGCCCCGCTGGGTAGTGGTGGCGGCTCGTTCCAGCGGATCTATCCCCGATATGAGGATCCCGCCCGGATCGATCCCGAATATCGCAATCACGCACATAGCGACTATGCCGAAGTGGCGCTGGAATATGGCCTGCCGGGGCTGCTGCTGGCGCTGGCTGTGCTGGGCTGGTGGGGGCAGGGCGTGACTGCGCTGGTCCGCGCCGGGCCAGTCGCGGACCCGGCGCGCGGCGAGGCGCTGGCCATGGCCCGCGCAGGCGCGGTGATGCTGGGCGCGGTGCTGGCGCACAGCGCGGTGGATTATCCGCTGCGCACGGCCGCGCTGGCCATGGTGGCGGCCCTGGCAGGCGTGCTGATCGCCCGGCGCGACGAGATTAAGTCCGGTAATATCAATGATCTGCGCGAACCACCTGCGCAGCCGCTGCGGATTGCGCTGTAATGGTGCCGGGATTGCGGCTTTACCTCGCCACAGAAGCCTGTCATTCGATGGGCTTGATCCTCCGCTCGCGCCCGGAACCCGGTCGCTGTGGAGCGGGCGAGACAGCGGAGCATTCGACTGGTGAGCGATAGGGGGGACGACGGCGCTTCGGTGCAAGGCGGCGGATCGCGCGGGCTCCTTGGGCTGTCGTTCGAGCCGCGCCGCGCCGCGCCGGTGGGCGCGGCCGAGCCGGCCAATCGCCTGGTGGATATCGACCAGGCGCTGCGCGTGGTGCTGCGCCACCGCTGGCTGGTACTGGGGGTGATCGGCGCGGCGCTGCTGGCGGCCCTGCTGTTCACCATCAGCGCGACGCGCGAATACAGGGCCACCACCACCCTGGCTATCAATGCCCAGCCGGCGCAGATTCTGGCCGGCCGCAACCAGCCGCTGCAACGCCTGCGCAACGATGACCAGTATTTGCAGACCCAGTTCGGCATCCTGCGCAGCCGGTCGCTCGCCGCGCGCGTGGCGCGCAATCAGAAGCTGGCCGACGATCCCGGGTTCACCGCGCAGGGCCTGCCGCGCGAACAGCGCGAGCTGGCTGCCACCTTCAAGCTGATGCGCAACCTCGAAGTGGCGCCCGTGCGCGGCAGCGACCTGGTGACGCTGGCCTATACCGATCCCGATCCGGCCCGCGCCGCGCGGATCACCAACGGCTTTGCCGCCGGGTTCATCGAGACCACCACCGAGAACCGCTACAACACCACCAATTACGCCCGTACCTTCCTGCAGGATCGGCTGGCCGCCGCGCGCGAAAAGCTGGAAAACAGCGAACGCGCGCTGGTGCTCTATGCCCAGAACCAGGGGATCGTGCAGCTGGACAACGGCAGCGCGGGCGGCCGTGCCAGCCGCGACGGGCCCAGTTCCAGCAACGGGGATTCGCTGTCCAGCCAGACGCTGGTCGCGCTCAACACCGGGCTGTCGCAGGCCACGGCCGACCGGATCGGCGCCGAGCAGGCCTATCGCCAGGCGGCCGGCAGCGGCGCGTCAAGCGAATTGGTTCAGGACCCGGCGGTGCAGAACCTGCGCGCCGAACGCGCCCGGCTGGAAGCGGACTACCGGGAAAAGCTGGGCACCTTCAAGCCGGACTACCCGGACATGCAGGCCCTGCGCGCCCGCATCGCCCAGGTCCAGGTCGCGATCGAACGCGAAACCGGCACTATCAACGGGGCACTGCGCAGCAAGTACCAGGCCGCCGCCGGGCGCGAGAACGAGTTGCGCGCCAAGGTCGCCTCGCTGCGCGCCGAAGTGCTGGACCTGCGCAATCGCGGGATCGGCTACAACTTCCTCCAGCGCGAAGTCGATACCAACCGCGAGTTGTATGACGCGCTGCTGCAGCGCTTCAAGGAAATCGGGGTGGTTGGGGAACTGGGCGAAAACCAGGCCACGGTGATCGACACCGCGCTACCGCCCAAGGCGCCCTACCGGCCGCAGCCGCTGCGCAACCTGGCGATCGGGTTGGTCGTGGGGCTGCTGCTGGGCCTGGGGCTGGCGTTCCTGATCGAATTCATCGACGATACGGTCAAGACGCCCGAGGACATCGGCGAAATGCTCAAGCTGCCGGCGCTGGGCGTGGTCCCGCGCGTGGCGCGCGGATCGACCCTGGCCGGAGAGCTGGACGACCTCAAGTCGCCCGTCAGTGAAGGCTATCATTCGATCATGACCGCGCTGCGCTTTGTCGCCGATGGCGGGATGCCGCGCTCGATGCTGATCACCAGCTCCCGCGCCGCCGAGGGCAAGTCGAGCACGTCGCTGGCGCTGGCGCAGAACCTGGCGCGGATCGGGCAGCGCGTGCTGCTGATCGATGCCGACATGCGCAACCCCTCGTTCCTGTCGGCCAACGGCGAATCGATCGGGCTGAGCGCGCTGCTCGCCACGTCCGAGCCGCTGGCCGGGCAGGTCGTGGCGACCAAGGTCCCGGGCATGGCGCTGCTGCCCGCCGGGGCGGTGCCGCCCGCGCCCGCGCAATTGCTTGCCACGGTGCGCATTCGCGAGCTGATCGACGAGGCGGAACGCGCTTTTGACGTGGTGATCGTCGATGCGCCGCCAGTGCTGGGTCTGGCCGACGCGCCGATCCTCGCCTCGATCTGCGAAGCGACGGTGCTGGTGATCGAAGCCGGTTCGGCCCGCCGCAAGACAGTGCATGGCACGATCCGCCGCCTGCAGGCCGCCAATGCGCAGATGGTTGGCGCGGTGCTGACCAAGTTCCAGCCCAAGTCCGGTGCCGATAACGAGCATTACGGCTATGGTTATGGCTATGGCTATGGCCATGACACCGGCGATGCGCGCCGGGGCGGGAAGGGCTTGCTGGGCGCACTGGGCAAGGGGCGCAAGACCGGGCCGAATATCCTGGACGTCGGCGCATGATCAGCCGCTGGCCGGCGGCTGGGTGCGGGGTGGCGCTGGCCGCCCTGGCCTTGGCCGGCTGGCTGGTGCTGCGCGATGCCATGGGCCGCCAGTTCGCGGAAGATCGCCCTGACCTGGCCGTGCGAGCATGGCCGGCCAGCGGCAATGCGCTGGTGATGCAGGCCGTGCAGCGTATCACCGCCAGCGGCGGCGTGGTCGATGCCGATGAGCGGGCGCTGATCGCGCAGGCCATGGCGCGGCTGCCGGCGGCCGGGGCGCCGCTGGCGCTGGCCGGGCTCGACGCCAGCGCCGCAGGGGATCTCGACCGTGCGACCGCATTGATGGAAGCGGCGCGTCGCCGCTCGCCCCGCCTGGTGCTGGTGCGCACCTGGCTGCTCAACGAATATGCCCGCACCGGCCGCTATGCCGATGCCCTGGCCGAAGCCGGGTCGGTCATGCGGCTGGCCGCGGACAGCCGCGAACAGGTCTATGGCCTGATCCGGGTGATTGCCTTGCGCCCGGATGGCGCGGCGGCGGTGCAGGCCGCGCTCGCCGCCGATCCCGATTGGCGCGCGCCTTATCAAGCCTGGCTGGCGGACCGCGCGCGGGCCGCCGCGCCGCAATGACCGCGCTGGTCACGCCCCCGGCTACCGCGCTGGGCGCGGCGCGCTTGGTCTATGGCCAGCTGGGCGGCCGCCGGCAGCGGCAATTGCTGTTCAACCTGGTGCTGATGGTGCTGGGCGCACTGGCCGAAACGCTGACCGTGGGGGCGGTGCTGCCGTTCCTGGCAATTGTCGCGCCGGGCGGCACGGCGGGCAGCTATGGCTGGCTGGTCGCCCCGGTTGAGCGGCTGGGGGCCATGCTTGGCACCAGCGCGGTGATCGCGGCGGCGCTGGTGCTGGTCGGCACGGCAGTGGCGGCGGCGGCCTTGCGGCTGGTGCTGCTGTGGGTCGGCCAGGCCTATGTCTATGCCGTGGCGCATGACCTGTCGCTGGGCGTCTATGCCCGGGTGCTGCACCGGCCCTATGCCCGGCATGTCATGCACAACAGCGCCGAAACGCTGGCGGCGATGGAAAAGGTGCAATTCGTCCTCGGCAACATGTTGCTGCCCGCGATGGCGGGGACCACGGCGCTGGTGGTGGCGGTGTTCATCCTGGCCGCACTGATGGCGATCGATGCGGCAACCGCGTTGAGTGCGGCGGCCTGTTTCGGGCTACTCTACTTTGGCGTCAGCCGGCTGACGCGCTGGCGGCTTTACCGCAACAGCGACATCATCGCGGCGGCGCTGAAGCAGCGGGTCCAGGTGCTGCAGGAAGGGCTGGGCGGGATCCGCGACGTGCTGCTTGACCGGTCGCAGGACGTTTTCCTGGCCAAGTTCGCAGCGGTGGACGATCGCTACCGCGCTGCGCAATCGGCCAACCTGTTCATGGCGGCGGCGCCGCGCCAGGTGGTCGAAGCGGCGGGCGTGGTCCTGATCGCGCTGATCTCGGTCTATGTTTCGGGCCGGCCCGGCGGGCTGACCGCCGCCTTGCCGATGCTGGGCGCGCTGGCGCTGGGCGCGCAGCGACTGCTGCCGCTGATCCAGCAGATCTATTTCAGCTGGTCGCAGATCCACGGCAACCGCGCCGCGCTGATCGATGTCGCCGCGCTGATGGCCGAACCGCTGCCGCCCCCCGCCGCGCCTGCCAGGGCCGGGGCAGAAGGCGCGGCGATCACCATGCGCGGCCTGGGCTATGCCTATCCGGGGGTGCGCAGCCCGGCGCTGCACGGGATCGACCTGAACATCGCGCCGGGCGAACGGATCGGGCTGGTCGGGCGTTCGGGCAGCGGCAAGAGCACTTTCGTCGACGTGCTGATGGCACTGCTCGACCCGGTCGAGGGCGAACTGCTGATCGATGGCCAGCCGCTGGACGAGCGGACCCGCGCCGCCTGGCAGGCGCAAGTGGCCCACGTGCCGCAGGCGATCTTCCTGGCCGATGGCACCATTGCCGAGAACATTGCCTTCGGCCGCCCCCAGGCCGAGATCGACCTGGCCCGCGTGCGCGAAGCGGCGCGGCTGGCCGAGCTGGACGACTTCATCGCTGGCCTGCCGGATGGCTATGACACCCAGGTGGGGGAGCGCGGCGTGCGCCTGTCCGGCGGGCAACGCCAGCGCATCGGCATTGCCCGCGCGCTGTACAAGCAGGCCAGCGTCTTGGTGTTCGACGAAGCGACCAGCGCGCTTGACGATGCCACCGAAGCGGCGGTCATGGCCTCTGTCGCGCGGCTGCCGCGCGCGTTGACGCTGGTGATCGTGGCTCACCGGCTGACCACGCTGCACCTGTGCGACCGGATCGTGCGGCTGGACGGCGGACGGATCGCCGGGATTGGCAGCTATGCGGAGCTGATCGGCAGCAACCGGAAGCCCGCATGACGCTGGCGGCGCGCGCCCCGCTGCGCCCCGACATCCAGGCGCTGCGCGGCTATGCCGTGGCCGTGGTGATCCTGTACCACGCCGGGCTGGGGCTGGCCCCGGCGGGGTTCCTGGGGGTCGACATCTTCTTCGTCGTATCGGGCTTCCTGATCGGCGGGCACGTGCTGCGCGCGCTGGACGATGGCAGCTTCAGCTTCACGGCGTTCTATCTGCGGCGGCTGCGGCGACTGGCTCCGGCGGGCCTGGCGGTGCTGCTGGCCTGCGTGCTGGCCGGGGCCTGGCTGCTGACCAGCGCGGCCCATGCCCGCTTTGCCGCGCAGGCGCTGGGCACGCTGACCTACACCACCAACGTCGTGCTGTGGCAGCAGATCAATTACTTCAACAATTCTGCCGTTTCCGAACCGCTGCTGCACATGTGGTCGCTGGCGATCGAGGAGCAGTTCTACCTTGCCCTGCCGCTGGCGTTGTGGCTGCTGCCGCGCGGGTTGCGGGGCGGGGCGGTGGCGCTGGCCACGGCGCTGAGCCTGGCGGCATACCTGTGGCTCTATCCGCGTTCGCCCGGCGCGGCGTTCTACCTGCTGCCGACGCGGGCGTGGGAACTGGGGTTGGGCGTGGGCGCAGCGATCCTGGCGGCGCGCGGCGCCGGGCGCGGCGCAGGACGCAAGCTGGCCTGGCCGGCGCTGGCGGTGCTGCTGGCCCTGCCGCTGTTGCCCCTGCCGCTGTTGCCCCTGCCGCTGCCCGGACACCTGCTGGCGCTCCCCGCGTGCCTCGCCACCGCACTGCTGCTGTTGGCCGAGTTGCCGGGGCGCGGCTGGTTGGCGCCATTGGTGCGGACGGGCGATGCGTCGTACTCGCTTTACCTGGTCCACTGGCCGCTGTTCGCCTTTGCCCACGTGTTGTGGCTGGGCGCGCAGCCGCCGGTGCCGGTGGCGCTGGGGCTGGTTGTGTTGTCGGGTGTGCTGGGCTGGGCGCTGTACCGGCTGGTCGAACAGCCGGGCCGGTTCGCTCCGCTGCCCGCGCGGCGGGTGGTGGCGCTCTATCTGGGGGCAAGCCTGGGGCTGGCCGGGCTGGTCCTGGTCAGCGCGGCGCTGGTCCGCCAGCGCGGCGATGCGGTGGACCTGGCGGGCGTGACCGGGCTGGACCTGCTCTATTGCAGCGCCGACACCCCCCGGTTCGACGGGCGCTGCACCACATCGGCGCAGCCCGACATGCTGGTCTGGGGCGATTCCTTTTCGCAGCAGCTGGTGCCGGCACTGCAGGTCGGCGGCGCGCGACGCCTGGCACAGGCGAGCAAGGGACAATGTGCGCCCCTGCTGGGGCTGGCTCCGGTGGACCGCGATGCGACGCTCGCCTTTGCGCGCGATTGCCTGGCCTTCAACGGCAGCGTGATCGACTGGCTGCGGGCCACGCCATCGGTGCGTGTGGTGGTGCTGTCGGGCTATTACCAGCGCTATGCCCAGCCGGGCACGCGGGCGCTGCGCGGCGATGGCCGCCTGGCCGCTGCTGACCTGGGTGAGCTGGTCCAGGCCCAGCGGGCCACGGCGGCCGCGATCCGCGCCATGGGCAAGCGCGTGGTACTGGTGACCGGGCCAGAGCAGGCGCGCTTCGATGTCGGGCAGTGCTGGGCGCGATCCTTGCAGGGGCTGCCCACGGTCATGTCCGCCCCGGATTGCCGCATCACCCCGGCCGGCGCCGCCCCGGCCGGGCGGTGGAGCGCCGCGCTGTTCACCGCCTTCGCCAGCCAGGCCGATGTGCCGGTGCTGCGGCTGGACCGCTGGCTGTGCCCCGATCCCGCACGCTGCGAAACCCGGCGCGGTGAAACGGTGCTGTACCGCGATGCCAATCACCTGGGCCTGGCCGGTAGCCAGCTGGTGGGCCGGGAATTCGCCCCGGCGCGGCGGGCCTGGGCGCAGGCCCGCTAGCGCCGGGGCCGCGCGCTCCACAACCGGGCCAGCGGGCGCAGCAGTGCGGGCGGCACCAGGCTTGCCAGCCACCATAGCCACCAGGCCGCACTGCGCCGGGTGCAAGGCCGCAGCAGCGCGCGCGCGGCAGCGGGGTGGCCATGATAGACCAGCTGGGCGGCAAACCGGCAGCGCAGGCCATCGCCATAGGCCGCCAGCGCGCCGTGCCGGGCGGCATGGCGCGGATCGGCCAGCAACGCGGCAATAGTGGCGAACACCGGGCTGGGCGGCGGGGCAGACCGTGCCAGCGCGGCCTGGGCCTGGTCCATGATCCCGGCATTGCCCCGGCGATAGAGCGCGGTGATCGCGTCGGTTACCGCGAAGGGGCCGGTCAGGGCCAGGCGGATCCACAGATCGGTATCCTCGCCCGCAGCAAATGCGGCAAAGCCGCCGCTGGCCAGCAAGGCTTCGCGGCGCACCGCGATGGCTGAAGACCAGACCAGGTTGGCATTGTCGCCCAGATAGAAATCGACCAGGCGTGCCTGCCCGCCGCCGGCCGGCGGCGGCGGCTCGGCGTCCGGGCCGCCGGTGGTGAAGGCGCTGGCGACCAGCGACACATTGGCAAAGCGCGTCGCCACATCGGCCAGCCGGGCCAGGTGATCGCTGGCCCACAGGTCATCCGCGTCGACAAAGGCGATCCATTCGCCCGATGCTGCGGCAATGCCGCGATTGCGCGCCGGGCCGGGGCCGCGCTCATCCTCGCGCAGCAGGCGGACCAGTGGGTGTCCCAGCGCTTCGACCAGCGTATCGCCCCCATCGCTAGACCCGTTGTCGACCACGATCACTTCGCGCGGCGGCAGGTCCTGTGCCAGCACGCTGGCCAGGGTCGCGCCCACGTAATCGCGCTTGTTAAACAGCGGGATGACCACCGAGAAGCAGGGTTTATCCATAAGTGTTGCGGCGGTCCTTTGCCTGCGGGGCCATGCTGCTGTTACAGGGTGCGGGCGGCGCTGGCAAAGGGCAGGACATGGATCACGCGGGCAATGCGGAGGGCAGGGGGCGGCTGATGTTGCTGACCACCGACGATGGCCAGCGCCTCGGCGGCGGGCGCGAGCTGCTCTCGCGCTTGCTCCATGCCGTGCTTGGCGAAATGTTCGCGGATGTGCAGACCGTGCGCCTGACCGGGGCGGGCACGGCGGCCGGCGCGCTGCGCGGGCGGCTCAACGGGTTGGACGGGGCGCGGCTTGCTGCGATTGCCGGGCAGGCGGCGCGGCTGGCGCCGGACCGCGTGCTGATTGACGGGTCGAACCTGGGCGCCGCCGCCGCCGCCATCAAGGCGCGCGGCCCGGATCTGCCGGTGTCCACCTTCTTCCACAACTGCGAAACGCGCTTCTTTGCTGATGCGCTGCGCGCTGCGCCGTCGCTGCGCGGACTGGGCGTGCTGGCCGGGCACTGGCAGGCCGAAAGGCTGGCACTGCGCCACAGCGACCAGTGCATCACGCTGTGCGAACGCGACGGGGCGGAACTGGCGCTGCGCTTTGGGCGCGGGCAGGATGCCGTGGCGGCAATGGCGCTGGACGACCGGCGCGATCCCGCCTGCGCGCCGGTGCAGCGCGCGCGGCCCTATGCGCTGTTCGTTGGCGGCGGGTTTTTCGGCAATGTCGAAGGGCTGCGCTGGTATGCGCGGCATGTCGCGCCGCTATTGCCCGTTCCCACGCTCGTGGTCGGGCGCGGGCTTGATGGCCTGGTGGGCGCGCTGCCGGCGAACATGGAACTGGTCGGCCCGGTCGATGACCTGTCGCCGTGGTATGCCGGTGCGGCGCTGGTGGTCGCGCCGATCCTGTCCGGCTCGGGCATGAAGACCAAGGTGGCCGAAGCGCTGATGCACGGCAAGCGGGTGGTCGGCACGGCCGAAGCCTTTGCCGGCTATGGCGACGAGGTAATGGCGGCCAGCCTGCGCAAGGATGACCCGGCGGACTTTGCCGCAGCCGTCGCACGACTCGCGGCCAATTCCGCGCCACCGTTCGACCCGGCCCTGCGCGAGCTATACGTGCGGTTCCATTCACGCGCGGCCCTGCGCGGAGCGCTGGCGCGGGCGCTGGCCCATGCCGCCTAGTCCAGCGCGATTCTGCGGTACAGCGCGCCCAGTTGCTGCGCCAGCGCGGTGAAATCATAGCGGGGCAGCAGGGCCTGGCCTGCCTTGACCAGACGGTCCGCCAACTGCGGGTCCGACCATACCGCTTCGATCGCATCGGCCGTTGCGGCGGCATCGCCCAGCGGAAAGAACTGCGCAGCGCCATCGGCCAGCTCGCGGAACACCGCCGTGTCGCTGGCTGCGATCGGCCGGCCGGCGGCAATCGCCTCGACCAGCGGGATGCCGAAGCCTTCGTAGGCGGACGGGAACACCAGCAGGCGGCAGGCGTGATACATCGCCAGCAGGTCGGCATGGCCCACGCCTGACAGAACCTGCACCAGCCCCCCCAGGTCATGCGCGGCAATCGCGGTGGCCAGCTCGCGCTCGGCCCCGCCGGGATTGCCGACGATCACCAGCGGCCGCTCCAGCCCGCGCGCGCGCAGCGCGGCGACCGCATCGACCAACTGGACCAGGTTCTTGCGCCACTCGATATGGCCCACGGCCAGCATGAACGCGTCCGGCAGCTGCCAGGCGGCGCGCGCCGCCGCGATGGCGGCGGGGGGCGGGGCGGCAAAATCTGCCGGGATCACCCCGTTGTAGAGCCGTTCCACCCGCAGGCCGGGGCGGAACTGGCGCAGTTCCGCCGCGATCGTATCCGATACGGCCAAGGTGCAGGCAGCCTGGCCCAGTGCTTCGTGCAGCACGGCGCGGGCGATCAGCCGCCCGGGCAGCGCGGCATCGCCGCGCACGGGGCGCAGGTCGTGGATGGTCAGCAGCGTCGGGCAATCGGGCGCGATCACGGCGGGGAGGTGGAACGCTTCGAACAGGTTCAGCCGGTCGCGGTGCAACGCCTGCTGCCAATAACCGCGCCCCGCCCACAGCCGCGCCAGCCGCCCTTCGGACGGCAGCGGGGTGGGGCGGGCTTCCACATTGGGGCAATCGGCGAACCATGCGGCGATGCGGGCATCGCGCGGCTCGTAGATCACGAAACGCCAGTCAGGGTTCTGCCGGATCAGTGCGCCGTAAAGGTGGCGAAAGCGCTGGTTCGCGCCAGACGGCCGCTCGTTGAAGCAGGTGGCGTTAAGGCCGATCAGCATCGTCTAGGTTAGCCCGAGGAGCTCGAAATGCCGGGCGATCACGCGCGATTGTTCGAACGGGGCAACGGCTTCGGCCAGCACTTCGGGCGGGATCGGGCGCTCGCTGGCCTGGTGCAGCGCCGCGGCGATGCTGGTTGGATCGCCGACCCGCGCCAGATAGCCATAGCGTCCGCCCTGCAGCAATTCGCGCGGGCCGGTCGGGCAATCGGTCGCGACCGGGGTGCAGCCACACATCATCGCTTCGACCAGCACGTTGGGCATGCCTTCGACATGCGACGACAGCGCCGAG
Source organism: Pseudomonadota bacterium (assembly GCA_029779535.1). Taxonomy (GTDB): domain Bacteria; phylum Pseudomonadota; class Alphaproteobacteria; order Sphingomonadales; family Sphingomonadaceae; genus Novosphingobium. The sequence continues at coordinate 81,719 of JAKPAG010000075.1, read as the reverse complement.
ATGCGCGCACGGGCGAAATACTTCAGAGGATTGGCGACGCGCCCCGGCAGCTTGACCCGCGTGTCCAGGCCCAGTTCGGCCACCAAGGCTTCCAGTTCGGCGCGCAGAGGTCCCTCGCCCAGGATCAGCAGCCGCGCATCGGGCAGCAGCGCCGCGGCGCGGATCAGGTCGGCAAAGCCCTTCCACGGGGCGAGCGATCCGGCGGCGACGATCGGCACCGGGCCGCCATCGGTGAACCAGGGCTCGTCCACCGGCTCGGCCATGCGGGCGCGGGCTGCGGGCTGGTCGACGATGTTGTAGACACACTGGTGCCCCATGCCGGGGAACAGGCTTTCGTACTGAGCGACCATGTCCTGTGACACGCAGGTCAGCGCATCGGCGCGCGGGGCGAGCAGCCGCATCGCCTGCTTCAGCACCCAGCGCTTGGTGAAGGGTGTGCTGGAATAGGTATCGAACGGCGTGACCCGCGACGAGCCGCTGATTCGGGCGCGCGATCCGGCCAGCAGCGCGGCGGCCAGGACCATGCAGTTCAGATGATCTTCGGCCGAGAACACCACCTCGGGACGCTCGGTCCGCAGGAAGCGCCACAGCGGCCCCAGCATGTGCCGGACCTGCGGCGATCCGGGTTCGATCACCCGCACGCCGGGGGCCTCAGGGATGGTCAGGTCCGCATCGCAGCGGCCGACCATGAACGTCACCTCGTGCCCGGCTTCGGCCAGGGCGGCGGCAAAGCGCGCCTGGGCCAGCGGCACCCCGGAAATGGCATAGCGCGGCGTGACGACCAGGATCTTCACTCCGCGATCCGTCCAGTCAGCTTGGCATAGTCTCCCCTGGAAAGGCGCTGTTCGGCCAGGAAGATGAAGTTGTTGCAATAGCTTGTGCCGCGATGTTCGAACCGTTCCGCGCTTTGGTGCAGCCTGGCGTCAAACCGCTCCAGCGGCAGCAGCGCGCCGTCGCACCAGAAGCAGCCGCGATAGCCCATGGCCGTTATCTCGCCCAGCGCTTCGGCGATCGGGCGGGCGATGTGGCGCTGCTCGATCTCGACGATCAGCGCGGGCAGGCTGGCAGCGATGGTGGCGCGCGCACCGGCCAGCACGGCCGCTTCGTGGCCTTCGACATCGATCTTGATCAGCGCGGCATCGGTGATCCCCAGGCTGTCGAGCGGGGCCATCGGCACGCTGACCCGGCGCCCCTTGGCAGCGAAGCCCGGCACGATTGAGGCGGAACTGTCATGCTCCGTCCCGGCGGCATCGGCGGGGATCACCAGTTCGGCAGTGCCGCTGCGATCCGACAGAGCGACGGCATGGACGCTGACGGCGCGTTGATGGCGTGCCCAGGCTGCCAGCACCCGTGCGATGGCAGGGTTGGGCTCGAACAGGTCGACCCGCGCACCCAGCCGCGCCAGGGTGAAGGCATAGGTGCCATAGTTCGCGCCGACATCCAGCGCGCGCTCGCCTGGACGGATCAGCAGCGCGAGGAGGTCCAGTTCCGGCTCCAGGCCGCCGGCGGCGCGCAGGTAGCGATACTTTACCGGCACTTGCCAGCGCGCGGGCAAGGCATCGCGGATGAATGTCTTGATCTGCGCCAGCCTTGCCATGCCAGCGGGATAGGGGGGCGGCCTGCGCTTGTCCATAAGCGCGCCGTATTCGCCCTAGGCGACAAGGCCTTGCTGTTGTAGCTCGGCACATGGCGCGGGCCTTCCCCCCGCGAAGTGACGCGCGAAAGGCGGGGGCATGTGCGGAATTGCGGGACTGTGGGTGCGCGCCGGGGCCATGCCCACGCCGGCCCTGTCCGCTGCCGCCGAGGCGATGGCGGCAACGCTGTGGCGGCGCGGCCCGGATAGCGCAGGCGGCTGGAGCGACCCGCAAGCCGGCATCGCGCTGGCCCACCGCCGGTTGGCCGTGGTCGATCTGTCCGAAGCCGGGGCCCAGCCGATGCACAGCATGTGCGGGCGCTATGTGCTGAGCTTCAACGGCGAAATCTATAACCACGCGGACCTGCGACGCGAGCTGGACGCGCGCGCGGCGCACCAGTGGCGCGGCCATTCCGATACCGAAACGCTGCTGGCACTGATCGCTGCCGAAGGGCTGGACAAGGCGCTGGAGCGCTGCGTCGGCGCCTTCGCGCTGGCCCTGTGGGACCGGCGCGATGGGGTGCTGCGGCTGGCGCGCGACCGGCTGGGGGAAAAACCGCTCTATTACGGGTGGAGCGCGGGGCTGCTGCTGTTCGCTTCGGAACTGAAGGCGCTGCGGGCGGTGCCCGGCTTTGCCAATCCGGTCGATCCGGGCGTGCTGGGACTGTACCTGCGGTCCAATTGCGTCGGCGCGCCGTGGTCGATCCTGCGCGATGTCTACAAGGTGCGCCCCGGCCATGTCGTCACCCTGGATGCGGCGGCGCTGGCGCGGGCGGGCGGGCAGGGCGAGAGCCGCGCCTTCTGGTCGCTGGCAGAGGTTGCCGCGCGCGCCGCGCTCGACATCGACGCGGACGAGGCCGAGGCGCGGCTTGAGGCCTTGCTGCTTGATGCGGTCGGGCAGCAGGTGCTGGCAGATGTGCCGGTGGGGGCGTTCCTGTCTGGCGGGATCGACAGCTCGCTGATCACCGCGCTGATGGCGCGGGTTTCGAGCGACCGGATCAAGACCTTCACCATCGGCTTCGATCATGCCGGGTTTGATGAAGCCCCCCATGCCCGCGCGGTGGCGGCGCACCTTGGCACCGATCACACCGAGCTGTACCTTGGGGCGGACCAGGTGCGCAGCGAAATTCCCATGCTGCCAGAAGTTTACGACGAACCCTTCGCAGACAGCTCGCAGTTGCCGACCCTGCTGGTCAGCCGCCTGGCGCGCCAGTCGGTCACGGTCGCGCTGTCGGGCGATGCGGGGGACGAGCTGTTCTGCGGCTATAACCGCTATCTTGTCTCGCAGCGCACCTGGCAGGCGCTGCGCGCGGTGCCCACGCCGCTGCGGGGCGCGCTGGCCGGCGGGCTGGGCGCGCTGTCTCCGCAGCAGTGGGACCGGTTGGGCCGCATGGCGCCGGGCGGCGGCGTGCCGATGCTGGGGGCCAAGCTGGGCAAGCTGGCGCGGATGTTGCGCGGTCCGCTGGATACGCGGGCGATCTACCGCGAATCGAGCGAGGAATGGTCTGGCGCTCTGCCGCTGCTCGATGGGCGCGCGCTGGCGTCCGGCGTGGACCAGATGGTGCCCGTCCGCACGACCAGCGAAGAAGCGATGATGCAGTGGGACATGACCGGCTACCTGACCGACGACATCCTGGTGAAGGTCGATCGCGCGTCGATGGCCAGCAGCCTGGAAGTGCGGGTGCCGCTGCTCGATCACCGGGTGGTCGAACTGGCGTGGAGCCTGCCGCTGGCGCTGAAGAAGCGCGACGGAAGGGGCAAGTGGCTGCTGCGCCGGATCCTGTCGCGTCATGTGCCCGATGCCCTGATCGACCGTCCCAAGGCCGGGTTCGCCGTGCCGGTCGGCGCGTGGCTGCGCCATGACCTGCGCGACTGGGCCGAGGACCTGCTCGCCCCGGCCGCGCTGACGGCCAGCGCGCCGTTCGACGTGGCGGCGATCCGCACGCGCTGGGCGCAGCACTGCGCCGGCAGCCATGACTGGACCGGATCGCTGTGGGGCGTGCTGATGTACCAGGCCTGGGCGCGGCGCTGGGGGGCCTCATGCTGATCTACTGGCTGATGTTCCTGTTCCCCGCGGCCTTTGCCGTGCTGGAACCGCCGGGCGGGCTGGGGCGCGGGCGGCTGACCTTTGCCTGGGTCTTCGTAGTGGCCGCGCTGGTCGCGATTATCGGGCTGCGCTGGCAGACCGGGGGAGACTGGGGCAACTATGACCGGATGGTCCAGTCGGCCTACTGGGAAAAGAGCCAGTTCGGGCTGCTGGGCGATCCGGGCTTTGCCCTGCTTACCCGGTTCGCGGCGCAAAGCCGCTATGGCATGCTGGTGGTGACCACGGTCAGCGCGCTGATCATGGCCCCGGCGCTGGCACGGTTCTGCCTGGCCCAGCCGCGCCCGTGGCTGTGCCTGACCGTGGCGGTGCCCTATTTCGTCGTGGTCATGGGCATGGGCTATATCCGCCAGGGCATGGCGGTGTCCTTGCTGCTGCTGGCGCTGGTCGCGCTGCAACAGGGCGGGGTGGTGCGCTTCATCGCCTGGGTGCTGGCCGCCGCGCTGTTTCATTCGACCGCGCTTATCATGCTGCCGCTGGCGGTGTTCATTGCCAACGTCCACCCTTACGCCCGCCTGCTGGTGCTGCTGGTGCTGCTGGGGGCAGGGGGCGGCGTGGCGGCGGCGGCGCTGTCGGTCCGGACCGGGCTGCTGGTGACCAACTATGTCGACCAGGAAATGACCTCGTCGGGCGCAGTGGTGCGCCTGGCGATGACCGCGCTGCCGGGTGCGGTGTTGCTGTGGTGGCGGCCGCGCTTTGGCCTGGTCGATGCCGAACGCGGGGTCTGGACCCTGCTGGCCGGAGCCGGCATCGCCGCTTTCGCGCTGGTGCTGGTCTTCCCCACTTCGACCGCGATCGACCGGTTGGGGCTGTACCTGCTGCCGCTGCAGATGTTCGTCTATGCCCGCCTGCCCGAAGCCCTGGCCGGAAACGACCGCACTGCGCGGGTGCTGACCGTGGCAGTGGTGGCGCTCTATGCGGCGGCGTTCTTCGTCTGGCTGAACTACGCGGTGAACGTCGAATACTGGCTGCCCTACCGCTTCTTCCCGTTCGAGGATGGCGTGTGCCTAGAGTGCTGATTTCGATCAACGCCGCCTGGAACGTGGCCAATTTCCGCGCCGGGCTGGTCCGTGCGCTGGTGGCCGACGGGCACGAGGTGGTGGCCGCCGTGCCCGATGACGGCGCGCTCGACCGGGTCCGGGCGCTCGGCGCGCGGGTGGTGGTGGTGCCGATGGTCAGCGCCGGCACTTCGGTACTGGGCGATCTGGCGCTGCTGTGGCGCTATCTGCGGCTGCTGCGGCGCGAACGCCCGCAGGCCTACCTGGGCTGGACGATCAAGCCCAACACCTATGGCAGCCTGGCCGCGCGGTTGCTGGGCGTGCCGCGCATAAACAACGTATCGGGGCTGGGCACCGCTTTCATCCGCGAAAGCTGGCTGACCCGCGTGGCCGAGGCGCTGTACCGGCTGGGGCTGGGCGGATCCTCCACCGTGTTCTTCCAGAACGCGGATGACCGGGCGCTGTTCCTGGCGCGCGGGCTGGTCGACGCGGGGCAGACGGCGCTGCTGCCCGGGTCTGGGATCGACGTCGATCATTATGACCCCGCGCCGTGGCCGCGCCCGCACGATGGCGTGTTCCGCTTCCTGCTGGTCGCCCGGCTGATCCGCGACAAGGGGGTGCGCGAATTCGTCGAGGCGGCGAGGATGATCCGCGCCCGTCACCCGCAGGTGCGCTGCCAGCTGCTGGGCTTCCTCGATGTCGACAATCGCACGGCCGTTTCCCGCGCCGAACTTGACGGCTGGGTGCGCGAAGGCGTGGTCGAATACCTGGGCGCGGCGGACGACGTGCGCCCGCACATTGCCGCGGCCGATTGCGTGGTCTTGCCCAGCTACCGCGAGGGCCTGTCGCGCGTGTTGCTGGAAGCGGCGGCGATGGAGCGTCCGGCGATTGCCAGCGACGTGCCGGGGTGCCGTGACGTGGTCCGGCACGGACAAACCGGGCTGCTGTGCGCGGTGCGCGATGCGGCCAGCCTGGCCGCGCGGATGGAGCAGATGCTCGCCCAGTCGCAGGCTGAACGGCAGGCCATGGGCCAGGCCGCGCGCGACCGCGTGACGCGTGAATTTTCCGAAAGCGCAGTGATTTCCGCCTATCGCGAGGCATTGCTCAGGACAAACGCCTAGAAGGACTGGCGCTGCGATGACAAAGCGGTATCAAGACGCAGTGTGTCGCGGCTTCATCTTGGGGGTAAGTACGTGACCAGCGCGCAGGGGGAGCAGGTCTTGCCGGCGATTGTCGTGGTCGGGCTGGGCTATGTCGGGCTGCCGCTTGCGCTGCGGCTGTCGCACCACTTTCCGGTCCGGGGCTTCGATACCGATGAGGTACGCATTGCCGAACTGCGTGCCGGGCATGACCGCACGCACGAAGTGCCGGCTGACGAGCTGCTCGCCGCCCAGCAGCGCGGCGAGCTGCGGCTGGGGGCAGCGGCGCCGGACTGCCGGGGGGCGGACATCTACATCGTCACGGTCCCGACCCCGGTCGACGCCGCGAACCGCCCTGACCTGACCCTGGTCGAACGCGCCAGCGCGGCGGTTGGGGAGATGCTCGATCCCGCGCGGCGTCCGGTGGTGGTGTTCGAAAGCACCGTCTATCCGGGCGTTACCGAGGATGTCTGCGGCCCGATCATCGCCGCGGCATCCGGGCTTGAGCGCGGACGCGATTTCTTCCTTGGCTATTCGCCCGAACGGATCAACCCGGGCGACCGCGAACATACCGTCGACCGCATCACCAAGGTCGTCGCGGGCGAGAACCCGCAAGTGACCGAACGGCTCTGCGCGGTCTATGGCCGGGTGACCGCGGGCGGGGTGTTCCCCGCCACCTCGATCCGCGTGGCCGAAGCGGCCAAGGTGATCGAGAACGCCCAGCGCGACATCAACATCGCCTTCGTCAACGAAGTGGCGCAGATCACGCACAAGCTCGGCATCTCGATCTGGGACGTGCTGGAAGCGGCGGGGACCAAGTGGAATTTCCTGCCGTTCCAGCCGGGGCTGGTCGGCGGGCACTGCATCGGGGTCGATCCCTATTACCTCAGCCACTGCGCACAGGGGCTGGGGCACAGCCCGGATGTGATCCTGGCCGGCCGCTCAATCAACGATGGCATGGCCGCCTGGATGGCGGGGGCGATCGACGCGCAGTTGCCGCGCGGCGCTCGGGTGCTGGTGCTGGGGCTGACCTTCAAGGAAAACGTCCCCGACCTGCGCAACAGCAAGGTGGCTGACCTGATCGCCGCGCTGGCCGCCGCCGGCCACGTGCTGAGCGTGCACGACGCGCTGGCCGATCCGGCCGAGGCGCGCCACGAATATGCGCTGGAGCTGCTGACCGACCTGCCGGACGAGGCGTTTGACGCGGTGGTGCTGGCCGTGCCCCACGCCGCCTACCGCGCGCTTGCGCCGCAGCGGCTGGCGGGGCTGGTCCGGCCGGGCGGGCTGCTGGCCGATCTCAAGAACGCCGTTCCCGCGCTGGACGGCCATGCGGGGCTGCGGCGTTGGCGGATCTGAAGGCGATCGACGCGCTGGGGCGGGGCGAGCCGGGCGCTGGCGGCGCGCGGGGCCGCAATGGCGTGGTCTGGGGCCGGGCGCTGTTCCAGTGGCTTGGCGCGCTGCTGGTGGCGGTGGCGCTGCCCTTCGCGGTAGCCGGCGTGATCGAACCGGCGCTGCTGCGGCTGGATGTCTACTATGTCTCGCTGGCGGCATCGCTGGCGGCAATCACATCCAGCTTCTGGATGTATCGCAACCTGGCTGCCTTCCCGGGGATCCGCGCCAGTTATTACATCCTGCCGGTGTTCCTTTCGAACTTCGTTGCCACGTTCACCCTGCTGTTCATGACCCGGCTGGGTTACAGCCGCCCCCTGCTGGTCGCCAGCCTGGCGCTGGCGCTGGCCTGGTTCTACCTGGTCTATTTCATGCTCCAGCGCCGCCAGCGGCTGGACATCGCAGTGGTCCCGTTCGGACGGGTCGACAGTCTCTACGGGATCGGAAGCGTGCACTGGACGCGGATGGAGCGGCCGCAGCTGCCGCCGCATTCCTCGCTGGTCACCGCCGATTTCGATTCGGACCTGCCGCCCGAATGGCTCAACTTCCTGGCCGAATGCGCGCTGCAGGGGGTGTCGGTGCTACATTACAAGCAGCTGCGCCAGTCGCTGACCGGGCAGGTCCAGATCGAGCATCTGTCCGAAAACGCCTATGGCGCGCTGGAACCCAACGCGACCTACATCGCGTTCAAACGCCTGATCGATACGCTGCTGGCGCTGGCGCTGCTGCCGGTGCTGCTGCTGCTGTTCGCCGTGGTCGCGCTGGCGGTGAAGCGCGATTCGCCGGGGCCGGTGTTCTTCCGCCAGGTCCGCATCGGTTATCGCGGCAAGCCGTTCCGGGTGTGGAAGTTCCGCACCATGCGCGCGGCGGCCGATGTGCCGGACGGCGCCAACCGGCTGGAACTGGCGATCACCCGCCACCGCGATCCGCGCGTCACCCGGTTGGGGCGCTGGCTGCGCCGCACCCGGATCGACGAGCTGCCGCAGGTGTTCAACGTGCTGCGCGGCGAGATGAGCTGGATCGGCCCCCGGCCCGAGGCCGAGGAACTGTCACGCTGGTATGAGCGGGAGCTGCCGTTCTATCGCTATCGCCACGTGGTGCGGCCGGGGATTTCCGGCTGGGCGCAGGTCAGCCAGGGGCACGTTGCCGATCTCGACAGCGTGCTCAAGAAGCTGAACTACGATTTCTTCTACATCAGCCGCTGCACGCTGTGGATCGACGTGCTGATCCTGCTGCGCACGATCAAAACCATGTTCACCGGGTTCGGCTCGCGCTGATTACCTGGCGGCGGGCTTGACGCACCAGGCTTCGACGCCGTTGCCGCCCACTCTGACGTGGATCTGCTCGGCCCCCAGCGAGACCAGGGTCTGGCGGATGCTGCCCGGCGAACGCAGGTGCTTGTAGAAATCGGTCGTGCTGTCATGCGTGTCGAGCAGCGACCACTGGTAATGCATCTCGCGGTCTTTCAGCGGCAGGTCCGGGTAATAGAACCGCAGCGGTGAAAAGCGCCGGATCAGGCGCTGCATGGTCAGCGAACCACGCCAGCGCCAGTGCAGCGGGAACCAGAAATCGACGATCCGTTCCACCGCGCGGGCGCGCTTTTCGGGCGCCATGCGCAGGATGAACCAGCGGTACAGGCTGGCCGCATCGCCGAACGGCGTGGGCAGGGCAAAGCGCCAGCGGAAGCGGTAATGGTCGATCACCAGCCGCCCGCCGGGGCGCACCATGCGCCACAGCGCGGCGATTGACTGTTCGGGATCGGGGGTGTGCTGGATCACCCCCAGGCAGATCACATAGTCATAGCTGGCGGCGGCATAGGGCGGCTGGCGGATGTCGCCCTGCGCCAGCGTCAGGTTGGGGTTGGCGCCGTTGTTCGCCGCGTTCGCCTCGACCGCACTGGAAAAGTCGAAGCTGTGCAGGTCCGCTCCTGCCGCCAGCAGCACTTCGCTGAAGCGGCCTGCGCCCGATCCGGCTTCCAGCACGCGCTTGCCGGCGAGCTGGTCCAGTTCGCCCTTCAGGCACCGCGCCAGCCGCTCGCGCGTGATCGGCAGGCCCGAATGGCTGTCCAGCTGAGTGCGGGGAAAGCGGTTCCACTGCGCGCCAAAATCGTCGGCATAGTTGCCAGCGGGAACGAAGCGCGGGATGCCCCGGACGATCGGGTGGCGCGCGCCATCGGGCGCGACCAGCGCATCGCCGTCGCGCGTCAGGGGGGCGCCGCTGGCTGGATCGCGGAACACCGACAGGTCGGAATTGAAACGGGGCGGAGCAGCGGTCATCGGCAAGGGCCTAGCAGCCCGGAGCCCGCGCCGCCACTGGCGCGGCGATCAGGCATCGGCCAGCTTGCGGAACAGCACCAGTCGTTCGCGCGCGCCGTCGATCCGGCGGTCGTCCGGGCCATAGAGCAGGACCAGCGCCTCGTCCTCGCCCATCAGCAGCGGATCGGCGGCATAGCGCGCGGCCAGCGGGGTATCGGCCATGCGGAACTGCTGGTTGTAGAGCGCCAGCCAGCCGCCCACTGCCAGGTGCAGGTCCAGCATGGCAAGGCCGTCCACAAAGCGGGAGAACGGCAGCACCGCGGCGCAGCTGTCGGGCCGGGTGGCTTCGAGATCGCCGTGGCGGAACACCGCCATGGCCAGCACCGCGTCGAACTGCGCGCCCGGCTCGGGTGCGCCGGCGCAGACATAGGTGCTGCGCGGATCGGGATCGGCGGCACGGGCACGGGCGATCATCACCCGGTTGAGGTCGAGCCCGGTGATCCGGGCAGCCGGCATTCGGCGACGTAGCGCGCGCACTTCCGCCCCGCTGGAGCAACCGAACGAGAGGATGCACGGTTCGGCAATCGGTGCGAGGTGCTGCGCCAGCGCATCGAATACCGCCGGATAGCGATCCTCGCCGGTCAGGGTGTAGGGTTGCAGCAACTGGTCCGCCGCCTGCCGCCGCAGCCGCGCGATTTCGCGGTATTCGGGGCGCAGCAGGCAGCGCAGCCAGTGCGCCGCGCGGGGCGCGCCGGGCAGCCGCTTCAAGCGTTCGCGCAGGGCTGAATGTGGCTGGTCCGGCATCGCGTGCTGCATGTCACAGCTTGGCCGCGCGGAAAAGCCCATTGCCTAGCGCGGCGTAACCCGCGCGCCGTCCTTGACGCTGCTGCCGGGGTTCAGCACCAGCACCTGGTCTGCCGCCAGCCCTTCCAGCACTTCGCCGAATTCGTTGTTGATGTGGCCCAGCTTGACCGCGCGTTCGCGGGCGTGGCCGCGTTCCACCACCAGCACCCGCCAGCCGCCGTCCGCCCCGCGATAGAGCGCGCCGATGGGGACGCGCAGCGCATCGTCCTTGCGCCACAGGATCACCGTGGCATCCAGCTGATAGCCATGCCCCAGCCGCGCGGCCTGCGGCTGGCTGGCGGCATCGAAGGCCACGATCAGGTTGACCCGCTGTTCCTCGATCCCCAGCGCCGAAACCTTCAGCTTGCCGAACGGTTCGATCCGCAGCACCCGCCCGGTCAGCGGCGTATCGCCGCCCCACTGGGTGATTTCCACCGGATCGCCCGGTTTGACCCGCACCGCCTCGCGGCTGAGCAGGTCGACCACCACTTCGATCCGGGCGGGATCGCCGATCGACATCAGGGGCGTCCCTTCGGCCACCACGCCGGCGCTTTCGGTGATGACCGACAGCACCGCGCCGCTGGCGGGGGCGCGCACATCGACCGCGTTGCCGCCGCCCGCGCCGCTGACCGGGCGGGCCTGGGCGTGGATCCGGGCGATTTCGGCGCGGGCCTGGGCCAGTGCGGACTGGGCGCCGACAACGCGGGTGCGCGCGGATTCCAGCTGGGCGCGCGGCAGGAACCCGCGCCGGGCCAGTTCCTCGGCCCGGGTCAGGTCGCGGCGGGCCTGCGCGAGCGTGGCTGCCGCGCCGCCTTCGGCCGCGCGCGCGGCGGACAGGGCCGCGCCCAGATCGGCCGTGGTGCGCGGATCCAGCGGGGCCGAGGGACGCCCGGTGATCCGCGTGATCAGCGTGCCGCGCGTCACGCTATCGCCCACTTCCAGCTCGATCCGCGAAAGGTAACCGCTGACCGGGGCGGAGACGACGTAGAATTCGTGCGCGCGGGTCACGCCATCGTCGGTGATCCCCACCGCCATCGGCCCGCGCGTGACCCGCGCGGTATCGACCGCGCTGGCCGTGGGCCAGAAGGCAAAGGCCAGCCCCGCCACCAGCAGGGCCACGATCAGCAGCGCCCAGCGCCAGCGTTTGAACAGGTCCGCCATCATTCGCGCGCCTTCAGCACCCGCACCATGTCAAGCCGCTGGACCCGCCGGGCAACGGTGGCAGCGGTCCCCAGGGCGGCGATCAGCACGATCACCACCGACCAGCCATAGCTGGCGCGCGTGGGCGCAAAGGGCAGGCGGAACAGATCGGAACTGAACATCGCGGTCATCAACTTGGCCATGCCATAGCCGATCACACAGCCGAATGGCACCGAAACCACCACCAGCAGCGCCAGTTCGCCCAGCAGCACCAGCCCCACTTCGCTGCGGAAATAGCCCAGCACGCGCAGCGTGGCCAATTCGTGCGCGCGTTCCGAAAACAGGATCCGCGCGCTGTTATAGACCACGCCCACCGCGATGGCCGAAGCGAAGGCGATGTAGAAGCTGATCATGGTCAGCATGTTTTCGTCGATCATCTGTTCGAACTTTACCAGCGCGGCGGTCTTTTCGGTCACGCCCAGCACCAGGGGCATGGCCTTGAGCCGGGTCAGGATGGCATCGCGCGCGGCGGGGTCGATCCGCAGCAGCGCCGAGCCCGCCGGGGCGCCGTCGCGGGCCAGCGCCTCGAGCGTCGCTTCGGCGGCGTAGGCGCGCTCGCCGATGAATTCGTCGACCACGCTGGCCACGGGGAGCACCTCGCGCGCGCGGCGGCCGCCCAGCATGGTCACTTCCACCCGGTCGCCGCTGCGCACGGCCAGCTTGTCGGCCAGCTGGCGGCTCAGCATCAGGCCGGCCACCGGCATGGGCAGCATCTGCCCGTTGCGGTCGATCCGCAGGCTGAGCTGCGTATCGGCGCGGGTCGCCTCGATCGCGGTGCGTTCGCTGCGGCTGCCGTGGGTGATGGTGGCCGGCACGGCGCGCACCGGCTCGACCCGCAGCACGCCGGGCAGATGCGCCAGGGCAAAGAGCACGTCCTCGTTGCGCGGTTCGGTGAAGGTTACGGTCAGGTCCTGGCGCTGGGCGCGGAAGAAGAAGGAATCGAGCATGGTCGTGCTCGAATCGGCGAACTGGGTGGTGGCGAACAGCAGCCCGCCCGACAGCGCCACGCCCAGCACGGTGATCGCCGAGCGTCCCGGCCAGCGGGCGATGTGCCGCACGATCATGTGGCCGATCGCGGTAAAGCCCGCCGCCTTGCCCAGCCGTTCGACCAGACCGGCACGGTAGACCGGCGGGGGCGGGGGCGACATTGCCACCGCCGGGTTGAGCGCGGCGACCGCGCGCATCCCCCCCAGCGCGCCCAGCGCCGCTGCTCCCAATGACAGCCCCGCCGCCGCGAGGATCACGGAAGGCGCGACATGGTAGAACAGGAACGGGAAGCGATAGTAGCGTGCATAGATTTCGGTCATTGCGCTGCCCATCCAGATCCCCCCCGCCGCGCCCAGCGCGGTGGCCAGCACGGCAATCGCCAGCGCGAATTTCAGATAATGCAGCGCGATCGCCCAGTCGGAATAGCCGAACGCCTTGATCAGCCCGATCTGGGTGCGTTCGGTGCGGATCATCCGCCCCAGCACGATATAGACCAGGAATACCGCGACCAGCAGGAACACCGGCGGGATCACCTTGGTCATCGCGTTCAGCTGGCTCAATTCGTTGTCGAGAAAGGCGTGGCTTTGCTGGTCCTTGCGGCCATGCGCGCCGGTGCCGCCATAGGGCGCGAGCACGGTATCGACCGCGCGGATCACTTCGGCGGCGGACGCGCCGCGCTCCAGCGTCAGGGCCGCGCTGTTGATCGCCTCGGTCCGGTCGGTGCTGGCTTCCAGCGCCTTGCGGCCGATCCAGAACACGCCGAAGCGGGTGTCGTCGGGGATGATGTCGCCCGGGGCCAGGGCATAGATGTAATCCGGCGCCAGGCCCACGCCGACGATCCGCAGGGTCTGCTTGCGGCCATAGACCAGCGCCTCGATCCGGCTGCCCAGCGCCAGGCCATTGGCGCTGACGAAGGCTTCGTCGGCCACCACCTCGTCGGGACTGCCGGGCTGGGGCAGGCGGCCCGCGCGCAGGGTCAGCCGGTTAAGCCGGTTGCCGCCCGCTTCCTCCACCCCGTTCAGCAGCGCGCGGACCGGCGCGGCGCGGCCCGGAAAGTCCAGCGTGGCATATTGCTGGATCGTTCCTTCGGCGCTGCGCACTCCGGGGATGGCGGCCAGCCGGGCGACCACGCTGCGCGGGGCGCGGGTCATGCCCACAAAGATATCGGCGAACTGATTGCGCGCGTAATAGGCATCGCGCGTGTCCTTGAGCGAGCGATGCACCCCCACCGACATGACGAAAGTGGCGCAGGCTGCCGCCAGCACCAGCGCGATGGCCAGCACCTGCCCGCGCAGGTGCCACAGGTCGCGCAGCAGTTTAAGGTCGAGCGCTTTCACCAGCTGATCCCGGCGGGATCGGCGGGCTGGGCGTTGACATCGATCCGGGCGATCCGCCCATCGAGGAAATGGACCACCCGGTGCGCCATGGCGGCGATTCCGGCGTTGTGGGTGATGATCACCACGCTGGTGCCCAGGTCCCGGTTGGCGCGGGCCAGCGTTTCCAGCACCCTGATCCCGGTCGCGCTGTCGAGCGCGCCGGTCGGCTCGTCGCAGAGCAATACGGCGGGCTGCTTGGCAATCGCGCGGGCCACGGCAACGCGCTGCTGCTCGCCGCCGGAAAGCTGGGCCGGGTAGTGGCCCGCCCGGTCGGCCAGGCCGACCAGTTCCAGCGCCTGGCCGGCTGCCATCGGCCGTTCGGCAATGTCGGTTACCAGGCGCACGTTTTCCTCGGCGGTCAGGCTGGGGATCAGGTTGTAGAACTGGAAGATGAAGCCCACGTGCGCGCGGCGGAACCGGGTGAGGGCGGCATCGTCCAGCGCGGTCAGCTCGCTATCGCCGTAATGCAGCGTGCCGGTGCTGGGCCGGTCCAGCCCGCCGACGATGTTGAGCAGGGTCGACTTGCCGCTGCCCGAAGGCCCCAGCAGCACCAGGATTTCGCCCGCCGGAATATCCAGGTCCACCCCGCGCAGCGCCTGCACTTCGGTCTCGCCGGTCTGGTAGACCTTGCCCAGGCCGCGCGCGCGAAAGGCCAGACCTGCCGCGCCTGGCTGTGCATCTGTGCTGCCTTCGCTCATGGCCGGATCGCCCCTTTCTGCCGCGGGCCGCACCATGCCCGCCGCCCACATGGTCGGGCATTGCGCAAGAACAAACAAGTCTGACGAAAATACGATATAAGCGGGCCTGCTGCACAAGGGAGCGATGGATGTTCAAGATTCGCGCAGTCGCGATCGATACCTATCCGGAAAACACCGTGTTCCTGCCCCGGCATGACAGCGGCTACGGCGCGGAGCAGTTCCAGGCGCTGCGCAAGATCGAAATCTGCCACGACGGCACCAGCATCCTTGCCACGCTGGCGATCATGGATGACGAACACCTGTTGCAACGCGGCGAGATTGGCCTGGGCGAACAGGCGTTCCGCCGCCTCGGCCTGCCCGAAGGGACCCGGGTGACCATCGCCCAGGCCAAGCCGCCCGCCAGCCTTGAGGCGGTGCGGCGCAAGATCGGCGGCGATACCCTGACCGACGATGAAATCGCCGCGATCATCCGTGATGTCGCCCGGCATCTCTATTCGCCGATGGAAATCGCCGCGTTCCTGGTTGCCTGCGCGGCTTTCATGACCACGGATGAGACCCTGGCCCTGACCCGCGCCATGGCCAATGTCGGCAACCGGCTGAAATGGGACGCGCCGCTGGTGGTGGACAAGCACTGCATCGGCGGCATTCCCGGCAACCGCACCTCGATGATCGTGGTGCCGATCGTTGCCGCGCACGGGCTGATCATTCCCAAGACCTCGTCGCGCGCGATCACTTCGCCGTCGGGCACGTCCGATACGATGGAAGTGCTGGCCAACGTCGATATCTCGGTCGAACGGATGCGGGACATCGTCGCCCACGAAAAGGCGGTGCTGGCCTGGGGCGGGCGGGTGAACCTGTCGCCAGCGGACGACGTGCTGATCTCGGTCGAACGCCCGCTCAGGATCGATACCTACGAACAGATGGTCGCCTCGATCCTGTCGAAGAAGCTGGCCGCGGGATCGACCCACCTGGTGATCGACATTCCGGTTGGCCCCACGGCCAAGGTGCGCAGCCACAACGAGGCGGTGCGGCTGCGCAAGCTGTTCGAATATGTCGCGGGCAAGGTCGGCATCACGATCGACGTGGTGCTGACCGATGGGTCGCAGCCGATCGGGCGCGGGATCGGCCCGGTGCTCGAAGCGCGCGACGTGATGGCGGTGCTGCGCGGCGAGCCGAACGCCCCGGCCGACCTGCGCGACCGCGCGGTAATGCTGGCCGGGCGCGTGCTCGATTTCGATCCGCGCATCAAGGGCGGGCAAGGCCATGCCCGCGCGCTCGAACTGCTCGAATCGGGCGCGGCGTTGGCGGCGATGGAGCGGCTTATCCTGGCCCAGGGGCCGCAGCAGCAGCCCATGCCGCTGGGCGAATTGACTTTCGAAGTGCCCGCCCCGCGCGATGGCCGCGTCACCGCGATCGATTGCCACCTCATCGCCCGGATCGCCCGGCTGGCCGGGGCGCCGATGGAAAAGGGTGCGGGGATCGACCTGCTGTGCAAGGTGGGCGATCCGGTCGGGGCGGGGCAGCCGCTCTACCGGATCCACGCGACGTCGCAGACCGGGCTGAACTTCGCCTGCGAGCTGGCCGGTGAAGCCTCAGGCTATACGGTGGCGGCGTGAACGCGGCGGTCCATCACTTCGAACGCGATGCCGCCCCGGCGCGGCGGCTGGCGGAGGCGCTCGGCCTGCCGGCCCATGGCATCGCGCACCGCCGCTTTCCCGATGGCGAAAGCCTGGTGCAGGTGGAACCGGGCGGGAGAGCGGGGACGGCGCTGGTCTATTGCCCGCTCGATGATCCGGATGCGCGGATCATGCCGCTGCTGCTCGCCGCCTCGGCGCTGCGCGACCAGGGCGCGGCGCGGCTGGTGCTGGTCGCGCCCTATCTGGGCTATATGCGCCAGGACTGCGCCTTTGCGCCCGGTCAGGCGGTGTCGCAGCGGGTCATCGGCGCGCTGATCGCGCAGGCGTTCGGCGCCCTCGTCACGGTCGATCCGCACCTGCACCGAACCCCCCGCCTGGACGCGGTGGTGCAGGGGATCCCGGCGCTGAGCCTTTCGGCCGCGCCGGCCATCGCCGGGGCGATTGCCGCCATGGTCACGCCCGATACCGTGCTGGTCGGCCCGGACGCGGAATCGCGCCCCTGGGTCCAGTCGGTCGCCGCGCCGGCGGGGCTTGACCTGATCGTTGGCACCAAGCAGCGCCGCGGCGACCGCGCGGTGGAAATCACCCTGGAAGACGCAGGCAAGGTCGCGGGTCGCCCGGCCGTGCTGGTCGATGACGTGATTTCCAGCGGCGGCACACTGATCGCCTGCGCCCGGGCGCTGCGCGCGGCGGGGGTGACCAGCATCGGCGCCGTTGCCAGCCACTGCCTGGCGAGCGAGGCTGATCTTGCTGCCCTGGCCGACGCCGGGATCGCCTCGGTGCTGGCCTGCGACAGCGTGCCCGGCCCGGTCGCGACGATCCCGCTGGCCCCGGTGCTGGCCGCCGCAATCCGGCAGAGCCTGCTTTAGGGCAAGCGCGGGGGCGGGGGCGGCGATACCAGGCTGAATTCGTTGAACAGCACCACGGGGGACAGCCAGTCGTTCCAGAAATGGCATTCCTCGTCGGGCAGGCCCTGGTCGATCGTGCGGTCGATATCGATCAGCAGCCGCGCGCGGCGCTGCGCCGTGCCGACCAACGGCAGGATCGCGGCGAACTGGTCTGGCGGCAGGTACAGGTGGATCGCGTAATGATCCGGCGCCACGGCGGCCAGTGCGCCGCGCTGCCCGTCCAGCGCGATGCTTTCGAACAGATCGGGGTAGAGCCCGGGATAGCTCTTCTCGGGCAGGGCTTCGAACACTTCGAGGTAGCCGGGCAGTTCGGCCAGGTGACGCTCCATCCGTTCGAGCCACATCGGCGATGTGCTGGACAGATCGGCCATGATGCTGCGCGACATCGCCCCGGTGGCATGGAAATCCGCCCGCAGCCGGATTTCCGACAAGTCGAACAGCGGCGCGCGGCCAATCGCCGGACCATCGGTCACGCGCCAGTCGCCTTGCTCATTCCGGAAATCCGTCATGTCCGGATGGGTAGGGCATTCGCGGCGCGGGCGAAACCCCCGCCGCAGGGCGGATCAGCGCCGCGGGCGGGGGCAATCACCGCGAAGGCTCAGCCCTGTTCCTCCAGCGCGCGCAGCCAATCGGCGATCATCGCCCGGCCAGCGGCAACGGCGGCCGGGCCGTGCCGATCGTGCAAATCGCGCAAGTCGGCCAAGGTTCCGCCGGCTTCTTGGACGGATTCGGGCCATTCCTCGATCCAGGCGTCGAACCGTTCGTCCTCGCCCATTTCCGCGTGAAACTGCAGCGCCAGCAGGTTGCGGCCGCGCCGGAAGGCCTGGTGATCGTAGACATGGCTCGACGCGAGCAGCTCGACATTGGCGGGCAGCGTGAAGGTATCGCCGTGCCAGTGCAGGATCGGCACGCCGGCCAGGTGGCGCAAGGGGCCGTCCAGCGCGTGATCGTGCACCGTTACCGGGTGAAAGCCGACCTCCTTGACCGGGCCGGGATAGACCTCTGCCCCCAGGGCCGCCGCGATCATCTGCGCGCCGAAGCACACCCCCAGCGTCGGGCGGTCCGCCGCGAGGCGCAGCGCGAGCCGGCGCAGCTGGCAGGCGATCCAGGGATGACGGTCCTGTTCGTACACGCCCATCGGCCCGCCCATCATGATGAGCAGGTCCGGCTCGCACAGGTCCAGCGCCCCAAAACCCGGATCGGCCACGTCGACGCGGTCGATGACATAGCCCGCCGCCTCGATCGGAGTGCGGTAGCCAGCGACACCTTCGTAGGGAACGTGGCGGATGATCAGCGCCCGCTTGGTGGTCATCGTGGCGGGCAGGTCAGCCGAAGCGCTGCTTTTCGGTGACGTCGAGCTGCACCACCTTGCCTTCGTGGACGGTCAGCACAACCTGGCCAAAGCGCAGCGTGTCGAGCGCCGCGCGGACGGCTGCCAGCGTTTCGGCGTGGCGCTCGCCGCCGGGCGAAGCCGGGGAGCGGGCGATGGAAAGGGTCGGCTTGTCAGCCATGGCGGTTACTCCAGTGGGCGGGGGCGGTCATTCGGTGGGCAGGAATTCGGCGACCGAGAGATAGCGCTCGCCGGTATCGTAGTTGAACCCCAGCACCCGCGCGCCTTGCGGCAAATCGGGCAGTTTTCGGGCAATCGCCGCCAGGGTGGCGCCCGAGGAGATGCCGACCAGCAGCCCTTCCTCGCGCGCGGAGCGGCGGCCCCAGGCCCTGGCCTCGTCGGGTTCGACCTGGATCACCCCGTCAAGCAGCCGGGTGTCGAGATTGGCGGGAATGAAGCCCGCGCCGATGCCCTGGATCGGGTGCGGCGCCGCTTGCCCGCCGCTGATCACCGGCGAAAGCGTCGGTTCGACCGCATAGACCCTGAGCGCCGGCCAGGCGGCCTTGAGCACCCCCGCAACCCCGGTGAGGTGGCCCCCGGTGCCAACCCCGGTGATCAGCGCGTCGAACGGCTGGTCCGCGAAATCGGCCAGGATCTCCTGCGCGGTGGTCCTGGCATGGACGTCGATGTTGGCCGGGTTCTCGAACTGCTGCGGCATCCATGCGCCGGGCGTGGCGGCCTGCAGCGCCAGCGCGTGTTCGATCGCCCCCTTCATCCCTTTTTCACGGGGAGTAAGCGCGAATTCAGCGCCATAGGCCAGCATCAGGCGGCGGCGCTCGATCGACATGCTTTCGGGCATCACCAGGATCAGCCGGTATCCCTTGACCGCCGCGACCAGGGCAAGGCCGACGCCGGTGTTACCCGACGTCGGCTCGATGATCGTGGCCCCCGGGGCAAGCTCGCCTCTCGCCTCGGCAGCCTCGATCATGGCGAGCGCGATCCGGTCCTTGATCGACCCGCCAGGGTTGCTCCGTTCGTTCTTGACCCAGACCTGGGCATCGGGAAACAGCCGCGCCAGCCGGACATGCGGCGTGCGGCCAATCGTTTCGAGTACGGATGCGGCCTTCACAGCGCGATCTCCACCTGAGCCGGCTGGGCCAGGCCCGGCAGGCTGCGGACCCTGGGCACTTCGGCATGGACGAAGCGGCGCAGCAATTGCTGCAGCAGGAACTGTCCGAAGGGCCAGTCGTCCAGCCCGGATTCGGCGTTGATGTGGCCAACCCGGCCGGCATCGGCGAAATTGCTGCCCCACGAGCGCGCCAGGCGGCGCGAGGTGCGATAGCCCATGTAGGGATCGTTCTGGCTGGCAACCAGGATCGAGGGGAACGGCAGCGGCTCGGCCGGGGTCGGCGCGAAGGGGGCGATGCGTTCATCCAGCGGGAAGAAATCGACTTCGGGCGGCGCGACCAGCAGTGCGCCCAGCACGTTGCTGTCAGGCCCGGGGCGTTCCAGCTGCGCCCACCAGGCCACGGCCAGGCAGCCCAGGCTGTGCGCGGCCAGCACCACCGGCCGACCGGCCTGGCGGATCGCCAGGTTGAGCTGGTTGACCCAGGTGTTGCGATGCGGGCGGTCCCACATCCCCAGCTCGACGCGCTGGCAATCGCTGCGCTGTTGTTCCCACCGGGTCTGCCAGTGGCCGGGACCACTGTTGTTCAGCCCGGGAACGGTCAGGACCAGGGGGGTGCGGGCAGGATCGGACAATCCGGCATTGGCCATCGGGCAACTCCATGAAGTGCTTGGGCCGGTCGACTCGGATTACGTCCCGACAGGCCCGTTCTTGCTTTCAAGTGATTTGGTAGACAATAGGCTGGCGGTGAACCGTGGGGCTGCTTCGACGAAGCGTGCGAACGCGGCATGCGTCCGGGAAGCGCCCCCTTCCACCGGCAATTCGGGCACCGGTGAAAGGGGGCTTCCCGCCGATCAGGCCGGCTGGAATTCCTTCGCCTTTTCCTTACGGGTGGTCCGGCTGGACCGGCCGTCGATGCCCACCGGCACTTCGCCGTGGATCGTCGCGCGGCGCAGGGTGCGGCGCTGCAGGCCAAAGTCGGCGACCGCGCGGTGCTGGGTCGAGCGGTTGTCCCAGAAAGCCACGTCGCCCGGCTGCCAGCGCCAGCGCACGATGTTTTCCTCGCGCGTGATGTGGTCCTGGAAAATGTTGAACAACCGCTGGGAATCGGCCTGGTTCAGCCCGACGAAGCTTTTGACGAAGTGGCCCAGCAGCAGGCTGCGCTCGCCCGACACCGGGTGGACGCGGACCACCGGATGCTCGGTCTCGTAAACGGTCGAGGCAAAGACGTTGCGGTGCTGCGCGGCGCGGGCCTGCTGGGCCTGGTTGTCCGGGCTGGTGCCCAGCACGGCGGCATAGTCGTACTCGTTGCTGTGCACCGCCCACAGGTTGTTGGCCAGCTGGCGCAGCGGTTCGGGCAGGCTTTCATAGGCCGTTTCGCCATTGGCCCAGACCGTATCGCCGCCGGCTTCGGGAATGGTCAGCGCGCGCAGGATCGAGCCCTTGGGATAGGCATCGACGAACGTCACGTCGGTGTGCCAGCTCGACGCGGCGTAGCCTTCCCGGCTGTCGAGTTCGAGCAGGTACTTCGAACCTTCGGCCACCGGCACGGTGGGATGCGCCACGGGATCGCCGAACAGCGCGGTGAACGCTTCGTGGCTGGCATCGTCAAGCTGATGCTGGCCGCGGAAGAACACTACCTTGTGGCGCACGACTGCGGCGTCAATCGCCTGGACGGTGGCGGCGTCAAGCTCGCCCGAGAGGGTAACTCCGCGGATTTCCGCGCCGATCCGGCCGGTCAGCGGGACGATATCGAGCGAGGACGAAGGGTCCTTGGCATTGGGGTAGGTGGGAACGATGGTAGCCATGTCAGTTACTCCGGTCTTGAGGGGTTGAGAGAGGTCACGGGGATTATTCGGCCGGCTGGAGCGCGGGAGGTTCGTCCTCCAGCCGGGCGCGAATTTCTGAATGGGCCCGCTCGCCAAGCGGAAAGCCGATGAGCAGGGCCGCGGACAGCGCATGGGCCAGGGCCGGGCCAAGCGCGAAGACGGTCAGCAGGGCCTGCAGCGCCTCGGCGCTGTTGGCGCCGCGCGGATCGAAACCGAGCCAGCCGACCAGCGGCAGCGCGATGCCGACCGCCAATGCGCCGCCCAGCTTCGCCGACACACTGAACACAGAATAGTAGAGGCCAGTGCGTTGTTCGCCGGTGTCGAGCCGGTGCTGGTCGGCAACATCGGCGACCATGGCGCGCAGCATCAGGTTGCCCGAACCCTGCGAGAGGCCCTGCGCCAGCGCGAGCAGCAGCATCAGGCCGAACCGGTCTGGCGTGACGAACAGCAGCCCCAGGTTGATCGCCACCTGGATCAGTTCGCCCAGCACGGCGGCCCGCGCCTTGCCCAGCGCCACGCCGATCCGCTGCCAGATCGGCCCGGCCAGCACGCCGAACGAATACTGGAACAGGAAGAAACCGGCGGCCCATTCCGGGCGCTCGAGGTATACCGTCACCACGAACAGCAGCAGCGCGGTGCGGATGCCCTGCCCGGTGGTCACCGCCACGTCCGAGGCCAGCACCCGCAGCAGCAGGGGGTTGCCGAACACCGCGCGCAGGTTGCCGCGCAGGTCCAGTCCCCGCGCGCCGGGCGGGGCGGGCGCATCGGGAAAGGCGGTCAGGGTCAGCGCAAGGCCGGGCACCGCCGCGACCAGCACCAGCAGGCCGAACAGCGTTAGCCGCAGCGCTCCATCGTTCGGGCGCAGCTGGTCGGCCAGGGTCGGCAGCAGCAGCGCCAGCACCAGCGCGATCGAGGACACGAGCGTGAACAGCCCGGAAATGCGGGTGCGCTGCGCATAGTCGCGGGTGATCTCGCCCGACCAGGCCAGCAGCGCGGTGTTGCTGGCGGCGGCGCCCAGGTAGTACAGCAGCACTGCGGCCGTGACCCAGGCCGCGCCGGGCGCGGCGGGCGGGAAGTACAGCATCGCGCTGCCCGCCATGAACAGCAGCCCGCCCCCGGCAATCCACGGCCGGCGTCGGCCGATCCGGCTGGCGGTGCGGTCGCTGAGCGTCCCGATCACCGGGTCGAGCAGCGAATTGATCACCTGGCCGGCCAGCAAGATCAGCCCCAGCGTGGCCAGCGGAATGCCGAACTGGCGCGAATAGATAGCCGGGATGAAGGCCACCACCGGCTGCGCGGCGGCATGGACCGGCACCGCGAAGGCGGCCAGGCGCAGCAGGCGCGCTGTGGTCAGCGGCCGTTCGGGACCGCCATTTCCGGTCCAGGTCAGGTCGGCAGGGGTGGTGGCCGTCATCGCCCGGTCCTCACAGCTTGGTGCGGAAGGTGAAGCCCCAGGTGCGCGGCTCACCCAGCTGGCCGGTGACCACCCCGGTGTTCGCGACCGACAGGGTGGTGAAATAGTTCTTGTCGAACAGGTTCTTGGCCCAGATCGACAGGTCCCAGCCGACGTCATCCGAACGAATTCCGATCCGCGCATTGCCCACGCCGTAGCCCGGCACCTGCGCCCAGGCCGAATTCGACGAGGAGGTGTTGAAGCTGGAGCGGTGCGACCAGTCGGCGCTGTAGGTCAGCGCGAAGCCGCCACTGGCCAGCGGCACGTCGCCGTGGAAACCGGCGGTCCAGGTGAACCTGGGAACGCCCGGCAGTTGCTGCCCGGTCAGATCCTGGATCGCGGAAAGGTTGAGCCGTTCGACCGCCTGCGGGGCATTGGCGTAATTGCGATAGGTCGCCTGGGCATAGGCGATCGAGCCGTTGAAGCCGAAGTGATCGCTGGCCCGCAGGTCAAGATCGGCCTCGAACCCGCGCGAGCGCACCTTGGGAATGTTGGCGATGTACTGGCGGACGTTGACCGTGCTGGGGATCTGTTCGGTGATCGCGGTCTGGTAATCGCCGATCTCGGTCCAGTAGAGCGCGCCGTTGAACGTCACCCGGCGGTCGAGGAACTGGCTCTTGAAGCCCAATTCGAAGGCATCGACCTGTTCCGGCGCGACATCGGGAGAGATCCCCACCGGCAGGCTGGTCAGGTTGAGTCCGCCCGACTTGGTGCCGCGCGAGTAGGTGGCATAGAGCAGCGCGTCGGGCGCGACCTTCCATCCCAGCGAGACCAGGCCCGACAGACTGTCGTCGGTAAAGGCGGTGGAATAGCTGCTGACCGGGTTGAACTGGCTGCGGATGGCGTTGGCCGCCGCTGCCTGCGCCGGGGCCAGGCCGGACAAGTCGTTGCCCGCGACCCAGAACTGGCTGAATGCGCCCTGCTTCTTTTCGTGGGTGTAGCGCAGCCCGGCGGTCAGGGTGAGGTTGTCCGCCAGCTTCCAGTCAAGCTGCCCGAAGGCGGCGAGGCTCTTGGTTTCGGGGGTCGAGATCGCATTCGCCTCGAACCCGTCGAGCGCGGCATTGGCGATCACCTGGTTGGTGGTCGGCAGGTTCCACAGGGCCGCGGCCGAACCGTAACGGGTGGCGCCATAGCCGCGCACGATCTGCCAGAAGTAATAGAGCCCCGCGACATAGCTGATCGGGCCGGTGCCATCGGACGCGATGCGCAGTTCCTGGCTGAACTGGCGCTGGCGGTTGACTTGCTGAGACTTGGTGATGTTCGGCAGCGAAGTGCCGTCGCCATCGTTGGCCGGATCCCAGTCCCACCAGCGATAGGCGGTGATCGCGGTTACCTTGGCGCCGCCCAGGTCCCAGTCCAGCTGGCCGGACAGGCCATAGTTCGCCATGTTGGCCTGGTAGTGGCTGTCCGCCTCGCCCAGCCGGTCGAACGGGCGGAACGCCGGCAGGGCATAGCCGGGAAAGCGCGTCGCGCGGATCGCGAAGCTGTTGGGGATGGTCGCGCCATTGGCATAGGCGGTGTGCTGGTCGACGAAGACCGTCAGCGCGAAGTTCTGCTTCTGGCGGGCGTAATCGCCGATCAGGCGCAGTTCTACATTGTCGGCCGGCACGACCAGCAACTGGCCGCGAATGCTGGCGTTGTAGTAATCGTTGGCCTGGGCCTTCTGGGTGACGTTGTAGAGGAACCCGTCGCGGTCGGTGATCGCGCCCGACAGGCGCAGCGCGACGCGATCGGCGACCAGTGCCGCCGAACCCGAAGCGCGCAGCTGCCGGTAGCCGTGATCGCCGATCGACACCTCGCCCGAAAATTCCGGCTGGAAGCTCGGCTTGCGGCTGGTGACGTTGATCACGCCGGACGTGGTGTTCTTGCCGAACAGCGTGCCCTGCGGCCCGCGCAGCACCTCGATCCGGTCAAGATCGACGAGGTCGAACTGCGAGGTGCCGACCCGGCCGTAATAGACGTTGTCGATGTAGAACCCGACGCCGTTTTCCAGCCCGTCGTTGGTCAGCGAAACGTTGCTGCCCAGCCCGCGAATGTTGACGTTGGTGTTGCGTGGATTGAAGCTGAACACCTGCAGGCTGGGGATCTGCTGCTGGATCTGGCCCAGGGTATAATCGCCGCGCCGCTCAAGGCTGGCCGCGCTGACGATGCTGAGCGCCACGGGCACGTCCTGCGCGCTTTCATCGCGGCGGCGCGCGGCGGTGACGATGATTTCGGGCACGCCGCCTTCAGCTGCGGCGGCATCGGTCACGGCGGCATCGTCGGCCGATCCGGTCACATCGCTCGCAAAGGCTGGCGCCGCGATCAGCAGCGCGGCCAGGCTGGTCGAGGCAAGGGCGATGTGCCGGGCCGGGCGCGAACGGGTAAGCTTGAACATACAGAAATTCCTGAACCTTGATGGGATTGGGCAAATTGCTGCGCCCCGCCGCGGCGGGACGCAGGAACACCACGCCGGCCGCAGCCTGGGCTGCGCGGCGACCGGGGCGCGACGCATCACGCCGCGACGCCGTTGGCGTTCGGAAGGGTTGGTTTGGGGGCGACCGGTCAGGCCCGGGATGGGATTCGGGCCTGACCGGTCGCGGTCGGGCAGGATCGCCCAGGTCACCGGCGTGCGTCGTCAGGGCCGGGGGGAGGAGAGGATTCCCGGCGTCAGACGATCAGCCCGCAGGCGCCCGTGGCGCCGCCTGCCGTCATTGGAAATTGGTGTGCATTCGCATCGCTTCACCTCATCGTTTGTGAGGGGAACACGACGCCTGGCGTTATCGCCCCAGCATCGCGCGCTTTAGCCGTTGGTAACGCGGAGCAAGCTGCTTCCCGATCAAAAGCCGCGGTTCAGGCCCTGTGGTATGCCCGGGCGGCCTGAACGCCGTTGTCCCGAGCGGGTAATGTCTACTTATTCGATAGAAACTCGCGCCGTCAATCCCTAGCTTTCCTTTAGCGCCCGGTAGGCTTCCTATTGCGGCGGCGGCCAATTGGCCCGCACCAGCCCTTGCCAGGGGCGCGGGACTGATCCTAGACAAGGCCCATCGGGGCACTGCAACCTCCCGAACAGGCTACGGCTCGTGCCATGCCCAAGCGTTGCCTGACCGGTCCGCAGACGCGGACCGCAGGACGTGGGGATATGTGATGAGCGAGACGACCAACACACCGACCTTTGCCGAACTCGTCCGCGTTTCCGCGCGGATCGGCTGCCTCAGCTTCGGCGGTCCGGTCGGGCAGATCGCCTTGATGCACCAGGAACTGGTCGAGGAGCGGCGCTGGATCAGCGAGGAGCAGTATCTCCACGCGCTCAACTTCTGTCACCTGCTGCCCGGACCCGAAGCGCAGCAACTGGCGACCTGGATCGGCTGGAAGCTGCACGGCGTGAAAGGCGGGCTGGTGGCGGGGCTGCTGTTCGTGATCCCCGGCGCGCTGGTGATCCTGGCGCTTTCGATCCTTTATGGCTTGGCCGCGCAGCTATCGTGGTTTGCCGCCGTGTTCCTGGGGATCAAGGCGGCGGTCCTGGCAATTGTCGTCCAGGCACTGCTGCGCGTGGCCGGGCGCGCGCTCGATACGCGGTTCAAGCAGGCCATCGCGCTGGCGGCCTTCGTTTCGCTGGCGCTGCTGGCTCTGCCGTTTCCGCTGGTGGTGCTGGGGGCGGGGCTGATCGGAACCCTGGTGGCCGGGGTTCGCCCCGATCTGCTGGCGTTGAAGCCGGTCGCTCCGGCGGCGGCGCAGGCCCCGCGCCCGTGGGGAGCGTCGCTGCGCAGTCTGGCCGTGGGCGGGGCGGCCTGGGCGGCGCCATTGCTGACCATCGCCCTGACCCTGGGCCGCGACCACGTGTTGTGGAAGGTCGGCCTGTTCTTTTCCAAGCTGGCGGTGGTCACCTTCGGCGGGGCCTATGCCGTGCTGGCCTACATGGCGCAGCAATCGGTCGATCACTATGGCTGGCTCAGCGCCGGGGAAATGGCCGACGGCCTGGGCCTGGCCGAAACCACGCCGGGGCCGCTGATCATGGTTACCCAGTTCGTCGGCTATCTGGCCGGCTTCCGTGCGCCTGAACCGTTCAGCCCGCTGGCGAGCGGGGTGCTGGCCGCCGTGCTGACCACCTGGGTCACCTTCGTGCCCTGCTTCGTGTGGATCTTTGCCTTCGCGCCCTGGCTGGAACGGCTGGAGCATGCCCGGCGGCTGAAGGGCGGGCTGGCCGCGATCACGGCCGCCATCGTCGGGGTGATCGCCAATCTCAGCCTGTGGTTCGCCATCCACGTCCTGTTTGCGCGCACCGCGCCCGCCAGGATGGGGGCCTTGACGATCGACCTGCCGGTTGCTTCCTCGCTGCATTGGGGCGCGGCGCTGATGGCGGCCGTGGCCGCGATCCTGATCTTCCGGGTCCGGCTGGGCCTGATCCGGGTGCTGGGGGTGATGATGGCGCTGGGCCTGGGGCTGAGTTTCACCGGCCTTGCCGGCGTGTAGGGAGAGGATGCGATGCAGCCTTTGGAGCAGATGGATCTCCTCCACGCGGCAGCCGGGCTGCTGGTCGGGCTGCTGGTCGGCCTGACCGGTGTGGGCGGCGGGTCGCTGATGACCCCGCTGCTGGTGCTGATGTTCGGGGTCAGCCCGCAAACGGCGGTCGGCACTGACCTGCTCTATGCCGCGATCACCAAGATCACCGGATCGGCGGTGCACGGCTGGCGCGACACGGTGGACTGGAAGATCGTGCGCCGGCTGGCCTATGGCAGTGTCCCGGCGGCGCTGGTAACCCTGGCTGCGCTGTCCTGGGTGGGCAAGATCGGCAAGTCGTCCGAACATGTCATCCTGCTGTCGCTGGCCGGGCTGCTGGCAATGACCTCACTGGCGGTGCTGTTCCGGGGGCGGCTGATCAAGCTGGCCCATGGTCTCAACCCGCCGGACCCGTCGGCCAAGGTGCTGGCCGGCACCACTGCGCTGGGCGCGGTGATCGGGGTGGCGGTGACGATTTCCTCGGTCGGTGCCGGGGCGATCGGGATGACCGTGCTGCTGATGCTCTATCCGCGGCTGCCGGTGGTGCGGATCGTCGGATCGGACATCGCCCACGCCGTGCCGCTGGCGCTGATCGCGGGCACCGGACACTGGCTGATCGGCGATGTCGATGCGGCGCTGCTGGTCAACCTGCTGATCGGCTCGATCCCGGGCGTGGTGATTGGCAGCCTGCTGTCGACCCGGGCGCCCGACCGGCTGCTGCAACCCCTGCTGGCGATCGTGCTGGCGCTGTCGGCCTGGCAACTCAGCGTCAAGGCCCTGGCAAACGACACGCCGAAACGCCCTGCGATCCACCGGACCGATCGCGCCGCAGCAATGCCGCGCGGCGCGCTCCTGAAACCCACCGGGTTCCTTGATCCGCACGCGACCTGAAAACTGGCATGAACGTGGTCGGGGAGACAGGATTCGAACCTGCGACCCTCTGCTCCCAAAGCAGATGCGCTACCAGGCTGCGCTACTCCCCGACCCTGGTTCCCGTCGCGGCCAGGCCCCGAAGGGCTGGTTGCTGGTGGGCCCGGCAGGATTCGAACCCGCGACCTAGCCGTTATGAGCGGCCAGCTCTAACCGCTGAGCTACAGGCCCGTTCCCAGCCAATGCCCTTGCCGGACAGTGGCGGCCCTAGCTTGCCCGGGGCGCTTAGGCAAGCTCCACGGCGGCCATCAGTTCGGCCACGCTGGCTGGGCGCACGCCCCGCTGGGCAAGGTAGGCGAAGGCGCCCCGCCACCAGTCATACAGGGCGTCAAGATCGTCTTCGCTGCGGACATAGGGGGTGAAGCCGGGGGCGAGCGAGGGGCTGTGGAACGAGAACACCAGCACCGGAAGCCGTTCATCCAGCGCGATGTCGATGCCGCGGATCGCTTCGTCCAGAGTCACCCCTTCCGGGGTTAGCGGGATGCGTTCGAGCATCCCGATCCGCGCCAGCGCGCCGCGCAGGCGCGGCACCCGCCACATCTTGGGGTAAAGCCACGGGCCAAGCTGGCGCAGCAGGCCCCAATAGACCGAGGTCAGCGGCAGTTCCATCAGCCCGGCCTGGCGGTCCAGCCAATAGGGGGTGACCGGAAATTCACGGAAATTGGGGCCGCCCCCGGCGCTGTAATCGAACCGCGCGCGCACCGATGTGTCGATCGCGATCCCGCCTTCGGCCAGGATCCCGGCGGTGTTCGGTCCCACGCCATACCGCCCCGCGCGGTAGATTAGCGGATCGGTGCCGAAATTGGCCTTGATCGCATCGCGCAGGCGCATGAACTTTTCGCGTTCGAGCGCGGGCGGCAGGTTGCCGGCAAAGGTGTTGTGCTCAACCACCTCTTCGTCGAACGGGGGGTTGACCCAGGGATGCAATTGCACCCCCACTTCCGCCCGCCCGGCGGCAATCGCGCCGCGCAGTAATTCGCCCGCCATGGGCGAGGAGGCGATTGGATAGTCCACCAGGTAGATCGGGCAGACGCCCTGACCTTCGCAGAATTCCTGGAACCGGGCCAGCCGGGCGATCGAATGCAGGGTATAGCCTTCGCGCTGGATCGGACGGGTCCAGTCGAATTCTTCCTCGGTATCGACGGTCAGGATGAAGCGCTGCCCAAAACCTGGGGCGAACCGCACCGGCTCGGCATTGGTGGGCAA
Organism: Pseudomonadota bacterium; assembly: GCA_029779535.1. Classification (GTDB taxonomy): domain Bacteria; phylum Pseudomonadota; class Alphaproteobacteria; order Sphingomonadales; family Sphingomonadaceae; genus Novosphingobium. Next base: position 52,199 of record JAKPAG010000075.1, on the reverse strand, counting down.
GTCCGTGATCCGGGTTTGCGCCACGTTTTGAAGTCCCCTGTCCGTTGTTAACCGGCAGCGTCGCGGCCGTCCCTATCGCTATGATCCGAAGCGTCCGGGGTCAACCCCGGCAGTTCCAGTCGCAGGCGGTCGTCGCGCCGCTCAAGGCTGCCGCCGGCGGCGCGGGCTTCGGCCCTGACCAGCCGCAGGGCAAAGCCGATGCCGAACACGCCCGCCGCGATCACCTGGGGCACGGCCCCGGCAGCGGCGGCGAACAGCGCGGCATCGTCCATCCGGGCCAGCGCGGCGGGCAATTGCACGCTGAGCCGCAGGCCCGCGCCCTTGCGGCGCAGTCGCAGCTTGAGCATTTCGCCAGGTGCGGCGGTGCCGGCCAGGGTCGCCAGCAGGCGCCAGACCATGCGTTCAACCTCGATCCGTTCCAGCGCGACGGGCATCGCCCCATCCTCGATCCGCGCGGCAAAGCCGCTGCCGCGCGAACGGGTGTGGGCGGCCAGCTGGGCAACGGTTGCGTCGACCGATGCGGAAAAATCGGCTTCGCCGGCTTCCGGGGCCAGCGCGCCGCTGTCCAGCTTGGCCAGCCGTTCCAGCTCCTCGAACGCAGCCAGCATCCGCGCGGCATCCCCCGCGATATTGGCCGCCAGTGCGCGGTATTCATGCGGGGTCGGGCCGAACAGCTGCTGCTGGATCACTTCGGCAAAGCCCTGGATCGCGTTAACCGGGGTGCGCAATTCGTGCAGCATCTGGCGCAGGCGGTCGGCCTCGCTGTCGCGCACCGGCGGATTGGCGGGGCCTTGCGCGGCATCGGGTGCCGGGCGGCGCATGCGCCCGCGATAGCCGGTGAAGCGCCCGGTCAGCGGATCGAACGCCGGGGCGGCGTCGATCCGCCAGGTCCCGGAGATTGCACGGGCGCCGTCCAGCTGGACCATGATCGCGCGCAGCGGCTGGCGGCGGCCCAGCGCCTCGCGCAGAGGGGCGGCAGCACCGTGATCGAGTGCCAGTCCGACCGTCATCGGCGCCACGCCGGGATCGGCCCAGACGATCCGTCCGGCGGCGTCGGTGGCGAAATCGAACGCGCGCAGCTCGCTCGGCACGTGCAGCACGTGGTCCTCGCCCAGCGGCAGGCGCGGGGAATCCCCGGCCGGGCCGACTTCGACGATCTCGCGTGCGCGGCGATAGGCCTCGATCCGCTTGACCAGCGCGCCGATGCTGTCCTCGCCACGGGCGGGCGGGGGCGGCAGCACCTCTGCCTTTGCCTCGGGCAGCGGGGCGGGGTCAGCCGCGGCTGCGGGCTGTGCGATGGGTTCGGCGGGCAGGGGTGCTGGCTGAGCAGCGGTCTCCGCGGCCGCGGGCAGGCCGCGTTCGCGGATGCCAAGCCGGGCGAGCAGATCGCGCGGGCGGGGACCAAGGTCCTGGCGGCGGTGCATTTCGGCACGGGCCGTGGGGGGCAGGGCGGGGATCAGGTCAATCCACTGCTCCTCGCTCAACCGGGCGCGGGCGAGGGCGCTGGCGGTGACCTGGCTTTCGCCGCCGGCCAGCACGGCCAGCAGGCGGGGCGAATGCAGCCGCAGTCCCGGATCGTTCAGAATCGCCGCGCGCTCCGCGCCGGGCAACTGGCGCGACAACTCGGCCAGGCGGGCATAGGCTGCATTGAGCTGCGGCCCTTGTGCATCGGCGGGCAGAGTGCCGAGCAGGTCGACAAGCTGGCGATACTGCGCGCGCGCGCCGACCTCTCCGTCAGCGCGCAGGCGCAGCACGGTGGCCAGGCGGTCGTCAAACAGCATCGCGGCTCCACTCGTCAAGGTTGTCCCCCTTGCGCCAGATGCGCGGGGGCAGTGCGGCATACCAGACATTGAGGATTGGGAAAGCGCGCGCGATTGATGCGTTGCAAAGCGGGACAATTGCGATATGAAACAATAAAATTATCGGCTTGCGGCATAGATTGCTGTGAATATTGCCCCGTCCGGGCATTGTGCTGCGCAATCCGATGCAAAAAGGTGGGCAAATGGCAAATCTCGATTCCATCGACCGGCGCTTGCTCGCCGAGCTGCAGGACGAGGGGCGGGTGACCAATGTCGAATTGGCCAACCGCGTCGGACTGACTGCGCCTCCGTGCCTGCGCCGGGTCCGCGCGCTTGAGGAATCGGGCGTGATCCGCGGCTATCACGCCGATCTCGACGCGTCGAAGCTGGGCTTCGCGATCACGGTTTTCGCGATGGTCAGCCTGAAAAGCCAGGCCGAGGATTCGCTGCGGCAGTTCGAGGAAGCGATGCGCGACCTGCCCGAAGTGCGCGAATGCCACATGCTGAACGGCGAGATCGACTTCATCCTCAAGATCGTCAGCAAGGACCTGCAAAGCTTCCAGGAATTCCTGACCAGCAAGCTGACCCCGGCCCCGAACGTCGCCAGCGTCAAGACCAGCCTGACGATCCGCACTGCCAAGCAGTTGCCTGGCGTGCCCCTGGAATAGGTTGGGTTCCTGCCCGGTGCGCCGATCGCCTCCGCGATCAGCCTGCAATGCCAGCCGGTGAAAATTCCCCTTAATCCGGCATCACGATGAACTGTTCCCAGCGGCCCTGTTCGCCCGGTTCGGCATAGGTGCTGAGCAACAGTTTCTTCTGCCCGAACTGCAGCGCGAACACGCGGTTGACGAAGCCTCCGCGCAGGCGCGGCGGGCGGGTGGGGGCGATTGCGGTCAGCGGGCCAAGCGCTTTCAGGCTGGCGGCATAGTCGCCCCGGGTCTGCGCATTGAAGTAATAGCGCGCGTTGGGGGTGAAGCGTTCGGCATCGAACCGCCCGGCGATCAGCGCGCGCAGCGTGGCACGGGCATCGGTGGTGCGCAGCGCCTCGTTCGCTTCCGTCGCGGGCGAGCGCGGCAGCACCACTTCGGCGATGCGCTGGGTCAATTCGTCCTGCACGTCGGCGAAATCGGCATTGGTCAGCACGACCACGGCCACGCCGTCGTCGATCCACACCGAATTCTGCGACAGGAAGCCAACCGATTCGCCGCCGTGATCGACCACGCGGCGCCCGCCGACCAGGTGGGTGGCCACCCCCAGGCCATAGCCGCTGGCCGTGCCATCGGCGAGCCGCACCGGGCGTTCCATTTCCTCCCAGTCCTCGCGCGGGAGCAGGCGGCGCTCGATCCGGGCCTGGTTCCAGGCGGCCAGTTCGGCGGCGGTCATCGACAGTTCGCCCGCCGCCCACAGCCAGCCCCGCGCCGGCGGGATGGCGGCGCGCACCGGCCCCAGTGCGTTGCGGTGGTAGCCCTGGGGAAAGCCGGGACCGTTGGTATCGTCCATCGCGTGCGGGCGGATCCCCAAGGGATCGAAGATCCGTTCGCGCAGTTGCTGCATCAGCGGCTTGCCGCCGGCCTGCTCCGCGATCAGCCCGGCCACGACATAGCCGGTGTTGGAATACTGCCGCCGCGTGCCCGGTTCATAGTCCAGCGGCTTCATCGCCCAGCGCCGGACGATGTCCTGCGGCGACACCGGCTGCGCCATGTCGGCAAAGCTGTAGTCCTGCGGCCAATAGTCCTGCAGGCCCGAGGTGTGGGCCAGCAGCATGCGCAGCGTGATGCGGTCCGCGCCGGACACTTCCGGCAGCCACCGGGCGACCTTGTCATCCAGGCGCAGTTTGCCGTCGTTTTCCAGCATCAGCAGCAGGGCGGCCAGGAACTGCTTGGAATTGGACGCGATCTGGTAGGGCAGGTCGGCGCGGGCCTGGGGAATCGCCTCGGAAGCCTTGCCCCAGGCCTTGTCGAGCACCAGTTCGCCGCCGCGCACCACCGCGACCTGGGCCGATGGCACCCCGGTGCGGGCCAGCGCCTGGGTAACCGCGCGGTCGATCGCGGCGGCCTCGTCTCCGGTCAGGGGCTGGGCCAGTACGGGGCTGGGCAGGGCGACCAGGGCGAGCAGCAGGGCAGAATGACGCATTCCGCGGCGGTAGGGCAGCCAGCGTCAAGCGGCAAGCGCGGTGCGGCCTGCGCCTGCCGATAGACAATGCTGCGGGCAGTCCTGTGGACAGGCTGCGGGCGCAAGCAAGTTCCCCCTGTCGAATCTGTCACACTGCTGTCATAGGCGGGTCACGGATTCCTGAGGGGGAAGTACAATGTTCGGTTGGTTCCAGCGGCTGCTGCCGCATTCGGGCGATTTCTTCGTGCTGTTCGAACGCCACGCCACCGCGCTGAACGGCGCGGCCGATGCACTGGCGCAGCTGACCGCCGGGCAGGGCGAACGCACCGCCCACCTGCGCACGATCCGCGACCGCGAGCATGATGCGGACGAAGTGATCCGCGAAACGCTGCACGAAGTGCGCCAGACCTTCCTGACCCCGTTCGATCGCGGCGCGATCACCGCGCTGATCGGTTCGATGGACGATACCATCGACGAAATGAACCGCTCCGCCTCAGCCATCGAGCTGCTGGAAGTGACCACGTTCGACCCGCAGATGAAGCAGATCGGCGTGCTGGTGCAGGATGCCGCCCGCCTGATCGCCGAAGCCATGCCGCTGCTGCGCGACGTCGAACGCAACGGCCGCCGCCTCCACGCGCTGACCACCAAGCTGGTCAAGCTTGAAGGCGAAGTCGACGTGCTGCACGATACCGGGATGCGCAACGCCTTCCAGGCGCAAAAGGTCAATCCCGATCCGCTGGCCTTCATGGTCGCGCGCGAGATCTACAAGAACCTCGAACGCATCGCCGACGCCTTTGAAGACGTCGCGAACGAAATCGACAGCCTGGTCATCGACCACGGCTGAGGCCGCCCACATTACAGGAGAACGGCAATGCACGAGCTTGCCTTTCCATTGCTGGTCGGCCTGATCATCATCGCGCTGGCCTTTGATTTCCTCAACGGCCTGCATGATGCGGCCAATTCGATCGCCACGGTGGTGTCCACCCGGCTGCTTTCGCCGGTCTGGGCGGTGGTCTTCGCCGCCTTCGGCAACTTTGCCGCCTATTGGCTGGTGCCGCTGCACGTCGCCGATACGATCGGCAAGGGCATCATCAACAAGGACATGGTCACCCCCGGCGTCGTGTTCGGCGCGCTGATCGGGGCGATGTTCTGGAACGTGGTGACCTGGCTCAAGGGCATTCCCTCCAGCTCAAGCCACGCGCTGCTGGGCGGGCTGCTGGGGGCGGGGATCGCCCACGGCGGCTTCGACGCGGTCGAAAGCAAGAAGACACTGGAGACGATCTTCGCGATCTTCCTGTCGCCGATGATCGGCTTTGCCCTGGCCATGCTGATGGTGTTGATCACCAGCTGGCTGTTCAAGGGGTTCCAGCCGCGCCGCGCCGAAGGGGTGTTCAAGTCGCTCCACGTGGTTTCCTCGGCGGCCTATTCGATCAGCCACGGCGGCAACGACGCGCAGAAGACCATGGGGATCATCACGGTCCTGCTCTATTCCACCGGCAACCTGGGCGGCGAATACCACATCCCGACCTGGGTGGTGATTGCCTGCTACCTGGCGATTTCGCTCGGCACGCTGTCGGGCGGGTGGAAGATCATCAAGACGATGGGGACCAAGATCACCAAGCTGAACCACCATACCGGCTTCTGCGCCAGTACGGCGGGTTCGGTCGTGGTGTTCAGCGCCAGCATCATGGGCATTCCGGTGTCCACCACCCATGCCATCACTGGCAGCGTGATCGGCACCGGCGCCGCGCGCAAGGCCAGCGCGGTGCGCTGGGGCGTGGCGGGGCGGGTGGTGACCGCGTGGTTCATCACCATCCCGGCCAGCGCCGCTGTGGGCGCGGTGTTCTATGTGCTGACCCGGATGTTCTGATCCGCGTGCCGCTGCGGCGGCGCGATGATCCTGCAAGGGCCGGGGCCGCTACCAGGCGCCCCGGCTCTTTCGCGTTCACGATCCCGATGCGCTCTGACCCGGGATCTGGCTGCGGTGGCGAAGAGTCTTGCCCACGCGCGCTTCACCCATGCGAAAACGGGCCCGCCAAGTGGCGGGCCCGCTCGCTGTTGTCGGCAAAAGGACTGGCGCCTAGCGGCGCCGGGCCAGGCCCGGACCGGCCGGAGCGGCCTTGGCGCGGGCCATCACCGGGGCAGTGGCCGGACGGGCCAGCGGCGCCGGGCGCACGGTCGAATAGGCAAAGCAGACCCCGCCGCGCGCCTTGACCGTGCCGCACAGGCCCGTGGCCGAACGGCTGTCGAAGCCGGCGGCGGCGACGCGCCAGAAGTTGCGGCCGCGCACCTTGGCCGGAGTGATCACCATCTTGAAACGGCGCAGTTCCGGGTTCTTGGCGGCATAGATCCCCCAGGCGCGGCGCGCGCCCTGCGGGCTGGAGAAGCTGCCCAGCTGGACCGCGTGATTGCCACCGGTAACCGGGGCAACGGCCACCGCGTGCACCGGTTGGCGCTGCGGCGCGGCCTTGGCCGGAACCTTGTAGGCCATTGCCGGGCGCACTTCGGGCACGGCAGCGGGGGCAGGAGCGGCTTCGGCAAAGGTGGCGGAGAAGCTGCGTTCGGCCGGGGCCGGAGCGGGCGCCGCAACCGGAGCGCCGACCGGGGCATACTGCGCCAGGTTCGCGGCCGGTTCGGGCGCGGCGGCGGGCAGTTCGACCGGGGCGGCCGGGGCCGGAGCCTTGGCCGCCAGCACGGCGCCGCTCTGTTCGGCGGCCAGCTGCTCGGCCGGGGGATTGTCGGCCAGCGCCAGCGCGGTCGGCTGGCCCGGATCGGCGCGCATGGGCGCGTTGATCAGGCCGGCAATGCGCAGGCGCGCATCTTCGGGTTTGGCGCGTTCGGCCCAGCTGCCCAGGCGCGCGTCAAGCTGATCGGCCGGCACGTCCATCGCGGCCATGACCCGCGCATCGCGCCAGCGCCCGTCGAGCGCATAGGCATAGGCCAGGTTCTGGCGGACCTTGGCGCTGGCGTCGCCGGCGCGCAGGGCATCCGCCAGGATCGCCACGCCGCGGCTGGTTTCGCCCGACAGCGCCAGGGCCAGGCCGAGGTCGGCGGCCGGGATCGCATCGCGCCAGTCATCCAGGATCGCCACCGCGTCGCGCGACTTGCCCGCCGCGATGTTCGACAGCGCCAGCCCCAGCGCGGTGCGCGAAGAGTTGTCGCCCAGCTTCATCGCGTCGTTGAAGGTGGTCACGGCCGATTCGAACCGCCCGGCCTTGAGATAGGCATGGCCCAGCAGCGCCCGGTAGGCCGGTTCGCGCGGGCTGCCGGCCACCAGGGTTTCGGCCAGCTGGATCGCCTTGTCGACCTGGCCCTTGGCCAGCGCGGTCTGCGCGGCCTGGGCGGTCTTGTCCGGGCTGGGCTTGGCCGTGGCAGTCTGGCTCATCCCGGCGCCGGCAATGGCCAGTGCGGCAATCGCCCCGGCAATGCCGAGAGGCAGGAACTTGCTGCGGACAATGGTCGACGAGGTCATGGGAAGTCTCCCTTTCTGAAACATTTAGCTGCGGCGCTTGGCGGCAACTTGCGCGGCGAGCGCGGCGATATCGGGCAATTCGTCAAGCAGGCGGTCGAGCGCCTCGGTCACCAGCTGCTGCGCACTGCGATTGCGCACCGCGCAGGCCAGCCGCAGCTTGAGGTGGCGATCGGCATCGACGCGCAGCGTGAAGGCAGCGCGGCGGCCGCTTTCCAGCGCGGACTTGCGTGGCTGGGCGACGCGACGGGCCACGGCCTGCTGCTGGCGCACCACTTCGGGCACGACCGGCGGCGGCAGCGGCGCGCTGGGTTCGAGCGCTACCACGTCGGCCACGCTGGGCGGCGGGGCGGCGGGGTGATCGTGGCCCATGTCGTTCCAGCCCAGGTCATCGAACTGGTGGGGCGGAGTTTCGTGGGTGATCGGCGCGAGCTGCGGACGCATCGCCGGGCGTGCGCCGCCCTTGCGGGCAAGCAGGCTCGGGCTGAGCGAGGCGAGAGGTTTCGGTTCGGACATGCCCCCCAGCACTCCGTCACGAACCCGCGACGCGGCGGCCGAAGCCACCCGCCGGGCGATGGACCCCTGGCATCACCGCCACGCTGCTGGGGGCGGCGAACACGGTGCGGCGGAAGTTCTTTTCCAGCCGGTCCGAAATGTAGTTCCACAGCGCCGTCACTTCGGCGGCGGAGCGGCCGTTGGGATCGACTTCCATCACCGTGCGGCCATCGATCATCGAGGCTGCGAAATCGGTGCGGTGGTGCAGGGTGACCGGGGCCACGGTGCCGTGCTGCGACAGCGCGACAGCGGCTTCGGACGTGATCTTGGCCTTGGGCGTGGCGGCGTTGACCACGAAGATCAGCGGCTTGCCCGCGCGTTCGCACAGGTCAACCGTGGCGCCCACGGCGCGCAGGTCGTGCGGGCTGGGCCGGGTCGGGACGACGATCAGTTCGGCCACCGAGATCACGCTCTGGATCGCCATGGTAATGGCGGGCGGGGTGTCGATCACCGCGAGCTTGAAGCCCTGCTGGCGCAACACCGCCAGGTCCGCCGCCAGGCGGGCGACCGTGGTCTGGGCAAAGGCGGGAAATTCCGCCTCGCGCTCGTTCCACCAATCGGCGAGCGAACCCTGGGGGTCGATATCGATCAGCACCACCGGGCCAGCCCCGGCAAGCTGGGCCTGCACGGCCAGGTGCCCGGACAAGGTCGTCTTGCCCGATCCACCCTTCTGAGAAGCCAAAGCCAGTACGCGCACAGCAGTCCCCCTAAAAAACCAGCAATTCCAGTTCCACTTGCCCCGGGGGATCGCAGATCGTTCCTAATTTTGGGTTAACGGTGGGTCTGCCAGAGAGCCCCTGGCGAAGGCGCCGGGGGGATAAATCCTTTGCTAACCACTTGTTCATTATGCCAGTTAAGGATGTTCGGGTGCCGGATCAGGACTGCGGGGGCGGGAAGTGCCCGGCGATGGTTACGATCGGCCAGGCGACGGGAAATTTTCGATGGCGCGTGAATATTTTCAGCTCGGCCTTCTGCTTGCGGCCGTAAGCCTGCCCGCAAGCGTCGCGCTGGCCGATAACAAGGCCGGAGTCGACGCCTGGTCGCGCGGTGATTTCACCGCCGCGGTGCGCGAATGGCAGGGCGATGTCGCCCGCGGCGATGCCGATGCGATGTACAACCTGGCCCAGGCCTACAAGTGGGGCAAGGGGGTCAAGCAGGACATGGCCAAGGCCGAGGAACTGTATGGCAAGGCGGCGACGCTTGGCCATCTGCAGGCGTCCGACAACTATGGCCTGTTCCTGTTCCAGCGCGGGCAGCGCTTGCAGGCCTTGCCCTATATCCGGGCGGCGGCCGATCGCGGCGATCCGCGCGCGCAGTATCTGCTGGGGTTGGCGCACTATAATGGCGAGAACGTGCAGCGTGATCCGGTGCGGGCCTATGCGCTGGTCAGCCTGGCGCAGCAGCAGGGGCTGGAAGCGGCCCGGGCCGCGCTGACCCAGATGGACACATACATCCCGATGGACCAGCGCCAGCAGGCCGTTGCCCTGGCCGCACAGCTGCAAAGCGATGCCGATTCGACGCGGGCCCGCCAGCTTGCCGCGGTTGACCTTGGGGCGACCATATCTTCCACTCCGCCAGGAACCGGTGAAGCGGTGGTGCCGGTGCGCGGTCCGACGGTGGCCGCCGCCAATGATGCCGTCGCCGCCGCCGCGCGGGTTGCCGCCGGCGGATCGCCGGGCACGGCCGGGGCGGACTATGCCCGCCCACAGGTGCCACGCCCGGTGGTGGTGCACCAGGGGCCGCCGCCCGGGCCGCTGCCGGGCATTGCCGCGCCCCGGCCAGTCCCGCCGCCGCCACTCGCCGCGCCCACGCCTGCACCTGCGGCGGGCGGCGCCTGGCGGGTCCAGCTGGGCGCCTTTGGCCAGCCGGCCAATGCCGATGCGCTGTGGAACAAGCTGAAGGGTCGGCCGGAACTGGCGGGCCATCCCCGCCTCAACGTCAAGGCTGGCGCGGTGATCAAGTTGCAGGCGGGCGGGTTCGCCAGCGAAGCGGCGGCGCGCGCGGCTTGCAGCCGGCTCGGCGCCAGCGGGCAGACCTGCATCGCCGTGAAGAACTGACGCGATGGCTGATGCGGCGCGCGAACGGATCGCCGCGCTCGATCTGATCCGAGGCGTTGCCGTACTGGGCATCCTGGCAGTCAATATTGCCGGGTTCGCCGGGCCGCCTTCGGCCACTTACACACCGTCGATCCCCACGCCGGCGGGTCCTGCGGACGAATGGGCCTTTGCCGCCATGTTCTGGCTGTTCGAAGGCAAGATGCGCGCGCTGTTCAGCCTGCTGTTCGGCGCCAGCATGCTGCTGTTCGTTGAACGTGCGGACGAACAGGGCCGCGATGGCCAGGCAATGCAACTGCGCCGGCTCGGCTGGCTGGCGCTGTTCGGCTATCTCCACTTCCTGCTGCTGTGGTGGGGCGACATCCTGTTCCTGTATGCGGTGGCCGGAACGATCGCCCTGGCCTTGCGAAAGGCGTCCGCCCCGGCGCTGGTCGGCAGCGGCATGGCGCTGTTCCTGTTCTGGCAAGTCGCCGGCACGGCCCTGTCGCTGAGCGATGCGGCGATCGAGCAGGCGGCGCTGGCCCGGCCGAACGACACCGCGCTGCAAGAGCGGATCGCGGCAATCAAGGCCCCCTACCGCGTGCAGGACGCCGCCGACATGGCCGAAGCGCGCCGCGACTGGGGGGCGCAAGTGACGGCCAAGCTGAGCGAACGCCCGTTCTATCTGCTGCGGGTCACCCTGTTCGCGATCGGCGAGACACTGCCCTTCATGCTCCTGGGCATGGCGTTGCTGCGCGCGGGGTTCTTTTCCGGCCAATGGCCCAGGCGGCGACTGCGACAGATCGCGCTGGTCGGGGTGGGGCTGGGCGGGGCGGTCAGCCTGTGGGCCGCCCTGTGGGCGCGCGCCGCGCACTTTCCTGAAATGACCATGCGGCTGCTAGTCAACTATGCTCTGGGCCTGCCGCATCTGGCCATGGCGCTGGGCTATGCCGCATTGCTGATGCTGGCCGCGGCGCGCCTGGTGCGCAGCCAGCCCGGCCATCTGCTGATGGCGGCGGGGCGAATGGCGTTCAGCAACTACATCGGCACCAGCCTGGTGATGGGCGCGCTGTTCTATGGCTGGGGGCTGGGCCTGTTCGCCCGGCATGGCGCGGCGGCGCACTGGCTGTTCGTGCTGCTGGGCTGGGCCCTGATACTGGGTTGGAGCGCGCCTTGGCTGGCGCGCTTCCGGCAGGGGCCGCTCGAATGGCTGTGGCGCAGCGCCACCGAGTGGCGCATGCAACCACTGCGGCGGCGCGCTACTTCTTGAACGGGTTCTTCGGCATCCGCAGCGTCAGGCGCACCGGCACCGAATCGAAGCCCAGATCGCGGCGCAGGCTATTGACCAGGTAGCGTTCATAACTGCCGGGGAGCTGATCGAGCCGCGTGCCGAACAGCACGAAGCTGGGTGGGCGGACACGTGCCTGGGTGATGTAGCGCAGCTTGATCCGCTTGCCGCCGGGGGCGGGGGGTGGGTTCTTGGCCAGGGCATCGTCGAACCAGCGGTTGAGCAGCGCGGTCGGCACGCGCTTCGACCAGGCTTCGCGCAATTCGAAGGCCGACTTGACCAGCTGGTCCAGCCCCTTGCCGGTGCGCGCCGAAACGGCCAGCAGCGGCAGGCCCTTGACCTGGCTCAGCCCGTCGTCAAGCGCGGCGCGGATACCGTTGAACAGGCTGCTGGCATTGTCGGCCACGTCCCACTTGTTGATCGCGACGATCAGCGCGCGGCCTTCTTCCAGAACCAGGCTGGCGATCTTGAGGTCCTGGTGTTCCAGCCCGCGCGTCGCGTCGAGCAGCAAGACGACCACTTCGGCAAAGTCCACCGCGCGGCGCGCATCGGCGACTGACAGCTTTTCCAGCTTGTCGACGACCTGCGCCTTCTTGCGCATCCCGGCGGTGTCGATCAGGCGGACGGGGCGTTCTTCGCCCGTGTCGGGATCGGTCCAGGTCCAGTCCACCGCGATCGAATCGCGGGTAATCCCGGCTTCGGGCCCGGTCAGCAGCCGGTCTTCGTGCAGCAGGGCGTTGATCAGCGTGCTCTTGCCGGCGTTCGGGCGGCCGACGATCGCCAGCTTGAGCGGGCCGCTGGGGGCTTCCTCGTCGTCCTCGGCGAATTCGTCCTCATCCTGCTGCTTGTCGTCCAGATAGGGCAGCAAGGCTTCGAACAGGTCGCCCATGCCTTCGCCATGTTCGGCCGAAACGGGCACTGGATCGCCCAGGCCAAGGGCATAGGATTCGAGGATCCCCGGTTCGCCGGCGCGGCCTTCGGCCTTGTTCGCCAGCAGGATCACCGGCACCGGCTGTTCGCGCAGCCAGCGGCCGATTTCCTCGTCCAGCGGGGTCAGCCCGGCGCGGGCATCGATCACGAACAGGGCCACATCGGCGCCGTGCAGGCTGGCCTCGGTCTGCTGGCGCATACGGCCGGGCAGGCTGGACGGGTCATCGTCTTCCCAGCCGGCGGTGTCGACCACGGTGAAATCCAGCCCCAGCAGGTGCGCTTCGCCGAACCGGCGGTCGCGGGTCACTCCGGGCTGATCATCGACCAGCGCCAGCTTCTTGCCCACCAGCCGGTTGAACAAGGTGCTTTTGCCCACGTTGGGACGTCCAATGATGATCACTTGCGGGAGGGCCATTGTATGCCCCTGACCGCACTGGCCGCAATTTGCAAGGCATAGGGCAGAATCTTGCGGCGTTGTTAACCAAACCGGCTATGTTGGCCCTAACCTTGTCGTGGCATTTACCTAGTCCATGACGGGACACATTCGCATGATGGCGGTCGTGATGGCGGGGGCCCTGGGCGTTCTGGCTGCCGGGGCGGGGCCGGTGGCTGCGCGCGGCATCGCGCTGGACGACAGTGCCATGGTTTCGGGCGGGGGCAGCATCATGCTACCGCCCTACCTGCAATGCGTGCCTTATGCCCGGCAGGTGTCCGGCATCATGATCTTCGGCGATGCTCACACCTGGTGGGACCAGGCCGCCGGCCGTTATTCGCGGGGCACCATGCCCCGGGTCGGCGCGGTGATGGCGTTCAAGCCGCACGGCAATTCCACGCTCGGCCATGTCGCTGCCGTCAGCCGGATCATCGATTCGCGCACGATCCTGATCCGCCATGCCAACTGGAGCCCGATCAACGGTCGGCGCGGCCAGATCGAGGACGATGTCCGCGCCGTCGACGTGTCGGAGGACAACGACTGGAGCGAGGTGCGTGTGTGGTATGCCCCGATCCAGGCCCTGGGCGGAACCCATTGGCCGGTGCAGGGCTTCATTTACAAGGGCAAGCCGCCCAAGGGCGAACGCCCGATCCTGACGCGCCCGCTGACTTTCGCCAAGAGCGACAAGCCGGCCGCCCGCAGCTCCGATCCGATCGGCGATCTGATCAGCGCGAAGCTGGGGATCTGATCGTTCAGGCCCTGGCCACGGGCGGATTGTCGCCCAGGTCCTCGTACCAGGCTTCGACCGGGCCGTTCAGCTTGATGGTCAGCGGCTGACCCTTGCGGTCCATGGTCTTGCCGGCCTGGACGCGCACCCAGCCTTCGGAAATGCAATATTCCTCAACATTGGTGCGGACCACGCCCTTGAAGCGGATGCCCACGCCGCGTTGCAGCTTTTCGGCATCGAAATGCGGGCTGCGCGGGTTGATCGCGAGGTGATCGGGGGGCACGTCGGGGCCGGAATTGGTTTCTTCGCTCATGAAAGCGCCCTTAGATGCTCATCGGCGCTTGTCAATTCGAACAGACCGCTTTAAGGGCGCGCTTCCCGACGGAAGTGGGCGCGTAGCTCAGCGGTAGAGCACACCCTTCACACGGGTGGGGTCACAGGTTCAATCCCTGTCGCGCCCACCACTTCCCTCCTCTCCTTGAAAGCAGTGGCGCTTGCGGGCATAGGCCTGCGCACCATGCATGACATCAAGTCCATCCGAGAGAACCCCGCAGCCTTCGACGCCGGCCTGGCCCGGCGCGGGCTTGAGCCGCAATCCGCCGCAATCCTGGCGCTAGACAGCGCGCGGCGCGCGGTGGCGACCCGGATGCAGGAAGCGCAAAGCCGCCGCAACGATGCCTCGAAGGCGATCGGCGCAGCGATGGGGCGGGGCGACAAGGACGAGGCGGAACGGCTGAAAGCCGAAGTCGCCGCGCTGAAGGACACGCTGCCCGCGCTGGAAGCCGAGGACCGCGATCTGCTCGCGCGGCTGACCGATACCCTCGCGCGAATCCCCAACCTGCCCGCCGCCGATGCCCCCGATGGCCAGGACGAGGGCGATAATATCGAAATCAGTCGCTGGGGCACGCCGCGCAGCTTTGCCTTCACCCCGCGCGAACATGCCGACATCGGCCCGGCGCTGGGCCTGGATTTCGAAACCGCCGCGGCGATGAGCGGCGCGCGCTTTACCTTCCTGCGCGGCGCGATGGCGCGTCTGCACCGCGCGCTCGGCCAGTTCATGCTCGACATGCAGACCACCCAGGCGGGCTATACTGAATGCAACCCGCCGGTGATGGTCCGCGACGAAGCAATGTACGGCACCGACAAGCTGCCCAAGTTCGCCGATGACCTGTTCCGCACCACCGATGATCGCTGGCTGATCCCCACCGCCGAAGTCAGCCTGACCAGCTCGGTCATGGGGCAGCTGCTCGACGAGGCGGCACTGCCGATCCGCATGACCGCGCTGACCCTGTGCTTCCGCAGCGAGGCCGGGGCCGCCGGCAAGGATACGCGCGGCTTCATCCGCCAGCACCAGTTCGAAAAGTGCGAGCTGGTCAGCGTGGTCCGCCCCGAAGACAGCGCGGCCGAGCATGAGCGCATGACCCAGTCTGCCGAAGCGGTCCTGCAGGCGCTGAAACTGCCGTATCGCAAGGTGCTGCTGTGCACCGGCGACATGGGCTTCGGCGCGCGCAAGACCTATGACCTTGAGGTCTGGCTGCCGGGCCAGAATGCCTACCGCGAGATTTCGTCCTGTTCGAACTGCGGCGATTTCCAGGCGCGGCGGATGAACGCGCGCTATCGGCCGGAAGGGCAGAAAGGCACCGAATTCGTCCACACCCTCAACGGTTCGGGTCTGGCCGTGGGCCGCACCCTGGTGGCCGTGCTGGAAAACTACCAGCAGGAGGACGGCTCGGTCACGGTGCCCGATGCGCTGCGCCCCTACATGGGCGGGATCGACACGTTGGTGCCCGCCTGATGCGTATTCTGCTGACCAACGACGACGGCATCTTCGCCCCCGGCCTGGAAGTGCTGGAGCGGATCGCCCGGCAGTTCTCGGACGATGTGTGGATCTGCGCCCCGGCCGAGGAACAGTCTGGGGCGGGGCACTCGCTCACGCTCGGCCGTCCGGTGCGGCTGCGCCGGCACAGCGAACGGCGCTTTTCGGTGTCCGGCACGCCGACCGATTCGGTGATGATGGCCCTGCGCAAGGTCATGCCGGGCAAGCCCGATCTGATCCTGTCGGGGGTCAATCGCGGCGCCAACCTGGGCGATGACGTGACCTATTCGGGCACCGTTTCCGCCGCGGTCGAAGGCGCACTGGCCGGGATCCGCTCGATCGCGCTCAGCCAGGTCTACGAAAAGGAAGGGATGGGCGATGCCGTGCCCTTCGCCGCCGCCGAAGCCTGGGGCGCGCGGGCGATTGCCCCGCTGCTCGACGCGCCGTTCGCCGATCGCACCCTGGTCAATATCAACTTCCCGCCGATCGCTGCCGAAGCGGTGCAGGGCATCCGGGTGGTTCGTCAGGGATTCCATGACTATGCGCGCGGATCCGTGGTTGAAGGGACCGATCCGAGAGGTTACCAGTACTTCTGGTTCGGACTGCACGGGATTGAGCACACCCCCGGGCACCA
The DNA here is from genome assembly GCA_029779535.1 of Pseudomonadota bacterium. Classification (GTDB taxonomy): domain Bacteria; phylum Pseudomonadota; class Alphaproteobacteria; order Sphingomonadales; family Sphingomonadaceae; genus Novosphingobium. Next base: position 36,403 of record JAKPAG010000075.1, on the reverse strand, counting down.
GACCGACCTTGAAGCGATCCAGGATGGGTACATTTCGGTGACGCCGCTGCAACTTGACCTGACGCACAACGCCTCGCTAGCCGAACTGGCGGGGCGCTTCGCCTGATGCGCCGAGCGGCCGCCCTGCTGGCTGCGGGCGCGCTGCTGCTGATTGCCGCCGCCGATCCCGACCCACGGACCGAGACCAGCCATCTGGTCAAGCCGGGCGAGACGCTGGGCGGGATCGCTGCCCGGGCAGAAGTGCCGCGCGTGCTGATCATCGAGGCGAACGGCCTGCAGCCACCCTATGTGGTCAAGGCTGGGCAGAAGCTCGTCATCCCGCGCCGCCGCAGCCACACGGTCAAGGACGACGAAACCGGCTTTTCCATCGCCATGAACTATGGCGTGCCGTGGTCGGCCATCGCCGCCGCCAACGCGCTCGATCCCAAGGCCGCGGTCAAGCCCGGCCAGAAGCTGGCGATCCCGACCCTGGCCAAGGGCGTGCCCGCACCCGCGCCTTCACCCGCACTTGCCCCCCTTCCGGCCAAGCCCGCCGCCGCGCCGAAGCTTGACCTTGACGATGCCGATCCGCCGGTCAGCCTGGCCTGGCCGCTCAGCGGGCAGGTCCGCCGCGGCTTTGCGGCGCGCGGCGCCAAGGGCGGCTACCATGACGGGATCGACGTGCTCGCCGCCCGGGGCCTGGCCGTGCGCGCCAGTGCGGCCGGCACCGTTATTTTTGCGGGCGAGGGGCCAAGGGAATACGGCAAGACCGTGATTCTGCACCACGGTCAGCGCTGGACCACGGTCTATTCCTACCTCGACAAGATCACCGTCAAGCTGGGCGACAAGGTCAAGGCTGGCGAACGGATCGGCCTCAACGGGCAGGACGGCCTCGCCACCGAACCGCAGTTGCACTTCGAAGTGCGCCACAACCGCGCCGCGCTCAATCCGCAGCGCTACCTGCCCAAACCCAAGCCCTAGCCGAGTAGTCTGAACACCGCGCCCATCGCCAGGTAGGCAAGCAGGAAGGCGAGGCTGTCGCGCCCCGTTTCGCGCGCCGGCACGCCGTTCTTGGCGCCCGCCAGCCACAGCGCCGGGATGACGATGGCCAGGGCCAGTCCGCTCGACTGCATCCAGTACAGGTGGGGCTTGGCCGCCAGCTTGTCTGGACCGATCCGCGCCAGCGCGTGGCCCAGCATCGCGGCGGGCACTAGACTGAGCGTCCAGGCCCACAGCGGCACCGCGCGGCCGCGCCAGAGCAGCCACAGCACTGCGCTTGCCGCAACGGCCGCCAGCACCACCGCCACCCAGTTGATCGGACCCATCGCCTGCACTCCTTTGCCGTGAGAGTAGCCTTTCGCCCGGCAAACGTGTAGGGGCCGCCGCCATGGCCTCCACAATTCCCGATCAGAAGCGCATCGGCATGGTCTCGCTCGGCTGCCCCAAGGCGCTGGTCGATTCCGAACGCATCCTCACCAAATTGCGCGCCGATGGCTACGCGATGAGCGCCGATTACGCCGGGGCCGACGTGGTCCTGGTCAACACCTGCGGCTTCCTTGACAGCGCCAAGGAGGAGAGCCTGTCGGCTATCGGCGAGGCGATTGCCGAAAACGGCCGGGTGATCGTAACCGGCTGCATGGGCAACGAGGCCGAGCTGATCCGCGCGAAGTTCCCCGATGTTCTGGCCGTCACCGGTGCACACCAGTACGAAGCCGTGGTCGAGGCCGTGCACCAGGCTGCACCGCCCAGCCAGGGCCCCTTCATCGACCTTACCCCCCAGGGCGACGTCAAGCTGACCCCGCGTCATTACAGCTATCTCAAGATCAGCGAGGGCTGCAATCACGCCTGCTCGTTCTGCATCATCCCGCAGCTGCGCGGCAAGCTGGCCAGCCGCCGGATCGACGCCGTGCTGCGCGAGGCCGAGAAGCTGGTCCAGGCCGGCACGCGCGAGCTGCTGGTGATCAGCCAGGATACTTCGGCTTACGGCGTCGATGTCCGCCACGAGGAGCGCGAGTGGCATGGCCATGCCGTGCGCACCCACATGACCGATCTGGCGCGCGAGCTGGGCCAGCTGCGCACCGCCGATGGGAACGCGCCGTGGGTTCGCCTGCACTACGTCTATCCGTATCCCCACGTTGACGCGGTGATCCCGCTGATGGCCGAAGGGCTGCTGACCCCCTACCTCGACATTCCCTTCCAGCACGCCGCGCCCTCGGTGCTCAAGGCGATGAAGCGTCCGGCGAACGAAGCCAAGGTGTTGGAGCGCCTGCGCGCCTGGCGCGAGATCTGCCCCGACATCGCGATCCGCTCCAGCTTCGTGGTCGGCTTTCCCGGCGAGACCGAGGCCGATTTCCAGTATCTGCTGGACTGGCTGGACGAAGCCCAGCTTGACCGCGTCGGCGCCTTCCGCTTTGAACCCGTCGCGGGCGCGTCGGCGAACGATCTGCCCGGCGCCGTGCCGGAAGAGGTCAAGGAAGAACGCTTCCAGCGGATCATGGAGCGGACCGAAGCGATCAGCGCCGCCAAGCTCCAGGCCAAGGTCGGCCGCGTCCTGCCGGTGATCATCGACGAAGTGGGCGAGGCTGACGAGGACGGCGACATCGGCGCGACCGGCCGCAGCCAGTCCGACGCGCCCGAAATCGATGGCGCCGTCTACCTGCGCAACGTCCCCGCCGGGACCCAGCCGGGCCAGGTGGTCCCCGTGCTGGTCGAGGACGCCGACGCGCACGATCTGTTCGGGGTCATTTCACAGCCGTGACGCTTGGCGCCGGTAATATCGTGCCGGATCGCAAGTGGCAGACGTTCCCCGACTGCCTCAGGCATGGCGCCTGCGGCGAAGCCGGCTAGTAGGGCAGGTCCTCGTCAAGGACCGCCTTGAAGGTCGAACCAGCCGGGATTGCGGCGCCGGCCTGGATGGCAAACAGGCCCATCATTGGCGCCATGTTGCGCGCACCGCCCTTGCCGGGGGGAGCAGTGACGGTCTTGTCATCGAAAGTGCCGCTCAGCTTGATTTGGCGTTCGCCAAGCTGCAAATGCAGGACCTTGCCCGCAATGGTGGGGAAGCCGCCGAACATCCCGCCGCCTCCGACACTGGTCAGTTCGGCTGTGGCGATGGTGCCGGCCGGAATGACCGTCACCCCGTTCCTTGCGACGTCAGTTGCCACTTCGAATTCAACGGTTTGTCCGACGCGAAGCTTCCGCTTCATCGTGCTCAACTCTTCGCGGGTGACAAGCGTGATTGCGACACCAGATTGCAGCACGTTGGAGACCGCAGGAGGCCGGCTTTGCGCAGCGCTGGCAGACGGCAGTGGAACGGCCGAATTGCCGATCCCCTGTTGCGCGGTCGCTGGTGTCGAAATCAAGGCAACGGTGGCCAGGGCAAAGAGAAAAGCGCGCATATCCTGCCTCATCGGGACTGACAGGTGATCAAACATTTCCGGCCACAAGCGTCAAATTCTTTTGCACTTCGGTGCGATGGCCGCCGATCATGGCGGCGTGATTGCCGTTCGCCGGGAGACACTGCCGGTCAGCGCCTGAGCGGCTCCGCTCAGGCGACTTGCACGCCGCCCTTGAACAGCGCGGTGACGCGGCCTTCGACGCCTTGCTTGTCGAACGGGGTATTGCCGGCTGCCGCTGCCATCTTGTCGCTATCGACCACCCAGGGGCGGTCTGGATTGACCAGCGCCAGGTCAGCCTCGGCCCCAACGGCGAGCTGCCCGGCCTGAACCCCCAGCAGCGCGGCGGGATTGGCGGCGAGCAACTGGAAGGCGCGGGCGGTGTCGATCACGCCGTCGCGGACCAACGCCAGGGTCAGCGGCAGCAGCGTTTCCGCGCCCGCCATGCCCGGTTCGGCATCGGCAAAGGGCAGCCGCTTGTCTTCCGGCCCGCGCGGATCGTGGCCAGACGAGATCACGTCGATCGTGCCATCGGCCAGTGCCGCGCGCACGGCCTGCCGGTCGGCCTCGCCGCGCAGCGGCGGGGACAGGCGGGTAAAGGTGCGGAAATCGCCGATCGCGGTGTCGGAGAGCATGAAGTGCGCCGGGGTGACCCCCGCCGTCACCGGCATCCCGCGTGATTTGGCGGCGCGGACCAGCGCGAGGCCGCGCGCGGTGGTGACCTGGCGGAAATGGACCCGCGCGCCGGACAGACCGGCCAGCGCCAGGTCGCGGGCAATCGCCAGCGCTTCGGCTTCGGCCGGGGCGCTGGGCAGGCCCAGCCGGGTTGCCATTTCGCCAGCGGTGGCCACGGCATTGCCGACCAGCCCGCCGTCTTCGGCATGGACCACCACGGTCAGCCCCAGCATCGCGCAATAAGACAGCAGGCGGTGCATGGTGCCCGAATCCGGAATCCAGCGCCGCCCGGTGGCGACCGCGCGCGCGCCCGCATCGCGCATCATCGCCAGTTCGGCGAGTTCGCGCCCCTCGAGCCCCTTGGTCGCGGCGGCGAGCGGGTGGACCCACAGGTCCGGCTTGCCCGACTGCGCGGCGAAGCGGACGGTGCTGGGCTTGTCCAGCACGGTGCCCTGATCGGGCATCAGCGCGGCGCGGGTGATCCCGCCGAAATGGAACGCCGGCTTGTCGATCGCGAAGACGCCAAGGTCCACCAGGCCCGGCGCGATCAGCGCGCCTTTCGCGTCGATCACCGTATCGCCCGGCTGCGGCGCCACATCGGCGCCCAGCGCGGCGATCCGGCCCTCGACGGCGCGCAGTACGCCCGGCTGCGGTTGCCCGGTGGGCAGGACCAGCCGGCCATTGATGAGGGTGAGGGGAGCCACCTGCTTCATGCCCAGCCCTCCAGTCCGCGTGCCTTCCGGGTCAATACCTCAAGGCAGGCCATGCGGATCGCCACGCCCATTTCCACCTGCCGGGTGATCAGCGACCGGTCGGCGAGGTCCGCCACGTTGCTGTCGATTTCCACGCCCCGGTTCATCGGCCCGGGGTGCATCACCAATGCATCGGGCTTCGCCTTGGCCAGCCGGTCCAGCGTGAGGCCGTAGAGGTGGCGATATTCGCGGGGGGAGGGGATGAACTGCCCTTCCATCCGTTCCTGCTGCAGGCGCAGCATCATCACCACGTCGGCATCCTGCAGCGCGGTGTCGAAGTGATAGTGCGGGGTGACTTTCAGCGCCTCGATATCGGCCGGCATCAGCGCGGGGGGCGCGCAGACGTGAACGTCGGCGCCCAGCGTGGTCAGGCAATGGATGTTGGAACGCGCCACGCGGCTGTGCAGGATGTCGCCGCAGATCGTCACTTTCAGCTTGGCGAATTCCGGCCCCTTGGCAGTGCGGATGGTCAGCGCGTCGAGCAGCCCCTGGGTAGGGTGTTCGTGCTGGCCATCCCCGGCGTTGAGCACCGGGCAATCGACCTTGTCGGCGATCAGCCGCACCGCGCCGCTGCTGGCGTGGCGGATGACGATGGCATCGGCGCGCATCGAATTGAGTGTCATCGCCGTGTCGATCAGCGTTTCACCCTTCTTCACGCTCGACTGCGCGGCATGCATGTTGACCACGTCGGCCCCCAGCCGCTTGCCGGCGATTTCGAACGACAGCAGCGTGCGCGTGCTGTTTTCGAAGAAGGCGTTGATGATCGTCAACCCTGCCAGCCGGTTGTCGCGCTTGTTCGCGCCGCGGTTCAACTCGACCCACTGTTCCGCCTCGTCCAGCAGGTAGAGGATCTCCCACGGGGCGAGGCCCGCCAGCCCCGTGAGCCCACGGTGCGGGAAGGCGGCGGAACCGGCTGGATAGCGGCCCGCGTGACTGGTGTCTGGCGATGTCATTGAAGACAGCGCCCTAGCGAGCGCAAGCGCCTTGCTCAAGCGCGGATCGGCATTGGGCGGTGGACAACCGCGCTTGGTCGAGCCGGGACTCGCCAAGGGACCGGTGCGGCCCTATGTCTGCGGCAAACGGTTACAAGGAACCCGCATGCTCTTTGCCCGCAAGGTCTGGCACCTGCTTGTCGCCATCAAGGACGGCCTGGTGCTGCTGTTCATGCTGCTGTTCTTCGCCGCGATCTATGGTGCGCTGACCGCGCGGCCCAGCGCCGGGCTGGTCCGCGACGGCGCCCTGCTGGTCAAGCTGGACGGGGTGGTGGTGGAAGAACCATCGGCGCAGGATCCGTTTGGCGAAGTGCTGTCGGGCGATACACCGATGAAGGAATACCGCGCCCGCGATGTGGCCCGCGCGATCAACGCGGCGGCCACCGACAGCCGGATCAAGGCGGTGGTGCTGGACCTGTCGCGCTTTGTTGGCGGCGGGCAGGTGCACATGCTGGAACTGGCCAAGGCACTGGACGCGGTCCGCGCCGCGAAGAAGCCGGTCTACACCTGGGCGCTGGCCTATACCGACGATTCGCTGCTGCTGGCGGCCCATGCCAGCGAAGTCTGGGTCGATCCGCTGGGCGGGGCCTTCGTTACCGGGCCGGGGGGCGAAAACCTCTATTACGGGCCGCTGCTCGAAAAGCTGAAGGTCAAGGCCCACGTGTTCAAGGTCGGCACCTTCAAGGACGCGGTCGAACCCTACATCCGCGATGGCCTGTCCGATCCCTCGCGCGAGGCGCGCACCGCGCTTTACGCTTCGCTGTGGGACAACTGGAAGGCCGATGTGGCCAAGGCCCGGCCAAAGGCGCAGATCGATCTGGTCACCCGCGATCCGGTCGGCTGGCTCAAGGCTTCGGGCGGCGATGCCGCCAAGGCGGCGCTGGCCGCCGGGCTGGTCGACAAGATCGGTGACCGCGCCGCCTTTGGTGAACGGGTCAAGGCCGTGGCCGGCGAAGACAGCGCTGACCAGCGCCCCGGCGCCTTCGCCCACGTGCGGCCTGCCGCACTGCTGGCCGCGCAGGGCGAGAACAAGTCGGGCGGAGCCATCGCGGTGGTCACCGTTGCGGGCGAGATCGTCGATGGCAAGGCGGGGCCCGGCACCGCCGGGGGCGAGCGCATCGCCCGCCTGATCGACGAAGCCAATGCCGACGACGCCAAGGCGCTGGTGCTGCGGGTCGATTCGCCGGGCGGCTCGGTGTTCGCGTCCGAAGACATTCGCCTGGCGGTGGAACGGTTCAAGGCCAGGGGGCGTCCGGTGGCGGTGTCGATGGCCAACCTTGCGGCCAGCGGCGGTTACTGGGTCAGCACTCCGGCGCAGCGGATCTTCGCCGAACCGTCGACCATCACCGGCTCGATCGGGGTGTTCAGCGTGGTCCCGACGTTTGAGGATACGCTCAAGCAATACGGCGTCCATGCCGACGGCGTGCGCACCACAGCGCTGTCGGGCCAGCCGGACATGATCGGCGGGCTGACCCCGGAAGTCGAACAGATGCTCCAGACCAGCGTCGAAAGCAGCTATGGCCGCTTCCTGGCGCTGGTCGCGAAAAGCCGGGGCCGCACGCCCCAGCAGATCGACGCGATCGGGCAGGGCCGGGTATGGGACGGCGGCACCGCGCGCCAGAACGGCCTGGTCGACCAGTTCGGCGGGCTGGAGGATGCGATCGGCTGGGCCGCGCGGCAGGCCAAGCTGGATGCCTGGCACCCGGCCTATTACGGCGGCAGCGCCAATCCCTATGCCTCGCTGCTGGAACGGCTGACCGGAGGCGAGGATGACGAGAGCGGCGTGCCCGCGGCCGATTTCGCCGCGCTGGTGGCGCAGCGCCAGCAGGCGCTGGTCGGGCGTGTGGGCAGCGATCTGGCCCGGCTGCTGACCCTGCGCGGGGTCCAGGCGCAATGCCTCGATTGCCCGGTTTCGGTGCCCGCCGCCAGCCGCCCGCAGCGGGCCGATTGGCTGGCGCTGGTGCGGGGCTGGCTGGCGCTCTGACCGGGCGGTTCGGGCGGCCGGTCGGGAAACGGCAATTATCCGTTCCTCGTGGCTTGCCCTTTCGCTTGCCTGCCCTTAAGGGCCAGCGCTTGATTCCGGTCTCTGCCTCTGTTCCGGGGGTGGGGGAGATGGGCTTCGTCGGGCCGCGGGCGTGGCGGAACTGGTAGACGCGCTGGATTTAGGTTCCAGTATCGCAAGATGTGGGGGTTCGAGTCCCTTCGCCCGCACCAGTCCCGCCGATGCCGATCCGATGCGGCCGGATGCGTACAAAGAAGGCTTCTATTGTCATGCAGATTGTCGAGACCAGCAACGAGGGTTTGAAGCGCGCCTACACGGTGACGATCGCGGCGGCGACGATCACCGCGCGGATTGATGACGAGGTGACCCGCATCGCGCCGCAGGTGCGCATGCCCGGCTTCCGTCCCGGCAAGGTGCCCGCCAACCTGGTCAAGAAGATGCACGGCGCCGCCCTGCACCAGGACGCGCTGAGCGCGGCGATCCGCGAAGCGATGGACAAGCTGGTGGCCGACCACAAGCTGCGCCCCGCGATGCAGCCGCAGGTCAACCTGGGTGAAGGCTATGACCAGGGCAAGGACGCGCAGCTGACGGTCGAGCTGGAAGTGCTCCCCGAAGTGACCGTGCCCTTGCTCGACGGGCTGAAGCTCGAAAAGCTGGTCGTGCCGGTGTCGGACGCCGAAGTGGACGAACAGGTCGCCCGCATCGCTTCGGGCGCGAAGAGCTTTGTTGACGCCAAGAAGGGCAAGAAGGCCGAAAACGGCGACCAGCTGGTCATCGATTTCGTCGGCAAGCTCGACGGCGTGGAATTCGAAGGCGGCAGCGCCCAGGACACCGCGCTGGAACTGGGCGCGCAGCGCTTCATCCCCGGCTTCGAGGAACAGCTGGTCGGCGTGAAGGCGGGCGATGAAAAGACCATCACCGTGACCTTCCCAGCCGATTATCCGGCTGAAAACCTCAAGGGCAAGGACGCCACCTTTGACATCACCGTCAAGGCGGTGAAGGTTGCCGGTGAAACCGCGATCGACGACGATTTCGCCAAGAGCCTGGGTCTGGAAAGCCTCGACCAGCTCAAAGGCCTGCTGCGCGGCCAGCTGGAACAGGAAACCGCCGGCCTCACCCGCACCCAGATGAAGCGCCAGCTGCTCGACGTGCTGGCCGCCGGGCATGACTTCGACGTGCCGCCGAGCATGGTCGAGGCCGAATTCGCCCAGATCTGGCAGCAGCTGACCCAGGAAGCCGCGCGCGAGGAAGACCCCGCCGCCGCGCTCAAGGAAATCGAGGACGAGAAGGACGATTACCGCGGCATCGCCGTGCGCCGCGTCCGCCTTGGCCTGCTGCTTTCGGAAATCGGCCAGGCCAACGGCGTCGAAGTGACCGCGCAGGAAATGCAGATGCTGCTCCAGCAGGCCGCTTCGCAGTATCGCCCGGAAGACCGCCAGCGCTTCGTCGAATACATCCAGTCGGAACCGCTCGCCGCTGCCCAGCTGCGCGCCCCGCTGTATGAAGACAAGGTCGTCGACTTCCTGTTCGACAAGGCCGAAGTCACCGAACGCGAAGTGACCCGCGAGGAACTCCAGGCCGCGATCGAGGCCGAGGAAGGCGCCGAAGCCGCCAAGCCCGCCAAGAAGGCCGCGCCGAAGAAGGCCGCCAAGAAGGACGAGGCCAAGAAGGACGAGGCCAAGGACGAGGCTGCCGCCGAGGACAAGCCGGCCAAGAAGCCCGCCGCCAAGAAGGAAGCCGCGCCCAAGGCCGAAAAGGCTGACGATGAGGCTCCGGCGAAGAAGGCCCCGGCCAAGAAGGCCGCCGCCAAGAAGTAAGCAGCACCGGCTGCCACGCACCGCGCCCCCCGCCGCAAGGCGGGGGGCGTAGTCGTTTGTGTGGCCGGCGAAACGAAGAACAGCCCATGCGCAAGTGGGGGCTTGCGCATGGGCTGTTCCGCTTTCCCGGCACTTGCGACCCTGTCGCGGCCAGCGGGGGCAGGCCGGTCAGGAAGGGCCGGTCAGGCGATCTGGATCAACCTGCCTTGCAGGTGTTGATGCCCAGCACCGAATAGAGCGGGCACATGCCGACCAGTCCGGTCAGCAGCGGCACGACGCCGATCCAGGTCCAAGGCGTGTACATGCCCCGCAATGCCATCACGATCAGCACGATCCCGGCGATGACGCGCAGCGCGCGGTCGATGGTTCCTTCGTTGCGGGCCATTTCACAGTCCTCCTTGGGTGCGACACAGGTGTGATCGCACGGCCAGCGGGGACTGTCGGTGACTTAGTCACACAGGCGCGAAATTATTCGGCGGCGTGGGCGAGGTGGGCCAGCGCGGCGCGGTCGACCAGTTCGATATGGCCGCGCGTGATCGCGATCAGCCCATCGCGCTGGAACGCGCCGAGCTGGCGGCTGACCACCGCACGGGCCGAGCCGATCTCGGTCGCCAGCGCCTCGTGCGTGGCGTCGACCGTGGCCTTGCCGCCCGCCAGCCGCAGCAAGGCGCGCGCCAGCCGTTCCGCCACGCTGAGCAGGGCGACGTCCTCGACCAGCCGTTCCAGATCGGCAAAGCGCGCGGCGACGGCGCTGAACAATTGCTGGCGGAACGCCGCATCGCTGCCGACCCTGGCCTGGAAATCGCCCGCCGGGATCACTTCCAGTTCCAGCGGGGTTTCGGCCACGGCTTCGGCGGAATAGGTCCCGCCGCCAACCAGGCAGCCGAAGGTCTGCAGGCAGATCTCGCCCGGCCGCACGCGGTACAGCACGATTTCGCGCCCGTTTTCGGCGGTCAGCGAGACCTTGATCGAGCCGGCGTGGACCACCACGAAGCCGGTGCAGGCATCGTCGGGGCGAAAGAGCACCTGGCCCTGGGGAACCTGCATCACTGCCATGACGGGCAGGCTAACGCGTGGCCGCGCCGCCGTCCAGCGGGCGGTTGGCGGCGATCCAGCCATCGCCGATGCGGCTCTGCCAGACCCGCTCCACCGCAAAGCCCCGCGCGCGCAGGCGGGCCAGGATCGCGGCCTCGTCCCACTCGCGGCGGGTGTCATGCTCGGCCCAGAACAGGGTGGGGCAGGTGGCCGAGATGCGGCGCGATGCGCCGGGCTCAAGCCTGAAGCCGTGCCGCTGCGCCATCAGCGCATGGGCCTTGCCGAACACCAGCCGATTGTCCGCCGGCGGCAGGGCCATGGTGAAGGCGTTCCAGGTGGCCGGATCGACATGCACCGGACTGTCCGGACAGGCGCGCACCAGCGCGCCGATTCGCGCCGCGCTGCCTTCCCATGAATTGCGCTGCACTGTGTGCCGGGCATTGCCCGCCAGCGCCCACAGGCTGAGCGCGCAGGCGCCCAGCAGCACAGCCGCGGCCGCCGACGCGGGCAGGCGGCGCAGCGCGGCATCCGCGCCCAGCGCCATACCCAGCGCCACCGCCGGGACCATCGCGGCCAGGAAGCGCTCCGTCACCACCGGGCGCAGCAGGTGTAGCGCGATCAGCAGCGCGGCCCCCAGCGTGATCCCGGCGCCGAGTAGCAGCATGGCCTGCAATGTTGGCGGCAGGCGGCGCTCCGCCAGGGCTTGCCGCGCCAGCAGCGCCGCTCCGCCCAGCGCCGCTGTCAGTGCCAGCAGATTGGCCAGGCCCGCCCGCAGCACGGCATATTCGATCGCATCCCACGCCGCGCCCAGCCCGCCGGGGATCCAGAAGCTGGCGGTGTTGCTCTGCCAGTGAGGCAACTGGATCAGGGCGACGGCAACGAACGATGCGCCGCCCACCAGGGCCGGGACCAGCATCTGCCGCAGCAACGCACGGCGCCGCGCCAGCCAGGCGGCCAGCACGAAAGGCAGCACCAGGGTGCCCAGGATCACGCTGGTCAGGATATGCAGGTTGAAACCCACGAGCAGCGCCGCCCACAGCACCGCCCGTTGTCCGCGTTCGGCCAGCTGGCCTTCCAGCCAGCCGATCACCAGGGCCAGCGATACCACCGCCCCCGCGCAGAGCGAGAAGAAGTACGAGCGCAGTTCCGCCCCGCTGCGCAGCAGGGTTTCGTTCGCGGCCAGTGTTACCAGCAGCAGCGCCGCCAGGGTCCACCATTGCGGCGTGCGGCGCACCAGCACCCAGCCGCCGGCCAGCGCCGCGCCCAGCGCAGCGAGGTTCAGCAGGCGCAGTTGCTCCAGCGTGCCGACCAGGTGCGCGCCTGCCCAGGCCAGCGCGTTGAACAGCGGGGGGTGATTATCGGCCAGCCAGCTGCCGCGCAGCGCGGCGATGAACGGGCGGCCTGGCCGGGTAACGAACCAGGTGAAGAATTCGTCGTACCACGGCCCCCGGTGCAGCGCCGCCCAGCCCAGCGCCCAGGCCAGCCCCAGCGCGGCCAGGGCCGCCGCCAGCAGTGCCGGGCGCGGATCGGCCTGCCCCGGCAGGGTGCCGCGCCGCAGCAGATCGGCCCATGAGGCGGGTTTGTCGTTCATCGGCAGAGGCTTAACACAAGACCTTGGCAAACTGCGGGTTTTTCGCAGGGGAAGCGTTTTGGGACGGTTGGCAGGCTTGGGTTAAATCGGGCTTACAATGTCCGCTCCGGCATCATTCAATCGGTAAATGCCCTTGAACATCGCGGCAACAGGGCCGACATAGGCGGGCCAGCTTCAAGAGGATTCCCATGCTCGACCTGTTCGGTTCTTCCAATTCCCAGGGCAAGTTCACCCGCGATCCGATCACCGGGGCGCTGATTCCGGTCGTCGTCGAACAGTCGAGCCGGGGCGAGCGCAGCTTCGACATCTATTCGCGCCTGCTGCGCGAACGCATCATCTTCGTGACGGGTGAGGTCGAGGACCACATGGCTTCGGTGATTGTCGCCCAGCTGCTGTTCCTGGAAAGCGAGAATCCGAGCAAGGACATCTCGATGTACATCAACTCGCCGGGCGGGGTGGTGACCGCGGGTCTCGCGATCCACGACACCATGCAGTACATCCGCCCGCGCGTGTCGACCGTGTGCATCGGCCAGGCTTGCTCGATGGGCAGCTTCCTGCTTGCCGCGGGTGAACCGGGCATGCGCATCGCGCTGCCGCAGGCGCGGATCATGGTCCACCAGCCGTCGGGCGGGGCGCGCGGCATGGCCAGCGACATCGAGATCCAGGCCCGTGAAATCCTGCGCCTGCGCCAGCGGCTCAACTCGCTCTATGCCAAGTACACCGGCAAGACCGTGGAAGAGATCGACCTGGCGCTGGACCGCGATACCTGGCTCGACGCCGAGGAAGCCAAGGCGTTTGGTCTGGTCGACCAGGTCTTCGAAAGCCGCCCGGTGGCCGAAGGCGAAGCGGCCAAGGCCTGACGCGGCTTGAAGGAATGGTAACCTTGCGCCTTCAGGCGCGGTCAATCTGACCGTGTTATGACGCAGGATTGAAGTTTGCTCTCGCCGGGGTAGAGTCCCGGCGAGTCCCTCTATCAAGAGGGCAACGGGAACAGGCATGACGAAATTGAGTGGATCCGACGCGAAGAGCACCCTTTATTGCAGCTTCTGCGGGAAGTCGCAGCATGAGGTGCGCAAGCTGATTGCCGGGCCGACCGTGTTCATCTGCGATGAATGCGTCGAACTGTGCAACGACATCATTCGCGAGGAAACCAAGGCCGGGATTGCCGGCAAGAAGGACGGCGGCGTTCCCAGTCCGAAGGACATCTTCGAAACGCTGAACGACTATGTCATCGGCCAGGACCGCGCCAAGCGCGTCCTCTCGGTCGCGGTGCACAACCACTACAAGCGCCTGAAGCACAGCGGCAAGGGCGGCGACGTCGAACTGTCGAAGTCGAACATCCTGCTGGTCGGGCCGACCGGTTCGGGCAAGACCCTGCTGGCCCAGACGCTGGCCAAGACTTTTGACGTGCCCTTCACCATGGCCGACGCCACCACGCTGACCGAAGCCGGTTACGTGGGCGAGGACGTGGAAAACATCATCCTCAAGCTGCTCCAGGCAAGCGACTACAACGTCGACAAGGCGCAGCACGGCATCGTCTACATCGACGAGATCGACAAGATCAGCCGCAAGGCCGAAAACCCCAGCATCACCCGCGACGTGTCGGGCGAAGGCGTGCAGCAGGCTCTGCTCAAGCTGATGGAAGGGACCACGGCCAGCGTGCCGCCGCAGGGCGGGCGCAAGCATCCGCAGCAGGAATTCCTGCAGGTCGACACCACCAACATCCTGTTCATCTGCGGCGGCGCCTTTGCCGGCCTGGAAAAGATCATCGCCGACCGCTTGCAGAAGCGCTCGATCGGCTTCGGCGCGCACGTGGCTGACCCGGACAAGCGCCGGGTGGGCGAACTGCTCCAGAAGGCGGAACCGGAAGACCTGCTGAAGTTCGGCCTGATCCCCGAATTTGTCGGCCGCCTCCCGGTGATCGCGACGCTCAACGACCTCGACATCGAGGCGCTGGTCAAGATCCTCAAGGAACCGAAGAACGCCCTGGTCAAGCAGTACGCCAAGCTGTTCGAGCTGGAAGACGTGACGCTGACCTTCACCGACGAGGCGCTGGAAGCGATCGCGCAGAAGGCCATCGAACGCAAGACCGGCGCGCGCGGCCTGCGCTCCATCGTCGAAGGGCTGCTGCTCGACACGATGTTCGACCTCCCGACCGAACAGGACATCGCCGAAGTGGTGGTGGACAAGGACGTGGTCGAAGGCCGCAAGGAACCCGTGCGCGTGCTCAAGGGCAAGGAAGAAGCCGCTTAACTTTTCGCCTCATGCCGGTGCGGAAAAGCCATCCGGCTCTTCCCGCACCTTGCCAAGGCCGCGAAAACGTCCTCTCAATTGGCCTGGTGAAAGAATTCCTCGCCGTCGCGCATGACGGTCAGGTCTTTCTGGATGCTGGTCCTGAGCCGCCAGGCGCCGTCGATCTGCACCCAGGTATCGTCGGTCAGCACGATCATTTCCATCTTGTGCGGCGCGCCGTCCGGGCCGACCCGGGTCATCTTGGTATTGACCTTCTGGCTGACCTGGGCCGTGGGGCCTGTCACCGCCACGGCCAGCACTTCGGCTTCGGTCGTGCGGTCGGCCGCGCCGCCCTGCATCCGTTCGGCCAGCTTTACCAGGCTGGCGGTGTCATGGGTTTCGCCGCGGATGTCGGTCATTGCATAATCGGGCGTTACGACCTTGCCGATTGCCGCGGCGTCCTTGGCCTGCATCGCCGCGCGCAGCTCGGCATAGCGGGCGGCGAACAGGGTCTTCGGATCGTCCTGGGCCGGGGCGGCCGAAGCGATTGCCGCGACGGCGAATCCTGTGACCAGCCAATGGGTGAAACGCATGCACGGTCTCCTTCGCGCGCCATCAAGCATGGCGGGCGGGCAGACGTAAGCGCGGATCGATGAACGGCAAATGGCTGGCCGCGCGCCGGCGGATCAGTGGCCGTGGTTCAGCGTGCAATCCTCTTGCCGCTGTTCGATCTGGATCGTGGCGTGGTGGATGCCGAAGCGCTGCTCCAGCGCCTGCATCACGCCGTGCAGGAAACTGTCGCCGGGGTGCCCCTGCGGCATGACGAGGTGG
Organism: Pseudomonadota bacterium; assembly: GCA_029779535.1. Taxonomy (GTDB): domain Bacteria; phylum Pseudomonadota; class Alphaproteobacteria; order Sphingomonadales; family Sphingomonadaceae; genus Novosphingobium. The sequence goes on along the minus strand of JAKPAG010000075.1, from coordinate 21,102 downwards.
ACCGTGAAGGCCACTTCGGTGGTGCTCATCGGCCAGATGTGCAGATCGTGCACCGCGCTCACCCCGGGCTGGGCGGCCAGCCATTCGCGCACCGCGGTCTCGTCGATGTGGCCGGGCACGGCCAGCAGGCCCATCCGCACCGCATCGCGCAGCAGGTCCCAGCTGCCCCAGGCCAGCCCGACAGTGATGACCAGACTGGCGACCGGATCGATCCAGTTCTCGCCGGTCAGCTTGATCGCCAGGCCCGCGAAGACCACGCTGGCGCTGACCACCGCATCGGCCATCAGGTGCTGGAACGCGGCACGCAGGTTAAGGTCGCTCTTGCTGCCGCGCGCGAACAGCAGCGCCGACAGCAGGTTGATACCGATCCCGACCGCGGCCACCGCCATCATCATCCCGCTGGCCACCTGGCGTGGTTCGAACAGGTGGCGCAGCGTTTCGACCAGCACCGCGCCCAGCGCCACCCACAGCAGCGCGGCATTGGCGATCGCGGCTAGGATCGAGGTGCTTTTCAGTCCCCAGGTATAGCGCGCCGACGCCGGCCGCGCGGCCAGCACGCTTGCCCCCCAGGCCAGCAGCAGCGACAGCACGTCGCCCAGGTTGTGCCCGGCATCGGCCAGCAGCGCGGTCGATCCCGAGACGAATCCGGCGGCAACCTCGGCCACGACGAACAACGCGTTGAGCACGACCGCGACGGCAAAGGCGAAGCCGTGGCTGCCGGGGGCAGGGTGGTGGTGATGCCCGTGACCGTGACCGTGACCGTGACCGTGCCCATGCCCATGCCCATGCCCATGCCCATGCCCATAGGCGTGCGAGTGTTCGTGACCATGGTCGTGCGAGTGCCCGTGCCTATGGTCATGGTGATCCGCGTGATGATGATGCCCGCCCATGCCCCGTCCATAGCACGGCACGCCCGGCCATGGGCAAGCGTTGCACAAATGCCGCAGTGCAGCAAAAATCGACAGGCCTGGCAGAGCGTTCAAACGCGCGAAAACAGGGCCAAATCCGGCCGCTGTGCATTAATGTTGCGCGCTCTGGCGACTTGGCGAAATCTACTAACAAGATTGTCAGCCTGCGCCCCGCGACGGCGGCAAGCGGGTCACAACATTGCAACACAGGCCTGTTTAGCGGGCGGCGTGCCGCTTGTATGAGCGGCGCCAGTCAGCGCTCTCCGGCGATTCGCCGCGCGCCAGCACTGCACTTTCACGGGCCCGCATTGGCCGGACCGCCACAACAGGGAAACTCTCCATCATGCGTTTCACGACCGCCCTGACCACCGCCAGCACCATCGCCGTCGGCGTTGCGCTGCTTCCCGCCGTTGCCCACGCGCAGTCGGCCGGTTCGGTTGACTTCGAAAAGGAAATCGTCGTCACCGGCGCCAGCAACAAGACCCAGTCGGTCGGCGGCGTTGCGGCCCCGGATTCGGCCAAGGCCAAGGCGGTTCTGACCGCCGAAAACATCCAGCGCCAGTCGGCCGGCCAGACCGTGCTCGACACGATCAACCAGGTCCCGGGCGTCAGCTTCCAGAACAACGATGCCTATGGTTCGTCGGGCGGCACCCTGTCGATCCGCGGCTTTGACGCGACCCGCATCAGCCTGACCGTCGACGGTATCCCGCTGAACGATTCGGGCAACTACGCGGTCTATTCGAACCAGCAGATCGACCCGGAAGTGATCGACGAGGTCAACGTCAACCTCGGCACCACCGACGTCGACAGCCCGACCGCTTCGGCCGTTGGCGGCACCGTCAACATCCGCAGCAAGGTTCCGGACAAGGACTTCGGCGTGATGCTGTCGGGTTCGGCCGGCCAGTTCGACATGATGCGCATCGCCGCCAAGATCGAAACCGGCGAGCTGACCAGCAGCGGCACCCGCGCCTGGTTCCAGGCCAGCCGCGCGACCAACAACCTGCCCTACAACCAGTACGGCAAGGTCAACAAGCAGCAGTACAACGCGAAGATCTACCAGCCGCTCGGCGGGACCGACTTCATCGCGATCCGCGCGCACTACAACCAGAACCGCAACAACTTCTTCGGCTCGCTGCCGCTGCGCACCGACCTGACGCAGAGCCTGACCAACTCGGCCGTGCGCCCGGTGGGGCCGAACTCGTCGAACCGCTTCCCGCGCAATGCCGATGAGCGCTTCTACCTGATCAACTTCCCCTGCCAGGTTGACACCCCGCAGGCCGGTGTTGCCGATGCGCCGGCTCCGGCGCCGACCAACAGCGCCAGCTGCGGCACCGAATTCGACCGTCGCTACAACCCGTCGAACACCGGCAACATCGCCGCGCAGGTGCGCCTGCACCTGGCCGACAACCTGGTCTGGAACTTCGAACCCAGCTACCAGTACGTCAAGGCGAACGGCGGCGGCACGGTCACCGGCAACGAAGGCCTGCGCGACATCAACCCGGCTGGCGGCACTGCCAGCACCCTGCTGTGCGCCGCGACCCCGGTCAGCGCCACCAACACCTGCGTTCCGGGCTACATCGGCGGCACGCCGTACTTCGGCCGTGACGTGAACGGCGACGGCGACAAGCTCGACACCGTCACCGTGCTGGCCCCCAGCCAGACCCAGACCCACCGTGTCGCGGTGACCACCGGCCTGCGCTGGAACATCGACGATGCCCACACCCTGCGTGTCGGCTACACCTATGACCGCGCGCAGCACCGCCAGACCGGGGAAGTCGGCCTGCTGGCCAGCAATGGCGAGCCGCTCGACGTGTTCCCGGTCAACCAGGGTGAACTGGATGCGGGTGGCGCGCTGCTCGAAAAGCGCGACCGTCTGTCCTACGCGATCCTGCACCAGGTTTTCAGCGAATATCGCGGTGAATACATGGACGGCGCGCTGGTTGTCACCGCGGGCGTTACCGGCAAGTTCTTCCGCCGCAACCTGAAGCAGAACTGCTTCACCACCTCGGCCGGCGGCTTTGTCGACTGCTTCACCGAAGGCAGCGCGACCAACGCGACCTACGCCACGCTGAACCCCACTGCCGTGACTCCGCAGCGCCGGATCTTCAACTTCAACAAGGTCGTGCCGAACGTCGGGTTCGTCTATCACGCGACCAGCCTGGTCGATGTCTTCGCGAACTATTCGCAGGGCCTCTCGGTCCCGGGCACCGACAGCCTGTACAACTCGTTCTTCTTTGCCACGGGCACCGCTGGCACCAAGCCGAAGCCGGAAACCACCGACAACTTCGACCTGGGCGTCCGCTTCCGTTCGGGCAAGATCCAGGGTGCGGCTTCGGCCTACTACAACCAGTTCCACAACCGCCTGGCCAGCGCCTATGATCCGACGCTGGACCAGAACGTGTACCGGAACCTGGGTAACGTGAAGAAGTACGGCTTCGACGGCTTCATCTACTATCAGCCGAACGACATCCTGACGGTCGGCCTGAATGGCAGCTGGACCAAGTCGAAGATCCGCGACAACATCGCGGTTGGCGAAAACACCGATGGCACGCCGATCTATGCGCTGACCGCTGGCAAGCGCGAATCGGGCATGCCGAAGTGGACCTGGGGCTTCCTGGTGCGCGCCAATGTCGGTCCGGCCGAAGTGGGCCTGACTGCCAAGCGCACCGGTCCGCGCTATCTGTACGACACCAACGAAGCGACGTTCCAGGGCACGCTGATCCCCAATGGCGCCAAGACCAGCACGGGTGGCACCCCGGCGCTGACGGCGGCCCAGCTGGCGGCCACCGGCGGTATCTATGGCGCGACCGCGCACTCGTACTGGATGCTCAACCTCGACGCCCGCCTCAAGCTGGGCTTCCTGGGCCTGAACGACGACACCTACCTGCAGCTGAACGTCTACAACCTGACCAACAGCTTCTACATCGGTGGCTTCGGTGGCGGCCTCAGCCAGATCGGCACCTATACCAAGACCAGCGGCACGGCGGCCTATGCTTCGCCGCAGTTCGTCCAGATCGGCGCCCCGCGCACGATCTCGGGCTCGGTGGTGTTCAAGTTCTGATCCAGCCGGATCGGACCTGACCGAAACGCGAAGGGGGCGCCGCGAGGCGCCCCCTTTTCGTTTGTGCGAACCGTCGGGCAGCAGCCCTTTGGCCTGCTCGTTCCCTTAGGGTCCTGGCCCTAGCGGTAAACGCAGCCGTCCAGCGCTTCGTTGCGGACCACGCCGCTGCGCGCGGCAATCACGTTGCCGTGGCGGCGGGTGAAGCCCGAGGGGTCGTTGACTTCGCGCCGCTTCGGCGCGGGCAGGGCGGCGGCGATCCGCGCCGCCTCGATCTTCGACAGCCGCGCGGCCGAATGATTGAAATAGCGCTGCGCCCCGGCTTCGACGCCATAGGTGCCGATCCCGGTTTCCGCGACGTTGAGGTAGACCTCCATGATCCGGCGCTTGCCCCAGATATGCTCGATCAGGAAGGTGAACCACACTTCCAGCCCCTTTCGGGCATAGCGGGTCCAGCCGGTGCCTTGCCACAGGAACACGTTCTTGGCGGTCTGCTGGCTGATCGTTGATCCGCCGCGCAGGCGGCTGGAGCGGGCGTTGCGCTCGATCGCCTTCTCGATCGCTTCGCGGTCAAATCCGGCGTGGCTGCAGAACTTCGCATCCTCGCCCGCGATCACGGCGGAGACCATGTTGCGGTCGATCCGGCTGAGCGGGGTCCAGCTCTTGTCGAAGCCGTTGGGGTCCATCACCATGGTCAGCGTTACCGGGACCGGCACCCATTTGTACAGCACCGTCAGCCCGACGCTGATCGCCAGGAACCAGATGATCAGGCGGCCCAGCCACCAGCCAAGACGATAGGCCAGCCCGGCATTGCTGCGCGGGCGGGACGGCGTGAAGAAGCGTCGCATCGGCGGATAGGTAACGCGCCGCTCGGCGCGCGTGAAGGCCCTTAATCCGGGCGTGCCGCCCCGTGCAGCTTCATCAGCAGTTCAAGCAGCAACCGCCGTTCGATCGGCGACAGAACGGCCACGGTTTCGGTTTCATGCCGGGCGATGATGGTGCGCGCTTCGGCCAACTTGGTCTTGCCCAGCGCGGTCGGGCGCAGGGTGGTGGCGCGCCGATCAGTCGGGTGGGGGACGATCTCGATCATTCCGTTCTTCACCAGGCTGCGGGTGAACTGGTGGATCGTGGCGCGTTCGATTTCAAGGAAGCGCGACAGTTCGATCTGGGTCAGATCCGGGTTGGCTTCGGCCAGCCACAGGATAGTCACCTGCTTGGCAGTCAGCCCCAGCGGCTTCAATTGCGGTTCCAGCTTGTTGACTAGGAGCGAATGACCGATCCCCAGGTGCAGCCCGACGATGCTTTCCAGCCCCGCCAGTTTCAGCGCGATCTGCTTTTGCCCGCCGCCGCGCGACAGCCGAGGGGCGCGCGCTTCTTCCGCAGGCGATTGACCCGCATCGGGGCGTTCGGTCAGGGACTGTGGCACGGGCGCGATCCTGCGGGGGAGGGGAAACCGCGCCTCCCTTGGCGCAATTCCCCCCGTTTCGCAAGTCGGCCTCAGGCCGCGGTCAGCAGGCGGCGGTCATTGGCGACGCGCAGCATCGCCTTCTGCAGCTTTTCAAACGCACGCACTTCGATCTGGCGGACGCGTTCGCGGCTGACGTTGTATTCCTGGCTCAGCTCTTCCAGCGTCTTGGGATCGTCGATCAGGCGGCGCTGGGTGAGGATGTGGCGCTCGCGCTCGTTCAGGCTTTCCATCGCTTCGGCCAGCAGGGCGTGGCGCAGGCCCGCTTCCTCGGCATCGGCGACGACTTCGTCCTGAAGCGGACGGTCATCCTGCAGCAGGTCCTGCCACTGGCCTTCGCCCTCGTCGTTGAACGAGACGTTGAGGCTGGCATCGCCGCCCATCATCATCCGGCGGTTCATGTTGACCACTTCGGTCTCGGACACGCCCAGCTTGGTGGCGATGGCCTTGACCTGGTCGGGCCGCAGATCGGAATCCTCGTAGGCGTCGAGGTTCTTCTTCATCCGCCGCAGGTTGAAGAACAGCTTCTTCTGCGCGGCGGTGGTGCCCATCTTGACCAGGGACCAGCTGCGCAGGATGAATTCCTGCATCGACGCCTTGATCCACCACATCGCATAGGTGGCGAGGCGGAAGCCGCGATCGGGCTCGAACTTCTTCACGCCCTGCATCAGGCCGATGTTGCCCTCGCTGATCAGTTCGGACACCGGCAGGCCATAGCCGCGATAGCCCATCGCGATCTTGGCGACGAGCCGCAGGTGGCTGGTCACCAGCTGGCGGGCGGCTTCGGGATCCTGGTGTTCGGCATAGCGCTTGGCGAGCATGTATTCCTGCTCGGCCGTCAGCACCGGGAACTTCTTGATCTCGGCCAGATAGCGGTTGAGGCTCTGCTCACCGTTCAGCGTCGGCAGCGTGGTGCCGGCGCGGGCGGGGAGATTGGATTCGTTGTCCGACATCGAAACTACTGTCCTTTCATCGTCGGCCCACCCTCATGGGACCCTATAGAGGCATCCCGGCGCGGTGGCCACATAGACACGTGTTATACCAGTATAGGTCAGCTTGACCCCCTCAATTCGACCAACAGTGCCGCCATGTCGGCGGGCAGCTTGCTTTCGAAGCGCAGGCTGCTGCCGGTGACGGGATGCAGGAAGCCCAGCACCGCGGCGTGCAGCGCCTGGCGGGCGAAGTGAAGTTCGTGAAGGATCGGCCGGAGCCGCGGGGGTGTGCGTCCATAGACAGGGTCGCCCAATAGCGGATGACCGATTGACGCCATATGAACGCGCACCTGGTGGGTTCGCCCGGTTTCCAGCCGGCATTCGACCAGCGCTGCGCCGGGCAGGGCTTCGACCAGGCGGTAGTGGGTGACCGCGTGCTTGCCGCGCTTGTTCAGCTCGTGCAGCACGGCCATCTTCTTGCGGTCGTGGTCCGAGCGCCCGATCTGGCCGCGCACCGTTCCCGCCGGAGGAGCCGGCAGTCCGGCAACAATCGCGAAATAGGCGCGCTCGATCGAATGGTCGGCGAACTGCCTGGCCAGCCCTTCGTGCGCAGCGTCGGTCTTGGCGACGACCAGCAGGCCGGACGTGTCCTTGTCGATCCGGTGGACGATGCCCGGCCGCGCCACTCCGCCGATGCCCGAAAGTTGGCCGCGGCAGTGGTGCAGCAGCGCGTTGACCAGCGTGCCGTCCAGATTGCCCGCCGCCGGATGGACCACCAGCCCGGCAGGCTTGTCGATCACGATCAGGTCGGCGTCCTCGTAAACCACGTTCAGCGGGATGTCCTGGGCCTGGGCCTCGGCCGGGGCAGTGGCAGGAACGCGGATTTCGAACGGGGTGCCTTCGGCGCATTTCAGGCTGGCCTGGCGCGCCGCCTTGCCGCCCAGCAGCACGCGGCCTTCGCCCAGCAGCGCCTTGATCCGTTCGCGCGACAGGCCGCTCGCTTCGGCCAGGGCCTTGTCGAGCCGTTGTCCGTCCGCGCCGGTCACGCCGGAAATGATGGATTCTCCCCCGTTCATTGCTAGCAAGATGGGCATGGACCCCGTGCTGACAAGTGGCGCTTTGGCCACACTTCTGAAAGAAGCAACCGCGGCCTACCCGCGCGAGTGTTGCGGGCTGCTGCTGGGGCAGGGGGCGACCATTGCCGAGGCGCGCCCGGCGGCCAACGTCCACCCCCAGCCGGATCGCCATTTCGAGATCGACCCGGCCGCGCTGATCGCCGCACACCGCGCCGCGCGCAGCGGCGGGCCGCAGGTGCTCGGCTATTATCATTCGCACCCGACCGGCCGGGGCGAACCCAGCGCAACCGACCGCGCGGTGGCCAGCGGCGATGGGCGGATCTGGGCGATTATCGCCGCTGGCGCGGTGCACCTGTGGCGCGATTGCCCGCACGGCTTCGAGGCGCTTCCCCTGCGAGTCGCGGCAGGGTAAAGGGTGCTCAGCCTGGAAGGATTTTGATGACCGACACTTCGATTGATCTTGCCGCCCTGCTGTGTTCGCGCCTGTGCCACGACCTGCTCAGCCCGGTCGGCGCGCTCAGCAACGGTCTCGAACTTCTCGCCGAGGAGCGGGATCCGGAAATGCGCAAGCGCTGCATGGAACTGCTTGAGCAGTCCGCCCGGATCAGCGCCGACAAGCTCAAGTTCTTCCGCCTGGCCTTTGGCGCGGCGGGCGGGTTCGGCGAACAGGTGCCGGTGCAGGAACCGCGCGCGCTGATCGACGCGCTGGTGGCGAATAACGACCGGATCAGCCTCAATTGGGCGCTGGGCGTGGCCAGCCTGCCCAAGCCGGCGGTCAAGGTGCTGCTGAACCTCGCCTCGATCGGGATCGATGCGCTGGTGCGCGGCGGCACGCTGGATATCGGTGCGGAAAGCCGCGACGGGGCTAGCGAGATCGTCGTCCGCGCCGCCGGTCCGCGCATCGCCTTCGACAAGGAAGTGGGCAAGGCGCTGTCGTTGGAAATGCCCACCGATGGCCTGTCCAGCCGCACCGCGCCCGCCTGGATGATCGCCCAGATCGCCAGCGGGCAGGGCGGCGGCCTGCAATATGCGCTGACCGAGGACGCGCTGGTAATGGGCGCGGTGCTGCCGGAGGCTTGATGGATGAACTGATCGACTTCGAGACGCCTTCCCCCAACTGGAACGAGCGCAAGCTGCCGGTCTCGATGGTCGTGCTGCACTATACCGGGATGGAAAGCGCCGAGGCGGCCTTGGCGCAGCTGTGCGATCCGGCCAGGGAAGTGTCGGCCCACTACCTGATCGAGGAGGACGGCGCGGTCCACCGCCTGGTGCGCGAGGATCGCCGCGCCTGGCACGCCGGGCGCAGCTACTGGCGCGGGATCACTGATGTGAATTCGGCCAGCGTGGGCATCGAACTGGTCAATCCGGGGCACGAATTCGGCTATCACCCGTTCCCCGATGCACAAATGGAAGCACTGCTGCCGCTGCTGTCTGGCATCGTCCAGCGCCACGACATTCCCCGCGCCAACGTGGTGGCGCATTCCGACATTGCCCCGGCGCGCAAGCAGGATCCGGGCGAGCTGTTCGACTGGGATCTGCTGGCCGCCCACCGCCTTGCGCTGCGCACGCCGCGCGTGCAGATGCCCAGCCCTTACGAGAACGATGGCGCCTTCTTCCTCGCGCTCGAACGCTTCGGCTATGACATTTCCGACCAGGCCGCTGCGGTGCGCGCCTTCCAGCGCCGCTGGCGCCCGCACATCATCGACGGACAGGTCGATGGCGAATGTTCGGCGATCCTGTTCGCTTTGTTGTTGGATCGCGACGCAGGAAGGACTAGATGACCCCTGGCCAGGGGGCCGGGCAGCCGCGTCACTTACGTGCCGAGGAAAGTCCGGGCTCCACGAAACAAGGGTGGCGGGTAACGCCCGCCGGACGAGTGGCTTGCCGCGAAGTCCAGGGAAAGTGCCACAGAGAGCAGACCGCCTCGCACGCGAGGTAAGGGTGAAAGGGTGCGGTAAGAGCGCACCGGGTGCCTGGTAACAGGGACCGCATGGCAAACCCCACCCGGAGCAAGACCGAATAGGGGCGGCGCGCGCTTCGGCGCAGGCTGGTTTCGAGCCAGTCGCCCGGGTTGGTTGCTTGAGCGATGCAGCAATGCTTCGCCTAGAGGAATGGCTGCCCCGGCCGATACGGTGCCATCTGGCATACCGTCGGCCGGACAGAACCCGGCTTACAGGCCCCCTGGCAAATTACCTGACCGCCGCCTTAGCCCGCCCGCTTGGCGAGCCAGTCTTCCAGCCACTTGATCGTATAGTCGCCGTGGATGAAGTCCGGTTCGTTCATCAGCGCCTGGTGCAGCGGGATCGAGGTTTTGACGCCGCCGATCACCATTTCTTCCAGCGCGCGCTTCAGGCGCATGATGCAGCCTTCGCGGCTGCGGCCCGAAACGATCAGCTTGGCGATCATCGAATCGTAATAGGGCGGAATCTTGTAGCCCGCGTAGAGCCCGCTATCGACCCGCACGTGCATCCCGCCCGCCGCGTGGTAGCTTTGCACCAGGCCGGGCGAGGGGGTGAAAGTCCACGGGTCTTCGGCATTGATGCGGCATTCGATCGCGTGGCCCTTGAACTCGATGTCTTCCTGCGCGACCGACAGCGGCTTGCCATCGGCAATGCGGATCTGTTCGCGCACCAGGTCGATGCCGGTGATCGCTTCGGTCACCGGATGTTCGACCTGCAGGCGGGTGTTCATTTCGATGAAATAGAACTCGCCGTTTTCCCACAGGAACTCGATCGTCCCGGCGCCGCGATAGCCCATGTCGGCCATCGCCTTGGCGACGATCCCGCCCATGCGGTCGCGCTCCTCGGGGCTGATGACCGGCGAGGGGGCTTCTTCCAGCACCTTCTGGTGGCGGCGCTGGAGCGAGCAGTCGCGCTCGCCCAGGTGGATGGCGTTGCCGTTGCCATCGCCGAACACCTGGAATTCGATGTGACGCGGATTGCCCAGGTACTTTTCGATATAGACCGTGGCGTCGCCGAAGGCAGCCTTCGCCTCGCTCCCGGCCTGGGCAATCAGCGTTTCAAGCTCGTCCGGGCCGTTGCAGACCTTCATGCCCCGGCCGCCGCCACCGCTGGCGGCCTTGATAATCACCGGATAGCCGGCCTTTTCGGCAATTTCCCGCGCTTCGGCGATATCGCTGACCGCGCCGTCCGATCCCGGCACCAGCGGCAGGCCCAGCGCGCCGGCGGTGCGCTTTGCCTCGATCTTGTCACCCATGGTGCGGATGTGTTCGGGCTTGGGGCCGATGAAGGTGATCCCGTGGGCTTCGACGATGTCGGCGAACTGCGCGTTTTCCGACAGGAAGCCATAGCCCGGATGGATCGCATCGGCCTGGCTGATTTCCGCCGCTGAAATGATCGCGGCGATGTTCAGGTAGCTGTCCTTGGCCGCCGGCGGACCGATGCAGACCGCATGGTCGGCCAGCCGGACGTGCATGGCATCGGCATCGGCGGTGGAATGCACCGCAACCGTTTCGATGCCCATTTCGTGCGCAGCGCGGTGGATGCGCAGCGCGATCTCGCCGCGGTTGGCGATCAGGATCCGCGAGATGGCCACTGGTGAAGCGCCCTTACGCGACGACGACTAGCGGCTGGTCGTATTCGACCGGCTGCGCATTATCGACGAGGATCGCCTTGACCGTGCCGCCATTGGGCGCGGTGATCGGGTTCATCACCTTCATCGCCTCGACGATGACCAGCGTTTCGCCGGCCTTGACCTGTTGGCCAACGGTAACGAACGGCGCGGCGCCGGGTTCGGGCGAGAGATAGACCGTGCCGACCATCGGCGACTTGACCGCGTTGGGATCATCGGCGGGGGCCGGGGCGGCGGAAGCCGGAGCGGCGGCCGGCGCGGCCAGCGGCGCAGCGACCGGTGCGGGCGCGGCCACGGCGTGGACCGGCGCGGCGGCGGTCAGCTGGCGCGCGACCTTGATCTTGCGATCGCCGTCTTCCACTTCGATTTCCGACAGGCCGGTTTCGGCCAGCAGTTCGGCCAGCTCGCGAACCAGCTTGCTGTCGATGTTCATGCCGCTGCTGCGGCTGGCGCCCTTCACGTCGCTCATGCGCGTCCTCGTTGTTGCGATTTCCCCTCGCCTATGCGCGGGGGCGCGGGCAGAGGCAAGGCCCCAATGGCGCTTCTACGCTGCGAAAAGGGCGCTTAAAGCAGCGCGGCGGCGTGCAGGGCGACGATATAGCTGTTTGCACCAAAGCCGCAGACGGTGCCCTTGGCGGCCATGCCGACCAGGCTCTTGTGGCGGAATTCCTCGCGCAGGTGGGGGTTGGACAGGTGCACTTCGATCACCGGCACCTTGATCGCGCGGATCGCATCGTGCAGCGCCACGCTGGTGTGGGTATAGGCACCCGCGTTGAGCAGCACCGCGCGCGCGCCTTCGGCCTGGGCCTGATGCAGCCAGTCTACCAGGTCGCCCTCGTGGTTGCTTTGCCGGCACGTCACGGCCAGCCCCAGCTGTTCGCCCAGCGCGGCCAGTCTGTCGGCGATGTCATCCAGCGTATCGGCGCCATAGACCTCTGGCTCGCGCGTGCCGAGCAGGTTGAGGTTCGGGCCGTTGAGTACGTGGATCTGGGCGGCTGGGCTGGACATGGCTGGTTCCCCGACTGGCGATCAGCGATTCCATAGGCCCGTGGCGCGGCGGGGCAAGCCCCCGGCGCGCAAATCAGTCCCCGGATTCGGCTGGAGCGTCGCCGGAATCCTCGGCCGGGGCGGGATCTTCGGCATCCTCGGTAAAGGTTGGGGCGGGGCTGGGCGCGGCGCTCAGCTTGGCGGCGGCCTTCTCTGCCCGGTCGGCGGCGGCTTCGGCGCGGGAGGCGGCGGCATTCATCTCGGCCAGCCGTTCCGCCGATGCCGTGTCGCGGCCCGAACACCCCGCGAGCAGCGACATCCCCAGGCAGCTTGCGGCCAGCGCAGCCTTTGATCCGACCTTGTAACCCTGCTTCAGCGACACACCATGGCTCCCCGGCGCGCGATCCAGGTCTGCGCGCCCGGGGAGGGTCATAGCGGCAAAAGATTACCTGAAACTAATCAAGCGGGTCAGGCGCGGCGGCGCTACTTGTCGCTGCCCGAGATCTTGCCCCACTGGCGCGCGGCGGTGTAGCCGAGATAGCCGGTGCCGAACAAGGCATAGAGCGGCTCGGGCAGGCCCGCCAGGTAGGCGTTCATCCCCTGGGCGATGGCCTGGGCCTTGTCCGGGCTGAACGCGCCGATCAGGCCCATCGGTAGCGCCCACAGCAGCAGCGCGTAGATCACGTAGAGGAAGCTGGGGCGGGCCCGGCTGGTCCAGGGATCGTGCGAATTGGCTTCGGCGATGATCGCGGACAGCCGCGCCTGGATTTCGGCCAGCTCCTGCGAACCTTGCAATTGCAGCAGTTCCAGCTTGGCCTTGTCGCGCGCGGCCTTGTCGGGAATGACCTTGTCGATGATTGCCACCAGCGGGCCGACCAGAGCGTCGAGAATCGGCATCTTATGCTCCTTTTGGTAAAAATGGAGCAATTCAGATAACCAAAATGGCGCATGTAGGAAAATGCCTTGCCCGCCTGCCGCGCGCCCCTATCGCTTAAGGCAAAGGGAGCAGGCCATGGACCATATTCGAATCGCGGTTGCAGACGGCGTCCGCCGCATCACGCTGAACCGTCCGGAATCGCTCAACGCGCTGACGCCGGACATGCATTACGGGCTGGAGGAGGCTTTCAATGCCTTCGCCATGGCCAATGACGAGCATGTCTGCGTGCTGACCGGCACGGGGCGGGCGTTCTGCGCTGGGACCGATCTCAAGGCGGTGGTCGCCTCGGGCGGGCACCGGGCCTATCCGCCGCACGGCTATGGCGGGATTGCACAGCGCTTCGATTGCGTGAAGCCGATCATTGCGGCGGTGAACGGCCTGGCGCTGGGCGGTGGGTTCGAACTGGCGCTGGCCTGCGATCTGATCATTGCCAGCGACGCGGCCAGCTTCGGCCTGCCCGAACCGCTGGTCGGCGCGGTGGCGCTGGGCGGGGGGATCCACCGGCTGGCGCGGCAGATCGGGCACAAGCAGGCGCTCGGCATGATCCTGACCTCGCGCCGGGTTTCGGCCGAGGACGGGCTGCGGTTCGGCTTTGTCAACGAAGTGGTCCCGGCGGCCGATCTCGATGCGGCAGTGGCGCGCTGGTGCGCGGAAATCCTCGCCGCCTCGCCGATGTCGATCCGCGCGTCGAAGGATGCGTTCTATCGCGGGCTGGATGAGGTCAGCCTGGCGGATGCCATGGCCAACCAGGGCGAATACCCCGCCTATGCCGCCTGGCGGCAAAGCGAGGACGCACGCGAAGGCCCGCGCGCTTTCGCGGAAAAGCGCAAGCCTGTGTGGCAAGGCAAGTGAGCAGGTAACAGGTAAGAAGAAAATGGTCGGGACGAGAGGATTCGAACCTCCGACCCCCACACCCCCAGTGTGATGCGCTACCAGGCTGCGCTACGTCCCGACCGGTTTTGCCCTGGCGCCGAGGCGCTTGAGCGGGGAAGCGCGCCTATAGGCAGGGCGCGGCCCCATTGCAAGCGTGCAGAACTTTTCTTCGGTGCGGGCTTGAAGCGGCCTGCATGCGCCCCACTTAGCCCCAGTGCCGATGGGGGGCTTGCGTTGCGAAAGCCTGCTCAAGCTGCTAGGCGCGCGCAATTCTGCCCGGCACTGTCCGGTGCACAGCCATTCTAGAGAAGGTTTCGACTGGCCATGAACAGCCCCGTGCTCCTTACCCTTGCCGCCGCTGGTTCGGCCGAAGCGCCCCCGGCGTGGATGCAGTTCCTCCCGCTGGTCGCCATGGTCTTCGTGTTCTGGTTCCTGATCCTGCGTCCGCAGATGAAGCGGCAGAAGGAACTGCAGAACAAGATCGGCGGGATCAAGAAGGGCGACCAGGTGCTGACCGGTGGCGGGTTCCTGGCCAAGGTGATCAAGGTCGACGAACACTACGCCGATCTGGAACTGGGCCAGGGGGTCAAGGTCAAGGCGCTGAAGTCCACCATTGCCGATGTCATTCCGCCCAGCGGCGGCGCCCCGGCGAACGACTGATACGATCCCTTTTTCTGCACGGCGGATAGACCCCTATGCTCGATTTTCCTCGCTGGAAGCAGGCCTGGCTGTGGTTCATCACCGCCGCCTGCGCACTGGCCGCGCTGCCCTCGATTTTTTCGGTTGCGGGGCTGGACTGGCCCAAGGCGCTGCCCGATCCCCGGATCAACCTGGGTCTCGACCTTGCCGGGGGCAGCCACATCCTGCTTGAAGCGAACGCAGACCAGGTGCGCCGCCAGCGACTGGAAACGATGGAGGAGGACGTCCGCGCCCGCCTGCGCCAGGCCCAGCCGCAGATCCGCATCGGCGACATTTCGACCAAGGACGGCGCGGTTTCCTTCATGGTGGCCGATCCGGCCCAGGTCGATGCCGCGCGCGAACAGCTCCAGACGCTGACCAGCGGCGCGCAGCTGACCGGCCAGCGCGACTGGGACCTGCAGGTGCTGGACGGCAGCCGCATCGTCATGACCCCGACCGAGGCCGGTGTCCGCCAGGCGATCAACCAGGCGATGGAAACCGCGACCGAAGTGGTGCGCAAGCGCATCGACGCGCTGGGCACCCGCGAGCCGACCATCATCCGCCAGGGCAGCGACCGCATCGTGGTGCAGGTGCCGGGTCTGAAGGACCCGACAGCGCTGAAGAACCTGCTGGGGCAGACCGCCAAGCTTGAATTCAAGATGGTCGACCAGACCGCGCTGCCCAGCGACTTGGCCCAGGGCATTGTCCCCCCGGGTGACGAACTGGTGCCCTATGCCGATGCCCAGCGCGGCTCCGCGCCGCTCGCGGTCAAGCGGCTGGGTGGGATCAAGGGTGATCAGCTGACCAACGCCCAGGCCAGCAACGATGACCGCACCAACGCCGCCGTGGTCAACATCACGTTCGACCAGCAGGGCGGGGCCAAGTTTGCCCGGCTGACCACCGAGAATGTCGGCAAGCCGTTTGCCATCATCCTGGATGGCAAGGTGCTGTCCGCTCCGGTGATCGAGGAACCGATCCTGGGTGGCACGGCGCGGATTTCGGGCAGCTTCACGATGGAAAGCGCCAACCAGCTGGCCATCGCGCTGCGTTCG
Source organism: Pseudomonadota bacterium (assembly GCA_029779535.1). GTDB lineage: Bacteria > Pseudomonadota > Alphaproteobacteria > Sphingomonadales > Sphingomonadaceae > Novosphingobium. The sequence continues at coordinate 5,545 of JAKPAG010000075.1, read as the reverse complement.
GGCGCGCTCCCGGTCGATCTGAAAGTGGTCGAGGAACGTACCGTCGGGCCGGACCTGGGCGCAGACTCGATCAAGAAAGGGATGATTGCCTTCGGCGTCGGCACCCTGGCGCTGATGCTGTTCATGATCGTCACTTATGGCCGCTTCGGCGTCTACACCTGCATCGCGCTGGTGCTGAATACGATGATGATCCTGGGCGTTATGGCCGGGATCAACACCACGCTGACCCTGCCCGGGATCGCCGGCTTCGTGCTGACGATCGGCGCGGCGGTGGATGCCAACGTGCTGATCAACGAACGCATCCGCGAAGAACGCGCGCGCGGCCGCAAGGTCGTGCAGGCGGTGGAACTGGGCTACAAGGAGGCCAGCCGCGCGATCTTCGATGCCAACATCACCAATGTCATCGCTGCGGCGCTGATGTTCTTCTTCGGCTCCGGCCCGGTGAAGGGATTTGCCGTGGTGCTGGTGATCGGCATTGCCACCTCGGTGTTCACTGCCGTCACGCTGACCCGCATGTGGGTGGCCCTGTGGCTGCGCCGCGCGCGCCCCGCCGACCTCGTGCTGTAAGGGAATTGGCGAAATGAAACTGCTCAAGCTTATCCCCGACAACACTGATATCAAGTTCCTGCGCTGGCGGGTGCCGTTCTATGTCATCAGCCTGCTGCTGATGGCGGCTTCGGTGACCATGGTTTTCACCCGTGGGCTCAACCTGGGGGTCGATTTCGTCGGCGGCCAGATGATCCGCGTGACCTTTGTCCAGACGGCCGAGGCCCCCGTGGCCGAACTGCGCGAAACGGTCGGCAAGCTGGGCTATGGCGAACCGATCATCCAGCAGTTCGGCAAGCCGAACGAAATCTCGATCCGCATGAAGCTGCCCGAAGGCTCGGACCACGATGCGGGCCTGGCCGACCAGATGGCGCGCAAGATCACCACGGCGGTCAAGGCGGATCATCCCGATGCGCGGATCGACGGGGTCGATTCGGTGTCGGGCAAGGTTTCGGGCGAACTGTTCAAGACCGGGATGATGGCGCTTGGCCTCGCCATGGTGGCGATCTCGATTTACATCTGGATCCGGTTCGAATGGCAATTCGGCGTGGGTGCGCTGTTCAGCCTGACGCACGACGTGACGTTAACGTTGGGGATGTTCGCCATCACCCAGATGGAATTCGACCTGAACATCGTGGCGGCCTTGCTGACGCTCATCGGCTATTCGCTTAACGATACGATCGTGGTCTATGATCGTATCCGCGAAAACCTGAAGAAGTATCGCCGTATGCCGGTGCCCGAGCTGCTTGACCTGTCGGTCAACGAAACGCTCAGCCGCACCATCGTTACCTCGCTGTCGGTGCTGGTCACGCTGGTCGCGCTGCTGCTGCTGGGGCCGGACGTGATCTTCGGCTTCACCGCCGCGATCACGCTGGGGATCTTCGTTGGCACCTACAGTTCGGTCTACATGGCCGCGCCGATCCTGATCTGGCTGAAGGTGACCCCGGCCAGCTTCGTGCCGACCGAATCGGCGGTTGACCGCCAGGAACGGCTGGCGCGCGAAGGCAGCTGATTCGGGCCCGGCGGGGCGGGTTCAGCGTCGCGCCAGCCCTTGCCAGTAGGCCACCAGCGCCGCTGCGTTGGCTTCCCAGCTGAACATTTCCGCCCCGCGCAGCACATCGGCGCGCGCGGGCGGATTTGCCAGGATTTCCCGGATCGCCTTGGCAAAGGCCGGGCCGCTGCGCTCGGCCGTGCGGCCCCAGGCGGGGTCGGTCAGCAGTTCAAGCGCGCCGGGGATCGGCGTGGTTACCACCGGGGTGCCGCAGGCCAGCGCCTCGACCCAGGCATTGGCCAACCCCTCGCTCGCGGTGGGCAGCACGAAGACATCGGCGGCGCTTAGCACGCGGGGCAACTCGCCGTGCGGCACCGCACCCAGGAAATGGACCCGGTCCGTCAGCCCCAGGGCCGCGGCACGGGCGCTCAGCATCGCCTCGTCCGCGCCGCTGCCGGCCAGCAGCAGTTCGGCTTGCGGCAGCTCGGCCAGCGCCTCGATCGCAAAGACCTGGCCCTTGCGCGGGATCAGCGCGCCGACGCAGGCGAGCAAGGGCCGGTCCTGGGGCAGGCCCAGTGCGCCGCGCGCCTCGGCCTTGTCGTGCGGGCGGAACACCGCTCGGTCGAGGCCGGTGCGGTGAATGGTGATCTTGCTGCGCGGGATGCCCAGCGCGGCCATGTCATCCGCAATCCCGCCCGCCACGGCGAGCAGGCCCTGCGCTCTCAGCCCGGCGTCCAGCACCTGTGCGGCTGTGCCGGGCGCCTTGCCCCAGTGGTGAATATCCGCGCCGCGCGCCTTGATCGACACCGGCAGGCCAAGCGCGGCGCCGATCTGCACTGCCGCCGCGCCATCGGGATGGAAGAACTGCGCATCGACCAGATCGAACGGCGCTTCGGCGTGCAGGCGGCGCGCCAGGGGCAGCGTGGCGCGGGCCACCGCAGCAGCGTTGAATCGGCCGCCAATGCCCGGCAGCAGGCGAAAGCGCGGGCGCAGCACGCTCACCCCGCCGCGTTCCTCGCGCGCGGCCACGGCGCGCAAGGGCGCGTAGCGCGGGTGAAGCGACAGCGGGAAGGGCGGCAGCCCGATCGGGTTGACCATCACCAGGTCAACATCGCCGCGTCGCATCACCGCCTGCATCTGCCGTTCGACGAAAACGCCGAAATTCGGCGTGTGATCGTTGGGATACAGCGTGCTGAGCGACAGCACGCGCAAGCGCCGCGTCACAGTTTACGCACCAGCATTTCCGCGCCCGCCAGCCAGGCCGGGCTGTCGATCACCACCTGGCGGGTGCCTTGGCCCGGGGGCAGCAGCGCAACGCGGGTTTCATCCCGGTCGATCATCCGGCCGAAGGCGAAGCGCCCGCCCGGGCGCGGCGCCAGGACATCGCGGTTGAGCAGCCGGGCATAGTGATCCGGGCCAACCTGGCGGCACCAAACTTGGTCCCCGGCGCGGTATTCGCCCGCGCCGGCTTCCACCGCCAGCGCCACCAACGCGCCATCGCCGCCCAGCGCCGTGGGCAGGATCGCTTCGCGCGGCTCGGCCAGGGCTTCGCACCCGGCGTCGGTCATCCGCGCGACATAGCGCGGCTGATCCTCAACCTCGCCCTTGACCAGCAGTTCCGGCTCGACTTCGAGCGCCTGGGCGATGCGGTTCATCCAGGTCAGCGAAAGCTGGCGCATCCCTGTTTCCAGCCGGCCGATGGTCTGCGCCGTGGTTGGCGGATCGCAGCGTTCGGCCACGTCGGCCAGGGTCCAGCCCTTCTGGCGGCGGATGTCACGGATGCGATTGATCATGGCCTGGCTTTCGTAACCAATATGGTTTTTCCACTTTCCTACAATGCGGCGCATTTGGCAAGCCGTCAGGGTGAATCGACTGGCGAGAAAGGGGAATGCGATGAAGCCGATCCTGCGGGACGTGGAACTGGCCAGCACCGGGCCGACCCGGCGCGCGCCGCGGCGCGGGCGGCGGAGCGTGACGGTGAACCTGGCGGAAAGCCCGCTCGGCTGGCTGCACGCGCGCGGGCACCTGTCTGATCGGCAGCTGGCGGCGGGGGAATGCCTGCGCCGCGACTGGGAACTGGCCCAGCTGGCTGCCGGCGTGACCATGCGCTGGGATGAAGTGCGCAGCCCGGGCGTGGGCGAGCGCCGGCTCAACCCGACCGAGCGCCAGCTGGCCGCGCGCCAGCGCTTCGACGGCGCGGTGGCGGCGGCAGGCCCCGGACTGGCGGACGTGCTCTGGCGGGTGGTCTGCGCGGGGGAGGGGCTGCCGGATGCCGAACGGGCGCTGCAATGGCCGGTGCGCAGCGGCAAGCTGGTCCTGCGGCTGGCGCTGGACCGGGTTGCAGCCTTCTATCGCATTCCCGGCTGACCTTTCATCGGTCCAGCGGGGCCATTCGTCGAATAGCCCGCCCGCTGTTTGCCAGCCGCGCCACTAGGGGTGGCAAGCAGACAACGGAGGCAGGCATGATCGATCGGCGGCAATTCTTGGCATCGGGCAGCGCGGCGGCCCTGGCGCTGGCGGCAGAGCCGGTGCTGGCCAAGGGCAAGGCGATGGGCGGCGATGCGCGGCTCAATGCCTTGCTCGACGCGGTGTTCCAGGACGGCATCGCCCGCTCGCCTGAAGCCGCGACCTCGCTGGGGCTGGACAAGGGCAAGCTGGCGCACCTGCGCGGACAGCTGTCCCCCGCCACCGCCGCCGAACGCCAGGCCGACCTGGCGCGTGACCGGCGCTGGCGTGCGCGGGTGGAAGCAGTCAATCCCGCAGGGCTGACCGCCGCCGGCAAGCGCAACCGCGCGCTGGCGCTGTACATGATGGACCAGCGGATCACCGCGCCGGCGCGCTTCGAGCTCGATTCGGTGCAGCGTCCCTACCGCGTGTTCCAGCAGGGCGGGGCCTATTTCAGCGTGCCCGATTTCCTCAATTCCCAGCACCCCGTCACCACGGTGGACGATGCCGAGGCTTACCTTTCGCGCCTGTCGGCCTTTGCCGGGCGGCTGGACGAGGACACCGCCGAACAGCGTGCCCAGTCCGCGCGTGGGTTCACAGCGCCGGGCTGGTCGCTCGACCTGACGCTGGGGCAGATGGCCAAGCTGCGCGGTCCAGCCGCGGCAGACAGTGGGCTGGTCAAATCGCTCGCCGACCGCGCCCGCGCCAAGGGGCTGCCGGGTGACTGGGCGGCGCGCGCGGCGAAGATCGTCGAAAGCGCCGTCTATCCCGCGCTCGATCGCCAGATCGCACTGCTGACCGAGCTGCGCCGGACCACGCCGGCGGGCGATGGCGCCTGGCGCCTGCCGCGCGGCGAGGAAATCTACGCCGCCGCGTTGCAGCAGGCGACCACCACCAGCATGACGCCCGAACAGGTCCACCAGGCTGGGCTGGACCAGGTGGCCGAGATCAGCGCCCAGCTGGACGAGATACTGAAGGGTGCCGGGCTGACCCAGGGCGGGGTTGGCGAACGGCTGACCGCGTTGAACCAGCGGCCCGAACAGCTCTATGCCAATACCGACGCGGGGCGGAAGGAACTGATCGACGGGCTCAACGCCGGCATCGCCGCGATGTGGGAACGGCTGCCCAAGGCGTTCGCCGACCTTCCGCGCCAGCCGCTGGAAATCCGCGCCGTGCCGGTGGAAATCCAGGACGGGGCCAGCAACGGCTACTACAACCGCGCCTCGCTGGATGGCAGCCGTCCGGCGATCTACTGGATCAACCTCAAGGACGTGGGCGATTGGCCGAAGTATTCGCTGCCCGCGCTGACCTATCACGAAGGGGTGCCGGGGCATCACCTGCAGGGTTCCTATGCCCAGCTGTCGGGCGATCTGCCGATGCTGCTGCGCAACATGTTCCTGTCCGCCTATGGCGAGGGCTGGGCGCTCTACGCTGAACAGGTGGCCGAGGAACTGGGCGCTTATCAGGGGATCGAGCGCGCGGGTTACCTGCAAAGCTTCCTGTTCCGCGCATCGCGGCTGGTGATCGACACCGGGCTGCATCACAAGCGCTGGAGCCGTGAGC
>JAKPAG010000073.1 GCA_029779535.1 Pseudomonadota bacterium | reverse complement strand
CTGTCCCCCCACATCACCGAAAAGTCGACGCTGCTCTCTGAGAACAATGCGGTTGTTTTCAAGGTTGCCAACAGCGCGACCAAGCCGCAGATCAAGGAAGCGATCGAAGCGCTCTACGACAAGAAGGTCGTGGGTGTGAATACGATCGTAGCCAAGGGCAAAACTAAGCGCTGGAAGGGCAAGCCCTACAAGCGCAGCGATGTGAAGAAGGCGATTGTCACGCTGGCCGAAGGTCAGTCGATCGACATCACCGAAGGCGTGAGCTGATCCGATGGCATTGAGAAACTATAATCCGACAAGCCCGGGTCGGCGCGGCCTGATCCTCGTCGACAAAAGCTCCCTGTGGAAGGGCAAGCCCGTCAAGGCGCTGACCGAAGGCAAGCGCAAGACCGGTGGCCGCAACAACAAGGGCCACGTTACTTCGCGCGGGATCGCTGGCGGTCACAAGCAGAAGTATCGCTACATCGATTTCAAGCGCCGCAAGTGGGACGCCCCCGCGACCGTCGAGCGCCTGGAATACGATCCCAACCGGACCGCGTTCATCGCCCTCATCAAGTATGCTGACGGTGAACAGGCCTACATCATCGCGCCGCAGCGTCTCGCTATCGGCGACACGGTGGTGGCCGGTGAAAAGACCGACGTGAAGCCGGGCAACGCGATGCTGCTCAGCCAGATGCCGGTCGGCACCATCTGCCACAACGTGGAGATGAAGCCGGGCAAGGGTGGTCAGATCGCCCGTTCGGCCGGCACCTATGTGCAGGTCGTCGGTCGTGACCGCGGCATGGTCATCGTTCGCCTGAACTCGGGTGAGCAGCGCTATTTGCGTGGCGATTGCATGGGCACGATCGGTGCGGTATCGAACCCCGACAACCAGAACCAGAACCTGGCGAAGGCAGGCCGAAACCGTTGGCTGGGCAAGCGCCCGCTGACCCGCGGCGTTGCCAAGAACCCGGTCGACCACCCGCACGGTGGTGGTGAAGGTCGCACCTCGGGTGGCCGTCATCCGGTTACCCCGTGGGGCAAGCCGACCAAGGGCGCCCGCACCCGCAACAACAAGCAGACGGACAAGATGATCATCCGTTCGCGCCACGCGAAGAAGAAGAGGTAAGCCCCCATGGCACGTTCCGTCTGGAAAGGCCCCTTCGTCGACCTGCATCTCCTGAAGAAGGCGGAAGCCGCTCAGGACGGTGGCAACCGCTCCGGTCCGATCAAGACCTGGTCGCGTCGCTCGACGATCCTGCCGCAGTTCGTTGGTCTGACGTTCAACGTCTACAACGGGCACAAGTTCATCCCCGTCTCGGTCAACGAGGACATGGTCGGTCACAAGCTCGGTGAATTTGCGCCCACGCGCAGCTTCCCCGGCCATGCTGCCGACAAGAAGGGCAAGCGCTAATGGGCAAGCAAGCAGCTCCCCGCCGCGTCGGTGACAAGGAAGCGCTGGCGGTCGGCACCACGATCCGTGGTTCGGCCCAGAAGCTCAACCTCGTCGCTGCGCTGATCCGCGGCAAGAAGGCCGAAGAGGCCCTGAACATCCTCGCTTTCTCGAAGCGTGCGATGGCCGTTGACGCCCGCAAGGTCCTCGCCTCGGCGATCGCCAACGCGGAAAACAATCACAACCTCGACGTTGACGCGCTGGTTGTGGCTGAAGCGAGCGTCGGCAAGTCGATCACCATGAAGCGGTTCCACACTCGTGGCCGTGGCAAGTCGACCCGTATCCTCAAGCCGTTCAGCCGGCTGCGGATTGTGGTTCGCGAAGTCGAGGAGGCCTGATCCATGGGTCACAAGAGCAACCCCATCGGCCTGCGCCTGCAGATCAACCGTACCTGGGACAGCCGCTGGTACGCCGAAGGCAAGAGCTACGGCAAGCTGCTTGAGGAAGACCTCAAGATGCGCAAGTTCATCATCGAAACGCTGCCGCAGGCCGCGATTTCGAAGGTGGTGATCGAGCGCCCGGCGAAGCTGTGCCGCGTGTCGATCTATGCTGCCCGTCCGGGTGTCATCATCGGCAAGAAGGGTGCGGACATCGAAAAGCTGCGTTCGCAGCTTGCCAAGATGACCGACAGCGACGTCAAGCTGAACATCGTTGAAATCCGCAAGCCGGAAATCGACGCCAAGCTTGTTGCCCAGGGCATCGCCGACCAGCTGATCCGCCGCGTGGCGTTCCGCCGGGCGATGAAGCGTGCGATGCAGTCGGCCATGCGCCTGGGTGCCGAAGGCATCAAGGTGGTTTGCGGCGGTCGTCTCGGCGGCGCCGAAATCGCCCGCGTCGAACAGTACCGCGAAGGCCGCGTGCCGCTGCACACCCTGCGCGCCAACATCGACTACGCCGAAGCTGAAGCACTGACCACTTATGGCGTGATCGGAATCAAGGTGTGGGTGTTCAAGGGCGAAATCCTTGGCCACGACCCGATGGCGCAGGACCGGCTGATGATGGAAGCGCAGACTTCCGGCGTGCGTCCGGCGCGCGAAGACCGCAGGAACTAAGCCATGCTGCAACCGAAAAAGACCAAGTTCCGCAAGGCCTTCAAAGGCCGGATCAAGGGCGACGCCAAGGGCGGTACCGATCTGAACTTCGGTTCCTACGGCCTGAAGGCCATGGAGCCGGAGCGCATCACGGCCCGCCAGATCGAAGCGGCTCGCCGCGCGATTACTCGCCACATCAAGCGTCAGGGTCGTCTCTGGATCCGCGTCTTCCCGGACGTCCCGGTTTCGAAGAAGCCTGCCGAAGTCCGTCAGGGTAAGGGCAAGGGTTCGATCGAATACTGGGCTGCCCGTGTGAAGCCCGGCCGCATCCTGTTCGAACTGGACGGCGTGGCCGGCCCGTTGGCCGCTGAAGCGTTCAGCCGTGCGGCGATGAAGCTGCCGATCAAGACCAAGGTTGTTGCCCGTCTCGGCGACACCAGCCACCTGGGAGGTGAATAATGGCCAAGGCTGTAGATCTGCGCGCGAAGAGCGACGATCAGCTTTCGGCTGACCTGGCCGACCTGAAGCGCGAGGCGTTCAACCTCCGCTTCCAGGCTGCGACCAACCAGCTGGAGCGTCCGGCGCGCATCAAGGAAGTGCGTCGCGACATCGCCCGCATCAAGACGCTGCAGGGCGAACGCGCCCAAGCGGCGAAGTAAGGAGCACCACGATGCCCAAGCGTATCCTGATCGGGACCGTGGTTTCCGACAAGACCGACAAGACCGTGGTCGTGAAGGTCGAACGCAAGGTGAAGCACCCGCTTTATGGGAAGATCATCCGTCGTTCGAAGAAGTATCACGCCCACGACGAGGACAATGCCTACAAGACCGGTGAAACCGTGCGGATCGAAGAGACCCGTCCGCTTTCGAAGCTGAAGAACTGGAAGGTGATCGAACGCGTCACCGCCGGCAAGACGGCTGCGGTCGAGGCTGACGTCTGAGGCACTGAGCCTCGCAAGCGATTTGGAACTGCCGGACAGGTTCCGGCAAGCCAGTAGGAAGGAACCGGATCAATGATCCAGATGCAATCCCAGCTCGACGTCGCTGACAACAGCGGCGCCAAGCGCGTCCAGTGCATCAAGGTGCTGGGCGGCTCAAAGCGCCGTACCGCCGGCGTGGGCGACATCATCGTGGTGTCGGTCAAGGAAGCGCAGCCCCGCACCAAGGTGAAAAAGGGCGACGTGCACCGTGCGGTGATCGTTCGCACCAAGAAGGACGTGCGCCGTGCCGACGGCAGCGTGATTCGTTTCGACAGCAACGCTGCCGTGCTGATCAACAAGAACGCCGAGCCCATCGGCACCCGTATCTTCGGCCCCGTGGTCCGCGAACTGCGCGGCAAGGGCTACATGAAGATCATCAGCCTTGCGCCGGAGGTGCTGTAATGGCCGCCGCTAAGATCAAGAAGGGCGACAGCGTCGTCGTCCGTTCGGGCAAGGACAAGGGCCGCACCGGCACTGTCCTCCAGGTCCTGCCGCAGGAAGGCAAGGTTGTGGTTTCGGGCGTGAACATCGCTGCCCGTCACCGCAAGCCGACCCAGGTGAACCCGCAGGGCGGCATTGAACGCCGCGAAGCGCCGATGGCGATCTCGAAGGTCGGCCTCGCCGTTGATGGCAAGCCGTCGCGCGTGCGTTTCGAAACCAAGGACGGCAAGAAGGTCCGCGTGGCCGTCAAGTCCGGGGAGACGATCGATGGCTGACAAGTACGTTCCGCGTCTGCGCAGCAAGTATGACGCCGAAATCGCCAAGGCGATGACCGAGAAGTTCGGTTACAAGAACCACATGGAAGTGCCCAAGATCGAGAAGATCACGATCAACATGGGTGTTGGCGAAGGCAGCCAGGACAAGAAGAAGGTCACGACCGCCGCCGCCGAAATGGAGTTGATTTCGGGTCAGAAGCCCGTGATCACCAAGGCGAAGAAGTCGATCGCGCAGTTCAAGCTCCGTGAAGGCATGCCGATCGGTTGCAAGGTCACCCTGCGCCGTGAACGGATGTACGAATTCCTCGACCGGCTGATCACCGTGGCGATGCCCCGCATCCGCGACTTCCGTGGTCTGAACGCCAAGTCGTTCGACGGCCGTGGCAACTATGCCATGGGCCTGAAGGAGCAGATCATTTTCCCCGAGATCAGCTACGACCAGATCGAAAAGGTGCGCGGGATGGACATCATCGTCACCACCACTGCCAAGACCGACGACGAAGCGCGCGAGCTGCTGCGTCTGTTCGGATTCCCGTTCCCGGCTGAAGCCGAAGCTGCGCAAGCGGCCTGAGTTAGAGAAGAGAGCTTAAGTCCATGGCGAAACTGAGTTCGATCAACAAGAACGAGCGCCGCAAGCAGCTCGTCAAGAAGTACGCGGCCAAGTACGCGAAGCTGAAGGCGATCGCCGACGATGAAAGTGTCGACGATACCGAACGCCTCATCGCGCGCCTGAAGCTCGCCGAAATCCCGCGCAACGCGAACCCGACCCGGGTGCGTAACCGTTGCGCCACCACCGGCCGCCCGCGCGGCTACTATCGCAAGTTCGGCCTTTGCCGTGTTGAGCTGCGTGATCTTGCCAACAAGGGCATGATCCCGGGCGTCACCAAGTCGAGCTGGTAAGGAACCAAAGCGATGGCATTGACCGATCCCCTGGGTGATATGCTCACCCGCATCCGCAACGGCCAGCGTGCGAAGAAGGACTCCGTCCTTTCGCCGGCTTCGAAGCTGCGCGCCCGCGTGCTCGAAGTTCTGCAGCGCGAGGGCTACATCCGTGGCTTCAGCGAGGACGCCACTGGCGCCCACCCGCAGCTGCGGATCGAACTGAAGTATTTCGAAGGCGAGCCCGCGATCAAGCACGTGGCCCGCGTCTCCAAGCCCGGTCGCCGGGTCTACTCGGGTTCGAAGGAACTCCCGGTGGTCCGCAATGGCCTGGGCATCACCATCGTCTCGACGCCCCGCGGCGTGCTCTCGGATGCCGAAGCCCGCGCGCAGAACGTTGGCGGCGAAGTGCTGGCGGAGGTGTTCTGATGAGCCGCATCGGCAAGAAGCCGGTCGTCGTTCCGGGCGGCGTCACTGCCGCGATCGCGGACGGCACCCTCACCGTGAAGGGCCCCAAGGGCACGCTCACGCTGAGCCTCGCTGACGACGTGACCTACGCGGTGGAAGATGGCAGCATCTCGGTGCAGCCGGCCAACGCGACCAAGCGCGCCCGTTCTTTCTGGGGCATGCAGCGCACGCTGGTCCAGAACCTCGTGACCGGTGTGACCGAAGGGTACACCAAGGTCCTCGAAATCACCGGTGTCGGCTACCGTGCCAACGCTCAGGGCAAGAACCTGAAGCTGCAGCTCGGCTACAGTCATGACGTCGATTTCGCCGTGCCGGATGGCATCGAAATCAAGACGCCCGACAACACCACGATTGAGATCTCGGGCATCGACAAGCAGAAGGTCGGCCAGGTTGCGGCCGAAATTCGCCGGTGGCGGAAGCCTGAACCCTACAAGGGCAAGGGCATCAAGTACCGCGGTGAGTTCATCTTCCGCAAGGAAGGGAAGAAGAAGTAATGGCCAAGCTGTCCCTTTTCGAGCGCCGCCGTCGGCGCGTTCGCACCGCGCTCAAGGCGCGCGCCGGTGGCCGTCCGCGGCTTTCGGTGCACCGTTCGGGCCGTCACATCTACGCTCAGATCATCGACGATGCGGCCGGCCGCACGATCGCTTCGGCCTCGACCCTTACCAAGGGCAGCAAGGGCCCCGGCGCGAACGTCGATGCCGCTGCGCAGGTTGGCAAGACCCTGGCCGAAGCCGCCAAGAAGGCTGGCGTGACCGCTGTCGTGTTCGATCGCGGCGGCTTCCTGTTCCATGGCCGCGTCAAGGCGCTGGCCGACGCCGCGCGTGAAGGCGGGCTGGAGTTCTAAGATGGCTGACGAAACCAACAACGAAACCGAAGTCGCCGTCGAAGCGACTGGCGCCGAGCAGGGCGAGCGCGAAGGCGGCCGTGGCCGTGGTCGCGGTCGTGGCGGCAATGATCGCGGCGGTGACCGTGGCGGTCGCGGCCGTGGTCGCGACGACCGTCGTGGCCGTGGCGGCGACGAGGATGGTGGTGAGGAGCTGATCGAAAAGCTAGTTCACATCAACCGCGTTTCCAAGACCGTGAAGGGCGGCAAGCGCTTCGGCTTTGCTGCGCTGGTCGTGGTTGGCGACGGCAAGGGCCGCGTGGGCTTCGGCCACGGCAAGGCTCGCGAAGTGCCGGAAGCCATCACCAAGGCGACTGCTTCGGCCAAGAAGAAGATGGTCCGCGTTCCGCTCAAGGAAGGCCGCACCCTGCATCACGACGGCAAGGGCCGGTTCGGTGCGGGCAAGGTCAACGTGCGCTCGGCTCCGGCCGGGACCGGGATCATCGCGGGCGGCCCGATGCGCGCCGTCTTCGAAAGCCTGGGCGTGGCTGACGTGGTGACCAAGTCGGTCGGCACCAGCAACCCCTACAACATGATCCGCGCCACTTTCGACGCGCTGACCGACCAGACTTCGCCGAAGTCGGTTGCGCAGCGTCGTGGCAAGAAGGTTGCCGACCTGCTGGGTCGCGGCGGCGCGAGCGCGGCGGAAGCGGAAGCTGCCGCCGACGCGATTGCGGAGTAACAGATCATGGCGAAGATCAAGATCAAGCAGATCGGTTCTCCGATCCGTCGCCCCGAAAGCCAGAAGAAGATCCTTATCGGTCTGGGTCTGGGCAAGATGAACCGCGTCGTGGAAGTGGAAGACACTGCCGAAGTGCGTGGCGCCATCGCCAAGCTGCCGCACATGGTGGCCGTGGTCGACTAACCCGGCTTCCAGTGTTGGACACGCGCAAGGGGCTCCGGTCGAAAGACCGGGGTCCTTTCGCTGTTTGGGGGGCTTATTGGCAGTTGGCCCAGATGATCAGGTGATCGCTGCGCAGCAGCTCAGGTACGGCGATTTCTTTCACCGTCGGGCAATGTTCAACGGCATAGGCTGAAACCATGCCTGCCGTTTCATCGTTGAGTGGGGCGTCGCGGACGTCCCGGGCAACCACCACCACGCCTGGTTTGCCAGCAAGAATCCGTCGGACTTCGGCAGCGGTGTCGAGCGTGCTCGCATTGCGCTCGATCGCATGGTTGAGGTGTGGCGGAAAGGCGAGTGGCGAAGGGAAGGGGGCACCGCTTGCGACGTAGAGATAGGGCGGGCCCTGGTAGACCAGCAGACCCCGTTTGCTTCCGTTCTGGCGGATGAAACTGGCCGCCTGGTCCATCTGCTGGAGGGCGTGTCGGGTGGCGCGCCCGTCAAAGGGATGGAAAGCGGGAGCGAGCAGGACCGCGCAAGCGCCAAGCAGAGCCGGGCCGAGCCGAGGTTGGGAAAAGACCCTGGCACTTGCGGCTGTGAGTGGCACCAGCAGCGGCAGCGCATAATGGGCGTGGAAGTATGGTACCGAGATAAGTCCGATCAGCGCCGCGCTCAGCCATCCCAGCATGAAGTGCCGATCATCTGCTGCCATTGTTGTCAGACCGAAAGCGGCCATGGCTGCGAAGGGGATCAGCACCAATCCGAGAGTCCTCGCCTGCGCCAAGGCAGCGGCAGCTTGCCATTTGCCTTCAACCAGGTTTGCGCCAACCATGGCTTGCCACCATTCGGAGAAGTGCCCCGCCAGCGCGTATCCCCCGGCAATGAGCAGGGTTGGCGTCGCTCCGGCAAGGGCCAGGGTGGCAATCTGGCGCAGCTTGCTTGCTGACGCCTGGTCAGCGCGACTGAGCAGGAATGCAGCATAGAGGCCGAGGAAGCTAGCTTCAAACAGGGCGGTGGTTTTGATGGTGATGGCCAGTCCAGCAAGCACCATCGCCATATAGGTTGCACGATCTGGTCCGGTGGCACGCAAGGTCTGGCGCGAGCGCAGCACCAGCAGCGCCGCCAGGGCCATCGGCAGGTTGTAGAAGACGGGCGATTGGCCGCCGAAACCCTGGAACAGCCCCAGGGACAGGACATAGAGCGCCCCTGCGCTCAGCGCGGCGCGGCGCGGGGTCCACAATAGCGCGATCCGGCTGACCACCCACCCGGTCGCGCCCGAGAAGACAATCGCAGCGAGTTGATAGCCGAGCGGAGACGGAGAGAAGGCCGTGAACAGCCAATAGAGCGCAAAGAGACCGAACGGCTTGCGATCCCACACGTCGACATAGGGTAGGGCACCCTGGTGCATTGCCGCGCCGGCAGTGGTGTAGAACGCTTCGTCGATGAACAGGTTGGGGTGGCCGAGCAGCGCGGCCCGCAGGATCAGTGAAAGGGCCAGCAACAGGCCAAGATCGATCAGGGCAGGGCGCTTCATCGCGAATGACTGCTATCGACCATTGGGGGTATGGAACAAGACCGGACCACCGGCTTTGCACCGTTGCGTTTTCAGGGGTGACATTGGCGCCTGCTTCGCCTAAGGGGCCGCCTTCCTGTCAGCGCGACCAAAGCGAAAGCGAGTGCATACTATGAAACTGAACGAAATCTCGGACAACAATGGTGCCCGTAAGTCCCGCATGCGCGTGGGCCGCGGCATCGGCTCGGGCAAGGGCAAGACTTCGGGCCGCGGCCAGAAGGGTGCCAAGGCGCGTTCGGGCGTCTCGGTGAATGGCTTCGAAGGTGGCCAGATGCCGCTGCACATGCGCATCCCGAAGCGCGGCTTCAACAACATCTTCGCCAAAGACTATGCCGAAGTGAACCTGGGTCTCGTCCAGAAGGCGATCGACGCGGGCAAGCTCGACGCGAACGGCGTGATCGATCATGCCGCGCTGAAGGCGGCCGGTCTGGCGCGCGGCGGCAAGGACGGCGTTCGTCTGCTGGGCAAGGGCGCGTTCTCGGCCAAGGCCAAGTTCGTGGTCGCCGGCGTCTCCGCCGGTGCGAAGGCTGCGGTGGAGCAGGCTGGCGGTTCGGTCGAAGTGCCGGCCCCCAAGGCGGCTGCTGCTGAATAATTCCGGGACAAGTGCGGGCGGGGGTTTGTCTATCCCCGCCCGCCCCCTATATGGGCTTCCCACGGGTATAGGGGGAAGCCGGGCCGAACCGGCGTTTCCAAGCAAGGCTTGACCAGACAATGGCATCACGCGCCGACAACATCGCGAGCAATCTTAGCCTCGCGAACTTTTCCAAGGCCACCGAACTGAAGAACCGCATCTGGTTCACTGTCGGCGCCTTGATCGTGTTCCGCTTCCTCAGCTTCGTGCCGCTGCCGGGCGTCAATCCGCTCATTCTGCAGCAGCTATACAAGCAGACCCAGGGCGGGATCCTCGACCTGTTCAACACTTTTTCGGGCGGCAGCCTTGAGCGCATGAGTCTCATTGCGCTCGGCGTCATGCCCTACATCACGGCGTCGATTGTCGTGCAGCTGGCCGCTTCGCTCCATCCCGCGCTGGGCGCGCTAAAGAAGGAGGGCGAAAGTGGTCGCAAGAAGCTCAACCAGTACACCCGCTATGGCGCGGTGCTGCTGACCGCGGTGCAGGGCTGGTTCGTCGCCTCGGGCCTCGAAGCCTATGGCGCGTCGAGTGGGCTGCAAGCCGTGGTCAATCCGGGCGTGATGTTCAGGGTCGGCGCGGTGGTCAGCCTGATCGGCGGCACCATGTTCCTGCTGTGGCTGGGTGAACAGATCACCTCGCGCGGGATCGGCAACGGCACCTCGCTGATCATCATGGCAGGGATCGTCGCCCAGATGCCGACGTTTGTCGCCAACCTGTTCGAAGGCGGGCGCACCGGTTCGATTGGCGGCGGCACCATTGTCGGCCTGCTGGCGCTGCTGGTGCTCATGATTCTTATGATCTGCTTCATGGAGCGCGCCACGCGGCGCCTGCTGATCCAGTATCCCAAGCGTGCCAGCCAGAAGGGCATGATGCAGGCGGATCGCAGCCACTTGCCGCTCAAGCTCAACACCGCTGGCGTGATCCCGCCGATCTTCGCCAGCTCGCTGCTGTTGCTGCCGCTGACCATCACCCAGTTTGCGGGCAATTCAGTCTCGCCTGACACCGCCGTTGGCAGCTTCGTGATCAGCCTCAACCAGTATCTGGCGCACGGCAAGCCGGTCTACATGCTGCTCTATGCGGCGGGGATCATCTTCTTCAGCTTCTTCTATACCGCGGTGGTCTTCAACCCGGAGGAAACGGCTGAGAACCTGAAGCGCAATGGCGGGTTTATCCCCGGCATTCGCCCCGGCAAGAACACAGCGACCTATCTCGACTACGTCCTCACCCGCATCACGGTGATCGGGGCAATCTATCTGACCGTGGTCTGCGTGGTGCCGGAATGGGTGATTGCCCAGACGGGTATGCGCCTGTTCTTCGCGGGTGGGACCAGCCTGTTGATCGTGGTCAACGTAACCGTCGATACCATCACCCAGATCCAGTCGCACCTGCTGGCGCACCAGTATGGCGACCTGATCAAGAAGGCGAAGCTGAAAGGCCGCCTGCGCTGAGCTGAGGGGCTTGGCCAAAAGGACAGAGGGGACCTGCAACGTGAACATCATCCTGCTGGGCCCGCCGGGAGCGGGCAAGGGCACCCAGGCACAGCGGCTCGTTGAAGCGCATGGCATGCGCCAGCTTTCGACCGGCGACATGCTGCGCGCCGCAGTCAAGGCCGGCACGCCGGTCGGACTGCAGGCCAAGGCGGTGATGGAGCGCGGCGAACTGGTGTCGGATGAGATCGTCTCGGCCCTGATCGGCGACGAACTTGACGCGATGGGCGCCGCTGTCGGCGCGATCTTCGATGGCTATCCGCGCACTGCGGCCCAGGCGGAATCGCTCGACGCAATCCTTGCATTGCGCGGCCGCAAGCTCGATCACGTGATCGAACTCGACGTCGACGAGGATGCCTTGGTCGAGCGGATCACCGGCCGCTTCACCTGCGCCAACTGCGGCAAGGGCTATCACGACAAGTTCGAACAGCCGCGCCAGCCCGGCGTGTGCGACAAATGCGGCAGCCATGAATTCAAGCGCCGTCCGGACGACAACGAGGAAACCGTGCGTACCCGCATGGCCGAATACCGTGCCAAGACCGCGCCGATCCTGCCGATCTATGACGCCCGGGGCATCGTTACCCGGGTCAACGGGATGGCCGAAATGGACCACGTGACGGCGGCGATCGAACGTACTATCTCGGCCTGACCCTGGTTCGCCGCGGACCGGGTGCCGCAGGGGAGCCACCAGCATGCGCTATCTGATCGGAATGGTCTTGGCTGGCCTCGTGCTTGCTGCGCCCGGTGCAGGCCGGACCGAAGTGGTCGAGCAGGCTGAAAATGGTTTCGTCGTCAGGCAAAGCGTCGAGGTGCCGCGCAGCCCGTCGGAGGTTTGGGCGGAATTGCTGGCGCCCGCGAAATGGTGGGACAAGGCGCATACCTGGTCGCAGGATTCGTCCGGGCTGTATATCGACGCCCAGGCGACAGGCTGCTTCTGTGAATTGATGCCCAGGGATCCCAAGGCGCCCGAAGGAACGAGGCGCGGCAGCGTCGAACATATGCACGTCGTTCACGTGAATCCGAACAAGGTGCTGCTGATGGAAGGCGGGCTGGGGCCGCTTCAGAGCGAGGCGGTCACCGGCAAGCTGGCTATCATCCTCAAGCCCGGAGAAGAGGGTAAGACCAGGATCTTCTGGGAATACGTGGTCGGTGGCTATTTCCGCACGAAGGTTAGTGAAATCGCCCCGGCGGTCGATGAGGTTCTTGGTCAGCAACTCGCCCGACTGGCGCAGCGCCTCACGCCAATCGAGGACAAGCCAGCCGCACCGGAGGGCGAGGGTATGCCCAAGCCTGACAAGAGCGATCCAGTGCCTGACCAGGACAAGGCGAAACCAGCGACCAAGCCTGACGACAAGAACCAGGCCAAGTCCGAGGTGACGCCGAGGCTTTGACTGGCACGCGGTTTTCCCGTAGCTGAGGAATTCTTTCGCGAGAGTTTCCGCCGCCTTCCTGGCCATGTCGGTTCAGCGGCGTTGACATGCTGGACGAATCGCCCTAAGCGCGCCCTTCACTCGAAATGCGGGTCAGTCCGGCAGGCGATAGCCATTGTGCGCGCCGACCGGGCTTTTTGCCGTTGTTTCCGGGTGGAGCGTTGAGATAGGGCGCGCGCAGGCGTTTCCCTGTGGAGCATGGAGAACTAAGTGGCTCGTATTGCCGGGGTCAATATCCCCACCAACAAGCGCGTGATCATCGCGCTCACCTACATCCATGGTATCGGCCCGTTCAAGGCCCGCCAGATCGCCGACAAGCTGGGTATCGACCATACCCGCCGCGTCCAGGACCTGTCTGACCAGGAAGTCCTGCACATCCGCGAGACGATCGACGCCGACCACACGGTCGAGGGTGACCTGCGCCGCGAAACCGCGATGAACATCAAGCGCCTGATGGACCTGGCCTGCTATCGCGGCCTGCGTCATCGCAAGGGGCTGCCGGTTCGCGGTCAGCGCACTCACACCAATGCCCGCACCCGCAAGGGCAAGGCCAAGCCGATCGCCGGCAAGAAGAAGTAAGCGGGCGGCTGTTTCAGCCTAACGCCGTCCCTTCGTTTCTTTTGACAGGATAAGAACCATGGCACGCGAACCCCAGCGCATTAAGCGCCGCGAGCGGAAGAACATCACCAGCGGCATCGCGCATGTGAACGCCAGCTTCAACAATACTATGATCACCATCACCGACGCCCAGGGCAATGCGATCAGCTGGTCTAGCGCGGGCATGATGGGCTTCAAGGGCAGCCGCAAGTCGACCCCCTATGCCGCTCAGGTGGCTGCGGACGACGCCGGCAAGAAGGCCGCCGAACACGGCGTCCGCACCCTGGAAGTCGAAGTGAAGGGTCCGGGTTCGGGCCGCGAAAGCGCGCTGCGCGCGCTGCAGGCGGTGGGCTTCACCATCACTTCGATCCGCGACGTGACGCCGATCCCGCACAACGGCGTGCGGCCCTCGAAGCGTCGCCGCGTCTGATCGAATGCACCGCGGCGGGGTGAACCCGCCGTAGTTCCGGTTCGGCCGCGGTCCCGCAAGGGGCAGCGGCCTTTCCGCCAAAACAAGACCCTAGGGGAAGTCCATGACTGTCAACATCAAGAACTGGCAGGAACTCAAGAAGCCCAACGCCCTCGAGGTGAAGCCGGGCAACGACCCCAAGCGGCGCGCGACCTTCGTTGCCGAACCGCTCGAACGCGGTTTCGGTCTGACGCTGGGCAACGCGCTGCGTCGCGTGCTGCTGTCCTCGCTGCAGGGCGCCGCGATCACTTCGATCAAGATCGAAAACGTTCTGCACGAATTCAGCTCGCTCGCCGGCGTGCGTGAAGACGTCACCGACATCGTGCTCAACGTCAAGCAGATCGCGCTCAAGATGCAGGGCGAAGGCCCCAAGCGTCTGCAGCTTTCGGCGACCGGCCCCTGCGCCGTGACTGCCGGTGACATCGCCGTGTCGGGCGACATCGAGGTGATGAACAAGGACCTCGTGATCTGCCACCTTGACGAAGGTGCGACCCTGAACATGGAGCTGACCGCCGACACCGGCAAGGGCTATGTCCCGGCCGTGTCGAACCGTCCGGTCGATGCGCCGATCGGGCTGATCCCGGTCGACTCGCTCTACTCGCCGGTCCGCCAGGTCAGCTACAAGGTCGACAACGCCCGCATCGGTCAGGAGCTTGACTACGACAAGCTGAGCCTGTCGGTCGAAACCGATGGCACCGTGACCCCGGAAGACGCCGTGGCCTATGCCGCGCGCATCCTCCAGGACCAGCTGGCGCTGTTCGTCCACTTCGAAGATGCGGTGCCGATGGGCGCTTCGCCGATGATCGGCATGGCGGCTCCGGCGGCGGAAGAAGGCGACACCAACCAGCTCAACCGCTACCTGCTCAAGAAGGTGGACGAGCTGGAACTGTCGGTTCGTTCTGCCAACTGCCTCAAGAACGACAACATCATCTATATCGGCGACCTAGTCCAGAAGACCGAGGCCGAGATGCTCCGCACGCCGAACTTCGGCCGCAAGAGCCTCAACGAGATCAAGGAAGTCCTGAGCTCGATGGGCCTGCGCCTCGGCATGGACATCCCTGGCTGGCCGCCCGAGAACATCGAGGAAATGGCCAAGAAGCTCGAGCAGGAACTGCTGGGCTGATGGCACGGCGGGGACGCCCCTCGGCGTCCTCCGCACCCGGTGAATGGCGGCGACCGCGACAGCCGCCAGGATCGGGCTACCTGACACGGGCCCCCTACGAACGAAGGAATGAACCATGCGTCACAAGTACGGCGGTCGTAAGCTCAACCGCACTTCCAGCCATCGCCGCGCGCTGCTGCGCAACATGTCGGCCGCGCTGATCAAGCACGAGCAGATCACCACGACCCTGCCCAAGGCGCGCGAACTGCGCCCCTACATCGAAAAGCTGATTACGCTGGCCAAACACGGTGGTCTTTCGAACCGTCGTCTCGCTCACGCCCGTCTGCTGGACGATGCGCAGCTGGTGAAGCTGTTCGACGTGCTGGCCGCGCGCTACGCTGATCGCCAGGGTGGCTACACCCGCGTGATCAAGGCCGGCATCCGCGCTTCGGACGCCGCGCCGATGGCCGTGATCGAACTGGTTGACCGCGACACTTCGGCCAAGGGCCAGGATTCGGGTCCGGTGTTCTCGGCCGACGAGGAATAAGTCGAACGGTAACGTCGCTGGTCGACGGACCGATTGCAAAGGCGGGGGCAGGCGGTAGGCTTGCTCCCGCCTTTTCATTTGTGGAGACCGTGATGCGCCGCCTGTTCCGCACCTTTCTGGGTGCCATGCTTCTTACAACAGCAGGTGCGGCGCTGGCAGAGGATGGAATGGCGATTTCATTTCCGGAAACCCGGCGCGAAGCGCTGGTCGAGAGCAAGTTCGGCGAGCAGGTTGCGGATCCCTATCGCTGGCTTGAGAACGATGTGCGTAGCGATAGCGAAGTGGCGGACTGGGTGCAGCGGCAGAACCGCGTCACCCAGGACTACCTTGCCAGGTTGCCTGAGCGCGCCTGGTTCGCGCAGCGGATCCGTCAGCTGCTTGACTACGAGCGGTTCGGCCTGCCGGTCAAGGCGGGCAAGGCCTACTTCTATACCCGCAATTCGGGCCTGCAAAACCAGGCGCAGCTGTTCGTTCGGCAGGGGCTGGACGGTGCGCCCCGGTTGCTGATCGATCCCAATGGCTGGGCAAAGGATGGGGCGACCGCGCTGGACGCCTGGGAGCCTGCGCACGATGGCTCGCTGCTGGCTTATTCGGTGCAGGACGGCGGTTCGGACTGGCGCACGATCCGCGTGCTTGACGTTGCAACGGGCAAGGTCTTGGCCGACGAGATCAAGTGGGCCAAGTTTACCGGCATCGCCTGGATCGGATCGACCGGGTTCCTCTATTCCCGTTTCCCCGAGCCGCAGGCGGGGCAGGCGTTCCAGCAGCTCAACCGTAACCAGGAAGTGCGCTTTCATCGTATCGGCACGCCGCAATCGGCGGACGAGCTGGTCTATGCCACGCCCGAACAGCCCGATCTGGGTCATTTTGCGCAGGTTACCCACGATCAGCGCTGGGCGCTGATTACCACGTCCAGGGGCACCGACAACCGGTTCGAACTGCATGTGATCCCGCTGGGCAAGCGCGGGGCCAAGGGCAAGGGCTGGGCCGCGCAGCCGCTGGTCAAGGGACTGGACCATGACTGGCGCCTGATCGAAGGCATGGGCGACACGCTGTGGTTCGTCACCAACAAGGACGCCCCACGCCTGAAAGTGGTGGCGACCAACCTGAAGCAGCCCGAGCGCGGCTTCGTGGACGTCATCCGCGAGCGCGAGGAGACGCTGGAGCGGGCCCAGATTGTCGGCAACCAGCTGATCCTCAATTACCTCAAGGACGCGGCGTCGATGGCCGAGATGGTCTCGCTCGACGGCAGCCGGGTCCAGACCATTGCGCTCAACGCGATCGGCACGGCATCGGGCTTTACCGGGCAGCCGGGCGATCCGGAAACGTTCTACAGTTTCTCCAGCTTCAACCAGCCCAGCGCGGTCTATCGTTATGACAGCAGCAACGGCAAGACCGTGCCCTTTGCCTTGCCGAAGCTGGGCTTCAAGCCCGATGACTACGCGATCGAGCAACGGTTCTACACCTCGAAGGACGGGACCCGCGTACCGCTGTTCCTGGTTCGCAAGCGCGAAACGGCAGCCGTGGGCAGGGCCGTGCCGACGCTGCTTTATGGCTATGGCGGGTTCGACATATCGCTGACCCCCGCCTTTTCCGCGGCGCGGATGGCCTGGCTGGAAGCGGGCGGGGCCTTTGCCCTGGCCAACCTGCGCGGCGGCGGGGAATACGGCAAGGAATGGCACGATGCCGGGCGGCTGCACAACAAGCAGAACGTGTTCGATGATTTCATCGCGGCGGGGGAATACCTGATTGCCGAGGGGATCACGCCAAAGGGCGGGCTGACCATCCAGGGCGGGTCCAACGGTGGCTTGCTGGTGGGCGCGGTGGTCAACCAGCGGCCCGATCTGTTCGCCGCTGCCAGCCCCGCCGTGGGCGTGATGGACATGCTGCGCTTCGACCGGTTCACGGCAGGACGGTACTGGGTCGATGACTATGGCTATCCCGACAAGGAGGCCGATTTCCGCGTGCTGCGGGCCTATTCGCCCTATCACAACATCCAGGCCGGGCGGGACTATCCCGCCGTGCTGGTGACGACCGCTGACACGGATGATCGCGTGGTGCCGGGGCACAGCTTCAAATATACCGCCGCGCTGCAAGCTGCGGCGCTGGGGCCGAAGCCGCGCCTGATCCGGATCGAGACGCGAGCCGGGCACGGCGCCGGCAAGCCGACCGACAAGGCGGTGGCGGAAAATGCCGACGTTCTGGCCTTTTTGGCGCATTGGAGCGGCCTGAAGGTGCCGCAGCCGTAAGCCGCCCCGGCGGGAGTTGCATGAGCTGGACCCTGCAACTTTCGCGGGAAGGCTCGGCGTGAGCACCAGTCGAGCTGGAGGTGGCACAACCCGACCTGACAGGAGTTGAAAACGGCACAGCGCGGGCAGTGCCCTTGCAGGTTGCAACCTTGCCCTGCCGTTCAGAAAAGTGCCGTTAAACATGAATGGATGCTGTCGCCCGGGTTCAGCATCGCGCCAAGCTCGATTCGCTATCTCATCCTCAACGCCGGGCTATCCCGTCCGGCAGATTGAAGGACGAGTTGCCATGAAGACCCTTTCGAAAGCTCTGGCCAAGGGCACGCTCGCCACAGTCGCAGCTGGTGCGATGGTGGCTTCCTCGGCAAGTCCGGCGCTGGCCGATGCGCGCGGCTATCATGATCGCGGCGGCATCAGCGCGGGCGACGTGATTGCCGGGGCGCTGGTGATCGGCGGCATTGCGGCGGTGGCCGCTGCGGCCGGCAGCAACGACCGCGATTACCGTTATGACCGGGCCGGTTATGGCGATTATCGCCGGGGTTGGGACGGCGGCTACAACCGCGACGCCGGCTGGCGAGGCAATCCGCGCCAGGCGGTGGAACAGTGCGTGTTTGCCGCCGAACGCAGCGCTGCGCGCTACAGCTATGGCCGGGCCGACGTGACCGACATCCGCGAAGTGCGCGATACCCGCTTCGGCTATGAAGTGCGCGGCCGGATCGCGGTCAACGCGATGGGACGCGGCTGGCGCCACGGAGACGGCCAGTATGGCCGGGGCTGGGGCGGCGACTATCGCGGCTGGAACGCGGGGCTGCGCGGCTATGACAGCGGCAGCTTCAAGTGCCGGATCGAGCAGGGCCGGGTGGTCGACATGGACTTCTCGGGACTGCGTGGGCTGTAACCGGCACGGCGAGCCGTGCCTGACCATCGACGGGCGGTTCAGACTGGAGACAGCCTGAGCCGCCTAGTCGCATCAGCATATTCGCACCGAGTCTTCCGCGCGCACAGGCGGCGCGGCGGTGCGGCAGGAGGGTCGGATTATGACGCGCAGGATTTCGCGTGGGGCCAGCGTATTGGCCAGCGTTGCTGCCATGGCGATGATGGCTTCGCCGGCCATGGCCCGCGATCGCGGCTGGGGCGGCGGCTGGGGTGGCGGCTGGGGTGGCGGCTGGGGCCGGCACCACCATGACGGGGTCGATGCTGGCGACGTACTGGCCGGGATCCTGATCATCGGCGGGATCGCCGCCATTGCCAGCGCGGCCAGCAACAACAAGCAGAAGCGGGCCAAGCCGGAATACCGCTATCCCGATGCCCCCGCGCGGCCGGATTCGCGCGGCTATGCCGGTGATGACGACCGCCCGCAGTGGAACGAGGGCACCGGCATCAACGGCGCGGTCAATCGCTGCATCGACGAAGTGTCGCGCGGCAAGATCGGGGTCGACACGGTCGACAATGTCACGCGCGAAGGCGATGGCTGGCGCGTTCAGGGCCGGGTGACCAGCGGCGAAAATTTCACTTGCGCGGTGGATGGCGATGGCCGGATCCGCCAGGTGTCGATCGCCGGGCGCGCGATCTGAGCGCAGCGCTCGAGGAAATGTGACGAGCCGCGCGGCCCGGTGCCGCGCGGCTCGCTCCATTTTCCAGTTACAGCGCCAGCAGGCGGGTCGCAGCGGCCAGCAGGTCGCGCGTATAGGCCTTGGCGCTGGCCGCATCGGGCATCACGTTGAAGGCGTGCGGCGCGCCGGGATAGGAGTGCAGTTCCACCGGCACCCCGGCGGCGCACAGCCGGCGCACGTAATCCAGGTTTTCATCGAAGAACAGGTCGATACTGCCGGTCCCGATCCAGCAGGGCGGCAGGCCCGACAGGTCATCCGCCAGGCTGGGGCTGAACCAGCCCTTGCGCGCATCGACCGGCTGGTAACTGCCACGCAGCGCTTCCCAACCGAACTGGTTGGACGGGCGCGTCCAGATGAATTCCCCGGTCGACGGGTTGTGCCACTGGCAATCCGGGCCGCCGGTGCGGTGGTCAAGCATCGGGAAGGTCAGCAATTGCGCCGCCAGCGCGGGGCCGCCGAGGTCGCGCGCCATCTGCGCCACGCCCGCCGCCAGCCCGCCGCCGGCGCTTTCGCCCATGATCCCGATCCGCGTCGGATCGACCCCCAGTTCGGCGGTATTGTCCGCCAGCCAGCGCAGGCCCGCCAGGCAATCCTCGTGCGGGGCGGGGAAGGGGTGTTCCGGGGCCAGCCGATATTCCACCGAGGCGACCGGGATCCCCAGCGCATGGGCAATCCTGGACGGGCCATATTCCATCGAGCGGGCCGAACCGATGATCATGCCGCCGCCGTGGATGTGATACAACGCGGCGCGGCCAGTCTGGCCCGGATCGGGATCGAACCAGCGGATTTCCAGCGGACCGCCGGGCCCGTCGATCACCTTGACCTCAGCCGTCAGCGGCACGTCGCCCAGGAAGGCAAAGCGTGCCTCGCTTTCGGCGCGGATGCGCGGCAGGTCTTCGATGGCAAAGCCCATCGGCTGCATCAGGTCCAGCAGCGGCAGGACTTCGGGATCGACAAGGTGGCGGGTGGACATCTGGGCGCTTTCTTTCTGGGGCTCAGCCAGCGGGGGGGCGGCCCGGAGTGAAGAGGTGGCCGGGCAAGCCCGGACGATCACCGCGATGCCGCACCCCAGGCAGTTGCCCGCAAGTGCCGTTCCTCCCCGCAGCTATCGCGGCGGGGAAGGTAACAGGGCGGCGCGGCCCGTCAACGCGCGGATTTCAGGGCTTCCTGGTGCGGAATTTCTCGAACCAGGCGATGATCGCCGAAGCCTTGGCCGCCGATTGCGACGGCCGCGCGGTGAAGCCGCCGTGGCTGGCACCCGGCACCTTGACCAGCGCGGTCGGCACGCCGGAGATCTGGAGCGCGGCATAGTACTGCTCGGACTCGCTCACCGGGGTGCGGTAATCCTCGCTGCCGACCACCACCAGGGTCGGAGTCTTGACGTTGCCGACCAGGCTGAGCGGCGAGCGTTGCCAATAGGGGGTCACGTCCTTCCACGGCGGCGCATCGAACCAGTAGCGGGACGTGAAGGTCGTGCCGTCCATGGTCAGCGCTTCACTGGACCAGTTGATCACCGGCTTCTGGGTTGCGGCGGCGCGGAAGCGCTGGGTCTTGCCCACGATCCATGCTGTCAGCACCCCGCCGCCCGATCCGCCGGTGACGAACAGGTTGTCGGCATCGGCCACCCCGGCGGCGATCGCGGCATCCACGGCGGCCATCAGGTCGTTGTAATCCTCGCCCGGATAGGCCCGGTCGATCAGCTGGGCGAACTTCTCGCCATAGGAGGTGCTGCCGCGCGGGTTGGTGTAGAGCACCGCATAGCCTGCCGCGGCATAGAGCTGGACGTCGGTGGCGAACCACGGGCCATAGGCCGAATGCGGCCCGCCGTGGATTTCCAGCACCAGCGGCACGCGCTCACCGGCCTTGCGGCCCGGCGGCAGGGCCAGCCAGGCGTCGATCGGCCGGCCATCGGGCGCGGTCACCGCCAGCTTGCTGACCGGGGCCAGCGCCTTGGCCGCCAGCCAGCCTTCGTTGAGCCTGGTCAGCCGCTCGGCGCCCTTGCCGCGCACCACGCGGACATCGGGCGGGCGCTGGTCGCTGCCGCCGGTGAAGGCGATCACCCCGCCGCGCGACATGCTGAAGCTGCCGCCGGTGTAGGGCCGGTCAAAGCCGGTGCCCGACAGGCCTGCGGCCACTTCGGTCAGCGCGCCGTCCAGCCCCAGGCGGGCCAGCTTGGCCGTGCCCTTGTCGTCGTATTGCACCACCAGGCTGCGCCCGTCCGGCGACCAGCGGAAATCGTCGACGCTGATGTCGTGCCGTGCCGTAAGCGAGCGCGCGGCGCTGCCATCGCGGTTCATCACGTAGAGTTCGAGGTTCTCATAAGTGCGGTGCTTGTCGTCGAACCCCAGATAGGCGACCTGCCTGCCATCGGGCGAGGCGGCGGGGGCCGCATCGGGGCCATAGCGGCTGGTCAGCGTGGTCAGCGCGCCGCTCGCCGCGTCGAGCGCATAGACTTCGCTGTCCTGCGGTTCGCGTTCCCAATTGTCCTTGCGCACGGCTGAAAACAGGATCGAGCGCCCGTCCGGCGTCCACGACAGCGGTCCGCCATCGTCGAAATTGCCGAAGGTCAGCTGGCGCGGCGCGCCGCCATCGGCGGGCACGGTGAAGATGTGGTCGAAGCCGGGCTGGACATAGCCACCACCATCGTTGCGATAGGTGACGCGGTCGATGATCTCGAGCGGTTCGGCCCACTTTGCCCCTTCGGGCCGGCTGGGCGCGTTGCCCAGCTTGGTCCCTTCGCCCGGCACGCGCATGGTATAGGCGATGGTCCGGCCATCGGGCGACCAGGTGATCGATCCCGGCGCGTCGGGCAGGTTGGTGATCCGCGTTGCCGCGCCGCTATCCATCCAGCGCACCCACAGCTGGCTGCCGTTCTCGTCGGCCGAGGCATAGGCCAGGCGCGTGCCATCGGGTGACCAGCGCGGCGAGCCGTGCGATCCCGGCCCGGCGACCAGCGGCCGCTGCTGCCCGCTGGCCACGTCGACCAGCCAGATCGCGCCGCGATTGCGGTCGCTCATCACGTCGGCGCTGCGCCGGACATAGGCCACGGTCTTGCCATCCGGGCTGATCTGGGCATCTGCAGCCGCTTCCAGCTTGAACAGGTCATCGCCCGTAAAGGCCGTTTGCGGGCCATCGGCGGCCAGGGCCGCGCCCGGTGTGAAGGCGAAGGCCGCTCCGGCGAGCAAGGCGGCAAGAAGCTTGCTGGTCATGTCTGTCCCCTGTGGCTGAAATTCGTCCCAGCTTGCGGGCAAGCCTGTGCGAAGACAACCACCGGATCGACAGGCGGGTGACGCAGACCGGCAAAGGCGCTAAAGCGCGCCTCATGGCCCGTTCACCTGCCGGAACCCCGCCGCACCCCCAGGGTGCCGAGCGGTTCAACGAAGACCAGGCGACTTGCACCATCAAGGGCAGCCAGCCTGACCTTGAGGCGGGGCTGGCCGCGATCCGCGAAGTGCTGGCTACGCTGAAGCCCAAGCCCGGCGTCTACCGGATGCAGGATGCGCGCGGCGACGTGCTTTATGTCGGCAAGGCGCGGGCGCTGAAGAACCGGGTGGCCAACTATACCCAGGTCGAGCGGCTGCCGCTGCGGCTGAAGCGCATGGTTGCGCAGACCCGCAGCATGACCATCGTCACCACCAACAGCGAGGCCGAAGCGCTGCTACTAGAAGCGCAGCTGATCAAGCGCTATCGCCCGCCCTACAACGTGCTGCTGCGCGACGACAAAAGCTTCCCCTTCATCCTGCTGCGCGCCGACCATGACTTTCCCCGGATCATGAAGCACCGCGGCGCGCGGCGGGCCAAGGGCAACTACTATGGCCCCTTCGCCAGCGCCGGATCGGTCAACACCACGATCAATGCACTGCAGAAGCTGTTCCTGCTAAGATCCTGCACCGACAGCTTTTTCGCCAGGCGTGACCGGCCCTGCCTGCTTTACCAGATCAAGCGTTGCTCGGCCCCCTGTGTCGGACGGATCGACGCGGCGGGCTACGCTGAACTTGTCGGCGAGGCGAAGGACTTCCTCGGCGGCAAGAGCGGCGCGGTGCAGAAGAAGATCGAAAGCCAGATGGCCGAAGCAGCCGAAGCGCTCGATTTCGAGCGCGCCGCGATGCTGCGCGATCGCCTTCGCGCCGCGACCTTCATCCAGGGCAGCCAGGCGATCAATGCCGAAGGGGTGGGTAATGCCGATGTCTTTGCCATCGCCGCCCGCAATGGCCAGTTCGGCGTGCAGGCCTTCTTCATCCGCGGCGGGCAGAACTGGGGCCACCGCGCCTTCTTCCCCAGCCACACCGATGGTCTGGACGAGGCTGAGGTGCTGACCAGCTTCCTCGCCCAGTTCTACGAGGAAGTGCCGCCGCCGCGCCTGATCCTGGTCGACCGCGCGCTGCCCGAGGGCGACTTGCTGGCCGAGGCGCTGGCCGGCGCGGCGGGCGGCAAGGTGGAGATTTCCGTGCCCCAGCGCGGCGACCGCCGCCGCCTGATGCAGCAGGCGACCCGCAACGCGGTCGAGGCGCTGGAACGGCGCCAGGCGGAAAGCGGGGCCAAGGCAAAGATCAACCGCGAGCTGGCCGAATTCCTTGAACTTCCCGAAGTGCCGCAGCGGATCGAGGTCTATGACAACAGCCACGTCCAGGGCGCCCATGCGCTGGGGGCGATGATCGTCGCCGGGCCGGAAGGGTTCATCAAGGGCCAGTACCGCAAGTGGAACATCAAGCAGGCCCAGACCAACGACGACTTCGCCATGATGCGCGAGGTGTTCCAGCGCCGCTTTGCCCGGGCCGCTGATGAAGACCCGGACCGCGACGGCGGCCAGTGGCCCGACCTAGTGCTGATCGACGGCGGCAAGGGCCAGATGGGCGCGGCGCGCGACACGCTGGAGGAAATGGGGATCGAGGACGTGCCCCTGATCGCAATCGCCAAGGGGCCGCATCATGGGCGCGAAGGGCGCGAGGTGTTCCACTTTCCTGATGGGCGGGAAAAGATGCTGCCGGTCAACTCCCCGCTGCTGTTCCACCTCCAGCGCCTGCGCGACGAAGTCCACCGCTTCGCCATCGGCGCGCACCGCGACAAGCGCAGCCGCGCGATCAGTGCCAGCCCGCTTGACGAGATTCCCGGCATCGGCCCGGCGCGCAAACGCGCGCTGCTGCTGCATTTCGGCACCGCCAGCCGGGTCCGCGCCGCAGCGCTGGAAGACCTGCAACGCGCCCCCGGCGTCAGCGCGGCGGTGGCGCAGGCGGTCTATGATTTCTACCACCCGGGGGGGTAGCGGGGCCGCGGAAGTCCGGTCCGCTCAGCCCTTCGGCTCGATCTTGCGGATCAGCCCTTCCTGCGCGGTTTCGGCCACCAGGCGGCCATCGTGGGTATAGATCCGGCCCCGGTTCATGCCGCGGGCGTTGCCGGCCCAGGGGCTGTCGGTGGCGTAAAGCAGCCATTCGTCAGCGCGGAAATCGTCGTGGAACCAGACCGCGTGATCGAGGCTGACGCCCATCACGTTGCCCACGGTCCAGCTCATCCCGTGGGGCAGGGTGCAGGTGCCCAGCAGCGACATGTCGCTGGCATAGGCCAGCACCGCGCGGTGGATCTTGGGATCGTCGGGCAGGGGCGCGCAGGCGCGGAACCAGGTGTGGCTGACCGGCTCGCGCGGTTCGGCGCCCATCCAGTGGCGGCTTTCGACCGGGCGCAGCTCGATCGGGCGGGGCGCTGTCATCTGCGCGCGCTTGTCCTCGGGCACCAGGTGCAGGAACTGGCGGCGCAGCTCCGCCTCGCTTGGCAGGTCTTCGGGCCGGGGCACGGCGGGGATCTCGTCCTGGTGGTGGACGCCGGGTTCGCGCCGGTGGAACGAGGCGACGAGGTTGAGGATCGGGGTGCCGACCTGGCTGGCCACGACGCGGCGGTTGGAAAAGCTGCCGCCATCAAGGTCGCGTTCCACCTTGAAGTCGATCTCGTGATCCTCGCTGCCGCCGCGCAGGAAATAGGCGTGGAGCGAATGGACCGGGCGGTCATCGACCACGGTGCGCTCGGCGGCGGCCAGCGCCTGGGCGATCACCTGACCGCCGAATACGCGGCCCACGCCGCCGCGCTTGCGCCGGCCGGCAAAGTGCCCTTCCTCGCCAGGCTTCACGTCCAGCAGCTTGACCAGCCAGTGGACCAGTTCTTCGGGTGTCGGTTCCTTCTCCATCCCCCAGCCTTTGCGGGGGGATGGCGCCCGCGTCAACCGGCGCCGCGCAGCTTGCGGATCAGCCGCCAGCCCAGCGCCTTGGCGCGGTTGTCATGCGGCCAGCGTCCGGTGCTGGCGGGCTTCATGCCGATCCGGCGCAGCACCGAGTTGAACGCCCGCGCGTCGGCCTCGGCAAACGACCATTCGCTGCGCCAGGTGATCGACAGCGAAACCGAACTGTCCGGCCCGGTGACCACGAAATGCGGGGCCATCACCGGCACGAACAACGCCTCGCCGGGGCTGAGCGGAAATTCGGTGCCGCCGCTGCGCAATTCATCGCGCCAGACCAGCTCGCGCCCGCCGCCGGTGTGATAGGTTTCGTGGACCTCATCGGGCGCGAACCGCGCATCGCCTGCCGGGAACTGGGTCATCACCTTGGTCCCGCGGATCTGCAGCAGGATGTTGTGTTCCGGATCGAAGTGATAGGGCGTGACCCCGCCCGGGCTGGTGATGAACACGAAGCCCTGGGTCTTCATCATCCGCCCGGTCTTCGCTTCGATCTGCGGCTGGATTTCGGCCAGCAGGTCGGCCAGCAGCGCGGCATATTCGGGGACCTGCTCGATGTTCTTGAGCGCGGCCCAGCTGCCGCTCTCCTCGATCCGGCGGATCGTTTCGCCCACGCTCAGGCCCGAAGCTTCGGGCTTTTCGGTGATGCCGATCGGCAGGTCGGCCTTGTTGTATTCGATCGAGGCGGCGGGCAGGGCTTCGGCCAGGGCGGCCAGCGCGTCGATTTCCAGCAGCGGATGGCGGCCCAGCCGGTGGTGCAGCTTGTGCGGCACTTCGGGATACATGGCGGCGAACAGTGCGCGGTCTTCGCTGGAAAACACGGTCATGGCGTTACCCCACTGGGATTGCGGCCGAGCTCGGCCTTGAGCAATTGGCGAAACAGTGCGCGGCGCAGCGTGCCGCCGATGGCAATCGACAGGCGGCCGATGGCGCGGCGTTCGCGCCAGATGTGGTCGATCATCGGATGGTCGGCGGCGGCGCAGCTGTCGGTCCAGCGGACCTCTGGATGGTCCAGCATGGCCAGGTTCTCGCGCTGGAGCAGCACGCCCGGACTGTAGCGGGCATAGCGTTCGTCGAACGCGGTCTTGAAGCTGAAGGCGCCGGGCGGAGTGACGAAACTGGCCAGCATGGCGATCGGTTCGTCGTCCAGCGTCAGGGTCAGCCGTTCCAGCCGGTCATGGCTGACCGCGCCGGACAGTGCCTCGCGGAACAGACGGGTGGTGGACTGGTGCGAGGCAAGGGCAGAGCCTGCGCCGCCCTTCCAGCCGGAATGCTCCAGCGCGAGGAAATCGTCGATCCAGCGGCCCAGGTGCTCATCACTCGTGGTGCGCTCGATCCGCACTTCGCCCAGGTCCGACAGGCGGGCGAACTGGCGGCGCAGTTCCTTGCGCTTCTTGCCCGACATCGATGCTTCGAAATAGGCTTCGGCGGGCAGGTCCGAACACAGCATGGCGCGCTGTTCGGCGTGGACCAGCCCGGCGGTGCGGCCCTGCTGGGCCAGCACATCGGCCAGCGCCGCGTACAGGGCACCCTCCAGCGGCACACTGGGCAGGTGCAGGAACAGCGCAAGCCCGGCCGAACGATCCGCCCAGTCGAGCAGCGCGCGCCAGAACGCCCGTTCCAGCCCGGCAGCGACCAGCGGCGCGCCGAGGAAGCAGTTGCCGTGGATCCAGGTGGTGAGTTGCGGGATCGGCCAGCGGTAATACTTCGGCTCGCGCCGCAGCGGCAGCAGGCCGGCCAGTTCGCCATCGTATTCGAAGCACAGCAGGTGCGCTCTGCCGTCCGCGTCATGGGCGCGCAGGGCGGGCAGCAGGTACCAGCTTTCGAAGAACGGGTTGGGCTCGGCCGCGCAGCGCGCCAGCGCGTCCCAGGCGAGGCGTGCCTCGGGATCCTCGAACAGGCGCCAGTCTTGCACCCGGATGCTGGCGGCGGGCAGGGGGGCGGGCGCAGCCTGCTGCTGCGTCGCTGAAACCGGCGCGCGCTCTGCCTTGCTTGCCACTGGCCTTGTCCCTTGCACACGGCCGATTGCCGCTGCCGGTCCGGGCTTTAGCGCTGAAATGCCAAGGAAAGGCTAACGCAGAGGGGAATTCCTTTCCGGCTGACGCCGGTACGGAAGGGCCATTCGGCCCTTCCTTGCACCACCGGCCCGCTCCCCCGGCCCACCCACCCACAGGGTACCTTGAACGGGTGGTTGGGCCGGGGGAGCGGGCCGGTGATGCAAAGCCCTTCGCGGATGCGAAGGGCGCACCGAACAAGGGCTTCCAAACAGCAAAACCCCGCCCGGATCGCTCCGGACGGGGTCTGTTTCACCCGGCGGTTGGTTTGGCGTTACGCCGCGCCGTGCGCCAGCGCCGCGAGCAGGAGCAGCGCGACGATGTTGGTGATCTTGATCATCGGGTTCACGGCCGGGCCGGCGGTGTCCTTGTAGGGATCGCCCACGGTATCGCCCGTGACGGCGGCCTTGTGGGCGTCAGAGCCCTTGCCGCCGTGGTGGCCGTCTTCGATGTACTTCTTGGCGTTGTCCCAGGCACCGCCGCCCGAGGTCATCGACAGGGCGACGAACAGCCCGCCCACGATCACGCCCAGCAGCAGCGCGCCCAGCGCGGCGAAGCCGTTGTCACGGCCCGCGACCGCACCGATCACGAAGAACACCACGATCGGTGCCAGCACCGGCAGCAGCGACGGAATGATCATTTCCTTGATCGCCGCCTTGGTGACGAGGTCGACCGTGCGGGCATAGTCGGGACGGCTGGTGCCGGCCATGATGCCCGGGTTGTTCCGGAACTGGTCACGCACGTCGACCACCACGTCGCCGGCGGCGCGGCCCACGGCGGTCATGCCCATCGCACCGAACAGGTACGGGAGCAGCGCGCCGAGCAGAAGGCCAACGATGACGTAGGGGTTTTCAAGGCTGAAATCGACCTTGAGGTCGGGGAAGAATTCCCTGAGGTCGGTGGTGTAGGCGGCGAACAGCACCAGCGCGGCGAGGCCCGCCGAACCGATCGCGTAACCCTTGGTCACGGCCTTGGTGGTGTTGCCCACCGCGTCGAGCGCGTCGGTCTTTTCACGGACCGAATCGTCGAGGCCGGCCATTTCGGCAATGCCGCCGGCATTGTCGGTGACCGGGCCATAGGCGTCGAGCGCGACGACCATGCCGGCCAGCGCCAGCATCGAGGTGGCGGCATAGGCAATGCCCAGCAGACCCGCGAGCTTGAACGCCACGATGATCCCGGTGACGATCACCAGGGTCGGCAGCGCGGTGGCTTCCAGGCTGATGGCCAGGCCCTGGATCACGTTGGTGCCGTGGCCGGTGACCGAAGCCTTGGCGATCGACTTCACCGGGCGATAGCTCGTGCCGGTGTAGTATTCGGTGATCCAGATGATCAGCCCGGTGATCACCAGGCCCAGCAGCGCGCAGTAGAACAGCGCTTCGCCGGTGTAGTTGGAATCGCCGATCGGCAGGGTCATGTCACCCAGCGCCAGACGCATGACATAGAGGATCGCCGGGATCGACAGGACGGCGGTGACAAGGAAGCCCTTGTACATCGCGCCCATGATGTTGTTCGACTTGCCCAGCTTGACGAAATAGGTGCCGATGATCGAGGTGACGATGCAGACGCCGCCGATCAGCAGCGGCAGGCTCATCAGCGGCATGATGTCGGCCACGCCCTTCATCAGCAGCGCGGTCAGCACCATGGTTGCCCCCACGGTCACGACATAGGTTTCGAACAGGTCGGCAGCCATGCCGGCGCAGTCGCCCACGTTGTCGCCCACATTGTCGGCAATCACCGCGGGGTTGCGTGGATCGTCCTCGGGAATGCCCGCTTCGACCTTGCCGACGAGGTCGGCGCCGACGTCGGCGGCCTTGGTGAAGATCCCGCCGCCAAGGCGCGCGAAGATCGACACCAGCGAAGCGCCCAGCGCCAGCGCGGTCAGCCCGGTCACCACCACGCGGTCATTGGCGGCATAGCCCGCCGGACCGGTCAGGTACCAGAAGAACACGGCCATCGCGAGCAGCGCGAGGCCAGCCACCAGCATGCCGGTGATCGCCCCGGCGCGGAACGCCAGGGTGAGGCCCTGCTGCAAGCCTTGCTGCGCGGCAGCGGCGGTGCGGACGTTCGAGCGCACCGACACGTTCATGCCGATGAAGCCCGCCGCGCCCGACAGCACCGCGCCGATCACGAAGCCGGCTGCCGAAACGCCGCCCAGCGTCGCCGCGATGATCACCGCGACCACGACGCCGACGATGGCGATGGTGGTGTACTGGCGCCGCAGATACGCCTGCGCGCCTTCCTGGATCGCGCCGGCGATCTCCTGCATCTTTTCGTTACCGGCCGATGCGCCAAGCACCTGCCGGCTGGTGACGAAGCCGTACAATACGGCCAGCGCCCCCAAGGCGATGGAAATTGTGACAAGACTCACGTGAGGGTACCCCTTTTCTGGCTATCCTACTTTCGATGTCCCCAACCGGCCGCGCTTTGCTGTGCGGCTCTCATTATTGACGGCGACAAGGTATAGGGCAGCAAAGCCCGCGCGCAACCCATCAAATTCAGCGGAATTCCGCGCAAACGGGGATCAATCAGCGGTGTTCGAAACCCAGTGCGGCACCGGCTGGAAGGGGGGCGCCATCGACCAGCAGTGCGGCGCCCTGATCGGGCAGGACGCGGCCCACCGCATGGGCGGGGACGGGCGGCTGGGCATTGCCCGGCAGGGTGAACAGCAGCTGGTAATCGTCGCCCCAGCGCAGCGCCTCCTGCCGGCGCTGCTCCGGGCAGGCGAGGGGGACTGCGGCGCTGTCGATGTCGATCGTCACCCCGCTGGCCCGTGCCATCCGGCTGGCGTCGAGCAGCAGCCCGTCGGACACATCCATCATCGCGGTCACCTGCGGGGCGAGTGCCCAGCCTTGCGCCAGCAGCGCCATCGGGCGCCGATAGGCCATGCTGTCGCCGCCAGCGCCGGCGCGCAGCGCTTCCAGCCCGATCATCGCGCCGCCGACCGGGCCGGTCAGCCACAGCCGGTCGCCCGCGCGCGCGCCGCTGCGCGATGGCACCGGGCGATGCGTGGCGCGGCCCAGCGCAGTCAGTCCCATCGCCTGCGGCCCGGCCCCGCCCACGGTGTCACCGCCGAGCAGCGGCACGCCGTAATGCTCCAGCACCTCGTGCAGTCCATCAAGGAAGCGGGAGTCGTCCTGGCCGAGCTGATAGCCGAGCAGCACGCCCAGCGGCTCCGCGCCCTTGGCGGCAAGGTCTGACAGGTTGGTTGCCACCAGCTTCCACGCCACGTCCGCCCGGTCCTGTTCGGGCAGGAAATGCACCCCTTCGACCAGCATGTCGTGGGTCAGCACCAGCGCTTCGCCGCCAATGTCCAGCACCGCGCAATCGTCATCCAGTCCGCGCGCGGCGGGATGCGTGGCCAGCCCCCGCAGCGCAGCGATGAAGGCGGACTCGGTGGTCAATGTCCTTCCCCTGAGCTGGGAGAAGGGCGCCTCATGCGCTCAGCGCACGTCCTTCGCCACGGCATCGAGCACGCCGTTGACGAACTTTGCCTCGCGCTGATCGAAAAAGGCGTGGGCAACATCGACATATTCGCTGATCGCGGTGCCGGTTGGCACGTCGGCGCGGGCGAGCAGTTCCCAGACCCCGGCGCGCAGGATCTGGAGCATGGTCTTGTCGAGCCGTTCCAGCCTCCATCCATCGGCGAGGCGCGCGGAAAGCAGCGCGTCGATCTCGTCGCGGCGGGCATCGACGCCGCGCACCACGTCATCGAAGAAAGCGACTTCGGCCGGGGCGTACTGGTCGCCCTCGATCTCCGCCCCCAGCCGGTGGCGGTGGAATTCGTCGAGCAGGGTCGGCAGCTGGGTGCCTTCCATGTCGCGCTGGTAGAGCGCCTGGACGGCGGCAAGGCGCGCGGCGGCGCGGGCGCTGTTGTGGCTTCTCATATTCCCAATCTCACTTCGATCGACCGCGCATGGGCGGGCAGGCCCTCGGCCTCGGCCAGCTCGATCGCGGCGGGGCCGACGGCGCGCAGCGCGGCGTCATCCAGCTGGATGAAGCTGGTGCGCTTCATGAAATCCAGCACTGACAGGCCGGACGAGAACCGCGCGCGGCGCCCGGTGGGCAGCACGTGGTTCGGTCCGGCAACGTAATCGCCCACGGCTTCCGGCGTCATCCGGCCCATGAACACCGACCCGGCGTGGCGGATCGCGTCCAGCAGCGGCTCGGGATCCTCGACCGCCAGCTGGACGTGTTCGGCGGCCAGCGCATTGGCCAGCGCCGGGGCTTCGTCCAGGCTGGCGACTTCGATGATCGTGCCGTGGGTGTTCCAGCTTTCCGCCGCGACCCGCGCGGTGGGCAGCATGGCCAATTCCACGCCGATCCGGTCAGCCACGGTATCGGCAAACACCGGATCGTCGGTGATCAGGATCGATTGCGCGCTGGGATCGTGCTCGGCCTGGCTGAGCAGGTCGGCGGCGGTCCATTCGGGATCGTTGCGGCCATCGGCAATCACCAGGATCTCGCTCGGCCCGGCGACCATGTCGATCCCGACCACGCCATACAGCTGACGCTTGGCTTCGGCGACCCAGGCATTGCCCGGGCCGGTAATGACATCGACCGGCCTGATCCGCTGCGTGCCATAGGCGAGCGCGGCCACCGCCTGCGCCCCGCCGACGCGCCACACTTCGTCCACCCCGGCAAGGTGCGCGGCGGCGAGCACCAGCGGGTTGACCTGGCCCTTGGGCGTGGGCGTGACCACCACCAGCCGTTCCACCCCGGCCACCTTGGCAGGGATCGCATTCATCAGCAGGCTCGAGGGATAGGCCGCGCGGCCGCCCGGCACATAGAGCCCGGCAGCATCGACCGCCCGCCAGCGTGCACCCAGCCGCACGCCCACTTCGTCCACCGCGTCGCGGTTCGCGGGCAGCTGCGCCTCGTGGTAGGCACGGATGCGCTGCGCCGCCAGTTCCAGCGCTGCGCGCAGTTCCGGCTTCAGCGCGTCGAAGGCTTCGCGGCAGGCCCCGGGCGAAATGCGCCAGTCGTCCTCGCCGGTCAGGGCGTGGCCGTCGAACCTGGCGGTCAGTTCCGCCAGCGCCGCATCGCCCCGCGTGCGCACGTCATTCAGGATCACCTGGACATCGCGCGCGACATTCTCGTCGCTCTCGCGCCGGTCGGCGACGAGGCGGCGGAAGGCCTGGTCGAAGCCCTTGTCGCTGGTCTTGAGGCGCAGCATCAGGCGGCCTGCTGCTGGCTGACCAGCGCGCGGAATTTCTCGACCAGCGCGGCGACCCGCTCGTCGGTCTTGAGCGCGGCGCGGTTGACGATCAGTCGCGCGGAAATCTGCAGGATCTGGCTGGTTTCAACCAGGCCGTTGTCCTTCAGCGTCTTGCCGGTGGACACCAGGTCGACAATCCGGCTGGCCAGGCCCAGGCCCGGCGCCAGTTCCATCGCCCCGTTCAGCTTGACCACTTCGGCCTGGATGCCCAGCTGCTCGAAATGCTTGCGGGTGAGGTTGGGATACTTGCTGGCGACGCGCAGGTGGCTGACGCGGGCCGGATCCTCGCTCTGCCCGGCGGGTTCCGCCACCGACAGGCGGCAGTGGCCGATGTCGAGATCGACCGGCGCGTAAAGGTCGGGATAAGCGAATTCCTCGACCACGTCAGAGCCGACGATGCCGCACTGCGCCGCGCCGTGGGCAACGAAGGTTGCCACATCGAACGCGCGGACGCGGATCAGGCGCATGTCGCTGTTTTCGCAGGCGAAGGACAGGGCGCGACTTTTCTTGTCGTGGAACTCGGCCTCGGGCACAACTCCGGCGCGCGCCATCAGGGGCAGCGCTTCATCAAGGATACGGCCCTTTGGCACGGCGAAGGTCAGCGGACGGGACATAATGCGCGGCGTTTAGGCGCGGCAGAGCGAAAGGGCAACCGGATGAGCGGCAGCAATGATGCGATCATGGAAATCGGCAATGTCCTCCATGCGCTGGAATGGCAGGCCGATCACGCCGCGAAGAACGGGGCGCCGGCCACCGGGCGGGTGATCCGGGCGATGATCCCGCTGCTGGGCGGGCCGAGCCGCTGCGCCGCGCGGATGCGTGGTTGGCCGGGATTGAGCCTGGAGGACGCGATGCCGCTGCGCTTTGCCGGGGGCCTGCACAACCTGTTCCTGACCGGCCGGGCGCCGCAGCTGGGCGGGGTCTATCGCGGCGAAGTGACCGATACTGCGGCGATCGACGCGCTGGTGGCGGACCTGACCGCGCAGCATGACGCCGAACTGCTGACCTGGTTCGATGGTCCGCCGCAAACCAATGAAGCCGGCCGCTCGGCCAGTGTCATGGCGCAATTGCTTTGGCTGGCGCAGCGGCTGGGGCCGCGGTTCGAGCTGCTGGAACTGGGCGCCAGCGCCGGGATCAACACCATGATGGACCGGTTCCATTTCGACCTTGGCGGGGTGGAGCTGGGCGATCCGGCCAGCCCGATGCGGATCGCGCCCGAATGGCGCGGCGCGCCGCCGCCCCGGGGCCGGGTTGAGATCACCGCGATCAGGGGCTGCGACATTGCCCCGATCGACCTGACCGATCCCGCCGCCGCCCTGCGCCTGAAAAGCTATGTCTGGGCCGAAGTGACCGAGCGGCTGGGCCGGATCGACGCGGCCGCGGCCCTGGCCGCGCAGCGCCCGCCGCAGGTGGAGCGCGCCGATGCAGGCGACTGGGTGGACCGGCAATTGGCCACGGCGCAGGCCAGCGGGGTGACGCGGGTGCTGTTCCACACCATCGTCTGGCAATACATCCCCGCCGCCACGCGTGAGCGGATCGTGCAGGCGATGGAGCAGGCCGGGGCTGCAGCCACGCTTGATCGTCCGCTTGCCTGGGTCATGGTCGAAACCAACCGCCAGACTTTCCGGCACGAATTGCGCACCCGTTTCTGGCCGGGCGGGGCAGAGCCGGTGCTGCTGGGCGAGGCCCATGCCCACGGCGCCTGGGTGGACTGGCGCGGCTAGCGGCGCTGCGCCTCGATCTCGGCGCGGCGGCGCTCGAACCGCTCGCGCACGCGCCGGGGATAGGGCACGCCCAGCCGCTCCAGCCGCTCCATCCAGCCGCCGTGGTAGCTGACCCATTCCCACACCGCCGTCACCAGCAAGACGGCCACGCAGCGCAGCGCGAAATCCAGCGTCGAAACCGGCCAGCGCAGCGCGGCCAGCGCGATCAGGTTTAGAGCCGTCATGGCCACGCCGTGCGACAGGGGAAAGTTGCCGATCGGGTTGGAAAACCGCTTGAACAGGCCCAGTCCGCCCATGAACAGCAGCAGCCCGCCAGCGTTGGTGGCGACCATCGCCGGGCTGACCGGCCGGTTCCACTGTTCCAGCAGCAGCGCATCGCCCACCGCGCCGATAACCACGCCCAGCACGATCGGCATGTGCAGATAGGTGAAGGCATTGCGCGCCACCCGCCCGGCCTGCGCATGGCCTGAAATGAACTGCGCCCCGCGCTGCGCGCCCATGTCGAAATAGAGCCACCACATCAGCGCCGATCCGACGAAAGCGGTGACGAAGGCCGTGGTCAGCCCCGGTTCCAGCGGCGCATCGGCCACGGCGGCGCCGGTCACCACGATGCCTTCGCCCAGCGCGATGATGACGAACAGCGCGCAGCGTTCGGCCATGTGGCTGCCGGAAATGTCCCAGTCAGAGCCCTTGGATCGGCCCAGGCCGGGGAACCTGAACATCTGCCACGGCCCGGCATATTCGATCGCCAGCGCCGCCGCCCACAGCACCAGGCGCTGGTCCGCATCCGCGCTCAGCCCGCCGGCCAGCCACAGCGGGGCGGACAGGCAGAACCAGGCCGTGATCCGCGCCATGTTGCGCATCCGGTCCGCCCCTTCGCGGCGGAAGATCCAGGTGGTCCAGGCCGAACGGCCCAGTTGCAGCGCCATATAGGCCCCGGCAAAGACCAGCCCGTGCCGCCCGAACGCTTCGGGGATGGCCACGGCCATCAGCAGGCTGGCCAGCATCACCGCCAGCAGCAGCAGGCGCACCGGCAACCGGTCCGGATTGGCCCAGTTGGCGACCCAGGTGGTGTAGATCCAGCCCCACCACACCGCCAGGAAC
Organism: Pseudomonadota bacterium; assembly: GCA_029779535.1. Taxonomy (GTDB): domain Bacteria; phylum Pseudomonadota; class Alphaproteobacteria; order Sphingomonadales; family Sphingomonadaceae; genus Novosphingobium. The sequence continues at coordinate 22,717 of JAKPAG010000073.1, read as the reverse complement.
ATCACCAGCGCTTCGGCAAAACCGTGCCACGAGAGGTGATGGTGCAGGGTGTGCGACAGCTGGGTGATCGCAAACACGAACACCAGGTCGAAGAACAGTTCGAGATAGCTGACCGGGGCATGGCCCCCGCCGTGGCCGCGCAGCAGCGATTCCCTTGCCCGGCGTTCGGCGGCGGCCACGGCCGCGCCGATCCCGCCGGGGCGGGGCGCGTCAGGCGGCATCGGCAGTCCGGGCCAGGAAGGCATCCATCGCGGCATTGACTGCATCCGGCGCTTCCCACGGCACGAAGTGGCCGGAATCGGGCACTTTCACCAGTTCCATGTTGGGCACCAGTTCGTCCAGCCCATCCAGGTTTTCGGGCGGCAGGGCAATGTCTTCCAGTGCCCAGATCACCAGCGTGGGCAGGGTCAGCGGCGGCAGCGGTGGCGGGCCGCCTTCGGCCGGGATCTCATAGGGTTCGTCCATCGTCGGCACGTACATCGGGCTGGCGCGATACCAGTTGAGCATGGCGAAGGCGGCATCGACATTGGCCCATTCGGCGGTCAGCCTGGCGCGTTCCTCGGGCTCCATCCGGTCGGTGCCGGTCAGCCGGTCGCCAAACGCCTTGGTCAGGATCCCGCCCAGGCCATGCTCGCGCACCAGCGCGTCGTTCGCCGGATCGCGGAACATGCGCATGTACTGGCTCGATTCGCGCTGATGGCGGTTGGTCCAGACCAGCCGCGCAAAGCCCACCGGGTGCGGCGCATTGGCGATCACCGCGCGCCTGACCCGCCCGCTCATCTGCCCGGTGAGCGCCACGCCCCAGGCAATCGCGCCGCCCCAGTCGTGCCCGACGATGGTGAAATTGCCCACGCCCAGCACGTCGGCCAGCTGGTAGATGTCGCCGATCAGCTTGTCGGGGGTGTAGCTCGCGACGTCCTGCGGCTTGGACGAGCCGCGATAGCCGCGCTGGTCGGGCGCGATGCAGCGATAGCGGTCCGACAGGTGGGCGATCTGGTGGCGCCAGGTGCGGTGGCTTTCGGGAAAGCCATGGAGGAAGATCAGCACCGGCGCGTCGCGCGGGCCGACATCGACCACGTCGAGTTCGATCCCGCTGGGCAGGGTGACGCGGATCTGGTCCATGCTCACTGCTCGCTCACCCCCATTTTCGCGGCATAGCCGGAATTGAACGTGGCGATCATCTTGTCGAACAGTTCCTCGGGCGTGCGGCGGGCCTCGGCGATCATCTGTTCCATGCCGTGCTCGGCAATCGCCACTTCGCGCTGGCCGGCGTCGATCGCGGCGAGCATCCGTTCGGCGAACTCATCCGGGTCGATCCCGGTGTCGATCGCCTCGTCGCTCACCCCGCGTCGGCCGCCATCGGCGGTGATCGCGTTGCGCGACACGTCGGTGCGGATCGATCCGGGGGTGACGCCGATTACCGAGATGTTGTGCGGGCTCAGTTCGATCCGGAGCGAATCCGCATAGCCGATCAGCCCATGCTTGGCCGCGCAATAGGCCGAGCGCAGCGGCGAGCCGATCTTGCCGGCGAGGCTGGAGATCATCACGATCTGCCCGGTCTTGCGTGCCACCATGCGCTTCAGCAGCGCCTGGGTCAGCGCGATCGGGCCCAGCAGGTCGATGTCGATCATCTTGCGGTAGACCGCAAAGTCGGTGTCCACTGCCAGGCTGCGCTGGCTGATCCCGGCGTTGTTGACCAGCACGTCGATCCCGCCGCTCCAGTCCCAGGCGCGGTCGGCGGCGGCCTGGGCGGCGGCAAAGTCGCTCGCCTCGAAGGGCAGGATCAGGTGTTCGACGCCGCACTGCGCGGCCACTTCCGCCAGCGCCGCCTCGTTGCGGCCCGACAGGATCAGGCGGCAACCGCGCCTGGCATAGGCCCGCGCCAGCCCCGCGCCGATGCCCGATGATGCGCCCGTGATCCAGACTGCCTTGCCGCTCATGTCCATACCTCTCCTGTGTGCTGGTTGTGTTGTCTTGCCGGTTCAGTTGTTCGGGTCGCCGGGGACGGGCGGGAAACGCCCCGCCTGCCAGTCCGTCGCCGCCTGCCGGATCCGCTCCGTGCTGCTTGAAACGAAATTCCACCAGATGTGCCGGGGCGTGTAAAGCGGTTCGCCGCCCAGCAGCATCACCCGTCCGCCGGTTTCGGACGAAAGGCGCAGGGTGCTTCCGGCGCCCAGCAGGTTGAGCGCGAACAGCGTCAGCGGCGTGCCGTCCAGTTCCGCTCCGCCGCCGATCAGCATGACCGCCCGCTCGGTCGCCGCCGGATCGATCGGGATCGCGCCGCCCGGGGCCAGCACGATGTCGGCATAGATCGCCGGACTGTGCTGGGTGGTGGGCGCCGCGCGGCCCCACAGGCTGCCGATGATTACCCGCGCGCTGGCGCAGCCATCCTCGACCAGCGGCAGGTCGGCGTGGCTTTCGAAGGCGGGGTCCATCTCCTCCAGCCCATCGGGCAGGGCCAGCCAGGTCTGCATCCCGTAGATCCGCTTGGGCTGGCCCTGCAATTCGGCGGGGGTGCGCTCGGAATGGGTGATCCCGCGCCCGGCGGTCATCAGGTTGACCTGGCCTGGGCGGATCACCGCGCTGGTGCCCAGGCTGTCGCGGTGATGGATCGCGCCGTCGAACAGCCAGGTCACCGTGGAAATGCCGATGTGCGGGTGCGGGCCGATGTCCAGCGCCGCATCGGCGGGAAATTCGGCCGGGCCGAACTGGTCGACGAAGATGAACGGCCCGACCATGCCAATGCGCGGCGCGGGCAGGGCGCGGCGGACCATCATCCCGCCAAGGTCATGGCTGGTGGGGCTGATCGCATGGAGGATCGCGCCGCTCATGCCAGTTCCTCGGCCAGGTCGAGCAGGTCCAGCACATCGGCGGGAAAGATCCGTTCGGGCCAGTCGGCCAGTTCGGCGCGGGTGAACCAGCGGTGCTGCTGCATCACCGCGCGTTCCAGCGCGGTGTGCCCGGCGGTGTCGATCCGGGTCTGCGTAACCCGCACCTGGAAAAAGCGCTCGTCCGCCGTCACGTCCTCGCCCTCGAGCGAGGTGAAGTCATAGCTGCGCGCGGCAAATTCACTGCCGGGATCTGCACTTAGCCCGGTTTCCTCGAACAACTCGCGGCGCGCGGCAAGGTCAAACGGCTCGTCCGGATCGCATTCCCCGCCAACCGCCGCCCAGAACGGCGAGCGGCCCGCGACCTGAAAGCGGAACAGCAGTAGGCGATTTTCGGGATCAAGCACCAGGAGCCGCGCGGCGCGGCGAATCCGACGGCTGGCGGCAGGGGTCATTCCCCCGGCGCCCGGGCCCTGATCGCGAGCGCATGGACGCGCTGCCCGGGAATGTCGCCCAGCGCGCGGTTGACCATGCGCTGGCGCTGAAGCCGCGACACCCCGGCAAAGGCGGCGCTTTCGATCTCCACCGTGAAGTGCGATTCGCCCGAGCCATCGTCGCCCGCGTGGCCGTGGTGGCGCGCGCTGTCGTTGATCACGGCAAGGTGGCTGGGGGCGAAGGCCTGGGTCAGCAGGCGTTCCATTTCGGCGGCAAGGGGTCCGGTCATGTCAGCAAGCTAGGTCGGCGCCGGCTATTCGACAAGCGCCGCGAAGGCACTATATGCGCCGCGATGCGCGCTACCATTGTCCATACCCCCCGCGAATGCCGGATTGTCTTCGAGCGGGCCGACGGCAGCCGCGCGGATACCAGTATCCCGCACAAGGGGCCGTTCCCGCACGATGCGATGCATTATGCGGTCGAACGCGAAATGGGGCTGGCGCAGGGGTTCTGGGGGTTGGTCGCGGGCGGCCGGCATCCTGACGAGCTGGCCGCCATGGCCAAGGCCGCCGGCCATGCCAGCGCAAGCCGGGCGGGCGTGCCGCAAGCCCACATCGTCGAACTGCTCCAGGCCGAACGGCTGGTCGAATGTTTCGAGGCTGATCTGTGGGGCGGGCCAAGCGATGGCGACACGCTGCGCAGCGTCTATGCCGCCGCCTGCGCCAGTTCGCATGTGCCGTGCCTGCCCCTGGGCGATCCGTGCATCGCCGCGATCCGCGCCGAAGTGGCGCGCCTGTCCGCCGCATGGCAGGGCGGGCGGCTGGAACTGGACTGGGACGAAGCCAATGTCCGGTGACCGTTTCCATGGCCGCGTCAGCGGCACGGGGCGGCGCTGCGAGCGGCCCGGCTGCCAGGAAGCGGGCGAATTTCGCGCACCCGGTCCGCGCCGTCCCGGCTTTGACGGGCCGGGCGATTACCGCTGGTTCTGCCTCGAACACGTGCGCGAATTCAACGCCGGATATGACTGGTTCGCCGGGATGACGCCCGAGGAAATCCTGCGCGCGCAAAACCCGGTCCACGGCTGGGAGCGCGAAACGCGGGCCTTTTCCCCCACGGCGGGGGTCGACCAGGCCCCGCGCTGGGCTGATTTCAGCGATCCGCTTGAGGCGATCAGCCAGCGCGCCCGGGCGCGCCGGCCCGCGCAGCGCGGCGATGGCCGCGCGGTGACGCCGGACGAGCGCCGCGCGCTCGACGTGCTGGGGCTGCCGCTCGATGCCGACCGCAAGGCACTGCGGGCGCGCTATCTGGAACTGGTGCGGCGCTACCACCCCGATCGCAACGGCGGGGATCGCAGCTTCGAACTGCGCCTGCAGGGGGTGATCGACGCTTACCAGCTGCTCAGGAAGGCTGCGGCTTTCGCCTGACCAGCCAGAACACCGGAATGCCCACCAGGGCCACGTGCGGGAACAGGGTCAGCGCCGTCCGCAGCCGGTCGGGATCGGGAAACGCCATGCCGAACCGCCAGGGCAGCACCAGTCCGTACATCACGGTGTACAGCGCGACCCCATAAAGCGCGCCCGCCTTCCACGGCGAAACCGCGCCCAGCATGGTGCGGCGGGCCAGCAGCAGCCCGCCCGCAACCATCACGGCCATGAGCGCGAAATGCACCGCCAGCCCCAGCACCGCGCCGCCTGCGCCCCAGCCGCGCGCCGCATCGCCAAGCGGGCCGGCCGCCACGCCGCGCCACAGCGCGCCCGGATCGCTGCCAGCGTGGACAACGCCGACCAGGCTGGCCCAGGCCGCGTCCAGCGCGCCGCACAGCAGCGTCAGTTGCAGCCAGATCCGGGGCATGGGCGTGGTCACCCCGCCTCGCACAGCGCCTTGAACTGGTCGGCCATGATCCCCCAGCCTTGCTCGAAGCCCATTTCGCGGTGGTGGGCCATGCTTTCGCGGGTCCAGTGCCGGGCGCGCCCGGTAAAGCGGGTGCCGCTGCCTTCGGCGGTCACTTCCCAGATCCCCAGCATGAACGGCCCGGCCGGCTCAAGGTCACCCTCGATCGCGTCGGTCACGGCGATGCGGCGGCCTTCGTCCCAGGCGAGGATGAAGCCGGAATGTTCGTTCCGCTCGCCCTCGGGGCCGTGCATCACGGTGTGGGTCGATCCGCCCGGGCGGCGCGGCCCCCAGTCCACTTCGGCCCGCCACGGCTTGGGGCACCACCATTCGTTGGCGCGGTTGACCAGCACGTCCCAGGCTTTGGCGGGATCGGCATCGACCAGGCGGGTAACGGACAGCTCGTACATCGGGTTCCTCTCTCCACTTCGGCGACAGAGGATAGGCCCGCCTGCGCCGGGCGCAATGCCCTCTCATAACGGGGTTAATCGCGTCGGCGTGCCTGAGGCCGTGACCCATTGAAAACAGGGCACAGTAACCGGGCCGCGCATTAACGCCTTCTTGGCCTGTTGACGTTACGTAAGGCAGGGATGGAGAAGGTGTTGCCCCAGGTCCTGCGGATGCTGGCCGTGCTGTTGCTTGCGCTGGGCGCGGGCACGACGGCGCATGCCCGCGTGCCGGTTGGCACCTGCGTGTTCCCGCTGGAGGCGGGCGCGACTTCGGCCGAGCGGCTGATTGCCCAGGCCACGCCGGTGGCCTGCGCGAGCGATCCCCATGCCCTGGGCGCCGGCGATTTCGGCGTGCGGCTGGATTTTGCGCCGCAGCGCTCGAACCCGGCCGATCCGCTGGTCCTGCGCCATTCCAGCCTGTGGCAGAAGGCCGAGTGGATCATGCTGCGCTACGGCGATGGCACCAGCGCCCGGATCGAGTGGGATTCGCGCAGCGCCGCGCGCTACATGACGCTCGGGGCGATGTTTGAATTTCCCGTGCCCCCGCGCGCCGCGCCGCTGGTGGGGGCCTATGTCGAAATCCGCGGCAGCGCCAACTGGCGGGGCGTGCTGCAAGGGGTGTCGCTGGTCCGGCGCAGCGAGGCCGCGCGCGAGCAGGCCTGGCTGATCGCGCTCTATGCCGCGTTCGGCGGGCTGGCGCTGGCGCTGGTGATCTACAACCTGGCGCTGTGGTCGGCGCTGCGGCACCGCTTCCAGCTGCATTACTGCGCGATGGTCGGGGCGCTGGCGGCCTATACCTTCAGTTCCTCGGGCGCGTTGCTGCTGGCCGTTCCCGCGCTCGACAACAACGACCGGATGCGGATCAACTATGTCGTGCTGGTCCTGGCTGGGCTGGCGGCGTTCCGGTTCATCGTCGATTTCTTCGGGGCCGAGGTCCTGTCGGCCCGGCTGCGCCGCTGGATCAATCTGATGGGCGGGACCACGCTGGCGATCAGCCTGGCCTTTGCCGCCTATGCCCCGGTTCTGGGCCACCTGCTCGACAATGCCTATTTCCTGTCCGGCGCGATCTGGCTGGGCTTGCTGGTCCCGGTGATGGTCCAGGCCTGGCAGGCGCGGGTCCGGCATTTCTGGCTGTTCGTGCTGGCGTGGAGCGCGCCGGTTGCCGCCTCGCTGGTCCGTGCGGCCCATGGGCTGGGGCTGGTTCCCTACAGCTTCTGGCTGGACAACGGCAACATGATCGCCCTGTCGGTCGAATCGCTGCTTTCCACTCTGCTGATCGTCACCCGTCTGCGCGAATTGAGCGCCGAGCGCGACAAGGCCCGCGTCGGCGAGCGCAGCGCGATTCGGCTGGCCAATTCCGATCCGCTGACCGGCCTGCTCAACCGCCGCGCGTTCCTTGACCTGGCGATCGGGCGCGACCAGCCGCACCGCCTGCTGCTGGTTGACATTGACCGGTTCAAGGCGATCAACGACCGCGTCGGCCATGACATCGGCGATGAAGTGCTGTGCGCGGTGGCCCGCCTGCTGCAGGACCTGCGCCCGCCCGAAAGCCTGGCCGTGCGGCTGGGCGGCGAGGAATTTGCCCTGCTGGTGCCACTGGCGCGGATGCAGGACTGCCCACCCGAACGCATCCTTGAAACGGTCCGGCAGCACGCCATGCCATTCGGCATCCGCGCGACCGTCAGCCTGGGCTTTGCCGATGGCTGGGTGACCACCGCCGAAGACTGGAAGCGGCTTTACCGGCTGGCCGATTCGGCGCTCTACCGTGCCAAGGCCGATGGCCGGGACCGCGCCTGCCGCGCCACCGATTTCGCCACTGCGCGGGCCGCCGCCAGCGCCTGAACGGCGTTTCCCGCAATTCGAGTCGCAGATTGCAACGCAAACCCTGTTGCACGGCGGCGCCGGCCCGGTTAGGCGAATGTCCGCGATGACCCAGATCCCTGATATCCAGCTCGACACCCGTAGCAACACCGTCCTGGCGGAACCTGATCTGCTGCTCGACGTGCGCGAAACCTTCGGCATCGACATCGACATGAAGGTCCCGGCCTTCTCGGTGGCCGACGAACGCGTGCCCGACCGCGATGACACCTATGTGTTCGATCCGGATACCACGCTGGCGATCCTGGCGGGCTTTGCCTTCAACCGCCGCGTGATGGTCCAGGGCTATCACGGCACCGGCAAGTCGACCCACATCGAACAGGTCGCCGCCCGCCTCAACTGGCCGTGCATCCGCATCAACCTTGACGCGCACATCAGCCGCATCGACCTGATCGGGCGCGATGCGATCGTGCTGCGCGATGGCCTGCAGGTCACCGAATTTCGCGAAGGGCTGCTGCCCTGGGCGCTCCAGCACCCGGTGGCGCTGGTGTTCGACGAATACGACGCCGGCCGCCCGGACGTGATGTTCGTGATCCAGCGCGTGCTGGAAACCGAAGGCAAGCTGACCCTGCTTGACCAGAACCGGGTGATCCGCCCGAACAAGTATTTCCGCCTGTTCGCCACGGCCAACACCGTGGGCCTGGGTGATACCAGCGGGCTTTACCACGGCACCCAGGCGATCAACCAGGGCCAGATGGACCGCTGGAACATCGTGGTCGGCCTCAACTATCTGCCCGCCGCGGTCGAAAGCGAAATCGTGCTGAAGAAGGTCGCCGGCGTGCCGGACGACACTGTGGACAAGATGGTCAAGGTTGCCGACCTGACCCGCCAGGGCTTCATCGGCGGCGACATCTCGACCGTGATGAGCCCGCGCACCGTGATCACCTGGGCGCAGAACACCGCGATCTTCAAGGATCCGGGCTTCGCCTTCCGCCTCTCGTTCCTTAACAAGTGCGACGAGACGGAACGCATGCTGGTGGCCGAATACTACCAGCGCGTGTTCGGGCAGGACCTGCCCGAAAGCGTGGTCGGCAAGGCCTGATCAGCGATGCCGCTGTGCCTTGCGCCGCTGCTGTTGGCGGCGGGGGCACCGCAGGCCGCGCCCGCTGCGGCGGCGCCTTTGGCCGAAGTGTGTGCGCCCACGTCGCACAAGGCCGAAGCAGGCACGCATTTCTACCCAGCCGAAGCCGATGCCCGCGCGGCAGTGGATGCGGCGCTGGCCGATGCCGCCGCGGGGCAGCGCACCGCACTGATCGTGTTCGGGGCCGACTGGTGCCACGATAGCCGCGCGCTGGCTCGCTGGCTGACCGGCGAGACGTTCAAGGCCCGGTTCGGCACGCGCTTTGCCGTGACCTTCATCGATGTCGGCAAGCCGCAGACCGGGCAGGGGCGTAACCTCGATGAGGTAGCGCGGTTCGAAGTGCGGACCCTCAAGAGCACGCCCGCGCTGTTCGCCATCGGCGCGCGGGGCAAGCGGCTCAACAGCAAGCGCGATGCGCTGTCATGGCGCAATGCCGACAGCCGGGGCGAGGCGGCGCTGCTGGCCTGGCTGGACGCGCTCTCCGCCAAGCCGCGATAGACTGCTTCTCGGTCACCCCGGGCGTGATCCGGGGGCCAGCTTGTTTGACTGCCGCTGTCTCCTTGCCAGGGAGGCGTCACCCCAGGTCAAGCCCGGGGTGACGCCTGGGGCAGGGCGGCCTTGGCCTTACCCGTCGTCCTCGTCCGCGTGGGCGGTGCTGCCGCCGCCGGCCGGGCCGGACCAGCCGCTCGCGCCGTCCTTGCCTTCCCACCAGTAGGCGGGACGCTTGCGGGTGCCGGTCAGTTCCTCGTTCAGCGTCGCGGCGTCATAGAGGCGGCCGCCCAGCATCACCTTGGCAACCTTGTCCGAATTGCGGATGTCCTTGGTCGGATCGCCGTCGAGCACCACCAGGTCCGCCAGCTTGCCCGGTTCGAGCGAACCGATGTCCTGGTCATAGCCCAGCGAACGCGCGCTTTCGATCGTCCCTGCGCGCAAGGCTTCAACCGGGGTCATCCCCCCGCGCACGAACGACCATAGCTCCCAGTGCGCCGCGATGCCCGCTTCCTGGCCGTGTGCGCCGATCGCCACCGGCACGCCAAGCCGGGCCAGCTTGGCCGCTTCGCGCGCGCTGTCGTCGTCGCGGTAGTCTTCTTCCGGGGCGATCACGCGCCGCGCGCTGTTCGCGGTCAGCAGAGCCGAAGGCTCGTGCTTTTGCAGCAGCGGGTGCTTCCACACATCGGTATGGGCGCGCCAGTACGGATCGCCCGCCGGGCCGCCATAGGTGACCACCAGCGTGGGGGTATAGCCAGTCTTCGACTTGCTGAAGAACTGCAGCACGTCGTCATAGAACACGCCCAGCGGCAGGTTGTGTTCAACCGTGGTGTTGCCATCGGCGATCAGCGTCATGTCGAAACCGAACAGCGACCCGCCTTCGGCGACCGAGCGCATCCCTTCGGCAATCGCGGCGGCGGTGACCTGCTGGCGCTGGTCGCGGCGCGGCTGGTTGTAGTTCTTGAGGCTGTGCGCGCCCTGCGCCTTCAGGCGGCGGACATGGGCGAGGGCATCCTCGTAGCTGTCGATCTGGGCATAGACCCCGGCCGACTTGGCGCCATAGACGATTTCGGCTGTGGAGAAGCTGCGCGGGCCGATGATCTTGCCGGCACGGACCATTTCCAGCGCCGGGAACACGGTGCGCGCGCTGCTCGACGGATCGTGCCGGGTGGTCACGCCCAGCGCCAGATTGACCATTTCCGCCCAGTTGGCCTGCGGGGTCAGCTCATCCACGCCATAGGGGCCGTGGGCATGGGCATCGACCAGCCCGGGGATGATCGTCTTGCCGGTAGCGTCCAGCGTAGGGGTGCCCGCGGGAATGCTCACTTCGCCGCGCTTGCCCACGGCCTTGATGCGATTGCCTTCGACCAGCACCACGCCGTCGTCGATCGCCCCGCCATCGGCGCCGGCCATGGTCACCACGCGCGCGCCGACCAGCGCGACGCGGCCGGCAGGCTTGTCGGCCGTGACCTTCATCGACAACGACAGACCGCTTGACGGCGGCTGGTAGGCGGGGGTCTTGGCATCCTTGGCTGCCGGGGCCGAGGCGAACATCGCCGCGCGCTGGGCAGTGAACAGCGTGGGACCAAGCGTCCAGTACAGGCGCTGGCCATCGCCGCTCCAGTGGATCCAGTCCGCCCCGTCACCGCTGGCCTTGGTCACCGGCAGGGCGCCGCTCTTGGTGCCGAGCGACACTTCCTGCGTGCCGGGCAGCAGCGGCGTGACATAGGCCTGGTAGTTCTGGCGATAAGCCAGATACTGCCCATCGGGCGAGACGCGGAAATCGTTGACCAGCTCGCCCTTGGCATGGACCCGGCGCGCTTCGCCGTTGAGATCGACGCTGACCAGGCGACTTTCCTTGGCGTCGCCCTCGATCACGAACAGGCGGTCGTTGTCAGCGCCGAACTGCGGCGAGCGGCCATTGTCGGTGATCAGGCTCATCGCGCCGCCGCTGGCGGGCACGCGGTAGATCCCCGGCTGCCCGCCGCCACGCGGGCTGGTGAGGTAGCCGCCGCTGTCCTTTTCGAACACCACGGTCTTGCCATCGGGCGAGAAGCGCGGGCGGGCATAGTGGCCGGCCTGCTGGGTGATTGCGGTCGCCTTGCCGCCGGCCGCGCCGATCACCTGGACCTGGCCCAGCCCGGCATCGGTCCAGCGGACAAAGGCGATCTTCTTGCCGTCTGCCGACCACGACGGATAGGCTTCCATCGCCTCTGCGTCGCTGGTCAGCCGCCGGGCCTCGCCGCCGGCGGTGGACTTGATCCACAGCTTGCCAAGCGTTTCAAACACCACCGCCTTGCCATCGGGCGATACGGTGGCGCCGCGCGGCATCCTGGTTTCAAAGGTGTCGGGCGCAACCGCCACGGCCGGGCGGGGCGGATCGATCACCGCGCGGCTATCGGCCACCTTGAACGGGATCACGCTGGCCTTGCCCGAGGCGAGGTCCACCCGGTTGAGCTTGCCGCCCGCCCAGAACACCACGCTGGCCGAATCCGGCGTCCAGGCCATGTTGGGATAGACCCCGGTGACGGCCCAGGTTTCCTGCACGTCCTGATCCAGCGCGTCATAGACCTTGCGGTCCTCGCCCGTGGCGAGATCGCGGATGTAGAGCTTCGATTGGGTCCGCTCGCGCCGGACATAGGCGATCTTCTTGCCATCGGGCGAAGGGGTGGGGCGCACCGCGCCGCCTTCGCCGCCGATCACGCTGTCGGTCTTGCCGGTGTCGAGGTCATAGCGCTCGATGTCGAACAGCTGGGTGTTGCTGTCCTGCGCATATTCGAAGATCGGCCCCGGCGTGGTGTTGCGGGTGAAGTAGATGTGCTTGCCGTCGGGGGCGAAGATCGGTTCGCCCAGTTCCTTCTGGTGCTGTTCGCTGGGTCGCTTGACCAGTTGCACCCCGTCGCCGCCCGAGACGTGATACAGCCAGACTTCGCCCGTGCCGAGCGAGCGGCCGGTGGTGAAATGCTTCTTGGCGGTGATGAAGCGGCCGTCCGGGCTCCAGCTCGGCTGGTTGAGCAGGCGGAAGCTTTCCTTGGTCAGCTGGCGCTTGTCGCTGCCGTCGCGGTTCATGATCCAGATGTTGTCGCCGCCGCCCCGGTCCGAGGTGAAGGCGATGCGCGTGCCATCGGGCGAAAAGCGCGGCTGGGTTTCATAGGGCAGCCCCTCGGCAATCCGGGTCGGCGTGCCGCCGGTGATCGGCAGGGTGTAGATGTCGCCCAGCAGGTCAAACGCGATGGTCTGGCCGTCGGGGCTGACGTCCAGGTTCATCCAGGTGCCTTCCTCGACCGTGATCGGAATGACGCGCAGCTTCATCCCCGGCGGGGCGGCGACGTCCCATTTGGGGGCGTCCTTGGCATCCTGGGCCAGGGCGGGGGCGGCGGTGCCCACCAGGGCAACGGCAAGCGCGAGGCGCGAGGCGGCGCGGATCGAACGGTTCATAAGACATGACTCCCTGTTGCGGGCAAACAGCACCGCGCCCCGCCGTCCGTCAACGGCGGGTTCTGCGAACGGCATCGGCGGGGCGGCGAACGGCTTAACCGTTCGGCGTGACCAGGTACTTCTCGCCGGTGCGGCGGGCGTTGTACATGGCGACGGCATCCTTGGTCAGCATGTCCTCAAGGCTGCCGCGCCGGGCATAGTGGCTGGCGAAAGTGGTGGTCAGGTCCTTCATCACCCGCGCGCGCATCCGCCCGACCACTTCCATGCCGGCCTTCATCATGAACGGGGTGAGCAGCCAGCCGCCCAGATCCCAGGTCAGGCCGAAGGCGCGGTTGAGGATCGTCGGCCCGATGTCCAGCGCGCCGTAGATGTAGACCTTCTTCGGCGTGGACGAGCCATACCGGCTGAAGGCCGCACCTCGGCTGGCGCTGGCTTCCATCGCGGTCAGCATCTGGCTGGCCATTGTCCCGCCGCCGATCGGATCGAAGCCCAGCATCGCGCCGGTTTCGTGGATTGCATCGGTCAGCTGGGCCATGAAATCGGCGTCGGTGGAATTGAGCACGTGGGTCGCGCCCAGATCCTTCAGCAGCTTCACCTGATCGGCGCTGCGCACGATGTTGACCAGCGGAATGCCGTCTTCCTGGCAGATTTTCACCAGCATCTGCCCCAGGTTGGATGCGGCGGCGGCGTGGACCAGGCCGGTATAGCCTTCGAGCTTCATCGTTTCGGTAAAGCCCAGCGCGGTCATCGGGTTGACGAAGCTGCTGGCGGCCTGTTCCGCCGTGACATGGTCATCCACGGCAAATGCCATGCTGGCATCGCAGGTGGCATAGGTTGCATAGGCCGTGCCCGGCACGCAGGCGACGCGCTTGCCCAGCAGGGCCTGCGCGGCCGGGGCCTCGCCCGCGGCAACCACGATCCCGGCGGCCTCATTCCCGGCGGGCATGGCCATACCGTGGCGCGCTGCAAAGGCGCGGGTGGCGCCATCGGGCATTCGGGCCACCACCTTGCCGGGGGTGTAAGTGGCGTTGTCGGTATCGGCGCTGGCGAACAGCAGGCCCAGGTCCGAGGGGTTGATCGGGCTGGCCTCGATCTTGACCAGCAACTGCGTGCCGGTGGGGGCTTCCCAGCTGTGATCGTTGAGCTGGACGGTCAGCGTGCCGTCCGCGTCGAGCTGGGTGGTCAGCTGCTTGCCGGTGTAGGTCATGGTTGTCTCCCGATTCTTGTTTCGGAATGCAACCTAATGGCTCAATCGTCGGGGTAAAGCGCCCGGGTGAAATAGAGCCCATCGGGCGGGGCATTATAGCCCAGCGCCCGCCGGTCGCGCGCGGCCAGCGCCTCGCCGATCTGTCCCTCGCGCCAGCGGCCCATGCCGACCAGCGCCAGGCAGCCGACCATCGAGCGGACCTGGTGATGCAGGAAACTGCGCGCGGCGGCGCGCACGTGCACTTCCTCGCCAACGCGTTCCACGCTCAGCCGGTCCAGCGTCTTGACCGGGCTTTGCGCCTGGCACTGGGTGGAACGGAACGTGGTGAAATCGTGCTTGCCGACCAGCGCCTGCGCGGCGCGGTGCATCGCGGCCTCGTCCAGCGGCTGCGGCACCTGCCAGGCGCGGTTGATATCCAGCGTCAGCGGCGCGCGGCGGTTGGCGATGCGGTAGAGGTATTCGCGGCCCACGCAGGAAAACCGGGCGTGCCAATCTTCCGGCTTCGCCTCGCAAGCCAGCACGGCAACCGGATCGGGCTTGAGATGAAAGTTCAGCGCTTCCATCAGCCGGAACGGGGTGATCGGCTTGGCCACGTCGACATGGACGCGCATGGCCAGCGCATGGACCCCGGCATCGGTGCGGCCGGCGGCGTGAAGCGTCACCTGCTCGCCGGTGACGCGTTCGACCGCTTCCTCCACCGCCTGCTGCACGCTGGGCCCGTGGGCCTGGCGTTGCAGCCCCATGAAGCGGGTGCCATCGAATTCGAGGGTGAGAGCGAAGCGGGTCAAGCGAGCACGGTCCCCGCCGCAATCGCCCAGCCGCGCAGCAGATCGGCCGTGGCCATTGCGGGCCGTCCGGCGCGCTGGACCAGCGTGGGGCGGATTGCGCCCCCGGCGCAGGCGATGGTCAGGGCATCGTCCAGCACTTCGCCGGGTGCTCCGCAGCCTTGGGCAAGTTCTGCCGCCAGCACCTTGCAGCGTTCGCCCTGAAATTCGAACCAGGCCCCTGGCGCTGGCGCAAAGGCGCGGATCTGGCGTTCGGCCTGCCGAGCAGTCTGCGAAAAGTCGATCCGGGTTTCGGCCTTGTCGATCTTCCGGGCATAGGTGACGCCGTCTTCCGGCTGGACCCGCTCGGGATAGGCGGACAGATCGGCCAGCACCTCCACAATCAGCCGCGCACCGATTTGCGCCAGTTCCTCGGTCAGCGCCCCGGCGGTCTTGCCGCCGATCGGCGTGCGCCCTTCGAGCAGCACCGGCCCGGTATCGAGCCCGGCTTCCATGCGCATGATATCGACGCCGGTTTCCTCGTCTCCGGCCAGGATCGCGCGCTGGATCGGCGCCGCGCCGCGCCAGCGCGGCAGCAGGCTGGCGTGGATGTTGAGACAGCCCTGGCGCGGCGCATCGAGCACCGCCTGCGGCAGGATCAGGCCATAGGCGGTGACAATGGCCACGTCCGCGCCGAGCGCGGCGAATGCCGCCTGCTCCTCCGCGCCTTTCAGGCTGGCGGGATGGCGCACGGGAATGCCCAGTTCCGCGGCCTTGCGGTGGACCGGGGTGGGGGTCAGTTCCTTGCCGCGCCGGCCGCCGGGGCGGGGGGGCTGGGTGTAGACGCAGGCCACCTCGTGTCCCGCCGCGACCAGCGCTTCCAGCGCCGGAACGGCGAAGTCCGGAGTGCCCATGAAGATAACGCGCATGGCTGCTTTGCCTTTCCTGAAAGCGCGCCCTATCTGTCCACCCATGGCATCGCAAGAGATCGAAGCACTGACCACCGCGCTGTCGCGCCTGCCGGGGCTGGGGCCGCGTTCGGCCCGGCGGGCGGTGCTGTGGCTGGTCAAGCGGCGCGAAACCGCGCTGGTCCAGCTGCTCGCCGCGCTGGAAGGGGTGCAGCAAAGCCTGGTCGAATGCCAGACCTGCGGCAATGTCGATACCAGCGATCCCTGCCCGATCTGCTCCGATCCGCGCCGCGATCAGCGCTCGCTCTGCGTGGTGGAGGACGTGGCCGACCTCTGGGCACTCGACCGGGCGCACCTGTTCACCGGGCGCTATCACGTGCTGGGCGGCCGGCTCTCCGCGCTCGACGGGGTGCGGCCCGAGGACCTGACGATCGGCAAGCTGATCGAACGCGTGTCGCAGGGCGGGATCGACGAAGTCGTGCTGGCGATGAACGCCACGCTGGAAGGGCAGACCACCGCGCATTACATCGCCGAACGGCTCGAAGCCTGCCCGGTGCGGATCACCCAGCTGGCCCACGGCCTGCCGGTGGGGGGCGAGCTGGACTACCTGGACGAGGGCACGCTCGCCCAGGCGCTGCGGGCGAGAAGGCCGGTCGGATAGGCGATTACGGCAATCGCCTTGCCATCCTTGCGAAGCGGGCAAACCGCGACTATCTGCCCCCTCATGGCTATCCGCGAAATCATCGAAGTTCCCGATCCCGTGCTCAAGCAGGTGTCGGCGCCCGTGACCGAGTTCAATGACGAGCTGCGCACGCTGGTCGCCGACATGTTCGAGACGATGTACGACGCTCCGGGCATCGGCCTGGCCGCGATCCAGGTTGGCGTGCCGCTGCGCGTGCTGGTGATCGACCTGCAGCCCGACGATCCCGATGCGGAGCCGGTGGCCTGCAACCACGATGGCCACCACCATCACCACCAGCCGACCAAGAAGGAACCCCGGGTGTTCATCAACCCGGAAATCCTGAATCCTTCGGATGACCTGTCGGTCTATTCCGAAGGCTGCCTGTCGGTGCCGGAAATCTATGCCGATGTCGAACGCCCGGCCCGGATCCGCGCGCGCTGGCAGGATCTGGATGGCACGGTCCACGAGGAGGACATGGACGGCCTGCTGGCGACCTGCCTGCAGCACGAGATGGACCACCTCGAAGGCATCCTGTTCATCGACCACCTGTCGCGCCTGAAGCGCAACATGGCGCTGAAAAAGCTGGAAAAGCTGCGCAAGGCGGCGTAACGGGGCTGGCGTTCTTGCTCCGTTCCGGTTAACGTACCGGAATGAGCAGCGAAGTCTTGACCTTTATCGTCCTGATCCTCGGCCTGGCGCTGGGCCTTGTGCTCGGCTGGGTGGCCGGATCGCGCCCGGCCGCCGAACTGCGCACCCGCCTGGCCGAGCATGAGGGCGAGGCGAAGGAACTGGATGCTCGGTTCCGCCAGGCGGTCAAGGAACTGGGCGATGCCCGGATCGAGGTGGCGACACTGCAGGCCAATGCCGCGCACTTTGCCGAACAGCGCCAGGCGCTGATCCAGGCGCAGGACAGCCTGAAGCGCGAATTCGAAGCCGCCGGGGCCAAGGTATTGGCCGCCGCGCAGGAACAGTTCCTGGCCCAGGCCCAGCAGCGCTTCGCCCATTCCGAAGAAAAAAGCGCCGAACGCTTGAAGGCGATGCTCGCCCCGGTCGACCAGCGGCTGAAAAGCTATGAAGAACATGTCCAGTCGCTCGAAAAGCAGCGGGTCGATGCCTTTGGCCAGCTGACCGGGCTGCTGCAGTCGCTGCGCGACGGGCAGGAAGCGGTGCGCGCGGAAGCGGCCCGGCTGGGCAATTCACTGACCAACGCCCCCAAGGCGCGCGGCCGCTGGGGCGAACGCGCGCTGCAGAACGTGCTGGAACAGTGCGGGCTGTCGGAACACACCGATTTCATCCTCGAACACTCGCTGGAAACCGAGGACGGACGCCTGCGCCCCGATGCGATCGTGCGCGTGCCGGGGCAGAAGAAGCTGGTGATCGACGCGAAGGTCTCGCTCAACGCCTACCAGGCCGCCTTCGAGGCGAGCGACGATGCCGAACGCAAACGGCACCTTGACCAGCATTCGCGCGCCATGCGCCAGCACGTCGCCGCGCTGGGGGCGAAAAGCTATCAAAGCCAGTTCGACGAAGCGCCGGACTATGTGGTGATGTTCGTGCCGGGCGAACACTTCGTCGCCGCGGCGCTGGAAAACGATCCGGAACTGTGGGATTTCGCCTTTCATAACAAGGTTCTGCTGGCCACTCCTACCAACCTGGTGGCAATCGCGCGGACCGTGGCGATGGTCTGGAAACAGGACCAGTTGGCGCGCGAGGCGGTGGAAATCGGCAAGGCCGGGGCGGAGCTTTATGACCGGTTGGCGGTGGCTGCCGAACACCTCAAGCGGGTTGGCAGCGGGCTCGACAGCGCGGTCAACAACTACAACAAGTTCGTCTCCAGCTTCGAACGCAACGTGATGAGCTCGGGCCGCCGCCTGCGCGACAAGGGGATCGAGATCGGCAAGCGTGAGATCGAGGACGTGCCGCTGATCGAAAGCGCCCCGCGCTATGGCGAGACTGGCGCCGAGGCGGCGCTGGCGCTACCGGACGGGGCGGGGGAAACGGCGGACGCCTGATCCGCCGTGCCGGTCAGGGCAACCGCACCAGTTCGAGCGAGTGGCCGAGCGAGCGCAGCACCAGCCGCTTGCCCTTGAGGTCCAGCGTTGGCCTGGCCGCGAGCAGGTCGGCCAAGGCGCGTTCCTGGGCCATCAGGCTGTCATCGCCGGTCACGCTCTGGCAGTACATCATGGTTGACATGAACGGCCCGCCAACCAGCCGTCCGCCCTTGATCTGCCATGCCCCGCCCATGCCGTTGCAGCCGGCAGTGGCGCTGAGCCGTTCGGGCAGGAAGCGCAGTTCGGCACGGGGCGAGGCGGGGGCCTTGCCGTCGATCCTGACGATCTTCCAATTGGTCCCCGTCAGCGCGGCGGCGCGCGGCACGCCGGCCGAAGCGCTGGCGGTGAGCGATAGGGCGGCCAAAGCGAAAAGAAGGTTCCGTGTCATGCCCGCACTGTGCCGGGCATCGGCTGGCTGGAGGCTGAACGGCCTATCCGCCCAGCGCATCCAGCACTTCGTAGGCCAGCACGGCCCCGGCGACGGCGGCGTTGAGGCTGTCGGCGCGGCCCTTCATGGGCATGGTCACGCGCAGGTCGCAGGCGAGCTCATACTCCTCGGGCAGGCCGCGACTTTCGTTGCCGACCATGATGAAGCACGGCGCGGCATAGGGCGCGCCGCGGTAGGGCACCGCATCGCGCAGCGAGGCGGCGACGAGTTGTCCGGGGCCGGAACGCAGCCACGGCAGGAATTCTTCCCACCGCGCCTGGGCGATTCCTTGCGTGAACACTGCGCCCATGCTGGCGCGCACGGCTTCGACCGAAAAGGGATCGGCGCAATCGTCGATCAGGATCAGCCCGCCGGCGCCGACCGCATCGCCGGTGCGCAGCATGGTGCCAAGGTTGCCCGGATCGCGCAGCGCCTGGGCGACCAGCCAGATTTTTGCCGACGACCGGTCCAGCGCGGCCAGGCTGGTATCGAATTCGGCGAAGACCCCGGCCACGGCCTGGGGGTTGTCCTTGCCGGTGACCTTGGCCAGCACGTCCTCGGCCATTTCCAGCACTTCGCCGCCGGCGGCCAGCACGTCGGCCTCCAGCGCTTCAAGCAGGGGATGGGGATCGCGCCGCGTGGCCATGACGAGCACTTCGGGCAGCTTGCCGCATTCGCGCGCATCGGTCAGCAGCCGCAGCCCTTCGGCCAGGAACTTGCCAGCCGCCTTGCGGTGCTTCTTTTCGCGCAGGCCCCGCAGGTGCTTGACCGCGGGGTTGGAAAATCCGGTGATCGTGCGGCGGGACAAGCGCTCAGTCCTCGCCGAAGCCGTCCTTGACCAGCCCGACCAGCTTGAGCAGCGCGAGGTCCGCGCCGTCGCCCGATACCGCGATCTCGATCGTGTCGCCCTTGGCCGCGCCCAGCATCATCAGACCCAGGATCGACCCGCCGGCCGCTTCGGCCCCGTCCTTGAACACCTTGACGCTGAGGCCATCGCCCAGCTTGGCCACGGCGTTCACGAATTTGGCGCTGGCGCGCGCGTGCAGCCCCCGGTTGTTGACGATTTCCACGCTTTCGCGTTGATCCGGCATTGGCGCCTCCCCCGTTTTACGCGTCCTGCCCCAGAAATTCGGACGCGATTGTTATGTAATTGCGCCCGGCATCGCGCGCAGCGGCCACGGCCTGCTTCAGGTCCATGCAGCCACGCGCCTTGGCCAGGCGGATCAGCATCGGCAGGTTTATCCCGGCGATCACTTCGACCTTGCCAGCCTGCATCAGCGAAATCGCCAGGTTCGACGGGGTGCCGCCGAACAGGTCGGTCAGGATGATCACCCCGCTGCCGGTATCAAACGCCTTGACCGCGTCGGCAATCTCGCGGCGGCGCAGTTCGGCGTCGTCGTTGGGGCCGATGCACACGGTCGCCACGCCGTCCTGCCGGCCAACGACGTGCTGCATGGCATTGACAAATTCCTCGGCAAGCCTGCCGTGGGTAACCAGGATCAGACCGATCATAGGGGACCGTGTCTCCGCAAGTGCGACCCGGCGAATCCCGCCGGAAAGTGGCGCCGGGGCATGCCCCGGTCAGTGCGCGCGGTCAATGCCTTATGTCCTTCTGGCCTTCCACCGCGTCGGCCGCGCGGCTGGTCAGGTTGCGGTGAATCACGGTCGGTTCGTACCCGGCCGCGCGCAGCGCTGCGGCGATCTGTTCGGCGGTGAAAACCGAGCGGTGCCGTCCGCCGGTGCAGCCGAAGGCTACGTTGACGTATGCCTTGCCCTGGGCCTGGTAGCGCGGCAGCAACAGCAGCACCAGGTCGCGGATCCGGGCGAAAGCCTCGTCCCAGGCGGGGTCCTTGCGGATGTAGGCGCCGACAGGATCGTCCTGCCCGGTCTGCGGGCGCAGCTCGGGGTCCCAGTGCGGATTGTCGAGGAAGCGCATGTCGAACACCAGGTCGGCGATCGGCGGCATGCCGCGGGCAAAGCCGAAACTGGTGATGGTTATCGTGGTTGCCTGCGGCGCGTCCTGGCCAAAGCGTTCGCGGATCGCCTGCTGAAGGTCGTTGGTGGTGTAGTCGGTGGTGGAAATCACCATGTCGGCCCAGCGCCGCAGTGGCTCCATCCGTTCGCGTTCGGCGGCGATCCCGGAGGCGGCGGGCACGTCCTGGGCCAGCGGGTGGCGGCGGCGGGTCTCGTTGTAGCGGCGTTCCAGTTCCTGGCCGGCGCAGTCCAGGAACAGGGTGGTCAATTCGATGTCGGGGCGTTCGACCAGCTGCTTCACCCGGTCGATCACCTTGGCCGCGTCGAAACCTCGGGTGCGCGAATCGAACCCGATCGCCAATGGCGGGCGCAGGTCGGGCGCAGGCATGTCGGGGCTGTCGATCAGGCGGGGCAGCAAGCGGATCGGGAAATTGTCGATCACTTCCCAGCCCAGGTCCTCCAGCGCCTTGAGCGCGGTGGTCTTGCCCGCACCGAGCAGGCCGGTGACGAGCAGCACGCGCTGGCGAAATGGGGCGGGGGCTTGGGTCATCTCGGCTGGCAAGATGGGGCTTGTGCGCGGCAATTGGAAGGGGGTGCGATCAGCTTGTCCCAAGCCCGTAACGGGCCAGGGCCAGTTCCGCCTTGATCGCGTTGAGTGGATCGCCGGGCCACAGGCGCAGCATGGGCAGGCTGGCACCCGCCACGTCCACCGCTTCGGCCGCATCGACAAAGCGCGGCGCTTCGGGATCGAGCCGCAGGACCAGGGCCACTGGCACGACTTGCCCCACGGGAAAGGTCAGCAGGCCAAGATTGCGCACCTCGAGCAGGCCGGCGATGCGGGGCGGCGGGCTGGCGAGCAGGGCGCTGCCCGCCCGTTCCAGCGTGACTGCGTCATCGCCGATCAGCACGGCGCCGCGATCGATCAGGGCCAGGGCCAGCGCGCTCTTGCCGCTGCCGCTGGGGCCTTCGATGAGCACGGCGCGGCAGTGAACGGCGACGCAGGTGGCCGGGTGGACCAGGCTCATGCCTCGTCCTCGTCTTCCAGCACGGCGGGCAGGTCCAGGACCAGCCGCGCGCCGCGCTGTCCATCGCGCCGGTCGCTGGCGGTCAGGGTGCCATCGTGCGCTTCGGCGATGGTCCGGGCGATGGCGAGGCCCAGGCCGGAATGGCTGCCGAAATCCTCCTCGCTCGGGCGCAGCGAATGGAACCGTTCGAACACCTTCTCGCGCGCTTCCTGCGGGATGCCGGGGCCCTGGTCGCTCACCGCCAGTTCGATGCGGTCCTCGTGCCGGGCCAGCTGGATCGCGACCGAGCCGCCCGGCGGCGAGAAGGAGATTGCGTTGTCGAGCAGGTTTTCCAGCACGCGTTCCAGTCGTGCAGCATCGCCGGGCACTTCGAACGGACCGTCGTCCAGCAGGTCCACGCTGACCCGGCAATCGAGATTGCCGGCGCGTTCATCGCGCGCGCGGACCTGGGCTTCGGCCAGCGCGCGCAGGTCCACCGGCTCGAACTGGGTACGGCTCAGTTCGGCGTCGATCCGGCTGGCTTCGGCGATTTCGCTGACCAGCCGGTCGATCCGCCGCACGTCGTGGGTGGCGATGCGGGTCAGCTCGCGCCGCAATTCGGGATCGTCGACCTTCTCAAGGCTTTCGAGCGCGCTGCGCAGGCTGGCGAGCGGGTTCTTGATTTCGTGCGCGACATCGGCGGCAAAGCTTTCGACCCCGTCGATATGGCGGCGCAGCGCGGCGGTCATGTCGGAAATGGCGCGGGCGAGGAGGCCGATTTCGTCGCGCCGTTCGGGCAGGCGCGGGACCACCACGGCGCGGTCGCGGCCCAGCCGCACCCGCACGGCCGCACGGACCAGGGTGCGCAGCGGCTGGACAATGGTCCGCGCCAGGAACAGCGACAGCTGGATCGAGATGATCAGCGTCACCGCCAGCACGATCGCCAGGGTCTGCCTGGCATCGCGGACCGACTGGGTGATGTCGGTGGCGTTGCGGGTGACCAGCAGCATTTCGCCGCGCACGCCAACCGGGGCGGCGGCGTTGATCACGGGGGTTTCATCCGGCGCGGCGCGCTGCACCACCACGCTGCCATTGCTGGCCAGGGCCTGGGCCAGCTCGGGCCAGGCGGCGGCTTCCTCCTCCTCGGGATCGCGGTAGGGCGGCAGCGGCGGCGTGCCGAGCAGGAAGTTCATCCCCCGGTCGAGCAGCCGC
>JAKPAG010000069.1 GCA_029779535.1 Pseudomonadota bacterium | reverse complement strand
TGGAGATTCGCGCCCGCGAAACCTTTGCGCTGGTCGGCGAATCCGGCTGCGGCAAGACCACGCTGGGCCGTGTCATGCTGCGCCTGCAAGAGCCGACCTCGGGCCAAATCCACTATCGCGGCACCGACCTGACGGGGCTGGATGAGGCCGCGATGCGGGCCTTGCGCAAGAAACTTCAGATCGTGTTCCAGGATCCCTATGCCTCGCTGAACCCGCGAATGCGGATCGGCGAGATTCTGGCCGAACCGCTGCGCAGCCATGGTTATGGCTCGCCCGCCGACATCCGCGACCGCTGCGCCGAACTGCTGGAGATGGTGGGCCTGCGCAAGCAGTATCTGCACAACTATCCCCACCAGTTTTCCGGCGGCCAGCGCCAGCGCATCGGCATCGCGCGGGCGCTGGCGAACAACCCCGACTTCGTGGTCTGCGACGAAAGCGTCTCGGCGCTGGATGTCTCGATCCAGGCGCAGGTGCTGAACCTCCTGGCCGATCTTCAGGACCGGCTGAACCTGACCTATTTCTTCATCACCCACGATCTTGCCGTGGTGCGCCAGTTCGCCGACCGGGTGGGGGTGATGTTCCTTGGCCGCTTGGTCGAGCTGGGCACAACCGAAGAGCTGTTCGCCCAGCCGCTGCACCCCTATACCATGCTGCTGATGTCGGCGGTGCCGCGCCCCGATCCGCGCCAGCGCGGCCGCGACCGGCCGATGATGCAGGGCGAGATTCCCAGCCCGATGCACCTGCCCACCGGCTGCCGGTTCCATACCCGCTGCCCCTTCGCGCAAGAGATCTGCCGCCGCGAAGACCCGGCCCTGCAAACCCAGGGCGCCCGCGCCGTGGCCTGCCATTTTCCGCTGAACGGCTGAGGAGAACATGATGGACCTGATCGTGACCCGAGAGGGCGACATCTGGCAGGCCCGCTTTGGCGAGAGGCTGTGGCGCGCGGCGGTGGGCCGCAGCGGCATCGCGGTAAAGCGGATCGAGGGCGATGGCGTCAGCCCGATCGGCTGCTGGCCGATCCGCCGCGTCCTCTACCGCGCCGACAAGCTGCCCGCCGCGCCGGTGTCGGTCTTTCCCACGGCGGTCATCGCGCCCGATGACGGCTGGTGCGATGCCCCCGACCACCCCGACTATAACCGCCCCGTCAAGCTGCCCTTCGCCGCCAGCCACGAGGAGATGTGGCGCAAGGATGACCTTTACGACATCGTGGTCGTGCTGGGCCAGAATGACGCGCCCGTG
>JAKPAG010000052.1 GCA_029779535.1 Pseudomonadota bacterium | reverse complement strand
TCAACTTCACCAGTTCGATCAGCAGCCTGTTCTTCACGCTCTACGTGGTGAACGAGCGTGGCTGGCCCGCCACGGACTTCGCGAAGATCGCCCCCTTCGGGCTGGGCGGGGCCTTCATGGGTTATATCCTGGCTGGCTTCCTGGCCGATGCGATCGGGCGGCGCTGGACGCTGTGCCTGTTCATGGCGCTCCTCGGGCTGTGCACGCTGACGTGCTATTCCTCGACCGGCTGGCTACCCATCGCCGGCAGCTTCATTGGCTTGCAGGCGACGCTGGGCGTGTGGGTCGTGGCCTATACGATCAACAGCGAACTGTTCCCCACCGAATTGCGCGCGGCGGCCAACGGCTGGTGCCACAACCTCATCGGTCGCTGGGGCGTGGTCGTTGCGCCCGCGTTGCTGGGGGCGCTCAGCGCCCACCTCGGCAGCATAGGGTATGCGGCAAGCCTGCTTGGGCTGGGCGCGTTCGCCGCGATCCCTCTCATCTGGTTCCTGATCCCCGAAACCCGCGCCCGTGCGCTGGACAGGGTGGTTGAAGAGTAGCTGTTCGGGCCTTCAATGCCGCGTGGCGTGGCGGTGGCGCCATTCGCGCGGGGTCAGGCCGAACCGTCGGGCAAAGGCCGTCGCGAAGCTGCCCGGATGGTTGTAGCCCAGCACCGCAGAGATCGCCTTGATCGAAAGCGTGCCGCTTTCCAGCAGGCGCGTCGCGCGGTCGAAAGTCGATCGTTCGACCCATTCCATCGCGGTCAGCCCGGTGCGGGTCTTGAATGCGCGCATGAAGTGGCGGCGGCCCAGCCCGCAGATCGCGGCCAGATCGTCGACGCAGGGCGGCGGCTGGTCCTCGTCGGCCAGCCGCGCCGAAATCTGCCGCATCTGCCAGTCTGCCAGCGCGCCTTTCCCGGCCGCCGGCCGCGCCGCGGCTTCGTCGAGATAGCGGGCCATCTCGCCCAGCACGACCAGTCCCAGCCCTTTCAGGATGGCGTTGCGGCCCACGCCGTCGCGTTCGAACTCTT
>JAKPAG010000093.1 GCA_029779535.1 Pseudomonadota bacterium | reverse complement strand
GGTCACGGCGGCGGGCGGCGCGGCCCAGAGGTCGTCATTATAGAGCGGCAGGTCGCCGATTTCGACAAAGCGGAAGGCCAGCCGCCCCTCGGCCAGCTTGGCCAGCGCCTCGGCAAAGCGGCGGTTGATCGAGGCGGCGCGCAGCGAGCCCACCAGAACGGCGACGGTTTTCATCAAGCTCTCCAAAGCAGGGGCGGCAGGATGCCGCGATGCGGCAAAGTTGGGCCGGCCGCCCCCGGCAATCAACCCGCCGCGCCGCGCAGGGCCCTCTGCGCCGATGCACAGAGCGCAGCCATCTTGCGCCCGCTTCGCACCGGCCCTATATGGAGGGCGAGAGGTTGGCGCGGGTAAGCGCCTCGCCAACCCGGTCAGGTCCGGAAGGAAGCAGCCGTAACGAGACCCGCTTGGGTCGTTGTCCAGCCTCTCACCTTATTCCCCCCCCACAGCACGATCTGCCTCCCGCAAAAGGCGCGGCCACCAAGATCACGCCCGCAGGCCCTCACCCCCATCCGGCGGGGCCGGGTTGTCCTGATCCAGCGCGGCGTATTCCCTGGCCAGAAAGTCCAGCAGCGCGCGGACCGAGGGCAGCACCCCCCTGCGCGTCGGAAAGGCGCCGTGGATGATGCCGGGTTTCGGCGTCCAGTCGGGCAAGAGGTCGATGAGCCGGCCGGCCTTCAGATCCTCCTTCACCACAAAGGTCGGGAACTGGCCGACGCCCAGCCCGCGCAGGGCGGCAAGGCGCAGCGCCACCATGTCCTCGGTCACCAGGCGCGGCTGGTGGCGGATGGTCGAGGTGGCGCCCCCCGGGCCATGCAGATGCCATTCGTGGTCGGTCTGCTCGGGGTTCCAGCCAAAACTTGCCAGCGACGACAGGTCGGCAGGCACCAGCGGGCGCGAAAACTGCCCGACCAGCGCGGGGCTGGCCACCAGACGCTGCGGGCTGTCGGCCAGTTTGCGGATCACCAGATTGCTGTCCTCCAGCGGCGGAAACCGGACGCGGATCGCCAGATCGAAGCCCTCGCGGATCACGTCGACGCGGCGATTGGTGCTTTCCAGCATCACCTCGACCTTCGGGCACAGCTCCATGAAGCGGGCGATCATGTCGCCCAGCTGAAAGTAGATCAGCGAGGAGGGGCAACTGACCCGCACCACGCCCCGCGGTTCTGACCGCATCCGGTCGATGGTTTCCTGCGCGGCATCGGCCTCGACCAGCATAGCCCGACAGTGCCGGTAATACTCCTTGCCGATTTCGGTCACGGCAAAGCGCCGGGTCGAGCGGTGGACGAGGCGGATGCCCAGCCGCTCCTCCAGCAGCCCGATGCGGCGGCTGAGGCGCGAGCGCGGCATCCCCAGCTTGCGGGCTGCGGCGGCGAACCCGCCCTGTTCAACCACCTCGGCAAAGAAACGAAGGTCGTTCAGATCCTGCATGGCGCCCATTGTCCTGTTTGCAGGACAGTATAGCGCGATATTGCTGTCTTCTGCCAGAACTGTCCTGACCGTATCTCCTCGGCAAGCAACACCGCTTCACCAAGGAGATGCACCATGAGAAAGATCCTCGGCGTCTACACCGCCCCGCGCGGCCATTGGGTCGGCGACGGCTTTCCGGTCCGCTCGCTGTTCTCGCACGCCAGCCACGGCGATCATGTCAGCCCGTTCCTGCTGCTTGACTATGCCGGTCCGGCCGAATTCACCCCCACGACGGCGCCGCGCGGCGTGGGCGCCCACCCGCACCGCGGGTTCGAGACGGTAACCATCGTCTACAAGGGCGAGGTCGAGCATCGCGATTCCACCGGCAAGGGTGGCGTCATCGGCCCCGGCGACGTGCAATGGATGACGGCGGCGAATGGCATCCTGCATGAGGAGTTCCATTCCGAGCGTTTCACCCGCGAAGGTGGGCCGTTCGAGATGGTCCAGCTGTGGGTGAACCTGCCGGCCAAGGACAAGAACGCCGCGCCCGGCTATCAGGCGCTGCTGGACCGTGACATTCCGGTGGTCGATCTGCCGGGCGGCGCGGGCAAGCTGCGCGTCATCGCCGGCGAACATGACGGCCACCGCGGCCCGGCCCGCACCTTCACGCCGATGGATGTGTGGGACGTGCGGCTGACCCAGGGCGGCACGACCGCGCTGACCTTGCCCGAGGGCCATACCCTTGCGGTGGTGGTGCTGAAAGGCGCCGTCCGCTTCAACGACGACACCACGGCGCGAGAGGCGCAATTCGTGCTTTTCGGCCGCGAAGGCGGCGAGATCCGGCTGGAAGCCGACACCGACGCCTCGGTGCTGATCCTCAGCGGCGAGCCGATTGAGGAGCCGGTGGTGATGCACGGCCCCTTCGTGATGAACACCCCCGGCGAAATCCGGCAGGCGATGATCGACTTCCAGACCGGAAAGTTCGGCGCGATCCCCGCCTGAGCCACAGCCTTTGCCTGCCGGCCCGGACGGATCGGCAGGCAGGGCGCCCGGATGATCGGGCGCAGACCTGACCACCCTGACACCCCCCAGTCTCCAAGGCGAGAACCATGACGACGCCTGCAAATTTCAACGGACAAAAGCCGGTCATCGACGTTGACGATGCTGTCCTGTTGCTGATCGACCATCAAAGCGGCCTGTTCCAGACCGTCGGTGACATGCCGATGCCGGTGCTGCGCAATCACGCCGCCGCGCTGGCCAAGATGGCGACGCTGGCCGGGATTCCTGTCATCACCACCGCCTCGGTTCCGCAGGGGCCGAACGGGCCGCTGATCCCGGAGATTCACCAGAATGCGCCGCACGCCCAGTATGTTGCGCGCAAGGGCGAGATCAACGCCTGGGACAACCCCGACTTTGTGGCCGCGGTCAAGGCGACCGGCCGCAAGACCCTGATCATCGCGGGCACGATCACCAGCGTCTGCATGGCCTTCCCGGCCATCGCGGCGGCCCATGACGGCTATAAGGTCTTCGCGGTGATCGACGCCTCGGGCACCTATTCCAAGATGGCCGAAGAGATCACGCTGGCCCGCGTGATGCAGGCCGGCGTGGTGCCGATGGATACCGCCGCCGTGGCGTCCGAGCTTCAGAAAACCTGGAACCGCCCCGATGCGCTGGAATGGGCCGAGATCTATACCAAGATCTTCCCGGCCTATGCGCTGCTGATCGAAAGCTATCTGAAGGCGCAAGAGGTCGTCACCAAAAACGAGCAGCTTGATTCGGCACGCAGCTGAACGAAAAGGGCGGGGTGCGAACCCCGCCCTTTTTCTACCCTGTCCTCATATCCCCTGCGGCCTGTAGTGCGCCGGCTTTGTCGGCATGAGGCCCTTGAGCAGGGCCACGGATTTCTCCAGCCCTTCCAGACCGTTGAGCATCACATCCTCATGCTCGATCGACAGCCAGCCGTCATAGCCGGCCATCTTCAGCCGATAGCAGAACTGTCGCCACCATTCCTCGCCGTGGCCGAAGCCGAGGGTGATGTAGCTCCACGACCGGGCCGGAATGTCCATCAGGCTGCCGGTTTCCAGCAGGCTGGTCGTGGCCTGTTTCGGGGCATTGAGGAAGGTGTCCTTGGCGTGGACGTGGTAGATCGCGTCCCCCAGCGCCCCGGCGGCGGCCAAGGGGTCGGCGCCCATCCAGAACAGGTGGCTGGGGTCGAGGTTGGCGCCGATCACCGGGCCGACCGCGGCGCGCAGCCGCAAGAGCGTGGGCACGTTGTAGACCAGCTGGTTGCCGTGCAGCTCCAGCGCGATGCGCTCGACGCCCGAGGCCCGGGCCAGATCGGCGATCCCGGCCCAGAACGGCAGCAGCACATCCTCCCACTGATAGCGCAGGATGGCTTGCGTCTCGGGCGGCCAGCTGGAGACCACCCAGTTCGGCATCCGGTCCGCCGCACTGCCGGCGGGCAGGCCCGACAGGGTGCAGACGGTGGTGATGCCCAGTTCTCCGGCGATGCGGATGGTATCGCGCAGGCAGTCGGCCTGGCGCGGATCGGTCGGGTGCAGCGGGTTGCCGTTGGCGTTCAGCGCGATCACCTCCAGCCCGCGATCGGCAAAGGCGGTGGCAAAGGCCCTGCGGGCCGGGGCCGAAGCTTTCATCGTGCCAAGGTCGAAATGCGGCGCGGTCGACCAGCCGCCGGTGTTGACCTCGACCCCCTGCACACCCAGACGGGCGGCCTGATCCAGCAGGGCATCGAACGGCAGGCCGCCAAGGCTGTCGGAGACAAAACCGAGCTTCATGTCACGCTCCTTTCCGGGCGTAGAAGGCGGGGCGCGCGCCCATGTCAATCGTCGCGCGGGTGCCCGAGGCCAGCGCCCGCACCCCGGCCTCGCCCACCATCGCGGCGGCATAGCCATCCCAGGCATCGGCGGCGAAGGCGGGAAACTCGCCGGTGGTCACAAAGCGCAGGAAGGCCTTGTTCTGCCGCCGATAAGCCTCGGCATAGCGGCCGCGCCAGTCGGCGTCATAGGGCAGATGCTGGCCCAGATCGCTGTCGGTGCGGCTGTAGGCGACGGGATGAAGCGCCACCGCCCCCCTCTCGCCCACCAGCTCGGCGCGCACGTCATAGCCGTAGGCGGCGTTGTTGTTGATCTCGATGGTGACAAGCTGGTCGCCGTCGGTCTCCAGCACCATCATCACCGGCGCCACCACGGCATCGGACCTTTTGGGCTGAAAGGCCGAAACGGCGGTGAACTCGCGCCCCAGAACATGGCGCACCACGTCGTATTCATGCGGGGCAGACGAGGTGATCGCCATTGCCCCGGTGAAATCCGACGATGGCGTTTCGACGTTGCGGTGAAAGTTGTGCATCATCAATGCCCGCCCGATCCGCCCCTGATCCAGCGCGGCCTTGACCTCGACATAGGCCTGATCGAAGCGGCGCATGAAGCCCAGCTGGATGTGGCGCGCGCCCGCCGCCTCTTCCGCCGCCATCACCGCCAGACAATCGGCCGAAGATTGCGACAGCGGCTTTTCGCACAAGGCCCGCTTGCCCGCCGCGATGCAGGCCAGCGACAGCGGCGCATGGGTGGCATCGGGGCTGGCGATGACCACCGCATCCACATCGGCGCGCGCGATGACCGCCGCCGGATCGGTCGCCACCTCGGCCCCATAAAGCCCTGCCACCGCCCGCGCCCGCGCCTCGGACGCATCGCAGATCACATGAACCGACGCGCCGGGAATGTGCTCGGCAAAGATCCGGGCATGATCCGCGCCCATGACGCCGGCACCAATGATTGCAAGTCTTATGCTCATGGCGTTCTCACTTCGCTGCATTCAGCGCGGCCAGGATCGCCTCGCCGGTATGGATTTCGTGGTTGCGCTGCGGATAGCCGCCGCTGCGGGTATCCTCGGCAAAGTCGCGGAAGGCCTGCACCCGCAGCGCCTGCAACCGGGCCTCCTCGGCGGCCAGATCGGCATAGCGTTTGGCGTGGCGCGGATAGTGCCCGGTGTTGGTGCCCAGCAGGTCGCAGGAAAACAGATACTGGGTGTCGCAGACCGCACCGCAGCCCATGCCTTCGGTGATCAGCCCGGTGTTGCGGGTGATGAAATCGGCAACCTCGACGGGAACCAGCTCCATCTCGATGGCCCAGGCCCCGGCGCTTTCCAGTGCTTTGGCCTTGCGGAAAAGGTCCACCGCCTCGGCCTCGGTCTTGCCGACGGCGCGGGTGCCGGTCCAGGTCCGCCAGCGCGGGACATAGCCGATGTGGCCGGTGACGGGAATGCCCTCGCGCGCCATCGCCTCGACCAGCCGCAGCGAGCCGGCGAAGTAGATCGAATCCACCCCGGCCTCCAGCGCGCGGAACCCTTCGCGGATGGCGATGTCTTCCGAGGCCAGATGGCCCTGTGCATAGCCGGCTTGAATGAACACATCGGGCGCAGCGGCGCGCACGGCGGCGAAGCGGTCATCGACTTCGAAGGTGAACATCTCGATCCCGGCTTCGGCGGCGGCCGCCGCCTCGGGCGGGGTATCGACATGGACGGTCAGGATCTGGCGCTTGCCCTTCAGGGCTTGCAGGCTGGCGACGGTAGGACGCATGGGGCACCTTTGTGGATCAGGGCGAGGCCCGGAGTGGAGCCGGACTGTTGATTTTCACCCAGAACTGAGCCGGGTTTTTCATCGAGAATTGAGCCACCTCTGACTATGGATTTCGGATCAGGCTGGGGTCAAGGGTGGGTTTGTCTCCTTCTTTTTCCGGGCTGCTGCGGCTGAGCTTGCCTTGAACCGGAAGCTGTCGTTGCCGGTCTCGAGGATGTGGCAGCGGTGGGTGAGGCGGTCGAGCAGGGCCGTGGTCATCTTGGCGTCGCCGAAGACATTGGCCCATTCACTGAAGCTGAGGTTGGTGGTGATGACAACGCTGGTGCGTTCGTAGAGCTTGCTGAGCAGGTGGAACAGCATCGCCCCGCCTGACGCGCTGAACGGCAGGTATCCCAGTTCGTCCAAGATCACCAAGTCGAGGCGGGTCAGACTTTCGGCAATTTGCCCGGCCTTTCCTTTGGCCTTTTCCTGTTCGAGGGCGTTGACCAACTCGATGGTGGAGAAGAAGCGGACCTTCCTGCGGTGATGCTCTATGGCCTGGATGCCGAGGGCGGTGGCAACATGGGTCTTGCCGGTGCCCGGCCCGCCGATCAGGACCACGTTCTGGGCGCCATCCATGAACTCGCAGCGATGCAGTGTCCGGACGGTGGCCTCATTGATCTCACTGGCGGCGAAGTCGAAGCCCGAGAGATCCTTATAGGCCGGGAAGCGGGCCGACTTCATGTGATAGGCGATGGAGCGCACCTCGCGCTCGGCCAATTCGGCCTTCAGCAGTTGCGACAGCATCGGGATGGCGGCCTCAAAAGCTGGCGCCCCCTGTTCGGCCAGATCGGTGACGGCCTGCGCCATGCCGTGCAGCTTCAGGCTGCGGAGCATGATGACGATGGCCGCGCTGGCGGGATCATGACGCATGGCGGCCTCCTGCGATCTGGGCACGCAGGTCGTCATAGCGTTCGACATTGGCCTTGGGTTCGCGGTGCAGGACCAACGCTTGCGGTGTATCCAGCGGCGGCCCGCCGATCACTTTGCCGTCGACCAGCCGGTGCAACAGGTTCAGCACATGGGTTTTGGTCGGCACGCCCTCGGCCAGCGCCAATTCCGCGGCGGTCAGCACGGCTTGTTCGTCGTGGTGAAGTACGAGGGCGAGGATATCGACCATCTCCCTGTCACCACCGGGTTTGCGTAGCAAGTAATCCTGCAACTGTCTGAACGCAGGCGGCAATTCCAGGAAGGGCGCGCCGTTGCGAAGGGCTCCGGGCTTGCGTTGAACGACCGCCAGATAATGCCGCCAGTCGTAAATCGTCTTCGGCGGCAGATCGTGGCGGCGCTCGATCACGCGTGGATGTTCGCACAGGATGTTGCCTTCAGCCGCCACGACCAGCCGGTCGGGATAGATCCGAAGGCTGACCGGACGATTGGCGAATGACGCAGGAACGCTGTAGCGATTGCGTTCGAAGCTGATCAGGCAGGTGGGCGAGACCCGCTTGCTGAGCTCGATGAAGCCGTCGAAGGCCACGGGCAACGGCATCAAGGCGGCCCGCTCTTCAGCCCAGACCTCGGCGATCGTGCCGGGCAGCGTGCCATGGGCGGTCTCGCTCCATAGTTCCTGGCACCGCCGTTCGAGCCAGACATTCAACGCGGCAAGGTTGGGGAAGTCCGGCATCCCCTGCAGCACCTGGTGCCGGGCGTCCCGGACGTTCTTCTCGACCTGCCCCTTCTCCCACCCTGCCGCCGGATTGCAGAACTCCGGCTCATAGACGTAGTGGTTTGTCATGGCGAGGAAGCGGATGTTGACCTGCCGCTCTTTCCCGCGGCCGACACGATCCACCGCCGTGCGCATATTGTCGTAGATCCCGCGACCCGGCACGCCGCCGAAGACCCGGAACGCATGCCAGTGAGCATCGAACAGCATCTCGTGGGTCTGCAAGGGATAAGCCCGCAGCAGAAAGGCCCGGCTATGCGCCAGCTTGATATGCGCCATCTGCAGCTTCGTGCGCTCGCCGCCCAGAACCGCGAAATCCTCGCTCCAGTCGAACTGGAAGGCTTCACCCGGCCGGAACGACAGCGGAACGAAGGTCCCGCGCCCCGTGGTCTGCTGTTCCTTGTGCCGATCTGCCCGCCATTCCCGCGCGAAAGCGGCAACCCGGCCATAGGAGCCGGTGAAGCCGAGCACCACGAGATCGGCGTGCATCCGCTTGACACTCCGCCGCTGCTTGCGCGACTTCCCCGCCTCCGTCTTCAGCCAGCCCGACAGCTTCTCGGCAAAGGGATCAAGCTTGCTCGGCCGCTCCGGCGTCGCGAACTTCGGCTCCACCGTGTCTGCAGCAAGATGCTTGGTCACAGTATTGCGCGACAAACCTGTGCGCCTGGAGATCTCGCGGATCGACAGCTTCTGTCGCAAGTACATCCGACGAATGACATTCAAAAGTCCCATGTGGATCACTCCGTTGCCCCCGCCGCTCGCCGCTTCGGGGAAAGGTTCACATGGCTCAGTTCTCGGTGAAAATTATGCGCCCTCCCGGCTCAGTTCTGGGTGAAAATCA
>JAKPAG010000021.1 GCA_029779535.1 Pseudomonadota bacterium | reverse complement strand
GGGGATGACGAGGGAGTTGGCTGACCTTTCTTCTTTCGTCATCCCCGCGCAGGCGGGGACCCAGCTTGCGTCAGCGGTTCGAACCCGAAATCCTCCGCCAGATCGCGCCAGCCGGGATTGGCCCGCTCGATCAGCGCGAGCTTCCACGCGCGGTTCCATTTCTTGATCCGCTTCTCGCGCAGGATCGCCTGGTCCATCGTTCCGTGCTGCTCGAACCAGGCGAGGAATTTTACGCCGTAGTCACGGGTGAAACCGGCGACCAGCCCCATGCGATGCTGGTGGACGCGTTTGACGAGATCGGATGTCACCCCGACATAAAGCGTCCCGTTCCGCCGGGAGGTAAGCAGATAGACGGCAGGCGCGAAAGTGGAGCGCATCCCGTTACGCTACTGGGTTCCCGCTTTCGCGGGAATGACGAAGGGTGAAGATCGTTCGAAAACGGATCGATCTCCCCCGTCGTCCTCCCGCCCCTTGCTTCGTCATCCCCGCGAAAGCGGGGACCCAGAACCCCACCCGCAAACCTTTCCTACATCCGCCAAATCTGCCTTAACCTGGGCGATGACGCGCTCCCGCAAACGCAGCCCCATGCATCCCGCCGCCGCTGGCCTGCCTGGAAGCGGGTGCCGCCATTCGTCCCCGTGCGGCCGCGCTTGGGGGGCGGACGCGGCGCCTGCGCGGAAGGTCACACCCGACGAGCTGCCAGTGCTGGCGCACGAAGGCGCGATCCGGGTGCGGATGGTGCGCGGGCGGTTTGCCGTTGCGACGCGCCAGCCCAGCAATACCGCGCTTCTGCGGCTGCTCGCGGCCTACGACCGGGTGCTGCGGGCCGTGCCGGCTGAGTGGTGGCCATGAGCGGGTGGGCGGGAGAGGGGGCGGTCCTTTCGGGCCGTTCTGTGTCAACCTGGGGGTTGCACAGTTACCCCTCCGTCATTGCGAGGAAGTGTGAGGTTGTCGCCTCACCACCCCGTCATTGCGAGGACCGTAGGTCCGAAGCAATCCAGGGCCGTTTCGTACAGACGCCCTGGATTGCTTCGTCGGCTCCGCCTCCTCGCAATGACGGGGAGGGCAGGCGCGCTGCACTCCCAACATGGGGTTCCCGCCACGCCCGTACCGGGTTACCATGCCCATTCTAATTAATTTCTGGAGGGCCGGATGGGCAGTTTCCTGGTAGCGCTGGTGTTCGTGGTCGTGGTTTTCCTGCTGATGGGGGTGCGCGTCGTCCGGCAGGGGTTCGTCTACACGATCGAGCGGCTAGGCAAGTTCACGCTGGCCGCCGAGCCGGGGCTGCATCTGATTATCCCGTTCATCGATCGCGTCGGCCACAAGGTGAATGTGATGGAGCAGGTGCTCGACATCCCCGGCCAGGAGATCATCACGCGCGACAACGCCATGGTCGGGGTGGACGCGGTGGTGTTCTTCCAGGTGCTGGACGCGGGCAAGGCCGCTTACGAGGTGTCCAACCTCTATCTCGCGATCATGCAGCTCACCACCACCAACCTGCGCACGGTGATGGGCTCGATGGACCTCGACGAAACGCTGTCCAAGCGCGACGAGATCAATGCCCGGCTGCTGTCGGTGGTCGATCACGCTACCTCGCCGTGGGGGGTCAAGATCACCCGTGTCGAGATCAAGGACATCCGCCCGCCGGCGGACATTTCCAACGCCATGGCGCGGCAGATGAAGGCGGAGCGTGAGAAGCGCGCCCAGATCCTCGAGGCCGAAGGCTCGCGCGCGTCCGAGATCCTGCGCGCCGAGGGCGAGAAGCAGGGGGCGATCCTCCAGGCCGAGGGCCGCCGCGAGGCCGCGTTCCGCGATGCCGAGGCGCGCGAGCGCGAGGCCGAGGCGGAAGCCCGCGCGACGCAGATGGTCAGCCAGGCGATTGCCGATTCGGGCAGCCAGGCGATCAACTACTTCGTGGCGCAGAAGTATACCGAGGCGGTTTCGCAGTTCGCGACTTCTCCCAATGCCAAGACGATCCTGTTCCCGGTGGAGGCGACGAGCCTGATCGGCTCGCTCGGCGGGATCGGCGAACTGGTGAAGGATGCGCTGGGGAACGGCGGCAGCGGCGGCCCGAGCGCGCCGCGCGTAGCGCCCCCGGCCGCCCCGGTGGCGCCGCGCAGCCCGGTCGTGCCCCGGCCCAGCGTGCCGCCCTCGGCGGGCGATCGCTGATGGAGGCGCTGCACGATCTCGATCCGCACTGGGCGTGGCTGGCCATCGGGCTGATCCTCGCCGCGGCGGAAATGGCGGTGCCCGGCGTGTTCCTGATCTGGCTGGCGGGGGCGGCGCTGATCACCGGAGTGCTCGCCTGGCTGCTGCCGATCGGGCTGCCGTTGCAGATCGTGATCTTCGCCGTGCTGGCGATTGTCGCGGTGTTCCTCGGCCGCAACTACCTCCGGGCCAATCCGGTGGTGGAGGCCGATCCCAAGATGAATCGTCGCGGCGCGCGGCTGGTGGGGGAAACGGCGGTGGTGACGCAGGCCATCGTCGGCGGCAGCGGCCGGGTCCACCACGGAGACAGCGAATGGCTGGCGCGCGGGCCCGACACCGCTCCCGGCACCCGCGTCCGCATCGCCGGCAGCGATGGCGTGGTGCTGCTGGTGGAGCCGCTGGACTGAGGCCACCCGTCGTTGCGAGGGCCGCAGGCCGAAGCAATCCAGGGCCGTTGCGTGCCGGGTTCTGTGACGACCGGAAAGGCCGGTTCAGGCCGCCTTGGTCACGCCGAAGCGCCCGTGCTTGCGGTAGCGCGTCATCCAGCGGTCGAGGAACAGGCCGAGCGGGCGCGGGGCGATGCCCAGCGCCTCGAGGCCCGGAAGCTGGCCGGACGGCACGTTCCCGGCCTGCAGCAGCTTCCACTGGTCGCGGTTGATCGGCGCGCCGGGGAGGGCCGCGATCAGCCCGGCCAGCCCATCGGGCAGGTCGACGAACAGCGGCTGGCGCCGCTGGCCTTGCGCGATCATGCGGTTGAGCGTCGCCATGTCGAACGCTTCTGGCCCGGCGATCTCGTAGGTCTTGCCGCCATGCCTTGCCGGGTCGGCCAGCGCTTCGGCCACCGCGCGCGCCGCATCGTCGATATGCAGCGGTTGCAGCCTGGCCTTGGGGGCGAACACCGGCAGCACGGGGAAGCGGGCGATCAACCCGGCGAACAGGTTGATGAACCGGTCGTCCTCGCCGAACAGCACCGAGGGGCGCAGCACGGTCGCTTGCGGGAAGGCGGCATGGACGGCCTGCTCGCCCGCCGCCTTGGTCCGGGCATAGGCGATGCCCGATTCGGCATCGGCGCCGATTGCCGAGACCAGCACGAAGGCCTGGGCGCCCGCCGCCTGAGCCGCTTGCGCGGCGAGTTCGGGGCCTTGCGCCTGGAGTGCGTCGAGATCGCCCGCAAAGGCGCCGACCAGATAGACCGCCGCATCCGCGCCCGCCATCAGGGGGGCGATGGTCTGCGGCTTGGTCACGTCGCAGCGGACGAACTGGATCTGGCCGAGCTTGGCCAGCGGCTTGAGGTGCCAGCCGCGTTCCGGCCGGCGCGCGGCCACGCGCAGCCGCGCCCCGCGCGCGAGCAGTTCCTGGGCCACGTGCGTGCCGAGCATGCCGCTGCCGCCCAGCAGCACTACCAGTTTGCCGTCCAGCGGGTCCGTTTTCGCCATGATATGCAGGTCCAGCCTGTGTTGCAGATTGCCGTCGATCCCGCCGCCATGCCGCAACCCGCGCCACATCGCAAGCTGCGGCAGGGCCTTGCCGATTTCAGGTTCGCCTTCCTGCACGACAGGCGTTGACAAGCCCCGCGCAGGAAGGCTAACGGCCCGCTCCTACCTGCTGCACAGCCTTCGACGACTGAGCAGCCCGTGCCCAGATGGCGGAATTGGTAGACGCACCGTCTTCAGGTGGCGGCGCTCGCAAGGGCGTGGAGGTTCGAGTCCTCTTCTGGGCACCATTTGTTCTTCTCGGAACATCCTAATAAGTGTATTAAACCCGCAGAAATCCAAGGGAATTGGCCCTTGGATCGTGCCGGATCGTCCCGCATTTTCTCGGGGGTTCCGCACATTTTTGCGGGCCTTTTGCGGGCCTTTGCGAAAACCACATTGGGAAAAGGCCCGCACATGCCTCTGACCGAAACTCGGCTTCGCGCACTCAAGCCAAAGGACAAACCGTACAAGGTCGCCGACGACCGCGGATTGTACATCGAGGTCTCCCCATCGGGCGGCAAACTCTGGCGATTTCGCTATCGAATCGGCACCGTAGAGAGGAAGCTCTCGATCGGCTCCTATCCCGAAATCAATCTCAAGGATGCCCGCCAAGCGGCCTACGAGGCTCGCGTCAAAGTCGCGTCGGGCGGTGACCCGGCGATGGAGAAGCGCAAGCAGAAGATCCGTTCGGAATTCCTGTCCGCCCAGACTTTCGAGGCGGTGGCGCGCGAGTACATCGATGAGATGATGGTGCAGAATGGCCGCGCGGATGCGACTATCATCAAGGCGAACTTCTTCCTCGACCAGCTGACGG
>JAKPAG010000086.1 GCA_029779535.1 Pseudomonadota bacterium | reverse complement strand
AGGGCCTTCCCCGCGCCAGTGACTTTGAAGCCGAGGCTTCTGTAGAATGTAGATTCCTTGCCCGGCACCGTAAGTCCCTTGGCGCTGGGTCTTGAAGGCGCACCTTCGTTTTCGTTTTGGTTAGACATTTTCCACCTTTGAGATTGAAAAGGTGGCCTAATGGCGCATAGACAAGACGCAACATGGTTGTCGTAATGTTAGTGGTGTTCAATTCCTAGTGAAAAAAGCGATCATATACGTATGAATCTAGCAGTCTAAGCATCCCTTCTTCGTCGGGAAGCGCTATTTCACGCACAAAATTATCAAAGAGATATTCAACTAGAGGCCCGAGATAGTCGAACGAATGGACAACTAGATCCTTTGCTTCCTGTTCGTTCATTCTCAGCCCGACCAAGCGGCTCGATATCTCCTGGAGGATCGGTGCAAACGCCCTCGCAAGAGCCAGCCTGCCCGGGTCGTCGGTTTTCAGATTCTGAAGGCACAGTTCGAGTGCCTTCCTTTCGCTTCTATGTATCATTTTCGCATTCCGTCTTGGGACTAGCGCAACAACCACAAGCCTTGTGCGCCGAAGGTTCGGCAGGGTTTCGATGTGGAGCTAATCCGACTTTCGTTCTCGTCTCCCGTTCGGGGAGACAGCTGCTTGCCCGTCGGGCGTAGTCAGGACGAAGACGAAGTCATAACATGGCAGAGTACTGCCGCGACGGGCACATGGGCATTGTGCCGTGTGGAGTCAAGCAGTGGGGCAGGCTTCCAGATTTTCAGGTTTCCAGCGCGCCCGCCCCGGCGACTATGCCCAAAGGGATCTTAGCGAGATTTGGATTTTCACTTCGGACTTTTAGCTTTTGACAGGGTTAAGTGAAAGGGATTGATAACGACCCGCGCCGTGCTGTTTCCGGGTACTAAACCTCCTTGCCTTGTGCATGAATTTTATTTCCTCTGTGTGCGGCAAACCACGCGACGGGCACCAACACGAACCAAGCGTAGCCTTCATTTCCCGCCGTAATGAGCAGCTCCAACATCTCGCCATGGCGTTCGTCCCATGACCAGTAGGGCTCGCCATCTTCCAGCGGCCCCAAGGCGGGATCGAAGCCGAGCGCTTCTTCAAAATCCTGCGCGATGTCGTTGTGCTCGATCAGAACAATGCAGGTCAGTTCCCATAAGTCGGAAGCCTTGGCGTCGTGGGCGATGCGTTCAATCAACGTGCGACTGGTTTCATCGCAGGTTGCGGCCAGCGCGGCAGTGAGCGTGGCGTCGTCATAGATCAGGTGCATGGGTAATTCCTTTCGGGCATAAAAAATGCGCCCGAGGCGGGATGCCTGGACGCTTGCGGTTGCCGGTGATGTTGGCGAGTCAGGTGCGGGTCAGGACGATCCAGCCGAAACCATCGTCCGAAATAATCCAGACGGCCTCCTGCCATCCGGGATGCTGTGTGCGGTATTCGAAGGCGTCGGGATCGAGGCCCTGAGGGACTTCATCGACCGCGATTGCGGCGATGTCCTCAAGCTCGAACTCGGCCAGTCTTTCTAGGTGCGGGGCAAGGATGGCGTCCACCTCGCGCCCGAGCGGAGTCGCCAGAAAGGCTTTCACCTCCCCGGCAGTGCGCAGGATAGTCATGTGCGGTTCTCCAAATGCAAAAAAAAGGGGCGCTGCAGATCGCTCCGCAACGCCCCTCGTGGGTTGTCTGCGATGGAAGGTTAGAAGGTCACGGCCACCTTGACGTCCGGCTGGCCGACGATGCGCAGCGGCACCTCAAAGTAGGACTGCACGTTGGCGATTGCCTGCCTACGCGCCGCGTCCACAAAGCCCGGTCCTTGGGCCTGAGCCGTCATCGCCCGCCGCGCCGAAGCGTAGTTGGCCTTGAGCAGCTCATCGACCTGGGCCTGGCTAAAGGTCAACACGCCCCCGTTGATCGTGGTCGCCTGTTCCGGTTGAAACGCGATGTCGCCCATAACGACTTGCGGCAGCTTCACCCGGACCAGCTTGGCTTTCTCGTCGAACGTCACATCGGCGAGGCTGAGCCTGCTCAGGTCGAGGTAGTAGTTGACCACGCCGGGCACGATCAGTTCCTGCGAAGCCCCCAGCACCCAGAATTTGGTGCGTTCAACCTTTACCCGGACCGTGCCCTTGTAGCTGAGCACCAGCATCTTGTTTTCGGACCTGAGGCTCTCGACCGTGGCCGAAAGAACCTTGCGGGTATCCGTCTGCAAAAATCCCGTATGCTCAACCACGGTGTCGAGCTGCTCTTTCGGAGCGATCCAATAGCCGAGCCCGAAGGCCGCCAAGGGAATCCCGATCAGAGCTGCGCGGCTGGTCACTTTTCCAACGGCTCCTCGGCGTATTGGAGTAGCCAGTCGCCTTCCTGATCTTGATAGGCGCGGTAGTAGATTTTGGCTTCCTGACCGCTGCTGACCACGGCCCTGCCGGTGCAACTAACCTTCTTCTGCTCGATCTTGACCGCTGTGGGTTCGTAGATCTTCACAATGGTAACCCCGCGCTCCCCGGCGAGGCGAATGATGCCCTCACGGATGCTTTCGCAGGTGCGGACGGTTTCGGTTGGCTTCGGCTCGAGCTCGTTCGTCGCGCTTCCGCAAGCAGCAAGTGGCAATAGGCCAAGCGCCGCGAGTGCAAGTTTGTTGTTACGCATTATCATCTCCGTTTGCATGGGTTGAGAAACCGCACCCAAAGGGCACGGGAACAGACCGTCGGACTGTCGCTGCTTCGTGCCATCGTCCCTTGAACCTGAATGATAGGGATAAATGACACGATTAGTATACAGACGCTACCCTCGGCTTTCGACCAAATCGCCGCATGGATGCGGTTGTTCTCTTGGGTCTCAATGTCCGGAAATTCCGAAAGCTAAGAGGTATGACCCAGGAACAGCTCGGCTTGGAAACCGAGATGGAACGCAGCTACGTGAGCGACCTGGAGCGCGGCACCCGCAACCCGTCAGTCCGCGCCGTGGAGCGGTTGGCGAAGGCGTTGGATGTTGAGCTGCACCAGTTGCTAATGCCCGTTGAGGGGTGAGCTCTCCGGACCTAACGACCTATTCAAATAAGATGGCCCCATTTGCGCAGCTGTTTTGCGCTTTACCTTCGGAAATTGAGGGGACGCTCCATGGTGCCAAAAGTTGCGGTCAGATCGGCATGTAGTCCTTTGCCGCAATTGTCGCGTTCCGTTTGGCCAGATAGTCTAGGAATTGGGGCTGCAAGACAACATTCGGGAGCGCTGCGGTTGTCGTAGTCTGACGTACAAACTGCGTATCATGTGCATTCAAAGACCGTCGATAATGCAGCCGCCCTGATGCGTGAAGGTACAGTGTCGCCGAATCGAGGAGCTTATGGTGGTTTTCACAAAGCCAAAGACCGTTTTGCCCGCTCAGTGCATGATCCAACTGCTCGTCGAAGGGCAACCCAGATTGCTTGATCGCCGCGACCGGCCAAATGTGTGCCCCCTGCACGATTTGCGGAATCGCGCAGGCACAAAAAGCGCAGCACTTCTTTTCAAACTTCTCAAGCAAGTTGTATGAGAAGCGGATCGAACGCAGGCTGTTCCGCTCCCGAAATTCGACCGCCTCAAATGCCGGGGTCGATGTCTCAATAACTCCTCCCCAAGCATGGATGGCACGTCGCGACGGCAAGGGAAGCGCCTTCAGCCCGCCCTCTTCAATCTGATAAAGTCGTAACCCGACAGTCGCAATCCGCGCCAGTGCCAAACATATTAGTGTCGATTCATACTTGTTCGCACCATACGTTTTTCCATAGACCTCAGTTGCGCCATCGGCTCCACGGGTGACATAGGTCGAATTGTTGCCCGTCCCCCTAGTCCTAAGTACATCCTTCGCTGCGATGACGTCCTCGGGCGCAGAAAACGCCTGGATTGGTGAGTTAACGTGATCAGCTAGGTTCATTAGGTTCACGCCAGCGGTCTTCATCAACCGATACATGAACATGAAATAGCCAGTTGCGAAGTTGCCTCGGATCGCCGGGTGAACGTAATAGCAGATCTCCTTTTCACCGTTGGCGAGAACGTAGCGCGACAGCGCACTTGGGAAACTCTGGAAGCTGGAGTTGCGGCTTCGAACATCAATCTCCGAAACGGAAACAAAAAAGCTCTTGTCCCGATAATATAGCATCGCCAGCCGTCCGACATTGACTCGCGGTTCAAAAGCGACGGTGAAGTTTGGATTCCCGGTTAGCCGGTTGCTAATATCTGCCAGCACATCATCGGTCAGCAGCGTTCGATAGCTCCCGCCTTTCTGGAACCGCTCTTCGATGACGAAGTGTGGGCGAGACGGATTAGCCATAGTTTAAGATCACGACTTCCTTCCGCCCGATTCCCTGCACTGTATCATGGGGAACAATTTTAAATCCATTCCGCCCAATCCAGCTCACAATCTCGTCGTTGGCTACGCCCTTATGCCCCAAAACATACGATAGCATGAACTTAACTGAGCGAGCGTGCAATTGCTCGCAGAATGCAAACAGCTCTCGCTCGGCGGCTATATCCCACCCTTTGAATCCGCGCTTGCCATCGTTGTAGGCACCAGTGGTCAATCGATAGGGGGGGTCAAGGTATACAAAAGTGTCCTCATCGATTTGATCGATGAGCATCTGATAATCTGTCTCAAAAATCAACACGTCACGGCTTTTAATCTCGCGCGAAAAACTTACAACTCGTTCGAGTATTTTGTCATTGAACCAGCGCTGGCCGACCGGATTGTTAAATTCGAAATCAGAATTGAACCGAATCTGCTGATTGAAGCCATACAGAAGCACGGCAAACAATAATCTAGGATCACGCTTATCCATTGGCAGGGAATTATATCGCGCGCGCGCGGCAAGATAATTAACTGCGTTCTCCTTCTCCAGGCCATATTTTGCGATCTGGCGACGGACGTACCGGATCAGTTCATAAGTGTCTTCGTCTCGAAAGGCGGCGATCAGCCCGGCAACAAGGTGATTGAAGTCATTGTAGACGACCTGTTTAGCTGGGGC
Organism: Pseudomonadota bacterium; assembly: GCA_029779535.1. Lineage (GTDB taxonomy): Bacteria > Pseudomonadota > Alphaproteobacteria > Sphingomonadales > Sphingomonadaceae > Novosphingobium. The sequence continues at coordinate 73,643 of JAKPAG010000086.1, read as the reverse complement.
GTTGATCCCAACGTTAAAACTGCCGCCAAATGCGTCCACAAATCGTCCGATCCGAGGTGGCATAAGACTCTTGAGAAAGGGTATCATTCGAGCCTTACTGCCCGGATAATTTAAAGGAGAAACGTAGCGAACTTCTTCGGCAGGCATTTTCTCAATGTAGAATAGATACTCTATATGTTCTCCGCTCTCGCGTGACTTGGTGTTAGTGTATTTTCGATATGATATTGGTCGACAAATCAGCGAACCCGGTATCGCATATCGTTTCAGAACTGACTCAATATAGGATTTCGACATGAAGCCGTCGACGCTATAACTGAAAATAACGTGACGCGCTTTTGTTGTAGCGATAACACGATCGAAGAGGATTTGCTTGTGAATATCCTTTGACCAATCTGACCGCATTGGAGTGACAGGTCGCGACCCTGTGATCCGGCTTAGCGATGGCGCATCATCTTTAACGAGTGTTTCCAGAAGGTGATATTGTGTGCCGTATTGGTTTTGAGTGTAGGGCGGATCGAGGTAAAGGATGTCGCAATCCACCGTAGCGATAATGTCTTCGATCCTTGCGTTGCTAGTCCCGACCTCGCCCGGCAGCGCGGTATTAGCGCTAACTGGAACGAACCGGAGTGGACGCAACGCGCGCGGATCCCAATGTTTGAGGTAGGCTCCGTAAACTCCTGCAGTATTGGCTACTGCTGAAAGCGATTCAATTAGGCTCGCTAGTAGATAAGCATATTCGTTGTCGTCTATCGAAGCCGCGCGATACCAACTCTCGATCGTAGCGCGGATATGATCGATCCGTGCCGCATTCTCAGCAGTGAAGTACATTCGCTCTGATCCGCCGGGGGGATAATGCTTGAAGAAGAATCCTTCGAGCGTCCCGTCCGACCCATTCAGACTCGCGAAAGGATCGAACCCCAGTTCCGAAAATGTACACTTCGGTGCCACCAGACGGCCCCGGGTATAGGTAACGCTCCACTCCAACAGGTCGTTGATCTTGACGTTCAGGGCGTCTTTTAGTGCATCGGCAACCGCACCCGTACCGCAGCACGCATCGAAGATCGTTAGGTTGCGATGCAACAACCCCTTTTCTTCCAGCATCTCACGAATGACGGGAGCGATCGCTTCCTTGTTACCGATAAAGCGCATGATCCGTCGTATTTCTCACCTTGGCCGAGAAGAAGATGACATCAAGGCTGTGGCCGCCAAGCCTCGTTTGATTTGGCCATTCCCCTTCGTTGCGCTGGTATGCGAACCCGCTGATCGTGTCCACGCCGAAGCAAATCGTTTCTTGCCCTAAATCGGAAACGTGTCCGCTAAAAATGGGCTCCACCCCAAAATTTGGGCAGGGTTCACTACTCAAGGTGAAGCGGGGTGACTTACCTGATCAACCTGGCCACGGCTGACACAGCGGCACCTTCAAGGACTACCCAAGCTAGACCCAGATCAGCCTCTTTCGAGCGCCTGGCATTGCCCAATGCGATTTCCGCCAGAGAGGCAGCAGGCGACCAGCCGCACGTGGCTATCAACTGTATGATTCTCAGCGAGAATGTGAAGGCGCTTTCGCCAGTCAAATGGGCGGAGCGTGGGTCAGAGGCGATTCACGGCTGAAATTGCCATAAAGAGCACGAAAACCCGCTTCCAAGCGGAAGCGCCTTCCACCTTATCTTTCTGTTTTTCCTTGGGAAAGTGGTGGTGCCGCTTACGTGACTCGAACACGTGACCCCATCATTACGAATGATGTGCTCTACCGACTGAGCTAAAGCGGCATGCCGTTCTGATGGCAGCGGGCGGTCGCCTAGCTTGCGGGGCGCGGGCAGTCAATCTTTGTTGTGGTGGTCGTGGCTTGCGGGAAGCGGGTGGGCTGGTATCCCTCGGGTTTGCGGGGGCAGGATGATGGCGCGGTGCTGGGCGGGTTGACGGGGCTGGAAATCGGGCTGTGTCTGGCCCTCGTGCTTGGGGCGCTGGGCTGGTGGCGGCTGGTCCTTGCGCTGCGCGTGCTCGAGCAGGCCATGGCGCGGCTGGCGCGGGATGAGCTGGATGCGCCGGTTCCCGGGCTGGGGCGCGGGCGGCTCGGGCGGGTCGGCGCGGCGCTGGAGCAGGTGCGCGAGCGGCTGGCGCAGCGCCGCACGTTGCTCGCCGAAAATCGCTACAATGCCTACCTGGCCCAGCATGACGGGCTGACGGGCCTGCCCAACCGGCTGCAGTTCGCGGTGCGGATCGATGCGGCGATCGCGGCGGCCCAGGCCGATGGCGGGCAGGTTGCGGCGGTGATGATCGACATCGACCGGTTCAAGCATATCAACGACCGCTTCGGGCATGAGGCCGGCGATGCGGTGCTGCGCGGGGCGGCGACGGCCGCGCAGGCGGTGCTGCGCGAAGGCGAGGCGCTGGCCCGGTTCGGCGGGGACGAATTTGCCGCATTCAAGCACCTGCGCGGCGGGGCGGACGAGCTGGAGGAATTCCTCGACCGGATCGAGCGGGCGCTGTGCGCGCCGCTCGACAGCCATGGCGCGACGATTCGCCCGCGGGTCAGCATCGGGCTGTCGCTGTGGCCGGATGATGCGCAGCGCCGCGAACAGCTGATCAACAATGCGGACCTGGCGATGTACCGGGCCAAGGCCGGGCGGGCGCGCAAGCGGCTGCGCTATGATCCGGAGATGGACGAGCGCGCGCGGCGGCGCGGCGCGCTGGTCGATGAACTGGCCGGGGCCTGCGCGCGCGGCGAACTGGCGGTGTTCTACCAGGGGCAGCACCACGTCGATGGCACGCTGCTGGGCTATGAGGCGCTGCTGCGCTGGACGCACCCGCAGCTCCGCGCGGTCAGTCCGGCGGAATTCATCCCGCTGGCCGAGGAAGCCGGCCTGATCCACGAGCTGGGCGACTGGGTGCTGCGCGAGGCCTGCGCGGCGGCGATGAAGCTGCCGCCGCTGCTGTCGATTGCGGTCAATGTGTCGGCGGTGCAGCTGACCGATCCGGGCCTGCCCCACCGCGTGGCGCTGGCGCTGCGCCAGACGGGCCTCGCCCCGGCGCGGTTGGAGCTGGAAATCACCGAAACAGCACTGGCGGTTAACCGCGAGCGCGCGGTGGCCGTGCTGGGGCGGCTGCGCGCGCTGGGCGTGCGGGTGGCGATCGACGATTTCGGAGTGGGCTATTCCTCGCTCGACACGGTCAGCGTCTATCCGGTCGACAAGATCAAGATCGACCGCTGCTTCATTGCCGATTTCGTCCAGCATCCAGCCTCGCGCACGCTGGTTTCGGCGATCGTGTCGATCGGCGAATCGCTGGGCGTGCCGGTCCTGGCCGAAGGGGTGGAGAGCGAGGCGCAGCTTCGCCTGGCGCAGGAGCTTGGCTGCCGCGCGGTCCAGGGCTTCCTGTTCGGGCAGCCGCAGCCGCTCGCACTGATCCTGGCGCTGGGCCAGGCGGGCACGCTGGGCGCGCGGCGGCGCGGGGCGGGTTAGTGGATTTCAAGGAGGGGAAGGTGGAGGCCCGAGCCGGAATCGAACCGGCGTAAACGGATTTGCAGTCCGGTGCGTAACCACTCCGCCATCGGGCCTCACCAGCAGTTTCCTGCAGGAAGCGCGCCAGTAGCCGAGCGGGCGGCGGGGCGCAACTTGAATTCGACTCCTTTTCCGCCTGACGCCGGAGCGGGCCGGTGTTGCGCCGCAACGCGCATTGCGCGTTTCACAGGTCCTATCATGATACCCGCGTGAAGCTGACCTCGCGGCGCAGGGGATCGGCGCGGTCGAGCCGGACGCGCAGGGCATCGCCCGGCACCACGTCGTTTGCGGCGGTGCGGGCCACGACAGGGACGTCGCACAGCTGGATCCGCGCGCCACTGGGGCCAAGGTCGGTGACTACGGCGGCAAAGGTCTGTCCCTCATGCCCGGCCAGCAGGGCGGTTTCAGCCAGGTCCACCACCGCGCGTTCAACCTGGGCGCTGCGCGCTTCGGCCTTGTCCATCACGCCGGGCAGCCGGTCGAAGGCGGCGGCGACAGGGTCGGGCACGGGCTGGCCGTTGGCTACCGCCAGCGCCGCCAGCACCACGAAGCGATCGGCCAGTCGCCGCAGCGGGGCGGTGGCGTGGGCATAGGTGGCCGCCATCGCCGCGTGCCACGGCACCACGCCTGCGCGCCACGGCTGGTAGCTGGCGCCCTGCCCGGCGCGGCGCACCGCGAGCATGAAGGCAGCGTGGCGCGGATCGGCGGGATCGAGCGTCTTTTCAAACTGGGCGAGCGGGGCCTGGGCGGGCCATTCCATGCCAAAGGCGCGCGCGGTCTGCCGCAGGCGGGCAATGGCGAAATCTTCCGGTTCGGCCATGACCCGGAACAGCCCGGTGCGATGGGCCTGGAGCAGGTCCGCGACCGCCATGTTGGTCGCCAGCGACAGCGCGGCGTTGCGCCGTTCGCTGGGCAGCAGCGGGCGAAAGCGCAGGGCAAAGCGGCCATCGCCATTGCGTTCCACCTCTTGTTCGGGCGGATCGACGCGGGCCGCGCCGCGGCGCTGTTCGGCCGCGGTGATCCGTCCGGCGAGTTCGGCGAAGCCATCGGGCAGATCGGCATCGCGCACCGTTTCGTAGGCCAGCTTGGCGCGGCTGCGGATCACCGCGCGGGTTACCCCGTCCAGCACCACCGCGCCATCGGGCGCAACCCGGGTGGTGAACACCACCGCCGGACGCGGGCCATCGGGCAGCAGGCTGGCCGCCCCTTCGGCCAGCACCGGGGGGTATAGCCCGGCCTTGCCATCGGGCAGGTAGGTGGTCATCCCGCGCTGCCACGCCTCGCCGTCCAGTGGATCGCCGTGGTCGACGAACCAGCCGACATCGGCAATGGCATAGTGCAGCAGCCAGTCTACCCCGGCCGGTTCGATTGCGAAGGCCTGGTCAAGATCGGTGGCGCCGGCGGGGTCCAGCGTGACGAAGGGCCGCGCCGTCCAGTCGGCATGATCGGCAGGCGTGCGCGCCGCCGCGCGGTCTGCTGCGGCCAGCACGTCAGGCGGGAACTGGCTTGGCACCTTGAACTGCCCCCGGATCGCCGCAAGTCCTTCGGTCAGCAGGCATTCGGGATCGCGCAGGGTCTTCATGGGGCTTGGCTAACCCCTCAGACCATGCTTGCCAAGCCATGCCCCCATGCGCATTACCGGCAACAGCGGCATTGACGCCGCCTTCCGTCATTTAGTAAGCATCGCTTACAAAACCACGCCGTGCCGTGGAGAGGAGCATTGACCGCCATGAAAACCCGCGCCGCCGTTGCGTTCGCCCCCAAGCAACCGCTGGAAATCGTCGAGCTGGACCTTGAAGGGCCCAAGGCCGGCGAAGTGCTGGTCGAAATCATGGCCACCGGCGTGTGCCACACCGATGCCTACACGCTGGACGGGTTCGACAGCGAAGGGATCTTCCCCTCGATCCTCGGTCACGAAGGCGCCGGGATCGTGCGCGAGGTTGGCGCGGGCGTGACCAGCGTCAAGCCGGGCGATCACGTGATTCCGCTCTACACGCCGGAATGCCGCCAGTGTAAGTCGTGCCTGTCGGGCAAGACCAACCTGTGCACCGCGATCCGCGCGACCCAGGGCCAGGGCCTGATGCCCGATGGCACCAGCCGCTTTTCCTACAAGGGCCAGACCATCTTCCACTACATGGGCTGCTCGACCTTTTCGAACTTCACCGTCCTGCCCGAAATCGCGGTCGCCAAGATCCGCGAGGACGCGCCGTTCCAGACCAGCTGCTACATCGGCTGCGGGGTGACCACGGGCGTTGGCGCGGTGATCAATACCGCCAAGGTCCAGGTGGGTGACAACGTGGTGGTGTTCGGCCTCGGCGGGATCGGGCTCAACGTGATCCAGGGCGCGCGGCTGGCCGGGGCGAACAGGATCATCGGCGTCGACATCAACGAGACCCGCGAGGAATGGGGCCGCAAGTTCGGCATGACCGACTTCCTCAATTCGAAGGGCATGAGCCGCGAGGATATCGTCGCCAAGATCGTGCTGATGACTGATGGCGGCGCGGACTATACCTTCGATGCCACCGGCAACACCGAAGTGATGCGCACCGCGCTGGAAGCGTGCCATCGCGGCTGGGGCACCAGCATCATCATCGGCGTGGCCGAAGCGGGCAAGGAAATCAGCACCCGCCCGTTCCAGCTGGTGACGGGCCGCAACTGGCGCGGCACCGCGTTCGGCGGGGCCAAGGGCCGCACCGACGTGCCCAAGATCGTCGACATGTACATGACCGGCAAGATCGAGATCGACCCGATGATCACCCACGTGATGGGGCTGGAAGAAATCAACACCGCCTTCGACCTGATGCACGCGGGCAAGTCGATCCGCTCGGTCGTGGTGTTCTGAGGAGAGGAACGCAATGTTTACCCATATCTGCATTTCCGCACAGGACCTGGCCAAGTCGAAGGCGTTCTACGATGCCGCGCTGGCGCCGCTGGGTGTTGCCAGCGTCGGCCAGGTGAATGATCGCACCTGCGTCTATGCCACCGAAACTGGCAAGCTGCTGGTGATGACCCCGGCCAACGGCAAGGACGCGACCTTCGCCAATGGCGGCACCATCGGTTTCGAGGCCAAGGACGCCGCGACCGTCGATGCTTTCCACGCCGCGGGCCTGGCCGCTGGCGGCACCGATGAAGGTGCGCCGGGGCCGCGCCCCAACGCGCCGGGCAATGCCTATGGCGCCTACCTGCGCGATCCGGTGGGCAACAAGATCTGCGCCTTCTGCCAGCTGCCCGGCTGAGCAGGGCATAGCGGCATGGAACAGGTCAGCGCCAATCGCAGCCACGGCGGTGTGCAGGGGGTCTATACCCACCAGTCCGCCGCCACCGGCACGCCGATGACTTTCTCGGTCTTCGTTCCGCCCCACGCGGAAGGAGCGAAGCTGCCGGTCTTGTGGTACCTGTCGGGGCTGACCTGCACTCATGCCAACGTCACCGAAAAGGGCGAATTTCGCGCCGCCTGCGCCAAGGCCGGGGTGATCTTCATCGCCCCCGACACGTCCCCGCGCGGCGATGACGTGCCCGACGACGAAGGCTATGACTTCGGCAAGGGCGCGGGTTTCTATGTCGATGCGAGCGAGGCGCCCTGGGCCGCCAATTTCCGGATGCGCAGCTACATCGAACAGGAACTGCCCGCGCTGATCGCCGAGCAGTTCCAGATGGCCGACATGACGCGGCAGGGGATCACCGGCCATTCGATGGGCGGTCACGGCGCGCTGACCATCGCGCTGCGCAATCCCGGCCGGTTCAGGTCGGTCAGCGCCTTTGCGCCGATCGTCAGCCCGATCAACTGTCCCTGGGGGGAAAAGGCGCTGGGCGGCTATCTGGGCGCGGACCGCGCGCAGTGGCGGCAGTATGACGCCTGCGCCCTGATCGAGGACGGCGCGCGCCTGCCCGATCTGCTGGTTGACCAGGGCGATGCCGACAATTTCCTGCACGAACAGCTGAAGACCGGGCTGCTGGTCATGGCCTGCCGCAAGGCCGGCATTCCGGCGACGATCCGGATGCAGCCGGGCTATGACCATTCCTACTACTTCATTTCCAGCTTCATGGCCGATCACGTGGCCTGGCACGCGCAGCGGCTGACGGTATGAGCGGGGCGGCCAGTCTCGACGCGATCCTGGCCGATTTCGCGCCCGAGCAGGCCAGCCTGCTGCCGATCCTTCACGAAGTGCAAGCCGCCTTCGGCTGCGTCGATGCGGCGGCCGAGGCGGGAATCGCCCGCTATCTCAACCTCAGCCGGGCCGAAGTGCACGGGGTGGTCAGCTTCTATCACGACTTCACCCCCATGGCCGATCCGCGCCCCTGCGTGCAGCTGTGCCGGGCGGAAGCCTGCCAGGCGCGCGGCGTCGATGCGCTGGTGGCCGCGGCCGAAGCGGCGGCGGGCAGCCGGGTGCGGATCAAGACGGTCTATTGCCTGGGCCTTTGCAGCGCCGGCCCGGCAGCGCGCGTGGGCGATACACTGTACGCGCGGCTGGACGAGGCCGCGCTGGTCGATCTGGTCAACAAGCTGTGAGCACGGTGCGGATCAGCGACGATGCGCTGGCCCTCGCCTGCGGGGCGGACGCGCTGGCCGCCGCGTTTGAAGCGGCGGGCTGCACGGTCGAGCGGGTGTCCTCGTGGGGCATGCACTGGCTCGAACCGCTGGTCGAGATCGACGGGCACGGCTTTGGCCCGGCGGGCGTGGACGATGTCGCCGCGATCCTTGCCGGCACCTCGGACAAGGCGATTGGGCGAATTGCCGATCATCCCTTCATCGCCGGGCAGCAGCGGCTGACCTTTGCCCGCGCGGGCAAGACCCGGCCGCTCAGCCTCGAAGACTACGCCGTGACCGGCGGCTGGGCCTCGCTGGCACGCGCCCGGGCCATGACCCCGGGGGATGTCCTCGCCCAGGTGCTGCAATCGGGCCTGCGCGGACGCGGCGGGGCTGGGTTCCCGGCGGGGATCAAGTGGCAGACGGTGGCCAATGCTCCACTTGGCCCCACCCACCCCTGCAAATACGTGGTCTGCAACGCCGACGAGGGCGACAGCGGCACCTTTGCCGACCGGATGCTGATGGAAGGCGATCCGTTCCAGCTGATCGAGGGCATGGCGATTGCCGCCCATGCGGTCGGTGCGGATCAGGGCTACATCTACGTTCGCAGCGAATACCCCCATGCCATCGCCAAGCTGCGCGCGGCGATTGCGCTGGCGGCAGAGCAGATCGCGCCGTTCCGGCTGGAAGTGCGGGTCGGCGCGGGAGCCTATGTCTGCGGCGAGGAAACCTCGCTGCTCAACTCGATCGAGGGCAAGCGCGGCGAAGTCCGGGCCAAGCCGCCCCTGCCGGCGTTGGAAGGCCTGTTCGGCTGCCCGACTGTGGTCAACAATGTGCTGACCCTGGCGGCCATTCCGCACATTTTGTCCGAGGGCGGGGCGAGCCTTTACGCAAGGCTCGGAATCGACCGCTCGAAGGGCACCATGCCGATCCAGCTGGCAGGCAACATTCGCCGTGGCGGGCTCTACGAGACCGCCTTCGGCATAACCCTGCGCGCGCTGATCCACGATATCGGCGGCGGCACGGCCAGCGCCCGCCCGGTCAAGGCGGTGCAGGTCGGCGGGCCGCTGGGCGCCTATATCCCGCCCAGCCAGTTCGACCTGCCGTTCGATTACGAGGCCTATGCCCGCGCCGATGCGCTGATCGGCCACGGCGGGATCACCGTGTTCGACGACAGCGCCGACATGGGCGCCATGGCGCGCTTCGCCTTTGCATTCTGCGCGGCGGAAAGCTGCGGCAAATGCACCCCCTGCCGGATCGGATCGACCCGCGGGGTGGAAGTGATCGACCGCATCCGCGCCGGTGGCAAGGCCGGAGCCGACGCGGTCGAGGCGCTGCCCCAGATGCACAACGCCCGCAAGGCCGGGCGCAGCCGCGAGGAAGACCTGGCCCTGCTGGCCGACCTGGCCGAAACGATGCAAAGCGCCTCGCTCTGTGCGCTGGGCGGCTTCACCCCCTATCCGGTGATGAGCGCGCTGAAACACTGGCCCGAGGATTTCGGGCAATGATGCTGGGCGCGGTCCTGGCGGGCGGGCAATCCTCGCGCTTCGGCAGCGACAAGGCCCTGGCCCTGCTGGATGGCGAGACCCTGCTGGCCCGTGCGGTGGCGGCGCTGTCGCGCTGGTGCGATGCGGTGGTGGTGGTCGGGCGCGCCGATGCCGCCGTGCAAACCCTTGCCGATTGGCCGCGTCCAGGCATGGGCCCGCTGGGCGGGATCGCCGCCGCGCTGCGCCACGCCGGGCACAACGGCTGCGGCGAAGTCCTGACCCTGGGGGTCGATTGCGCCGACTTGCCGGGTGACCTGCCCGCGCTGCTCGGCCCCGCGCCGGCCTATGCCGCATCGCAACCGGTCATCGGCCGCTGGCCCGCCAGCGCGCTGGGCGATGTCGAAGCGATCCTGAACGGATCCGGCAAGCACTCCTTGCGCGCGCTGGCCGAACGGCTGGGCGCAAGAGCCGTGCAGCTGCCGCGCGATCCTGCCAATATCAACACGCCAGCAGATCTGGCGGAACTGGAGAAGCGCCATGGGCTATGAACGGCAGGCCGATTTCGGCACGCCCGAAGTCTGCTCGGACACCCCGGTCACCCTGACGATCGACGGCCGCGCCGTGACCGTCCCCGCCGGGACCAGTGTGATGCGCGCCGCCGGGCAATGCGGCGGCTCGATCCCCAGCCTCTGCGCGACTGACAGCGTCGCCGCCTTTGGTTCGTGCCGGATGTGCCTGGTCGAGATCGAGGGACGGCGCGGCACCCCGGCCAGCTGCACCACTCCGGTTGAACCGGGCATGGTGGTCCATACCCAGACCCCGAAGCTGGCCAAACTGCGCCGCTCGGTGATGGAACTCTACATTTCCGATCACCCGCTCGATTGCCTGACCTGCAGCGCCTCGGGCGATTGCGAATTGCAGGACACTGCCGCCGAAGTGGGCCTGCGCGACGTGCGCTATGGCTTCGACGGGGCAAATCATCTGGGCCTGCCGGTCGATACGTCGAACCCCTATTTCGACTTCGATCCCAGCAAGTGCATCGCCTGTTCGCGCTGCGTGCGCGCCTGCGACGAGGTGCAGGGCACGCTGGCCCTGACGATTGACGGGCGCGGCTTTGTCAGCAAGGTCTCCGCCGGACAGGCCGCCGACGATTTCCTGTCGAGCGAATGCGTCAGCTGCGGGGCCTGCGTCGCGGCCTGCCCGACCGCGACCCTGCAGGAAAAGGCGGTCAAGGAGATCGGCAAGCCCGAGCGCGCGGTCGTCACCACCTGCGCCTATTGCGGGGTCGGCTGCACTTTCCGCGCCGAAATGAAGGGCGAACAGCTGGTCCGCATGGTGCCGTGGAAGGACGGCAAGGCCAACCGCGGCCACTCCTGCGTCAAGGGCCGTTTCGCCTGGGGTTATGCCAACCACCAGGACCGCATCACCAAGCCGATGATCCGCGAAAGCGTGGACCAGCCCTGGCGCGAAGTGAGCTGGGAGGAAGCGCTCAGCTATACCGCCGGCAAGCTCAACAGCATCAAGGCGCAGTACGGCGCGCGGGCGCTGGGCGGGATTACCTCCAGCCGCTGCACCAACGAGGAAGTGTGGCTGGTGCAGAAGCTGGTGCGCGCCGGGTTCGGCAGCAACAACGTCGATACCTGCGCGCGCGTGTGCCATTCGCCGACCGGTTACGGCCTGTCCAAGACCTTCGGCACCAGCGCGGGCACGCAGGATTTCGACAGCGTGATGCACGCCGACGTGGTGATGGTGATCGGCGCCAACCCCACCGACGGCCACCCCGTCTTCGCCAGCCGGCTCAAGCGGCGGCTGCGGCAGGGTGCGAAGCTGATCGTGATCGACCCACGCCGGATCGATCTGGTCAAGTCGCCGCACATCGAGGCCGCGCACCATTTGGCGCTGCAACCGGGCACCAACGTCGCGGTGCTGACCGCGATGGCCCACGTGATCGTGACCGAAGGCTTGGCCGACGAAGCGTTCATCCGTGAGCGCTGCGACTGGGACGAGTATCAGGACTGGTCCGCTTTTGTCGCGCAGGAGCGGCACAGCCCCGAAGTGCTCGAACCGGTCACCCGCGTGCCTGCCAGCGAACTGCGCGCCGCCGCGCGGCTCTACGCCACGGGTGGAAACGGGGCGATCTACTACGGCCTCGGTGTCACCGAGCACAGCCAGGGCAGCTCGACCGTGATGAGCATTGCCAATCTGGCGATGGTCACCGGCAACATCGGACGGAGCGGCGTGGGGGTGAACCCGCTGCGCGGGCAGAATAACGTGCAAGGCTCGTGCGACATGGGCAGCTTTCCGCACGAATTGCCCGGCTATCGCCACATCGCCGGCCCCGAGGTGCGCGGAAGCTTCGAAGCGGATTGGCAGGTCAGCCTCGATCCCGAGCCGGGCCTGCGCATTCCGAACATGCTCGACGCCGCGCTCGATGGCTCGTTCCGCGCGCTCTATGTGCAGGGCGAGGATATCCTCCAGAGCGATCCCAACACCCACCACGTCGCTGCCGGGCTCAAGGCAATGGACCTGGTCATCGTCCATGACCTGTTCCTCAACGAGACGGCCAACTACGCGCACGTGTTCCTGCCGGGCAGCACTTTCCTCGAAAAGACTGGCACCTTCACCAATGCCGAACGCCGCATCCAGATGGTGCGCAAGGTGATGGAACCCGCCAACGGGCTCGAGGACTGGGAAGTGACGCAAGCATTGGCGCGCGCGATGGGGCTCGACTGGAATTACGCCGACAGCGCCCAGATCATGGACGAGGTCGCGCGCCTGACCCCGACCTTCGCCGGAGTCAGCCACGCCCGGCTCGACGCCGAAGGTTCGCTGCAATGGCCGGTGAATGCGGCACATCCCGACGGCAGCCCGATCATGCACGTCGACGGCTTCGTGCGAGGCAAGGGCAAGTTCATGGTGACGGACTATGTCCCGACCGATGAGCGGACCGGACCGCGCTATCCGCTGCTGCTGACCACCGGGCGGATTCTTTCGCAATACAATGTCGGCGCGCAGACCCGGCGCACCGCCAACACCGTCTGGCATCCCGAGGACCTGCTCGAAATGCACCCGAGCGACGCGGAGAACCGCGGCCTCAAGGATGGTGACTGGGCCCGGCTAGCCAGCCGCACCGGCGAGACGACGCTGCGCGTGACCGTGACCGATCGGGTTGCGCCGGGGGTGGTCTATACCACCTTCCACCACCCCGCGACGCAGGCCAACGTGGTGACCACCGAATATTCGGACTGGGCCACCAACTGCCCGGAATACAAGGTGACCGCGGTGCAGGTGCTGCCCAGCAACGGCCCGAGCGAATGGCAGGAAAGCTACGCCAGCTGGTCCGAAAAGAGCCGGCGGATCAGCCGGGTCGCGGCGGAGTAACGCGGATGGACGTCACCCGACTGCGCTATATGGCCGACCAGATCGCCCGCAACCTTGCCCCGCAGGGCGAGGCGCAAGCGATCGAGGGGACGTTTCAGCACATCCGCGACTACTGGGACCCGCGCATGAAAGCCGCGATCCTGGCCGATGACCACGCGGCGCTATCGCCCATTGCCCGCGCCGCGGTGGAGCGGCTATCGCGCGGCTGACTTTAGACAAGGATCACCCCATGCCCGGCCTGCGTCCCGAGATCGATCCCACCGGCCTGCTCGAATATTCGGTGGTCTTCACCGACCGTTCGCTCAACCACATGAGCCTGGCCTTCCAGCAGGTAATGCGCGAAATTCACGCGGGCCTGTGCGAAGTCTATGGCGCGGCGCGCGCAGTGGTGGTGCCGGGCGGCGGCACCTACGGGATGGAGGCCGTCGCGCGGCAGCTTGCCACCGGCAGGAAGGCGCTGGTGATCCGCAACGGGTTCTTCTCCTACCGCTGGAGCCAGATCTTCGAGATGGGCCGCATCCCGGCCGAGGAAATCGTGCTGAAGGCGCAGCGGCAGGCCGACGGATCCTTCGCGCCGTTCCCGCTGGACCAGGCGGTCGAACGGATCCGCGCGGAACGGCCCGATGTGGTCTTTGCCCCGCATGTCGAAACGGCATCGGGCATGATCCTGCCCGACGCTTACCTGCGCGCGATTGCCGATGCGGTGCATGAACACGGCGGGCTGTTCGTGCTCGATTGCATCGCCTCGGGCTGCGTCTGGGTGGACATGGCCGCCACCGGCGTCGACGTGCTGCTCTCCGCCCCGCAAAAGGGCTGGTCGTCGCAGCCCTGCGCCGGCCTCGTCATGCTGAACGATGCGGCGCTGGAGCGCGTGCGCGCCGCGCAATCGACCAGCTTTGCGGTCGATCTTGGCAAGTGGCTGGCGATCATGGAAGCCTACCTGAACGGCGGCCACGCCTATCACGCGACCATGCCGACCGACGCCCTGCGCGCCTTCCACCGCGCGATGCAGGACACCCGCGCCGCCGGGTTCGAAACGCTGCGCGCCGCGCAGTGGGAACAGGGCAATGCGGTGCGCGCCATGCTGGCGGCGCGCGGGGTGCGCTCGGTCGCGGCCGAAGGCTTCACCGCGCCGGGCGTGGTGGTGAGCTTTACCGACGATCCCGAGATCCAGAACGGCAAGAAGTTTGCCGCGCTGGGCCTGCAAGTGGCCGCCGGGGTGCCGCTGATGGTGGACGAAGGGCCGGACTACAAAAGCTTCCGCATCGGGCTGTTCGGGCTCGACAAGCTGCTCGACGTGCCGGCCAGCCTCAAGCGGCTGGACGCGGCGTTCGCGCAGGTGTTCTGAACCCCCGCGCCTCAGGGGTCGACGAAAGTCGCGGGGCGCTTTTCCATCTGGCTCATCACCGCCTCGACCTGGTTCTTCGAGCCGATCAGGGCCTGCTGCTCGACGCTTTCGGCCATCAGGATTTCATCGATCGAGGCGTGGAGATAGGCATTGAACAGGCGCTTGGCGGCGCGCTGGGCCTGGGGGTTGCGGTTGGCGATTTCGGCCGCGATCGCGGTTGCGCGGGCGACCGGATTGGCATCGACGATGGTCGCGAAGCCGTATTCCAGGGCCTGCTGGCCGTTGAATTCGCGGTTGGTATAGGTCAGTTCGCGCAGGGTATCGTCGCGCACCGTGCCGCGCCACAGGGCATAGCCGGCCATGTCGGGCACCAGCCCCCACTTCATTTCCATCACCGCCATGCGCGCCGCGGGATCGACCACGCGGATGTCCGCGCCGCTGGCCACTTGCAGCCCGCCGCCAAAGCAGACGCCGTGGACCGCCGCGATGACCGGGACCGGCAGCTTGCGCCACTGCATCGCGACCTGCTGGGCATGGTTGGAATTGCCGTGGGTCCGGTCGGTCAGCGGTACGCGGTCATGCCGGGCGGTGTTGGCCATGCTGCCCATGTCGAGCCCGGCGCAGAAGCTGCGCCCTTCGCCGGCCAGCACCACGCAGCGCAGCCCGCGCATCTCGTGCAGCGCGCGGCCCGCGTCGAGCAGGGCGGCAAACATGTCGGGATCGAGCGCGTTCATCTTGTCGGCGCGGATCAACCGCACCTGGGCAACGCCGTTGTCCTCCATCGTGATTTCGACGCGGCCGGCCGGCTTCATCTCATACCGCATGATCGGTTCCTGCTCCCTGCTGATGCTTTGCTTCGCTGCTTTCCTCGCCCAAACGCAGGTAGCCGTCCAGCGCCAATTTGCCGCCGGCCGGGGGCAGCGGCAGCGCGCGGGGCTGGGCCAGGCGGTAGGCGCCATCGGGCAGGGTTTCGATCAGCCCGTCCAGCCCCGCAACGCGCAGCTTGGCGCGCAGGCGGCTGATGTGCACGGCGAGGCTGTTGGTTTCGGGCCGGAAGGACAGGCGCCATACGTCGCGCAGCAGCACTTCGGCGCTGACCGGGGTGCCCGGCTCGTCGCTCAGCCGCCACAGCAGCGCGAATTCGCGCGGGTGCAGCGCCAGCCCCCGGCCAGCCAGCATCCCGTCGCGCGCCAGCAGGTCGAGCCGCAGCGCTCCGAGCTGGCGATAGCGCGGCAGCGCCCCGGCGCGTTCGATCCGTTGCAGCGCGCGCGCCTCGACCTCCTCAAGCTGGGCGCCGGGGGGCAGGGCATCGCCAAAGCCCAGCCGCAGCAGCCGCGCGCGCTCCTCGCTGCAGCCAACGCCCAGCATCAGGATGCGCGCGCGGCGGCGCGGGGCGGTCGCGGTCAGCGTCAGCCATTCGGCAAAGGCCAGGCCGTGGGGCATGGCCAGCAAGGGGTGCAGTTCATCGTCGCCCGCGCCGTGGGCCCGCTCGGTCAGCCGCCAGCCCAGCCGGCGCAGGTCCCAGGCACCGGGGATTGGCCCCGCCGCCAACCATTCAAACCGCCGCAACGTGCCCCCTTGCACTTTTCACAGTTGGATCAACAGGCTGCACAGTTTCCCGAACGGTGCAAGCAGAGTTGCTGCCACGGTGAGGCGGTTGGCGCTGTGATCCCGGTCACCGCCCAGCCTAGGCGGCCGAGCTGTTGACTCCCATGCTGGCGAGATAACGCTTCACGTTGCGGGCGGCCTGGCGTAGGCGCTGCTCGTTTTCGACCATGGCGATGCGGACATAGCCTTCGCCTTCCTCGCCATAGCCGACGCCCGGGGCGACCGCGACTTCCGCGTGGGTCAGCAGCTGCTTGGAAAATTCCAGGCTGCCCATTTCCTTGAGCGCCGGGGGCAGCGGTGCCCAGGCGAACATCGAGGCCTTGGGGCTGGGAATGTCCCACCCGGCGCGGCCGAAGCTTTCCACCAGCACGTCGCGGCGCTTCTGGTAGAGCGTGCGATTGGCCTCAACGATGTCCTGCGGACCGTTGAGTGCGGCGCAGGCCGCTGCCTGGATCGGGGTGAAGGCGCCGTAATCGAGGTAGCTCTTGACCCGCTTCAGCGCGGCGATCAGCCGCTGGTTGCCGACCGCGAAGCCGACTCGCCAGCCGGCCATCGAGAAGGTCTTGGACATCGAGGTGAATTCCACCGCGACATCCTTGGCCCCGGGCACCTGCAGGATCGAAGGGGTCGGGTTGCCGTCGAAATAGAGCTCGGAATAGGCGAGGTCGGACAGCACCCAGACCTTGTTTTCCTTCGCCCACGCGACCAGCCGTTCGTAGAACGCCAGGTCGACCGTTTCGGCGGTCGGGTTCGAAGGATAGTTGACGATCAGGATCGACGGGCGCGGCACGGTGAAGGCCATGGCCCGGTCCAGCGCGGCGAAGTAGGCTTCGTCGGGCGTGGTCGGCACCGAACGGATCGTTGCGCCCGCAATGATGAAGCCAAAGGTGTGGATCGGGTAGCTGGGGTTGGGCGCCAGCACCACATCGCCCGGCGCGGTGATCGCGGTCGCCAGGCTGGCCAGCCCTTCCTTCGAGCCCATGGTCATCACCACTTCGGTCTCGGGATCGAGATCGACTCCGAAGCGGCGGCCGTAGTAGTTGGCCTGGGCCTTGCGGATGCCGGGGATGCCCGACGAGGCGGAATAGCCATGGGCATCAGGCTTTTGCGCCACTTCGCACAGCTTGTCGATCACGTGGCTTGGCGGGGGCAGGTCGGGGTTGCCCATGCCCAGGTCGATGATGTCCTTGCCTGCCGCACGTGCTGCTGCCCGCATGCCGTTGACTTCGGCGATGACATAGGGCGGCAGTCGCTTGATGCGGTAGAATTCCTCGGACATTGGACCTTTCCAGATTGCGCGCCACATGCGGCGCTGGCTGGTCCTTATCAGGCTTTGCGCGGAAAGCCACCAGTGCGTTGCAGGAACAGCGCGGTCAGCAGCGTCGGCAGGCCCCAGGCCAGCCAGGCATCCACTGCGTAGAACTGCGGATAGTTCCGGTACGAGCCATAGATCGCGAACAGCGCCAGGTAGACCCGGAAAAAGATCGCGCCGCTGGTTGCCGCGGTCATCAGCAGCATACAGGCGCGGTGCGCCTCGCGCCGGCCATGGCGGATGTGCCAGATGCCCAGCGCCAGCAGCACCAGCCAGACCGCGCCCTGCGCGGTAAAGCCCAGCGCCGATCCCAGGGTCACCGGTTCGATCAGCGCCACCGGAAAGGCGGTCAGCCCCGCGAGCAGCACGTCCAGCGCCGCCAGCCGCGCCACCGGGCGGTGCCAGCGCGGCTGCCCGCTCAGCAGCAGCGCGGCGGGAACCAGCAGCAGGGCGAGCCCGCCTGTCACCATGTGGACCGGGAAGATCACCGGCAGCAATTCGGCCTTGATCAGCAGTTCCTCGGGAAACTCGTCGATCACCAGCGGCGCGCGCAACGCCTTGTATGCAGTGGCTATTACAAAGGCCGCCAATGCTGCTAGGATCGCGCCGCGCAACAGCCGCGCAGGAATCGCGCTACCCGGTGTCGGCCCTGAACTGGAGGAAGACATGAAGTCCTTATCCCACCGCCTGGCCGTGATGTCGATTGCCGCCGCCGCCATCATCGGCAGTGCCGCCCAGGCCGGCCCGGCCGCGACCAGCCCCTATTACGGACGCTGGGTGTCCAGCGACAGCGACCGGTCCTTTTCCGCCCGTGGGCGCGATTATCGCACGGTCGACATTGCGCCCTGCGGCAACGATTTCTGCGGGGTCAGCGTTGGTGCCAATGGCCAGTGCGGCCCGGTGCTGTTCCGCTTCCTGGCCAAGCGCGCCAATGCCGACGATGCCCTGCGCGGCCACGGCAAATGGGGCAGGGACCAGAAGAACGTGGTAATCTACTACTTCGACTACGAACAGGACCAGGGCGGCAAGCAGCTCGAGCTCTACCTGGGCAAGGGCTACGATTTCGGAGAACGGTCCGACAACATGCCCAGCTTCCACACAATCTATGCGCCCAAGGGCAAGGCGGTTTGCAAGGCCCGCTGATCGCGTTAGACACCGGGTTAGGGGATGAGAGGACCCGAATCTGCAATATGCCGGCGCTAGTCGCTTGCCGGAACGGAGTCCTGCATGACTGACAAGTCCAATCCAGCCGATCTTGCCGGAATGTTCACTGGCCTGTTCCAGCAACAGGCGGAACTGGCGCAGCAGATGTTTGGCCAGCTTGCCCCGGCCACCGCCGCCGCGGGTGAGGACGAGGCCGTGGGCGACCTGGCCCAGTGGGCCAGCGTGGCCCAGCGCCTGCAGGCGCTGTGGCTGGATTTCCAGCGCGAACAGGCGAGCCAGGCGGCGGGCAAGCTGCCCTCGCTGCTGCTGGCCGATCCGGGCAATTTCACCGGGATCATGCAGAGCTGGCTGAAAGCGTTGCCGCTGTCCTCGCCCGAAACGCAGAAGCGCATGTGGGAAGAAAGCATGGCGCTGTGGGAAGGGGTGCTGGGCCAGTATGGCATCGGCCCGCGCGCGCATGAAAAGGGCGCGGGCGGGGTGGAGCTGCCGCGCAAGGACCGCCGCTTCGCCGATTCCAAGTGGCGCGACCAGCCCTTCTATGCGCTGGTTCACCAGACCTACCTGCTGCTGGCCGAGCAGATCATGGCCATGGCGGAAAATGCCGAAACCGGCGATCCGGCGCGGACCGAACAGCTGAAGTTCGCGGCCCGCACCCTGGTCGAGGCGCTGAGCCCCGCCCATTTCCCGATGACCAACCCGCTGGTTGTGGAAAAGACCATGGCCACGCGCGGCGAAAACCTGGTCAAGGGGATGGAGCACCTGCTGGCTGACATGCGCCGCGGGCAGCTGACCCATGTCGATCCCGCGGCCTTCCGCCTGGGCGAAAACATCGCGTCGACCCCTGGCAAGGTGGTCAAGCAGACGCCGCTGTATCAGCTGGTGCAATACAGCCCGACCACCGAAAGCGTGCTGGAAGTGCCGCTGGTGATCTTCCCACCGTGGATCAACCGCTTCTACATCCTCGACCTCAGCCCGGAAAAAAGCTTCATCCGCTGGGCGGTGGAACAGGGCATCACCGTGTTCGTCGTGTCGTGGAAATCGGCTGACGAAAGCATGAAGGACGTGGTCTGGGACGATTACATCCGCGCCCAGATCGATGCGATCGACACCGTGCGCGAGCGGCTGGGCGTGAAGAGCGTCCATACCATCGGCTATTGCGTGGCGGGGACCACGCTGGCCGCCACCCTGGCGGTGCTGGCCCGGCGGGGCGAGGCGGACAAGGTCAAGAGCGCGACCTTCTTCACTGCCCAGGTTGATTTCGAAAAGTCGGGCGAACTCAAGGTGTTCATCGACGATCAGCAGCTTGATGCCCTGGCCAAGCTGTCGGCGCAGACCGGCTATCTTGACGGGCGCTACATGGCGGCAACCTTCAACCTGCTGCGCGGCAACGACCTGATCTGGAACTACGTGGTCAAGAACTACCTGCTGGGCGAGGATTACCCCGCGTTCGACCTGCTGCACTGGAACGGCGACGTCACCAACCTGCCGGCCAAGTGGCACATGTCGTATCTCAAGGATCTCTACCGCGACAACAAGCTGGTGGTGCCCGATGCGCTCAGCGCCGATGGCACCCCGATCGACCTGACGCGGATCGAAACCCCGGCCTATGTCCAGGCCGGGCGCGAGGATCACATCGCGCCGGCCGCCAGCGTCTGGCGCCTGACCCGGCACCTGCGCGGGCCGTGGACCTTCCTGCTGGCCGGATCGGGCCACATCGCCGGGGTGGTTAACCCGCCCAGCGCCAAGAAATACCAGTACTGGACCAACGAAGGTCCGGCCGAAACGTTTGATGACTTTGTCCAGGGCGCGTCCGAAACGCCGGGCAGTTGGTGGCCGCACTGGCTGGGCTGGCTGCGCCGGCAGTACCAGGCCGAAGTGCCGGTCAAGGGTAAGCGCAGGCCCGGGGGCAAGGGCGATACGGTGCTGGAAGATGCGCCGGGGACTTACGTTAAATCGCGGTAAGGCCTTGAAAAAAGTGTGCCATGTGCGGTTTATGCTGCACTGCACAAAATTGCCTTGACTTCGCACGTGCAATATCTATTTTGTGCACTGCAACATGAACCGTGCCGATGGTCGGTGCGGATCGTGCGAAGGAACGTGCGATGGCTGAAGCCACCGAAACGAAGATGGACCAGGCCCTGGCCGAAGTCGTGGCGGAAAAGACCGCCGCGGTCGAAGCTGACCTGACCCCCGTCAAGCAGAAGGCTGCGCCGGCGAAGAAGGCCGTGGTCGCCGCCAAGCGCGCTGCTGCGCCCAGGGATGCCAAGCCCGCGGCGAAGAAGCCCGCTATCAAGAAGAGCGTGAAGCCCGCCGCCAAGCAGGCCGCGGCCAAGACCACCCCCATCTCGCAGATCAAGGACACCATCATGGCCAAGACCCAGAACGTCGCCGAAGAATTCACCGCCAAGGCGAAGGAAGCCTTCACCGAAGCGCAGGACCGCGCCAAGGCCGCCTATGAAAAGGGCACTGCCCTGTTTGCCGATGCCGGCGAATTCAACAAGGGCAACATCGAAGCCCTGGTCGAATCGGGCAAGGTGCTGGCCGCCGGCCTGCAGTCGCTCGGCAAGGACTATGTCGCCGAAGCCAAGACCGCCATCGAAACCGTCCAGGCCGACGTCAAGGAACTGGCCGCGGTGAAGAGCCCGGCTGACTTCTTCAAGCTGCAGGGTGAAATCCTGCGCCGCAACTTCGATGCTGCCGTGGCGTCGGGTTCGAAGCATTCGGAAGCCATGGTCAAGCTGGCGAACGACGCTTTCGCGCCGGTTTCGACCCGCGTCAGCCTGGCTGTCGAAAAGGTCAAGCAGGCCGCCTAAGGGCGGGCCGCTCCTCGCGGGAACCGGCGCCTCCTCTCCACGCCGGGCCCGCGGGTCCCCATCCGGGCCGGGTAGCCACATGGCTGCCCGGCCCGTTCGGCTTTTTGCAATCCTTGTCAGGCAAACGCTTGTCTTATCACCCCTCGATACGATATTTTGCGCCGATGCCAGTTGATCAGAACCTTGCCGACAACATTTTCCGCGCTGCCGAGGATGGCGGGCGCGAGGGCGACTCCGGCGGGCAGAACCAGGTTGGCATCGCCACCAAGACCCGCGCCAAGCCGAAAAAGCCCAGTCAGTTCAAGGTGCTGATGCTGAACGACGATTACACCCCGATGGAATTCGTGGTGATGTGTCTCAAGCGCTTCTTCCACATGGACCTGGAACAGGCGACGCGGGTGATGCTGCACGTTCATCAGAAGGGCGTGGGGGTTTGCGGGATCTTCCCTTACGAGATTGCCGAAACCAAGGTGAACCAGGTGATGGACTATGCCCGGCAGAACCAGCACCCGCTGCAATGCACGCTGGAAAAGGCCTGACCTAGTCGATCCGCGCCAATGCGGCGCGCAATGCCGAATAGTGCGACGCGCCCGGCAGCAGTTCCAGCCGTGATCCCGGCATGGCCGCATGCAGCGCCCGGCCCATCGCCGGCGGGGTCCAGTTGTCCTGGTCGCCCTGCCAGATCGTCACTTCGCCGCTGACCTGGCCCAGCACCTCGCGCCAGTCGGCCACATAGGCCAGCACTTCGCGCTCAAAGCCGCGCGGGTCGCGGCCGAGGCCATCGCGCACCGCCGCCGCCATACCTTCGCGAAAGCCGGGATCGCGCGCCAGATCGGCATCGCCGCCCTGGGCGGTGGCCAACAATCGCCCCAGCAGGAAGTCGGGGCAATGCCGCGCCAGCCAGCCCTGGGCGCGTGCCATCAGCGAGAACAGGCCCGGCCGCTGCGCCGCCATGCGGAAGATCGGCCCCCCGGCCATGGCCGGCAGGAACGTGCCCAGTTGCAACGGCGCCGCCGGGGATACCAGGTCCAGCGCGGCGGCCTTGTCGCCCAGCAGGGCGGCCGTGCGTAGTGCGGCAAAGGCCCCGGCCGAAAAGCCGATCAGCCGCACGCCGCCGGGAAAGGCCGCAGCGAGCCGCGCCGCAATCGCCTCGACCGTTTCGGCCAGGTCGTTCCGGTCAGCCAGCCAAGCGCTGCCGCGCAGGGCGGGCGGTGCGTTCACGGCCCATTCGCCCGGCCCGCCGGGCATGCCATGAAAATAGGCCAGGGGCAGTGCGCTCACCCTTCGGGGATCTTGCAGATTTCAACCCATTGCGCGCCGGTCAGCGCAACCAAGCGCAGCGGTTCGATCTCGACCGAACTGGTGCGCGATCCGGCAGCGGGAAAGACCGTGGGGTAGGCCAGCAGCGAACGATCGGCCGCGATCGGCACCGGGTTTGCCAGGCCGAACGGGCAGACCCCGCCCACGCCGTGGCCGGTCAGCGCCAGGGTTTCGTCCGGGTCCAACATGCGCGGGCGGCCGCCCAGCGCGGCCTTGCACCGCGCATTGTCGAGCCGCGCGTCGCCGCGCGCAACCAGCAGGTACGGCTGGTCACCCACGCGGAAGGCCAGGGTCTTGGCGATCCGGCCAGGTTCCACTCCCAGCACTTCTGCGGCTTCCGCAACCGTGGCGGTGCTGCGCGCATGATCGATCAGCGCGAGGTCCGGGGCGTGATGCGCCAGCCAGGCAAGGACGCTTTCCTGGCTCATCGCTGCAACTGGTGCACCAGCGCGCGGGCGGCGGCGGTCACTTCCGCCCAGGTCTGCTCGAACCCGGCTTCCTCGCCGTACCACGGATCGGCCACGGCCTGTCCTTCGCGCCCCGGCACCAGGTCAAGCAGCAGGCCCAGATGCGCGCCGTGCGCGGCCGGGGCAATGCGCTGCAAGCCCTTGAGGTTGCTGTGATCGAGCGCGAAGATGTGGGTGAAATCGTGAAAGTCCTGCGCGCGGGCCTGGCGGCCGCGAAGGCCGGAAATGTCCACCCCGTGCCGCCGCGCGGTGCGAACCGCCCGGGCATCGGGCGCTTCGCCGACATGGTAGTCAGCAGTCCCGGCCGAATCGATCCGCAGGTCAAGGCCAGCGCGTGCCGCTTCGGCGCGCAGCGCGCCTTCGGCCATCGGCGAGCGGCAGATGTTGCCAAGGCAGACGAACAGCACCGCGCCGTCAGGCATCGTCCTCTCCGTAACGCTCCATCCGGAACGCGGCCCTGAGATAGTCTTCCGCCGCTGCCTTGAGCATCGGCTCCTTGGCAAAGGCTTCGGCCGGTAGAGGGGCAATCCCCAGCGCGTCCAGCAGCGTCCACAGCGCGAACTTGCGGCCCGGCTCGCGTTCCACTCCGAAGGCGATCTTCAGGCGTTCGAGCGCGCGCTCGAATTCGGATTCGGTCAGCTGTGCCGGATCCTCGGTGCCAAAGAAATGCAGGATCAGCGCGTCAAGGTCCATCGGCCTAGAGCCAGCCCAGCGCCTGCGCGCCCCACAGCACGGCTCCGCCCGCCAGCGCGGCGACCAGGTAGCCGCCCCAGCCCTGGCGCGTGTCCCGCCGGTCCCACAGCAGTTCCACTTCCGGCAGCGGCGGTGGCTCGGGCGCACCGCCCTTGGGCGGGAACTTTTCCTCGATCCGGCGGACCAGGTCGGGCAGCCGCAGCAGGGTTTCAGCGTCCTTGCGCAGCCGATCGGCAATCGCGGCTTCAGGGCCCAACTCGTCCCGGATCCAGTCGCGCACGAAGGGCGAGGCAACGTCCCACATATTGATCTGCGGGTCGAGCTGGGTAGCCAGCCCTTCGACCATGACCATGGTCTTTTGCAGCAGCAGCAGGTGCGGCTGGGTCTGCATGTCGAATTCGCGGGTGATCGCGAACAGCGAATCGAGCATCTGCCCGACCGACAGCTCGCTCACCGGGCGGCCGCGCGTCGGCTCGCCCACGGCGCGCAGTGCGGTCGCGAATTCATCGACCGAGTGATAGCTGGGAACGTATTGGGCCTCGAAATGGATTTCGGCCACGCGGCGGTAATTGCCGGTGGTCAGGCCATAGAGGATCTCCGCCAGCCACAGCCGCGCCCGCCGGTCGATCCGGCCCATGATGCCGAAATCGATCGCGGCGATGGTCCCGTCGGCCTGCACGAACAGGTTGCCCTGGTGCATGTCGGCATGGAAGTAACCCAGGCTGATCGCCTGCTTCAGGAAAGTCAGCACCAGGTGCCGGGCCAGCGCGGGCAGATCGTGCCCGGCAGCGCGCAAGGTCTCGGTCTCGCTGATCTTGATCCCGTCGATCCAGTCGACCGTCATCACCCGGCCGTTGGTGCGGTCCCAATCGATCCCCGGCACCCGGTAGCCGGCTTCGGCCTGCATCTTTTCGGCCAGTTCCGATGCGGAGGCCGCCTCGCGCCGCAGGTCCAGCTCGCGCAGGGTCCAGCGCTTGAAATTGGCGATGACCAGCCGCGGGCGCAGCCGCGCCGGCTCGCCGCCCAGCGCCTCGAGATGGGCGGCGGCCCATTCATAGGTCTGGATGTCGCGGGCGAACTTTTCCCGGATGCCGGGACGCAGCACTTTTACCGCGACGGTGCGGCCGTCGGTGGTCACCGCGCGGTGGACCTGCGCGATCGAGGCCGCGCCGACCGGCACTTCCTCGATGCTGGCGAACAGCGCCTCGACCGGCTTGGCAAAGCTTGCCTCGATCTCGCGGCGGATCGCGGCGAAGGGCACGGGCGGCAGGCTGTCCTGCAGCAGCAGCAGGTTGCCGGCCGCTTCCTCGCCGACGATGTCGGGGCGGGTGGCCAGCGTCTGGCCCAGCTTGATCGCCGCCGGGCCGATGTCCTGGAAGGCCCCGGCATAGTCCGGCAGGCGCGGCTGGAACGTGCCGAACCGGGCGAGGCGCGCCAGGCGGCGGACCGGCGGCGGCGTGTTGGGATCGCGCTCGATCCCGCGCAGCGCGCCATGCCGCGCCAGGGTGCGGCCCCAGCCCAGAAGCCGCACGATATGCGTCAGCGGACGCGTCACTTCAGATCTTCCACCCCGAATGGATCGCGACCAGCCCGCCCAGGATCGGCTCGACCCGGGTGTTCACGAAGCCGGCCTGGCGGATCATCGTCTCGAATTCCGGCATGGTCGGAAAGCGGCGGATCGATTCGATCAGGTAGCGATAGCTTTCGGCGTCCCCGGCAATCGCCTGGCCGATCCTGGGCACCAGCTGGTGCGAATAGAAGTCATAGACTTCCTTGAAGCCAGGCCATTCGGTGGTCGAGAATTCCAGGCAATAGAACCGCCCGCCATGCTTGAGCACGCGGTAGGCTTCGGCCAGGGCCTGATCGATCCGGGTGACGTTGCGGATGCCGAAAGCGATGGTGTAGGCATCGAAGAACCGGCTCGGAAAGCTCAGCTCCTCGGCGTTCTGGCGCGACCAGACCAGGCTGTCGAGGCCGCGCTCCATCGCCCGTTCGATGCCGACGTCCAGCATGTCCTGGTTGATGTCGCTGACGGTGATCTGCGCGCCCTTCGCCGCCATGCGGAAGGCGATGTCGCCGGTGCCGCCCGCCATGTCGAGGATCTGTTCGCCCGGCTGCGGCTTTACCCGCCGCACGAACTTGTCCTTCCACAGGCGGTGCATGCCCGCCGACATGGCGTCGTTCATCACGTCATACTTCTTCGCCACGCTGGAGAAGACCGCGCCGACGCGCTCGGTCTTCTCCTCGGGAGAGACCTGTTCGTAGCCGAAGGATACCTGTTCGCTCATGCCGCGCGCCTTAGCCGCAAGCGGGCGCAGGTGCCAGCAATTCCGTGCGCGGCGCGGATCAGTTCGCGGTTGGCGGCGGGAACATGCAGGGGGCCAGGTGGGCGAGGAAATCCTGCTTGCCGATCTCCACCCCCTGGGCGCGCAGGATCGAATAGGCGGCCATCGCGTGGAAATAGAAATTCGGCACGGCAAACCCTGTCAGGAAGGTGTGCCCATCGAAGCGCATACCCGCGCCGTTGGGGAAGGTGATCACCACTTCGCGGCCGATCCCGGCATCGTAAGCGGCCGGATCAATCGACTGGAGATAGGCGATGGTCTTGTCGCAGCGCGCCTTGAGTTCGGCAAAGCTGGCTTCGGTATCGGGCATGGCCGGCGCTTCCACCCCGGTCAGCCGGGCGCCCGTGCCCTTGGCCGCGTCGGACGCGATCTGGTATTGCCGGGCCAGCGGGAACATGTCCGGCGCCAGCCGGGCCTCGATCAGCTCGGCCTCGCTCTTTTGCGCGGCGGCCTTGTCCAGCCAGGTGCGCATGTTGGTCAGCATGGCGATGAACGCGGGGACGGTGGACTGGTAGGCGGACATGGCGGTTCTCCCGGGGATGTGTTGCTTGTCGCCTTGCTAGCCCCGGCCGATTTCGGTTGCAATTCGAAACCATGGTTGCTGCCGCATGGACAAGCCGCAAGTGCCGCCCTACTTCCACCGCCATGCCAGAGCTACCCGAAGTCGAAACAACCGTGCGCGGGCTGGCGCGATATCTGGACGGCGCGCGGATCGCGCGGGTGCAGCAGCGCCGCGCCGATCTGCGCCGGCCGTTTCCTGATGGGCTGGTCCAGGTGCTGACCGGCGCCACGGTCAGCGGTCTGGGCCGGCGTGCCAAGTATGGCCTGGTCCACCTCGATCGCGGGCAGACCATGGTGTTTCACCTCGGCATGTCGGGGCGCTGGCGAATCGAGCCCGAGGACCTGGGCGCGCATGACCACCTGGTGCTGGAAACCGATGCCGGTCACCGCCTGTCGCTGTGCGATCCGCGCCGGTTCGGCTCGGTCGACCTGGTCGACAGCGCGGAACTGGAAACCTGGCCCCGGTTCGCGGCGATGGGCCCCGAACCGCTGGGCGAGGCTTTGACGGCCGCGCATCTCAAGTCCGCGCTGGCGGGACGCAGCGCGGCGATCAAGCTGATGCTGCTCGACCAGCGGATCGTCGCGGGGCTGGGCAACATCTATGTCTGCGAGGGGCTGTTCCGTGCCGGGATCGATCCGCGCAAGGCGGCCGGGCGGGTATCGGCAGCGGCGCTGGCGCGGCTGGTGCCAGCGATCAGGGAGGTGCTGGGCGAAGCGATCGAGGCGGGGGGATCGACCCTGCGCGACTATGCCCAGCCCGATGGCCAACTGGGCTACTTCTCGAAGCAGTTCGATGTCTATGACCGGACGGGGCAGCCGTGCAGCGCGTGCGGGGCGCCGGTCCAGCGACTGGTGCAGGGCGGGCGCAGCACCTGGTTCTGCGCGAGGTGCCAGAAATAGCACGAGTGCTTGACGATTCGGGCAGGCGTGGGTAAGGGCCGCGCTTCCTGCGGGGACGGCCTCGGTCGATTCTCCGCCATATGCACGAGATTCAACTGATAGGGCTGCATCGCCGCAGCCGAACGAAGGACGAAAATGGCCAATACGCCGCAAGCCCGCAAGCGCATCCGTCGCAACGAACGCCGCGCCGAAATCAACGGCAACCGCCTCGGCCGCATCCGCACCTTCGTGAAGAAGGTCGAAGCTGCCCTGGCTGGCGGTGACAAGGCTGCGGCCGCTGAAGCGCTGAAGGCTGCGCAGCCCGAATTGGCGCGCGGCGTGGCGCGCGGCGTGCTGCACAAGAACACCGCTTCGCGCAAGCTGTCGCGGCTGACCAAGCGCGTCTCCGCGCTCTGATTCGCGAATCGGGGAAGGTCCGCTAGGGGCTTTCTCGGAGAACGAAATCCGAACAAGGCCGGTGGAGCTTCCGCCGGCCTTTTCCGTTGTGCGGCGCAACCGGAATGCTGCGTCGCACTAACCCGGTGGAATTGCACGATTCGTGCAGGGTGTTTGGAAAAAATCCATGACTAACAAGTGATTAGTCATAAGCGAGGGATTCTCCGCAAGCACATTGAGTCAAGGGCATTTATTTCAGTTTATTTGCAATCCGCGCCTTGCCCTCGGCGGTCACTGCTTCATAAAACCGGAATTGCCCGAGGCGCTTTCAGCCCGGGCATTACTGAACAGATTCGATATGTCGTCCGGCCGCTTTCGGGGGTTGGCTGGTGCTGTGCCCGGGCCGCAAGGCTCGGCATGGGTGGGTGTGGTTTTTGGATTCGGGGGCGGACCGGGTGACTGGTACGGGAACGGGCGGACAGCGCGGTAGTGCGTCTGCCAGCAACAGGACTGAACGCGAGCGCATGATGGACGAACAGGAAGCGCTCGATCTCGCAGCGGATTGGGCAGACATTAGCCAGGGCCTGCGCAAGGACCTTGGGCAGCAGCTGCACAGCCAGTGGATCAAGCCGATCCAGCTGGGCGGCATCTGCAAGGATACGGGCACGCTCGATCTCTATCTGCCGACCGAGTTCGCCGCCAACTGGGTGACGGACCGGTTTGCCGATCGGCTTTCGCTGGCGTGGAAGATCGCCAGGCCCGACGTTCGTCAGGTGCGCATCTCGGTGCTGCCCGGGCGGCGTGCGCTGCCCGGCCTGCGCCTGGGCGGGGATGATCGCGGCCGGCGTGCGGCCAACGATGGCGCCTCGGGCAGCCAGCCGGGCGATGCGCTGGGGTTGGGCATGGCCGAACTCGGCACGCTGGGCCAGGCTTCGATCGGCCTCGATCCGTCGCTGACCTTCCAGAGCTTCGTTACCGGTGCGGCCAACGTGCTGGCCAGCAATGCGGCACAGCGCATGGCGGCCACCGAAACCCCGCAATTCGCGCCGCTCTATCTCAAGGCGGCGACCGGGCAGGGCAAGACCCACCTGCTCCACGCGATCGGCCATGCCTATCTGGTGGCCCATCCGCGGGCGCGGATCTTCTACTGCTCGGCCGAACGCTTCATGGTCGAATTCGTCCAGGCGCTGCGCCAGAACCAGACGATCGAATTCAAGGCGCGGCTGCGCGGGTTCGACCTGCTGCTGGTTGATGACATCCAGTTCATCATCGGCAAGGCAAGCGCGCAGGAAGAGTTGCTCTACACGATCGATGCCCTGCTGGCCGAAGGCAAGCGGCTGGTGTTCGCCGCCGACCGTGCGCCCCAGGCGCTCGATGGGGTGGAACAGCGCCTGCTCAGCCGCCTGTCGATGGGCCTGGTTGCTGATATCCAGCCCGCCGATATCGAGCTGCGCCGCGCGATCCTCGAACACCGGCTGGCGCGGTTCTCGCCCACCCATGTGCCGGCGGACGTGGTCGAATTCCTCGCCCGGACGATCAACCGCAACGTGCGCGAACTGGTTGGCGGCCTGAACAAGCTGATCGCCTATGCCCAGCTGACCGGGCAGGCGGTGTCGCTGCAACTGGCCGAAGAACAGCTGACCGACATCCTGTCGGCCAACCGCCGCCGGATCACCATTGACGAGATTCAGCGCACGGTCTGCCAGTTCTACCGCGTTGACCGGACCGAAATGGCCAGCAAGCGACGCGCCCGCGCGGTGGTGCGCCCGCGCCAGGTGGCGATGTACCTGGCCAAGGTGCTGACCCCGCGCAGCTACCCCGAAATCGGCCGCAAGTTCGGCGGGCGCGACCATTCGACCGTGATCCACGCCGTCCGCCTGATCGAGGACCTGCGCGCCCGCGACGCGGACATGGACGGTGACGTGCGCAGCCTGCTGCGCCAGCTGGAAAGCTGAGCCGGGGCGGGGGCTTGTCCCCGCCCGCTCCACCGCCTGCCCACCAGTTATGCGCGGCCCGTTTACCGACCCGTGCACAGCCTTGTCCACAGGGCGCCCGGCTGATCCGGGCCAGCGCAGTTCAGTGCATGCGGTAGCGGATTGGCAGGCGCTTGAGGCCGCCGGTGTGGTTGGTCTTGACCCATTCCGCTGGTCCGGCCAGCTTGATATGCTCGACCCGTGCGGCGATTTCGCGGAACAGCGCTTCGACTTCCATTTCCGCCAGGATCCGCCCCAGGCAGTGATGCGCGCCATAGCCGAAGGCGACGTGGCGGTTGGGGCTGCGGTCCACGCGGAACTGGTCGGCATCGGGAAAGGCGGTCTCGTCGCGGTTGCCCGAAAGATAGACCAGGCAGACGCTTTCCCCCGCGGCGATCGCCTGCCCGCCGAGCTGGGTGTCGGTGGCGGCGGTGCGCATGAAATGGCGCACCGGCGTGGCCCAGCGGAACATTTCCTGCGCGGCGGACGGGATCAGCGCCGGATCGGCCTGCAGCTGCGCGAACTGGTCGGGGTGAAGCGCCAGCTGCATCATGCCGACGCCCACCGAGGAACTGGTCGTATCGTGCCCGGCGGCGGCCAGCAGCATGCCATAAGACAGCGTGTCGATGTCCGACAGCGGCGCATCGTGCAGCCGGGCATTGGCCACCACCGACATCAGGTCCTCGGCAGGTTGGCGGCGGCGATCCGCCACGACCGCGCCGAGATACTGGAAGAACTCCATCGCCACGTCCTGCCCGTACTGGCCGCTGCGCTGGCGGTCCGGGTCCTGCGCGCCGAACAGTTCCTGGGTCAGCCGCAGGACCAGGGGCGCTTCGCTATCGGGCAGGCCGAGGATCGAGGTGATCATGATCAGCGGATAGGGCACCGCGATTTCCTCGATGAAATCGCATTCGCCGCCCAGCGCCGCCAGCTTGTCGACAAATTCGCGCGCCAGCACGGTCATGCGCTCGCGCAGGGTGTCGAGAAAGCGCGAGTTGAACCAGCTTTGGGTCAGCGCGCGGTGATCGCGGTGATCGGCCCCGTCCATGTCGAGCAGACTGCGCACCGGCCCGGTCCGCACGCCCCACTGGGCGATGATCGCGTCCTCGATGTCGCGCGGGATCAGGGTCTGGCGCGGGGCTGCCAGCCAGGTCTTGCTGTCACGCTCCACCGCCATGATCTCGTCGCGCCGCAGTACGGCCCAGAACGGGCGATAGGGTTCCTGTTCCACCCACAGCACCGGGCCGATGGCGCGCAGTTCCCGGCAGCGCCGGGCAACCTCGGCCTCGTCGAGGTAGGCATCGGGCGAAAACACGTCGAGCGTGGCAAGCGGTCTGGTCATTCCGGCATCTCCCAACAGGGGCGACGCCGGTCTGGTGATATCGGCGCGCCTTGCTGGCTGGAATAATCCGGGATTGGTCGCCAGTGCGCGCCGCGCCGCCCAAAATGGGCGGCAAGAGTCGCTCAGCTTGTCGGAGAACCTTCCTCCAGCGCAGCCAGCAACTCGCGCAGGTAGCGCACTGAACTGTCGGTCAGGCCGTCCAGGCTGTCCTTGGCCAGGTCGGTTATCGCCAGCAACCCCTGGGCGTCGCGCTCGACCCAGCCCCGCGCGACCAGCGTCGCCACCTTGCGCCGCACGGTTTCACGCGGAATGCCGCTGTAATCCGCGATCGACTGCAGGTTGATCGCCACGGGCCTGACCGTGCTGACCGGGCTGGCGCGAAACGCCTCCTCGGTCATCCTGGCGGGCGCATTGCGGGCCGAAAAGCTGCGCTCGCCAATGATCGACAGGACCAGAAACAGCTCCAGGTCCCCGTCCAACGCTGCCCGGCAGGCCACCAGATGGCGCGTCAGTCCCGCCACGTGCAGGGCGTGCAGCTTGCCGAAGCGGGAATCGAACGAGTGTTTCAAGGCCTTGCCAAGACTCCGATCAGGCGTTCTGGCTGAACCATTCCCGTTTGAACCACAAGGCCAGATTGACCAGCGCGATCAACACCGGCACTTCGACCAGCGGGCCGATCACTGCCGCGAAGGCGACCGGCGATGCCAGGCCGAAGGCGGCGATGGCGACAGCGATGGCCAGTTCGAAATTGTTCGATGCCGCGCTGAACGACAGCGCCGCCGTGCGCGCATAGCCCGCGCCGATCGCCCGCCCGCAGGCAAAGGCCAGCACGAACATCGCCGCGAAGAACACCACCAGCGGCAGGGCAATGCGCAGCGCATCGCCGGGCAGGGCCAGGATCGTCCCGCCCTTGAGGCTGAACATGGCGACGATGGTGAACAGCAGCGCCAGCAGCGTCAGCGGGCTGATCGCGGGGATGAAGCGGTTTTCGTACCAGGCTGCACCGCGCGCCCGGATCAGCGTGCGGCGCACCACGAAGCCGGCCAGGAACGGCACGCCGAGATAGGTCAGCACAGCCTGGGCAATGGTGGCGAAATCGATGTCCACGACGTGCGCTTCAAGCCCGAACAGCGGCGGCAGCACGGTCAGGTAGAACCAGGCGTAGGGCACGTAGAACACGATCTGGAACAGCGAATTGAACGCGACCAGGCCGGTGACATATTCGGCGCTGCCCCCGGCCAGCTGGTTCCACACCAGCACCATGGCGATGCACGGGGCGATCCCGATCAGGATCAGGCCGGTGAAGTATTCCGGCTGGTCCGGCAGCAGCAGCGCAGCCAGCGCGAACATCAGCGCCGGCGCGATGATCCAGCACAGCACGAACGACAGCAGCAGCACGCGCCGGTCGCGAAACACCGCGCCCAGTTCCTCGTACCGCACCTTGGCGAGCGGCGGGAACATCATCAGGATCAAGCCGATGGCGATCGGCACGCTGGTCGATCCCACCGACATCGCCCCCAGCGCGGTCGGCACCGCCGGGGCCAGCGCACCCAGGGCAATGCCCAGGGCCATAGCGGCAAAGATCCACACGGTCAGATAGCGGTCTAGGAAGCCAAGGCGCGGGCGGTCAGCATGGGGGGCGGCGGTCATCAGGCGGCTCCTTCCAGCTGGCCGATGCGGGCCAGGGCGGCGGACAGCTCGGCCCGCTCCATTGTTTCGAACGGCAGGGCCAGCAGGGCCTGGACGCACAGGTCGAGCCAGCGCCAGGTCTGTTCGAACGCGGCATCGACCTCGGCGTCGCTGCCTTGAACCTCGGCCGGGTCGGGCAGGCCCCAGTGCGCCTTGAGCGGTGCACCCATGAACACCGGGCAGGATTCTCCGGCGGCATTGCCGCAGACGGTAATGGCCAAGTCAATCGGCGGCGCGCCGGGGGCGGTGAACTCGTTCCAGCTTTTGGAGCGGAACTGCGCGGGATCGATCCCCTTGCGCGCCAGCAGGCGCAGCGCCGCCGGGTGCGGCTCGCCCCGGGGCTTGCTGCCCGCGCTGTGGGCCACGATCCGGCCCGCGCCGGTCCGCGCGAGAATCGCCTCGCCCAGGATCGAACGTGCGGAATTGCCGGTACACAGCACCAGCACGCTGCAGGGACGTGCGCTCATCTCGGGCTCAGCAGCAGCCGGTGGAAGCGGGCGCGGCAACCTGCGGCGCGCAGCAGGCATTGGCGGCAGCTTGGTCGGATGACAGCCCGGCAAAGTCCGGGCTGTCGCCATAGACGGTGCTTTCGCCCATGGTCAGGAAGGCTTCCCAGACCACCCCGTCAGGGTCGGCGATCCAGCTCTTTTCCGACCTGGCATAGCAGCAGGTCGTCGCGCCTTCCTCCAGCACGGGGCCGCTTGCGGTCTTGAGTCGGCCGTAGACTTCGGCCAGCTCGTCCGCGTCCTCGACCTGCAGGCCAAGGTGCTCGATCCCCTTGGCCGCGCCGCACTTCTGCGAAATGGCAAAGTTGATGCGCGGATCGTCAAGCATCCACTTGGCATAGTCGGGCTTGGTCACGCTGGGCGCGGTGTCGAACAGGCCCGAATAGAACGCGATCGAGGCTTCGAGGTCGGCGACCCCGACGTGAACGTGAAAGCGCTTCATGCGACATCCTTTGCAGGTGCGAGGGCAGGATTGCAGGCCGCGCCGGTGGTGCAGGGCACGCCCGCGCAGCAGTTTTCGGTCAGGTAGGCCATCAGTCCGTTCATCGCGGCATAGTCGGCCGCATAGATGATCGAGCGGCTTTGTCGGCGCTGGCTGACCAGCCCGGCATTTGCCAGCTGGGCCAGGTGAAAGCTCATCGACGAAGGGGGCACGCCGATGCGTTCGGCCAGCGTTCCGGCGGGCAGCCCATCGGGGCCGGCCTGGACCAGCAGGCGGAAGGCGGCCAGGCGGTGCTCCTGGGCCAGGGCGCCCAGCGCGCGGATGGCAGGTTGAGGGTCCATTGCTTTCGATTCCATAATTCTAGAAATATCAAAATATCGACGTTTGCAATGCTGTCAAGCGGGCTGCAGCTTGCCTCTGCGGGCCATTGCTTCCAGACTGCCCGGCATGTCCGATCCCGCCGCTGCTGCCCGGCCCACCGGCCTGTCCCATGCCGAAGCCGCGCTGCGGCTGGCCCAGGACGGGCCGAACGAGCTACCCGCCGGTCGCCGCCTGGCGCTGGGCGCGATCGTGCTCGACGTGCTGAGCGAGCCGATGCTGCTGCTGCTGCTTGCCGCAGGGGTGATCTACCTGGTGCTGGGCGAACCGCGCGACGCCGTGGTCCTGATGGTCTTTGCCGGACTGACCACCGGAATCGCGGTGGTGCAGGAACTGCGCAGCGAGCGCGCGATCGAGGCCTTGCGCGAGTTCGCCATGCCCCACGCCGCCGTGATCCGCGAGGGCGAGCGGGTGGTGATCCCCTCGCGCGAGGTGGTGCGCGGCGACCTGCTGGTGATGGGCGAAGGCGCGCGGCTGACCGCCGATGGCTGGCTACTCGAAGGACAAGGACTAAGCATCGACGAAGCGCTGCTGACCGGAGAATCGGTGCCGGTGGGCAAGACCGTGCTTCATGGCCCGATGCCGTCCACTGCGCCTCTGCCGGGGGGCGAGGGGCTGTCCTATGCCTGGGCGGGCACCATGGCGGTGCGCGGCAGCGGCCTGATGCAGGTCGCGGCGACCGGCGCGGCGACGCGAATCGGGGAAATCGGCCTGTCGCTGGCCCGGCTGGAAAACGAACCACCCCGGCTTGTGGTGCAGACCCGGCGGCTGGTGCGCTGGTTCGCCGTGATCGGCCTGGGGGTCAGCGTGCTGGCCGGCACGCTGTTTGCCCTGCTGCGCGGCGGCTGGCTGGACGGCGCGCTGGTCGGGATCGCGCTGGCCATGTCGATGCTGCCCGAAGAACTGCCGATCGTGCTGGCGCTGTTCATGACCATGGGCGCGCTGCGCATGGCCGGGGCGCGGGTGCTGGCCCGGCGCGGTGCGGCGATCGAAACGCTGGGCGCGGCCAGCGTGCTGTGCACCGACAAGACCGGCACCTTGACGCAGAACCGGATGGAAATTGCCGAACTGCGCCTGCCCGGCGGGCAAAGCTTCGAGCCGGTGGCCGGCGTGTCCTTTCCCGAAGCGTTCCGCACCCTGGCCAGCCGGGGCATCCTGGCCTGCCCGCGCGAGCCCAGCGATCCGATGGAACTTGCTTTCCATGGCCTGGCGAAGGCGCATCCTGCCGCCGCGCTGGATGCCCACCACCAGGATGGCTGGGCCTTGCACCGCCATTACGAGCTGCGCCCCGATCTGCTCGCGATCTCGCAGGTCTGGGGCACCAATG
Source organism: Pseudomonadota bacterium (assembly GCA_029779535.1). Lineage (GTDB taxonomy): Bacteria > Pseudomonadota > Alphaproteobacteria > Sphingomonadales > Sphingomonadaceae > Novosphingobium. The sequence continues at coordinate 38,184 of JAKPAG010000086.1, read as the reverse complement.
GCGAGGCCGCCCGGCTGATCGCAGCCAAAGGCGCACCCGAGGCGATTGCCGAATTGTGCTCCCTGCCGGATGATCAGCGCGCCGCGATGGAAGCGCAGGTCGCAGCCATGGCCGAGCGCGGCCTGCGGGTGCTGGGCGTGGCCGAGGCGCGCTGGGGCGAAGCCGCCTTGCCCGAAAGCCAGCGCCACTTCGCCTTTGCCTTCGTCGGGCTGGTTGGGCTGGCCGATCCGGTACGGCCCAGCGTGCCCCCCGCGGTGGATGCCTTGCAGCAAGCGGGCCTGCGCGTGGTGATGATCACGGGGGACTATCCGGCCACCGCCGCCGCGATTGCCGCGCAGGCCGGGATCGCTGCCGGGGAAGTGATGACCGGCGAGGAACTGGCGCGGATCGACGATGACGAACTTGCCCGCCGGGTCGGCGCGGTGGCGGTGTTCGCCCGCGCCATGCCCGAACACAAGCTGCGGATCGTCCGCGCGCTCAAGGCGGCGGGCGAAGTGGTGGCGATGATTGGCGACGGGGTCAACGACGCCCCCTCGCTCAAGGCCGCGCACATCGGGGTGGCGATGGGCCAGCGCGGCACCGACGTGGCGCGCGAGGCGGCGGGGATCGTGCTGCTGGACGACGATTTCGGATCGATCGTTGCGGCGCTGCGGCTGGGGCGGCGGATCTATGACAACGTGCGCAAGGCGATCGGCTTTATCATCGCGGTCCACGTGCCGATTGCGGGCCTGGCCTTGCTGCCGCTGCTGACCGGCTGGCCCCTGATCCTGGGGCCGGTGCAGATCGCGCTGCTCGAACTGGTGATCGACCCGGTCTGCACCCTGGCCTTCGAGGCCGAGGCCGAGGAGGACGACCTGATGCGCCGGCCGCCACGCGATCCGGACAGCGCGCTGGTTTCGCCTGCGCTGCTGGGCTGGTCGCTGCTGCAGGGCGGGGCGGCGCTGGCCTTGCTGACAGGACTGGCAGTTGCGGCCAACCTGTCCGGCATGGGTGCCGATCTGGCCCGCGCCACCACCTTTGCCGCGCTGGTCGCGGCGCTGGTGGTGCTGATATTTGCCAATCGTTCGTTCGCGGCCGGGCGGGGTGCGGGCCGGGCCGGGCGCAATGCGGCGCTGGCGGTGATCCTGGGCGTGGTTGGCTTGCTCTGCGCGGGCCTGTTCCTGGTCCCGCCGGTTGCCGCACTGTTCGGCCTGCCGGTGCTGGATGCGCGGGCGCTGGGGGCGGCAGGGCTGGCCGCAGCGCTGCTTTACGCGGTGCTGCGACTGGCCAAGCCCCGGTTTCGATCTGCCTTCACCCGCTAGGGTCAGGACCCTAGGCCCCGCTTAACCGGCGCGGCGGCGCCACCAGGCCGAAGCGAGCAGGCCGGCGATCATGGCGCTGACGAAGGCCAGGGTCTGCCCCGGCGCAATGGCCAGATCGACCAGCGCCGGCCCCGGGCAGATCCCCGCCAGGCCCCAGCCGATCCCGAACAGCACCGCCCCGCTGATCAGCCGGCGGTCGATCAGGGTGGTCGGCGGCTGGTCGAACGCCGCGCCGGCCAGCGGTGTTGTCCGGCGGCGGGCCAGCGCAAACAACGGCAGCGCGGTCAGCACCGCCCCGCCCATGACGAAGGCCAGGCTGGGATCCCAGGCCCCGGCAATGTCGAGAAAGCCCAGCACCCGGTCAGGGCTGGTCATGCCCGATAGCGCGAGGCCAAGGCCGAAGGTCAGCCCGGCGATGAACCCGATCGCGATCTTCACAGCACGCCTGCGTGACGGACAAGATAGACCGTGGTTGCGGCGGCCGCCATGAACACCGCGACCGCAGCCAGCGAACGGCGCGAAAGCCGTGACAGGCCGCAGACCCCGTGCCCGCTGGTGCAGCCATTGCCGATGTCGGTGCCCAGGCCAACCAGCAGCCCGGCCAGCACCATCACCGGCAGCGACGTCTGTTCGATCCCGGCCACCAGTGCCGGCCCCTTGGCCCATGCCGCGGCCAGCCCGGCCGCCAGCAGACCGGCGATGAACGCCGCCTGCCAGCCGCGCGCTGGGCCGATCAGGGCGGAGCGGGCGATCCCGGTGATCCCGGCAATTTCGCCCGCCAGCAGGTACAGCCCGCCCGAAGCCAGGCCGATCAGCACGCCGCCGGCCAGCGGTGCCAGGAACGGATCCAGCACGCGCCGCTGCCTAGAGCTTCAGGCCGAACGACAGGCCGACTGCCGTTTCGGACAGGTGGATGTCGGCTTCGCCGCCACCGAACCCGGCCGGCGGCATGCCCGGCGGGATCGATCCGGCCCCGCGCACGGTCTGCCGGGGGGCGTGCATGACATAGCCGGTCAGTTCCGCGCGCGACGACAGGTCGACGCTGGCGCCGCCGGTGATGTGGCCGCGCACCACGCCCGGCGCCAGAATGTTGAGAAGCGTCTGCGACGACGGCACCGGGTTGTCCGAGCGGCCATAGCCGGCGCGCAGCGTCAGCCCCGGACGAGCCTGGTAGACCGCGCCCACCTTCCACACGTCAACATCGCGCCAGCCAAAGCCGGGACCGCCCGCCGCGCCGAACGGCTTGCCCTGGAACAATAGCCCAACCGGATTGCCGACCGAGGCGACCTTCGAATATTCGATCCGCTTGTAGTCCGCGCCCAGCGTCAGCGCCGGGGTGGGCTTCACCGAAATGCCTGCGCCCCAGGCGGCCGGCACGTCGAACCCGCCGTGATCGGCGTATAGGCCGGCGTACTTCTTGAACCGCCCGGTCCAGACCTTCGACTGGTAGAAGGCGCCGATCTTCACACCGTCGCCGAGCGAGCCGAGGTAGCCCACGCGAAAGCCCGCGCCGACGGACCAGTCGGTGCCGCGGTTGGTGAAATTGGCCGGTTCCTGCGAATAGCCGGCAAAGGGCTGCACGCCCAGCATTTCGAAGCCCTGCACCACGACGGTCGGCGACAGGCCGAGCGAATGCCCCTTGGCCAGTTTCACCCCGATCGTGGGCGAGATCATGATCTGCTGCAGGTTGACCCCGGCCGGGCCGGTGGCGCCGAAGCTGGCAAAGGGATTGACCTTGTAGCGGGTGTTCATCCCGCCGTTGCCGCTGATCGCCAGGCCCACCGCGACGCGGTCGGACAGCGGGCGGACATAGGCGAATTCGGGCAGGACGAAGGGATTCGCGCCGTTGCCCGAATAGTCGCCGTTCAGCCCGGCAGTATTGCCACTGATCCGCGCGCCGCGGCGCGGCACGAACACTTCGAAACCAACGTCGAGACGGTGGCCGACCTCGGTCACGGTGGCCGGGTTGACCGCGATTGCCAGGCCGTCCTGCGGCAGGGCAATCTCGACCCCGCCGGCACCCTTGGCCTTGGCCCCGGTGCCGTTGAGGAAATAGCCGTCGGTGGCATGGGCCGGGGACGACATCGCCAGGCCCAGCGCCAGCAACGGCAGGATCGTAACGGGCCGGAAGGCGTGGCGGCCACGCGGCCGGAAAGTGTCGGTCATCTGGTCTGTTCCCCGTGAACTGGCGGCGGACATTAGCGTCCACTCATGTTCACGGGGCACTAACCGGTTTGCCCGGCAAGCAAACAAACAAGTCCTTGGCGGCGGCCAAACGCAGCTTTGCCGCCGCGCGAGCTGCTAAGCCACAGTGGCGCTCAGCCGGTCGCGCAGCTCGCGGCGCAGGAACTTGCCGCTGGCGTTGCGGGGCAGGGCCTCGGCCTCGAACCAGACATAGCGCGGCACCTTGTGCTTGCTCATGTGGTCAAGGCAGTGCTGCTGCAATTCGGCCTCAGTGCAGCTAGCGCCGGGCTTGAGCACCACGGCCACGCCGATTTCCTCGCCCAGGCGCTGGTCGGGCACGCCGAACACGCAGCATTCGGCGACCGCCGGGTGGCGATAGACGCAGGCTTCCACTTCGGTGCAGCTGATGTTCTCGCCGCCGCGGATCACCAGGTCCTTCTTGCGGTCGACGATGTAGATGAACTTGTCCTCGTCCATCCGCGCCACGTCGCCGGTGTGCAGCCAGCCATCGGTGATGGTCTGGGCGCTGGCATCGGGGCGGTTGAGGTAGCCCTTTATCACCGGGCTGCCCTTGACCCACAGTTCGCCCACTTCGCCCAGCGGCAGCTCGTTGCCATCGTCGTCGACAATCTTGGCTTCGAAGCTGGGCATGTAAGGGCCGGCGGTATCCGGACGGTCGACGAAGAAATCGCCGCTGACCGACGTGATGATCCCGCAGGTTTCGGTCATGCCATAGCCGGTGGTCGGCCGGGCCGTGGCTACGGCTTCCTCGATCTTCAGCACCAGGTCGGGCGGGACCTGCGCCCCGCCGCCCGACAGGCCGGTCAGGCTGGAGGTGTCGGTCGTGGCGAAATCGGGGTGGTTGATCAGCTCGCGGCTCATCACCGGTACGCCGCTGACCGAGGAGATCTTCTCCCGCTCGATCAGTTTCAGCGCTTCGCCAGCGTCCCAGCGGTACATCAGCACGATCGTGCCTCCGGCCGCGCTGGTGAGGTAGGCGCCGCAATTGTTGGCGGTGACGTGGAACAGCGGGGTTGTCAGCAGCACCACCGGCACCGGGGGCACTTCGGGCGGGACTTCGCCCACCGCGCGTTCCATCGCCAGCGCGCTGGATGCCCCGGCGAACAGCATGTTCATCAGGTTGGCGATGCAGCCCCGGTGGGTCAGCTGCGCCCCCTTGGGAAAGCCGGTGGTGCCGCTGGTGTAGAAGATGCAGGCATCGGCATCGGGATCGACCGTGACCTGCGGCATTTCGCCGGGATGGCTGGCCACCACGCTCCACGGCGTGACATCGGCGGGGTAATCGTCCAGCCGGACGCCGACCAGCTTGACTGGCGGCACGTTCGCCTCGATCTCGCGGAAGCGGGCCAGGCGTTCGGCATCGCAGATCAGCACCTTGGGCTGCGAATCCTTGAGCGCGTATTCCATTTCCTCGGCGGTCCACCAGGCGTTCATGCCGACCACGGCAATCCCGCAGCTGACGCAGGACCAGTAGGCCACCAGCCATTCGGGATAGTTGCGCATGGCAATCGCCACCCGGTCACCCGGCTGGACGCCTTGTTCCGCCAGCCAGGCGGCCAGCGAGCCCGCCTGGGCATGGGCCTGGGCATAAGTCAGCCGTTCGCCTTCATAGATCAGGTAGGTGCGGTCGCCATAGGCGGCGGTGGACAGCCAGAATTCGCGCACGCTGGGCGGCGCGTTCCTGAAGCAGCGCAGCTTATGGCCCAGCACCTCCTGCTCGACGATCTCGAATTGGCCGCCCGGCCCGGTCAGTTCCTCGCGCGCCTGGCGCAGCTGTGCGTAATGCATCTATGGTCCCGTCGTGGTGTTGTGGTTGCAGTTGAGTGGAGCAGCGCGGGCCGCCCCGCGCAAGAGATGATCAGCCGGCGGTCACCCCGCCATCGACCACCACTTCGCTGCCGGTCATGAAGGCTGCCTTGTCGCTGGCCAGGAACACGATGGCATCTGCCACGTTCTGCGGCTGGCCCATGTGGCCCAGCGGGTGAAGCGCCGCCGCGCTGTTGCGCGCCTCGTTCGCGCCGATCCCGCCCAAGGTGGAAATCGCGTCGATCACCTCCTGGCCCATGTTGGTCTCGATGACCCCGGGGTGGACCGAATTGACCCGAATTCCGGACGAGGCCAGTTCCAGCGCCACCCCCTTGGTGAACAATCGCACCGCGCCTTTCGACGCGTTGTAGCAGGCCGCTCCCGCCGATCCGACCAGCCCGGCCATCGACGACAGGTTGATGATCGCGGTGCCGCCGGCCCACTTCGCCGCGCGTTCGGCCAGCAGCGGGATCGCGGCCTTGGTGCCGAGGAACACCCCTTCGACGTTGACCGCGTGGAGCCGCTGCCATTCCGCCAGCGAGGTTTCCAGCAAGGGCTTCATCAGGAACAGCCCGGCGTTGTTGACCAGGATGTCGAGCCCGCCGGCCTCGGCCCGCAGCCAGTCCATCGTCGCGGCCCAGTCCGCCTCGCTCGTCACGTCCTGGGCGCGCGCCCAGCCGCCGATTTCCGCCGCGAGGTCCTCTGGCGCCTTGAGGTCGGTCACCGCCACTTTCGCGCCGGCCGCCGCCAGCGCCCGCGCCGTCGCCGCGCCGATCCCGCGCGAGGCGCCGGTCACCAGCGCGATCCGGCCTGTCAGGTCACCCATGAATCTCTCCGCATTGTGTTTGGCCCTACTCTGCGCAGCGATGGGTTGCTTGTCACTACCTTTTGCGCAGGGGAGCGCATACGGCTAGGGGATTGGCCATGATGCTGCCGCCCGACCGCCTCGACCGCTTTGCCCGCCACATCGTCCTGCCCGAAGTGGGCGGGGCGGGGCAGATCGCGCTCGGCGAGGCGCATGTCGTGCTGGTCGGCTGCGGCGGGATCGGCTCGCCCGCGCTGCAATACCTGGCGGCGGCTGGCGTGGGGCGGCTGACGCTGATCGACGATGACGTGATCGAGGCGAGCAACCTGCAGCGCCAGACGGTGTTTACCCCGGCCGACATTGGCCGGTCCAAGGCACATGCGGCGGCGGAGTGGGTGGGGCGGTTCGATCCTGCCCTCGAAGCCTGCGCGGTCGCCGGGCGTATTGGGGGGGGTGTCGACGCCGCGCAGGTCCTCGGAGGTGCCACCGTGGTACTAGACGGGTGTGACAATTTCGCGACTCGCTTGCTGGTGTCCGATACCTGCGTGCGCCTTGGGGTGCCCTTGACCACGGCGGCAATCGGGCGGTTCCAGGGGCAGGTGGCGAACTTTGCCGGGCACCTCGCCGGACACAGCTGCTATCGCTGTTTCGTGGGCGATGCCTTCGATGCGGAGGACTGCGATACCTGCGCGGCGGACGGTGTGCTGGGGGCGATGGTCGGCATGGTCGGCGCCTTTGCCGCGATGCAGGCGATCCGCGTGATCCTTGATGGCAAGACCGCGCTGGGCGATCCGCAGTGGGGCAAGCTGCACCTGCTGGAAGGGCTGGTGCCGAGCCTGCGGACCATGAACATCGCGCGCGACCCGGAATGCCGGGGCTGTTCAGCCGGCCAGTAACTCGTCCACCCAGGCGGGGACCAGCTCGCTCGCCGGGCCAAGCCGGCTTTCATGAAACAGGCGCGAACCTTGCGAGGGTTCGAGGTTCAGCTCCAGCGTCCGTGCGCCCAGTTCGCGCGCGTTCTGGACAAAGCCCGCCGCTGGATAGACCGCGCCCGAGGTGCCGATCGAGACGAACAGGTCTGCCTCGCGCAGCGCGCGGTAGATGCGGTCCATGTGATAGGGCACTTCGCCGAACCAGACCACGTCCGGGCGCAGGCTGCGCGCCCCGCACTTGGGGCAGGGCGGGCGGTCGACCAACGGGTCGGACCAGGCATGGCGACTGTCGCACCGGGTGCACCATGCCTTGAGGTGTTCGCCGTGCATGTGCAGCACGCGCCGCGCGCCGCCGCGTTCGTGCAGGTCATCGACGTTCTGCGTGACGATCAGCAGGTCCCCCGGCCACTCGGCATCGAGCCGCGCCAGCGCGGTGTGGGCGGCATTGGGCTGCCTGGTCTGGATCGCTTCGCGGCGCATGTCATAGAAACGCAGCACCAGCTGGGGATCGCGGGCGAAGGCTTCGGGCGTGGCGACATCTTCGACCCGGTGGTTTTCCCACAAGCCGCCGGCGCCGCGGAAGGTATCGATCCCGCTTTCGGCGGAAATCCCCGCGCCGGTCAGGATCACGATGTTGCGGATTTCCCTCATCACGGCCATGAAGCATGCCCTGTAGGGGAATGGCAATGGCGAGAATCGGGATCATCGGCAGCGCGGGACGCATGGGGCAGGCGCTGGTCGAAGCGATCGCCGCGGCGGGCGAGACCCACGCCGGCGGCGTGGACAAGGGCGACGACGTGGCCGCGCTGGCCAAGGCGTCGGACGTGCTGGTCGACTTTTCCAGCCCGCACGCCCTTGAAGCCAACCTTGACGCCGCGATGGCGGCCGGCGCGGGCCTGGTCGTCGGAACCACCGGGCTGGAAGAACGCCACCACTGGCTGATCGACCAGGCGGCGGACCACATCGCCGTGCTGCAGACCGGGAACACGTCACTGGGCGTTACCCTGCTCGCCCACCTGGTGCGCGAGGCGGCCGCCCGGCTGGGTGAGGACTGGGACGTCGAGATCAGCGAAACCCATCACCGCATGAAGGTCGACGCACCTTCGGGGACCGCCTTGCTGCTGGGGCAGGCCGCGGCCGAAGGCCGGCAGGTCGATCTTGCCGAGGTCAGCGCGCGCGGACGCGATGGGATCACCGGGGCGCGGCGGCCGGGCGACATCGGCTTTGCCGCGCTGCGCGGCGGCAGCGTGGCGGGCGATCACACGGTCCTGTTCCTGGGCGATGACGAGCGTCTGGCGCTGTCGCACCTTGCGGAAAACCGCCGCATCTTTGCCAAGGGCGCGATCCGCGCGGCGCAGTGGCTGCTGGACCGCCCGGCAGGCCGCTATACCATGCCGCAGGTGCTCGACCTGTGATCACGCCGGACCAGGTCGCGCAGTGCCGCTGGCTTGAGCCGGGCGGGCTGGCAGCGGCCCAGGTGATCTGCGGCTTCCTGCAGGAGATCGGCATCGCGCTGCGGATCGAGCCGGTCGAGGGCGACATGTTCCTGCCCGGGATCGATGTTCACCAGGGCGCGGTGCGGATCGATCCGATGCGCGACGCCCATCCCGGCGACCTGCTGCACGAGGCCGGGCACCTTGCGGTGATCGATGCAGAGCGGCGCACCGGGGCCAGCGCGATCGAGGTGGAACCGGGCGAGGAAATGGCCGCGATCGCCTGGTCGGTCGCCGCCGCGACGCACTGCGGCTTGCCGCTGGAGGTGGTGTTCCACCCCGCCGGCTATCGCGGCGGCTCGCAAGCGCTGCTGGAGGCCTTTGCCGGGCCGATGGGGCCGGGCGTGCCGCTGCTGTCCGCCTGGGGGATGAGCGCCGAACCACGCCGCGCGGCCGAGTGGGCGCGCGCGCCCTTTCCGGCGATGACCCGGTGGCTGCGATGAAGCGCGAGGCCATTTTCGAATTCTTCCGCCGACTGGCCGAAGATAACCCTTCGCCCCAGACCGAGCTGGAATTCGGCAACACCTATCAACTGCTGGTTGCGGTGGTGCTTTCGGCCCAGGCGACCGATGTGGGGGTGAACAAGGCCACCCGCGCGCTGTTCGAGACGGTCAAGACCCCCCAGCAGATGCTGGACCTGGGCGAAGAAGGCCTGAAGCAGCACATCAAGACCATCGGCCTGTTCAACGCCAAGGCGAAGAACGTGATCGCCCTGTCGGAAATCCTGGTGCGCGAGCATGGCGGCGAGGTTCCGGCCGACCGCGACGTGCTGACCACCCTGCCGGGCGTCGGCCGAAAGACCGCCAACGTGGTGATGAACTGCGCCTTCGGGGCGGAAACCTTCGCGGTTGATACCCACATCTTCCGGGTCGGCAACCGCACTGGCCTGGCCAAGGGCAAGACGGTGCTGGCGGTCGAGAAGGCCCTTGAAAAGAAGGTCCCCCAGCCGTTCCGGGTGGGGGCGCATCACTGGCTGATCCTGCACGGCCGCTACATCTGCAAGGCGCGCCGGCCCGAATGCTGGCGCTGCCCGGTGGCGGACCTGTGCGCCTACAAGCCAAAGAGCGAGCCGCCCAAGGGCAATTAGGACTTACTTGCCGCCGTCGAGGTGCAGGCCCTTCTTGCCGTGGTCCGGGGTCTGCGTCGGGGCTTCGGGCTCGCCCTGGTCAGGATCGAGCGGGACCTGCAGCATGCCTTCCCACTTGGTGATGACGCTGGTCGCCACCGCGTTGCCCAGCACGTTGGTGGCGGTGCGGCCCATGTCGAGGAACTGGTCGATCGCCAGCACCAGCGCGATCCCTTCGACCGGCAAGTCGAACATCGCGAGCGTCGCCGCGATCACCACCAGGCTGGCGCGCGGCACGGCGGCGATGCCCTTGGAACTGACCATCAGGGTCAGGAGGATCAGGATCTGCGTCGACCATTCAAGGTGGATGCCATAGGCCTGCGCGATGAAGATCGTCGCGAAGCTGGCGTACATCATCGACCCGTCGAGGTTGAACGAATAGCCCAGCGGGATCATCAGCCCCGAAATGCGGCGCGGCACGCCGAACCGGTCAAGCTGTTCGAACAGCTTGGGCATGGCCGCTTCGCTGCTGGCGGTCGAAAAGGCGATCATCACCGGCTCACGCACATAGCGTACCAGGGTGAAGGCCCGCGTCCCCAGGAACAGGAAGCCGACCCCCAGCAGGAGCGACCACAGCAGACCCAGCGAGAGGTAGAATTCGAGCAGCAGCTGGGCATAGGTGCCCAGGATGCCCAGCCCGTTTTCGGCCACAACCTTGGCCAGCGCGCCGAACACCGCGAAGGGGGCAAAACGCATGACATAGCCGGTGACCTGCAGCATCAGGTCGCCCAGCGCTTCGGCTCCGCGCACCAGCGGCGCGCCCTTTTCACCGATCGCGGTCAGCCCGATCCCGGCAAACAGCGCGAAGACCAGGATCTGCAGCACGTTGTTTTCGCCCATCGCGGCGATGATGTTCTTGGGGAACACGTGTTCGATGAATTCGAACAGGTCGAGCTTCTTGACCTCGCCAATGGCCTGGGCCTTGGCGGTCAGGTCGACGCCCACGCCCGGCTGGAAGAAGTTGACCATGACCAGCCCCAGAGTGATCGAAATGAAGCTGGCCAGGATGAACCATACGATCGCGCGAAAGCCGATCCGCCCCACCGCCGCGCTATCGCCCATGTGCGCCAGGCCCGAAATGATCGTGGCCAGCACCAGCGGCGCGACCAGCATCTTGATCAGGTTGAGGAAGATGGTGGACAGCATCTGGAACGTGCGGGTCCAGTGTTCGGTGTCCATCACCCCGGCCAGCGCGCCCTGGTTGACCAGGTAGCCCACGAAGATGCCCAGCACCATGCCGGCCATGATCGCCTTGGTCAGGTGTTCGGTCAGCACGTGCAGCAGCAGGCCGAAGGCCGAACGCCGCTGGGTGGTGGTGGTGGTCATGCTGCTCCCCTTGCCGATTTGCGCCTGTGGTAACAGCGCGATGGACGGCGGGCAATGTTGCCGCCCCGGCCAACGCCTGTCGATTTTGGTGGAGGGCCAGAAGCCCAGGTTCAACCTTGTGCCAGGGCATCCCGCGCGACGCGGGCATAGATCCGCGCCAGCGCCTCGAGTTCGGGAATGGCCACGGCCTCGTCGCGCTTGTGCATGGTGGCGTTGCACAGGCCGAATTCGATCACTGGGCACAGGTCCTTCAGGAACCGGGCATCGCTGGTCCCGCCGGTGGTGCTGGCCTCGGGCGTCAGGCCGGTTTCCGCTTCGACCGCGCGGGCGATCATTGCGGAAAAATCGCCCGGCGGGGTCAGGAACGCTTCGCCCGAGATCACCGGGCGGGCAGTGCCGCCGTGCTTCTGCGCAATCGCGCTGACCCGCTCGGCCAACTGCTGCCCGGTGTGGAGCGCGTTGAAACGGATCGAGATGCGAGCGGCGGCCCGGCTGGGGATCACGTTGGTGGCGGGATTGCCAACCGTGATGTCGGTCGCTTCCAGGTTGCTCGGCTGGAACCATTCGGTCCCTTCGTCCAGCACAAGCGCGTCCAGTTCGGCCAGCATGGCGACCAGCCGGGTGATCGGATTGTCCGCCAGGTGCGGATAGGCGACATGGCCTTCCTTGCCCTCGACCTCGAGCCAGATGTTGACCGAACCGCGCCGGCCGATCTTCATCATGTCGCCCAGGCGGTTGACGCTGGTCGGCTCGCCCACCAGGCACAGGTCGGGCAATTCGCCCAGTTCGCGCATGTGGTCGATCAGGGCCAGCGTGCCGAAGCGCGCCGGGCCTTCCTCGTCCCCGGTGATGATCAGGCTTATCGTGCCGGCCTGCTGCGGCACCTTGGCGCAAGCCGCGACCATCGCGGCGATCGCGCCCTTCATGTCCACCGCGCCCCGGCCATAGAGCAACTCGCCCCTCACTTCGGGCGCGAAGGGCGCGCTGGCCCAGCCTTCGCCTGGCGGGACGACATCGACGTGCCCGGCAAAGGCGAAGTGGCGGCTGCCCGCAGGGCCGCGCCGGATCGCGAACAGGTTCTCGACCGGGCCGTCCGGCGCCTCCCCGGCGGAAAAGCGGTGCACTTCGAAGCCCAGCGGGCGCAGCTGCCCTTCCAGGCAATCGAACACCAGCCCCGCGGCGGGGGTGACGCTGGGACAGGCGATCAGCGCTTCGGCAAGGGCAAGAACGGAAGTCATGACTGACACCCGGCATATGGGCTATGCCCGGCCAAGACAAGCCGGAGACAAGCCCATGCCCAGGATCGACCTCAGCCAGATCCCGCTCAAGACCAGCACCACCTATCCCGCGCCGTTCGATCGCGCCGTGGCCGGGCGCGCATCGCGCCGGATCGGCGCGGCGCTGGGGCTGGCGCACCTGGGGGCGGGCTATATCGAGCTGAAGCCCGGCGCCTGGTCAAGCCAGCGCCACTGGCACCACGCCGAGGACGAATTGCTGGTGATGCTGCGCGGCGAGGCAGTGCTGGTCGAGGACGAGGGCCGCACCGTGCTGCGCCCCGGCGACATCTGCGCCTGGCCGGCAGGGGTGGAGAATGGCCATCACCTGATCAACGAAAGCGCCGAGGACTGCGCGTTCCTGTGCGTCAGCGCCGGGCAGGTGCTGGGCGGGGTCTATTCGGATATCGACATGACCTGGGGCACTGACGGCCTTTACCGCCACAAGGACGGCACGGCTTACCGAGCCACCTGACTGCTTTGTTGCCGCGAGAGCAGCGCAAACGCCTACTTGCGGACCGGCGTCTCGTACTGCTCGATGGTCCAGTCCTCGGCTTCGGCGGCGTGGAGCCAGGATTGCAGCCATTCGTGGTCCCACACCGCTTCCATGTAGGCCAGCGCGAAGCCCGGCACGCCGATGCCATAGGTCATGAAGCGGCTGACCACCGGGGCGTAGATGATGTCGGCCGCGCTGTAGGTGCCGAACAGGAACGGTCCGCCCTGGCCGAACCGGGCGCGCGCCTCGGCCCACAGGGTCAGGATGCGCACCACGTCGGCGCGGGCGGCGGCGCTCAGTTCGACGCCTTCAACCTCGGCGCGCATGTTCATCGGGCATTCGCTGCGCAGCGCGAGGTACGAGCTGTGCATTTCCGCGACCATTGAACGGGCCATGGCGCGGGCATCGTCGGCCTTGGGCCAGAACCGGTCGCGCCCGACCTTGTCGGCGAGGTATTCAATGATCGCCAGGCTGTCCCACACCACCGCGTCGCCATCCCACAGCACCGGCACCTTGCCGCTGGAGGGGGCGATTTCCTCGTGGTTCTTCTTGCGCTCGTCCCAGTCTTCGCCGAACAGCGGGACCATGATCTCCTCGAACGGCAGGCCGGACTGCTTGCACGCCAGCCAGCCGCGTAGCGACCAGCTGGAATAGTTCTTGTTGCCGAGGATCAGCTTCATGGCCTAGCGGGCTAGCCATTCAGTCAAGTGCTGTCGAGTCTGAACGGAGCCCCCGCCATGAGCCTGCGTCCCTTCCACCTCGCCTTTCCCGTCCGCGACCTGGCCGAAGCGCGCGCGTTCTGGGGCAGCGTGATGGGCTGCGCCGAAGGGCGCAGCAGCGACCAGTGGATCGACTTCGATTTCTACGGCCACCAGATCGTCGCGCACTGCACGGGCCAAGCGGCGGCGGACGCCGGCAACAATCATGTCGATGGTCACGGCGTGCCGGTGCCGCATTTCGGCATCGTCCTGACGCTGGCCGATTGGCATGCGCTGGCCGACCGGCTGCGGGCCGCGGGCGTGAAGTTCGAGATCGAGCCTTACGTCCGCTTCAAGGGGGAAGTGGGCGAACAGGCCACCATGTTCTTCCGCGATCCCAGCGGCAACGCGATCGAGATGAAGGCCTTCGCCAGCCTGGACCAGCTGTTCGCCAAGTAGCGAATCAGCCCAGCGGCTGTTCGCGGTAGAATTCGACCCGCAGCCGCACCGGGCCGGTCAGTTCGACGTGGTGCCAGGCCTGCGGCGGGATTTCCGCCGGTTGGCCGGGGGTCACCGTGATGCGCGCCGGCGGTTCCTCGAACACCAGGTCGGCGCTGCCGGCGATCACCCGCAGCAGGCCCCAGGTGCCCGCCTTGGTGTTGTGGCGCTGGCGCAGCGCCTGCGGCAGGCTTGTCTCGTCCCATTCGGCGGTGACCCGGTAGGGCTGGGGCGGCGCGCCGGGCGCAAGGCGGAAGAACAGACCGAGTTGCAGGCTTTCGGCAATCGTCGCGGCCTTGGCCTGCATGGCCGCCGCACCTTCGCTTGAGAGCAGTTCGCTTGTCACTTCGCCCCACAGCGCCAGCCAGCGGGCGAACATCTCGCGCGTCAGCACCGCGCGGTGCCGGGCATGGGCGGCCATCGGGCTGCCCTTGTACCGCCCGGTCGAGCGCATCACCGATGACCAGAACGCCACGAGTTTGCCCAGGTGGTGGTCCCAATCGTCGATCGCGGCGTCGAACACCGGGCCGATCAGCGGATCCTGGCGGACACGCGCATAGAAGGCCGGGATCACACGTTCGAGATCGGCCTCCTCGATATGCTCGTGCATGATGGTCAGATCCCTGAATCTTCCAGCACGGCGGTGCGCAGTTCCGCGATGCCCATGCCCTTTTCCGAACTGGTGATCGCCACTTCGGGAAAGGCGGCGGAATGCTTGCGCGCTTCGGCCATGGTCGCGGCGTGGACCGCTTCCAGCTCGCTCGCCTTGATCTTGTCAGCCTTGGTCAGCACCAGCCGGTAGCCGACTGCGCTTTCGTCGAGCAGCTTCATCATCTCGCGGTCGACGTCCTTCACGCCGTGGCGGCTGTCGATCAGCACCAGGGTGCGCTTCAGTACCGCCCGCCCGCGCAGGTAATCGCGCACCAGGCGCTTCCACTGTTCGACCACCTTGATCGGGGCCTTGGCATAGCCATAGCCCGGCATGTCGACCAGCCGCATCACGGTGGGATCGCCCACGTCGAAGAAGTTCAGCTCCTGCGTCCGTCCCGGGGTGACCGAGGCGCGGGCCAGCGACTTGCGCCCGGTCAGCGCGTTGAGCAGCGAGCTTTTGCCGACGTTGGAACGGCCGGCAAAGGCGATCTCGGGCACATCGGGATCGGGCAGGAACTTGAGCGCGGGCGCGCTTTTAAGGAAATCGATCCGCCCCGCGAACAGGCGGCGCGCCTGTTCGGCGGTATCAGGATCCATCCTACTTGCTCCGTTCCTGCGCCCGCTTGGCATCGACCGCGTCCTTTTCGGCCTGGGCCGCCAATTGCGGATGGCGCGAATAGAGATAGGCCTGCTGCGCGATCGCCAGAAGGTTCGAAGTGATCCAGTAGAGCAGCAGCCCGGCGGCGAAGGGCGCCATGATGAACATCATCATCCACGGCATGATCGCGAAGACCTGTTGCTGCATCGGGTCCATCTGGGCCGGGTTCAGCTTGAACTGCAGCCACATGGTGATGCCCAGCAGCACGGCCAGCACGCCGATCGCCAGGAAGGCGGGCGGGGTGAAGGGCAACAGCCCGAACAGGTTCAGCACATGCAGCGGATCGGGCGCGGACAGGTCCTTGATCCACAGCACGAAGGGCTGATGGCGCATTTCGATCGCCAGGGTCAGCACCTTGTACAGCGCGAAGAACACCGGGATCTGCAGGAAGATCGGCAGACACCCGGCCAGCGGGTTGACGCCTTCCTTCTTGTAGAGCGCCATGATTTCTTCCTGCTGCTTGGCGCGGTCGTCCTTGTAGCGTTCCTGCAAGGCCTTCATCTTGGGCTGGATCGCCTTCATCGCCGCCATGCTGGCGAACTGGCGCTGGGCCAGCGGGAACATGATCCCGCGCACGATCACGGTCAGCAGCATGATCGCCACGCCGAAATTGCCCACGGCGGAAAACAGCGACTTGAGCAGCAGCAGGATCGGCTTTTCGAACCAGCGGAACCAGCCCCAGTCGATCGTCAGGCCGAAATGGGTGATGCCGCTGTCCTCGTAGCGGTCCAGCACGGCGCTTTCCTTGGCCCCGGCGAACAGGCGGGTCTGGCGCACCCACTGCTTGCCCGGTGCGATCGAAACCACGGGGTAGAGCAGGTCGGCGCGGAAAATGCCGGGGCTGACGGCGCGGAAAGTGCTGCTGGCATCATTCCGGTCGGGGATCAGCGCGCTCATCCAGTAGATGTCGGTGAAGCCCACCCAGTCGGCCTTGCCTTCGGGCACGAACTGGCCGGTTTCGGCCACTTCCTTGTAGTTGGGGGCAAAGGCGACCTTGCCGTCGAAGGCGCCGAACGGGCCGGAATGAAGGTTCCAGATGTCGACGCTGGCGGTCTTGTTGGTGCGATTGATCAGCGCGAAGGGCTGGACTGCCACCGGCGCCTGGCCGGCGTTACTGACCGCCTGGCTGACGGTGATCATGTAGTCCGCGTCGATTGCATAGGTCAGCGTGAAGTTCAGGCCCGCGCCGTTGTTCCAGCTCAGCGTCACGGGGGTCTGCGGGGTCAGCTTCGCGCCGGCGGGGGCGGTCCACATGGTCCCGGCAGTGGGCAGCGCGACGTTCTGGCCGACCCAGCCGAACTGGGCAAACTGCTGCGCGGGCGTGCCGGCGGGCGAATAGATCCGCTGCGGGCCGCTGGCCGCATCGACGCTGGCGGTGTGGCGGTTGGTGACGAGATCGTCGACCACGCCGCCGGCCAAATTGATCGAGCCCGCCAAGCCCGGCGCCTGGATCGGCACGCGGGTGGCGGGGTTCAGCGCGGTTTGCAGGTCGCGCGCCTCAAGCGCCTGGTCAGCCGCGCTGGTCAGGCCGCCTTCGCGGGTCGGCTTGGTGCTGGCTTCGGGCGCCGGGCTGGCGCTGGAAATGGCGGCAGGCTTGGCCTTGTCGGCGTTGGGATAGAGATAGCGCATCCCCGCGTCCCAGCCGAACAGGATAAGCGCGGTCAGCAACACCGCCAGGATCATGTTGCGCTGGTTCTGGCTATCCACGAGGCACTTCCTGTTTTCTTGCGTAAGATCGTTAGATGGGGGTGTGTATTACAAGGTCAAGACACCGGACCGTCAAGGCACCGGGTCATAGCCGTGTCCCCCCCATGGGTGGCAGCGCAATAGCCGCTTAAGCGCCAGCCATCCACCCTTGATCGCGCCATGCTTTTCCAAGGCCTCGATCGCATATTGGGAGCACGACGGGGCATAGCGGCACGAGGGCGGGAGAATGCGCGAGGGGCCAAGCTGCCAGCCGCGCGCAATCAGGATCAGCACGCGCTTCATTTGCTGGGCGGCTTACGGCGGCGGGGCGGATCGCCCTTGCCGGCGGCGGCGCGGGCGAGCGCGGCGGACAGTTCCTGGCGCAGGAGGGCGAAATCGCGTTCGACCCCGCCTTCGCGGCCGATCAGCACGTGATCGTGGCCGGGCAGCCCCGCGCCGGGCAGGGCATCGCGCAGCAGGGCGCGGAACCGGCGCTTCATCCGGTTACGGACCACCGCGCCGCCGATCTTCTTGGTGACGGTAATGCCCCAGCGCAGGTCATCGGCGCCGTTGGGGTTCACCAGCAACACGAAACCGGGACGTGCTACCCGCAAGCCCCGGTTTGCTGCTAGGAAGTCAGCCCGCCGCACAAGGACGGACATCTTCGGTGTGTCGCTCAGGCGCTGAGCTTCTTGCGACCGCGGGCGCGGCGCGCGCGCAGAACCTTGCGACCGCCAACAGTGGCCGTGCGGGCACGGAAACCGTGGCGGCGGGCGCGGACGAGGCGGCTGGGCTGGAAAGTGCGCTTCATTGCAAAGACCTTCGAATCAGAACTGATGGGCTGACGAAAAACCGTCAGCAGGAATAGAGTGGCGGGCCGTTAACGGAGGCTATGGACCGAGTCAAGGGATTCGCGGGGCAGGCCGGATCAGTCCAGCGGCACCCACCGCGCCATGTCGGTCGCGCCCAGCCACAGGGCGCTTTCGAACGGCACTGAATTGGTCATGGCATAGAACGCACGGGCCTGGTCCGCGCTCATCCCCATTTCGGCGTAATAATCAAGGTAGGCGCGGTTCTCGGGGGCGCTTTCGGGATAGTCGCGGGCTTCGCGGCCA
This sequence comes from Pseudomonadota bacterium, assembly GCA_029779535.1. Lineage (GTDB taxonomy): Bacteria > Pseudomonadota > Alphaproteobacteria > Sphingomonadales > Sphingomonadaceae > Novosphingobium. The sequence continues at coordinate 20,114 of JAKPAG010000086.1, read as the reverse complement.
TCCTCGTCGGCCCAGCTGTGCACCGCGAATTCGCTGCCCGGATCGGCAATCCGGCGCACGCCGGCCAGGAACAGTTCCACCCCGCCCGAACGGACCGAGCCGCCCTGCGGCACGTGGGTGGCAATGCCGCGCGCGCGGATCATCCGGCCCAGGGCCAGGTTGGCGCGGTCGTCCTCGGTACCAGGGCAATCGATCATCTCGATCAGCGAGACGCCGGGAAAGGCCTTGAGCAGCGCGGCGAACTGCGCCGGACTGCGCGCATCGGTAACATCAACCAGCGCGGCGCGGCCGGCATCGAGCACGCGGAACGGGCCGAACTGCGCTATCCCCTGCGGCACCGCCGCCGGCATGCTGGCAACGAACCGTTCCGAACCGCCCTCGCTGACGAAGACCGTCTCCTCGACCGTCACGCTTACCCGTTCGCCAGCCATGGCGGGGGTGGCGGCCAGGGCCAGCAGCGACAGGAACAGGGCGATCAGCTTGCGCATGGCCAGCTTATCGCGCCCGGCCGCTTGCGCGAATCCCAAGGCAAACAGTTAAGAACAGGTTGCCGCCGCAATGGCCGCAGTCCCTCTCGACTTGCGGCGGGTGCTGGGCCATCACCGGCAATAGGTATTTATCCGTGGGGGTTTGCTTGGTTGCACTGGTTCAGACGGTGGCTTACCTGGGGCTTGAGGCGCGCAGCGTCGAAGTGCAGTGCCAGATCGCGCCGGGCATGCCGCGTTTCAACCTGGTCGGCCTGCCGGACAAGGCGGTCAACGAAAGCCGCGAACGGGTCCACGCTGCGCTCGCCTCGATGGGGCTGGCATTGCCGCCCAAGCGAATCACCATCAACCTGTCCCCGGCCGACCTGCCCAAGGAAGGCTCGCACTATGACCTGCCGATCGCGCTGGCGCTGCTGGCGGCGATGGGGGTGACCGATGCAGAGCAGTTGGGCGATTTCGTCGCCGTGGGCGAACTGGCGCTGGACGGGCGGATCGTGCCGACGCCGGGCGTGCTGCTGGCCGCGCTCCACGCCAGCGGGATCGACAAGGGGCTGATCTGCCCCGCAGCGCAAGGCAGCGAGGCCAGCTGGGCGAGCGGCGTGCCCGTGCTGGCCGCGCCCGACATCATCAGCCTGCTCAACCACCTGAAGGGTGTGCAGCAACTGCCGCCGCCCGCGCCGGGCGTGGCGGCAGAGCCTGACCACGGCCCGGACCTGCGCCAGGTCAAGGGCCAGGAAACGGCCAAGCGCGCGCTGGAAATCGCCGCCGCCGGGGGGCACAATCTGTTGATGATCGGGCCGCCCGGCGCCGGGAAAAGCCTGCTGGCCAGCTGCCTGCCCGGCATCCTGCCCGAACTGACCCCGGCCGAGGCACTGGAAGTGTCGATGGTCGCCTCGGTCGCGGGCACGCTGGAGGAAGGGCGGATCAGCCGCACCCGGCCGTTCCGCTCGCCGCATCATTCCGCGTCGATGGCGGCCTTGACCGGGGGCGGGCTGCGGGTGCGTCCGGGCGAAGTCAGCATGGCACACCTTGGCGTGCTGTTCCTGGATGAACTGCCTGAATTCCAGCGCGCGGTGCTCGATTCGCTGCGCCAGCCGCTCGAAACCGGGGTGGTCGATGTCGCGCGGGCCAATGCCCACGTCACCTATCCGGCGCGGGTCCAGCTGGTGGCGGCGATGAACCCGTGCCGCTGCGGCTACCTCGGCGATCCGGCGCTGGGGTGCAGCCGCGCCCCGCGCTGCGCCGCCGATTACCAGGGCAAGGTGTCCGGCCCGCTGCTCGACCGGATCGACCTGCATGTCGAGGTTGACCCGGTCAGCGCCGCCGATCTTGCCCTGCCGCCCCCGGCCGAAGGCAGCGCCGAAGTGGCCGCACGTGTCGCCATCGCTCGCCGGGTACAGGTGGCGCGGCTTGAAGGAACAGGGCGGCGCAGCAATGCGGAACTGGACGGCGACCTGCTGGAACGCTACGCCACCCCGGACGAGCCGGGCCGCAAGCTGCTGATGCAGGCGGCCGAAGCGATGCGCCTGTCGGCGCGCGGCTATACCCGGATGCTGCGCGTGGCCCGGACCATTGCCGACCTGTCGGGCAGCGCGGGCGTGGGGCGGATCCACGTGGCCGAGGCGCTGAGCTATCGCCGCGTCGCCCCCCGCAATTGAGCGAGCCTGGGGCCAGGACCCTAGATCGCGAACAGCAGCTCGTCATCCTCTCGCGGGGGGCTGGTGTCGGCGCCCTCCAGCGGCTCGAACCCCTCGTCGGTCAGTGCCAGGTTGTGCAGGCCGGCCAGCTTGAAATAGCCGAGGCGGCGTTCCTCCTCGCTGCGCCAGGCCTTGCCGGGGTTGAACGCGCCGATGAACGGCTCGCCATGGCGCATGAACAGCAGGTGCGGGGCAAGCCGCAGTTCGGCGCCGTTGTAATCGGCGCGGATCAGCTTGCGCGTGGCAATGGCTTCAAGGCAGGTGCGTTCGGGGGAATCAGCAGGCATTGCGGCGCTATGCGCAGCCTTGCCGGTCAGGGCAAGGGCTGAAAATCAGACCGCCGTCCTGGATTCAGAGCAGCACGTTAAGCAACGGGCGCACTACTGGGTCATCAGACCGCTCGCGCGGCTTGCCGACATCGGCGGCATCGCGCCATTCCAACTCCTTGGGGCCAAGCAGGCGGCCATCGTGGGCGTGGATCCCGATCTGCGCGATTGGCAACCCGTCGCGTTCGTCGCACAGCACGGGGTTGCCGGGGACGCCGCAGCCATACTTTTCACCCCACTGGCGCAGCGCCAGCATGGCCGGGAGCAGGTCCAGACCCTTTTCGGTCAGGCGGTATTCGATCTTGCGGCGATCGTCGGGCAACGGCTCGCGCTTCATGATGCCGTGTTCGACCAGCCGCGCCAGACGGTTCGACAGGATGTTGCGGGCAATGCCCAGCACGCCCAGGAATTCCTCGAAATGGTGCAGGCCGTTGAACGCGGCGCGCAGGATCATGAAACTCCAGCGTTCACCCATGACTTCAAGCGCGGCGGGCAGCCCGCAATTCTGGCTGTCCAGCGGTTCGTGCAATTTGCCCATGTTCAATTCCCCATGCCTGAAACGAGCCTAGCGCAAAGCCGCTTTGCGTGTGACAAAAAAATCTTTGCTGCACTGCATCGTTTCATCTTGCAACTGATCGACTAGCGCATTAGGTAGCCTTTCGCAACGCAAATCGGCATCCCTCCCTCCCAGGAACGGCTTGATCCCTGCGTGCCAGACATAAGGGGAATTACCATGATCCGCACTTTCCAGCGGCCGCTTGCTCGCAATCTGTTCGTTGGCGCCCTTGCCGTGGTCGGCACCGTCGCCAGCTTCTCGCTCACCGCCGCGCCGGCCCAGGCGCAGTCCAGCGCTTCCTATTCGGCCGTGCTCGCCAAGGGCCTCGACGCCCCGGTGCGCAAGGTCGTCAACGGCGCGCTGTGGAACTGCACCGGCGATCAGTGCACCGGCCGCAGCGACGGTTCGTCGCCGGTCAACACCTGCGCCCGGGTTGCCAAGGAATTCGGCCAGGTCACCAAGTTCGCCACCCCGAAGGGCGAATTGAGCGCCGACAAGCTCGCGCGCTGCAACGCGGCCGCCTGACGCAATACCCAGGCACTCCTTACAGCCCCCACCCTCAAGAAGGCCCCCGCCCGCAAGGACGGGGGCTCTTTTTTGCCGGGTGCGCCCTTCGCATCCGCGATGGGCTTTGCAACACCGGCGTCAGCCGGAAAGAGACTCTGCCGGGGGAGCGGGCCGGCCAGGCCAAGCTGATCGCCGAGGCGATCAGCGCCCCAAACAAGGGATTCAGATCAGCCCGCGCTCGCGCAGCTCCGCTTTGAGCCCCATCGCATCGCTGAAGTGATGCGCGTGCCAGCCGCAGGCGCGCGCGCTTTCCACGTTGGGCAGGCTATCGTCGATGAACAGCATCGCTTCGGGCGCGTGGCCGAAGCGCGCCTCTGCCAGCGCGTAGATTGCCGGGTCTGGCTTGGCCAGTTGCTCCACGCCCGACACTACTATGTCGCGGAAGCGTTCGGCCAGCGGGAAGGTGGGGCGAAAGCCAGCCCAGGTATCGGCGCCGAAATTGGTGATCGCGTAAAGCGGCACACCGCGCGCGTGCAGTTCCTCGACCAACTCGGGGCTGCCGGGGACGGGGCCGGGAATCGATTCGTTGAACCGGGCGAACCAGTCATGGATCAACTGGGCATAGTGCGGGAACAGTGCGCTGCGTTCGGCGACGAGGTCCGCCGCCGGGCGTCCGGCGTCATGTTCGGCATGCCACGACAGCGGGATCACCTCGTCCATGAAGTGATCGAATTCGGCCGCATCGGTGAAGTGATTCACGAAGGGCAGGCGCCGGTCCCAGCGCACCAGCACGTTGCCGACATCGAATACCACCGCTTCGATCATGCGCCCGTTTCCCGCCGCAAAAATGGCTTCGGCCCGCACCCCGGAACCGGAGGCGGGCCGTTTTGGTTCAACCGGTCCGCCCTGCGGCGGCCCCCAGCAGCCTTAGCCCTGGCGCGCCTTGAAGCGACGGTTGGTCTTGTTGATCACATAGGTCCGGCCACGACGACGGATCACGCGGTTGTCCCGGTGGCGGTCCTTGAGCGACTTGAGGCTGTTGCGAATCTTCATGATGTCCTCGGGTGCGGCTGAATGCCGCTGAAAATTGAGATCGGGCCGTTAGGGGTGACTCGCGGCCAAGTCAATAACTGAGTCCTGTTTCCGGCTGAAGCCGGTGCGGGAAAGCTATGCGGAAGTTTCCTTGTTTGGTGCGCTGATCGCATCCGCGAAGGGCTTTGCATCACCGGCCCGCTCCCCCGGCCCAACCACCCGTTCAAGGTACCCTGTGGGTGGTTGGGCCGGGGGAGCGGGCCGGTGTTGCGCGGACAAGGCGGATGCCTTGTCCGCACCGGCGGCAACCAGAGAGAAACCTACCCCACCCGCTCGCTCAGCTTGCGTTCCCATTGCAGCGCGTGGGTCACGATCGTGTCGAGATCGGCATATTGCGGCACCCACGGCAGGGTGGCCTTGATTCGGGCGTTGTCGGAAATCAGCGAATCGGGGTCGCCGGCGCGGCGCGGGCTCATCACGCGCTTGATCGCCGTGTTGGTCACGCGGTCGACCGCGTCCAGCACTTCGAGCACCGAATAGCCCCGGCCATAGCCGCAGTTCATCGTCAGCGAGCGCGCTGGATCGGCGATCAGCGCCTCCAGCGCCAGAACGTGGGCGGCGGCCAGGTCGCTGACGTGGATGTAATCGCGCACCCCGGTGCCGTCGGGCGTGGCGAAATCGGTGCCGAATACGCCCACGCTGTCACGCTTGCCCAGCGCGGCTTCGACCGCGACCTTGATCAGGTGGGTCGCCCCGGCGGTCGATTGCCCGGTGCGGCCCTGCGGATCGGCCCCGGCGACGTTGAAATAGCGCAGCGCGCAGAAGTTGATCGGGTGCGCCGCCGCCGAATCGCGCAGCATGTATTCGGTCATCAGCTTGGACATGCCGTAGGGATTGATCGGCACTTGCGGTGTGTCCTCTGTCACCGCGGGGACATCGGGAATACCATAAGTCGCGGCGGTGGAGCTGAAGATGAAATGCGGCACGCCCGCCGCCACCACCGACGCGATCAGGCTGCGGGTCTTGGCGGTGTTGTTGTGATAGTATTTCAGCGGATCAACCACGGATTCGGGCACCACCACCGAGCCCGCGAAATGCATCACCGCGCGGGTGCCCTGTTCGGCGAAGATCCGGGCAAGCAGGTCCGCGTCCTCGATGTCCCCTTCATAGAAGGGCACGTCATCAGGCACGGCCCAGCGAAAGCCGGTGACTAGGTTGTCGATCACCGCCACCGGCCAGCCCGCATCCTTGAGCGCGAGCACGGCATGGCTGCCGATATAACCGGCACCGCCGGTGACGAGTACGGGAAGCTTGTCAGTCATGCCGCATCTAATGCGGCATCGCGGTGGCGCGGGGAAGTGGAAATTCCGCACAAATTCGTGCGCGTGCAGGCCCTTGTTCATGGCCGGGCAATGCCGGCGGGCAGACTGCGGCGCGGAGGCAGTCAGCCGGTCTCCAACATAAGGCCCGTTTCATGCACAATACTTCGCCCCGCTTGCTCCCCCTTGCCGCCGCCCTGACCCTGGGCATGACGGCCACTGCCGCGCTGGCCCAGCCAGGCTGGGGCGGCGCGGGTTGGGACCGGCCTGGCTGGGACCGGCTCAGTGCCAGCACGGGCGCCGGGCGCGAAGGCAAGGTCGAGGTCGCCACCTTCGCCGCCGAAGGCGCGGACGGCGCGCCGCTGGGCAAGGGCGCCATCGCGGTGGTCGAAGCCCCGGCCGGCGGCGGGCTGACCGAGGCGCGCGAGCTGGCCACTTATGAAGCGGCGGTGATCGATGCCCTGGCCCGCGCCGGCTACGATACCGCAACGCGGGATCCCGCCGGCGGGCAGCTGGCTGAAGTGCGCGTGCTGCGCCGCGAGGCCGTGCCCGAGGAAGCGCCGCGCAAACCGGTCAGCGGCGAAATGACCATGGGCATATCGAACCACGGTTCGATGATGGGCATGGCGCTGAATGTCGACCTGACCAAGCCGCGCAAGGCGCTGATCTCGACCCGGCTGGAAGCGCGGATCAGGGACACCGCCAGCGGCAAGGTGCTGTGGGAAGGGCGCGCCGACATGCTGACCCGCGCGGGCGATCCGCGCTGGGGCGACGGTCAGATCGCCGCGCGGCTGGCCGGTGCGCTGTTCGAACGCTTCCCCGCGCCGCGCTGATCCGCTTGCATCGCTGCGGCATCGGATTCACAAGTGGCGGAGCACTGCCATGAAAGGTCGCCCGCGATGAAGTGCCTGAAAAATGCCGCGCTTGCGCTGGCCCTGGCCGCCGGTGGCTGCGTTGCCCCGGTCGGCCCGGTTGAGGTGACGCGCTTTCACGCCGCGGATGTGGCCATGCTGGGCAAGGGCACCATCGCGGTCGAACCGGCGGCGGGGATGGACGGCGCCTCGATTGAATGGCGCACCTACCAGGCGGCGGTGCAGCAGCAGCTGGCGCTGCTGGGCTATGCAGCGCCGCAGGGGACCAGCGCCCAAGTGGCCGAACTGCGCCTGTCGCGCATGACGATCGAGCCCAGAGCGGGCAGCGGCCCGGTCAGCGTCGGGGTTGGCGGATCGACCGGCAGCTGGGGTTCGGGCGTGGGCGTGGGGATCGGCATCAACCTCACCCCGCGCAGCGCGCAGCAGGTGCAGACCACCATGGCCGTGACGATCCGCGACCGCGCCAGCAAGGCCGCCTTGTGGGAAGGGCGCGCTGTGTTCACCGTGCGCGCCACCAGCCCGATGGCCGATACCGCGCTGGCCGCGCCGAAACTGGCCGCGGCACTGTTCAAGGACTTCCCCGGACTGTCGGGCGAGACTATCGTGGTGAAATGACCATCCAGATCGATTGCGCGTTCGATTCCGGGAACATCGAAGTCCTGGGCATAGAGGGCACCACCGCCACCCTCGCCATCCGCAAGGACCAGCAGAGCGATTTCTTCCAGTGGTTCCACTTCCGCGTCACCGGCGCGGCGGGGCGCGCGCTGAAGCTGAAGATCACCGGGCTGGAGGCATCGGCCTATCCCGGCGGCTGGCCCGGCTACCGCGCGGCGGTGAGCGAGGACCGCGAATTCTGGGGCCGCGCCGACAGCAGCTATGACAAGGCCGAAATGGGCGGGACGCTGACGATCCGTTACACGCCGATGGGCGGGCAGGCGTGGTTCGCCTATTTCGCGCCCTACAGCTGGGAACGCCACCAGGACCTGATCGCCACCACCGCGCTGGCCGAAGGGGTTGAACACCGCGTGCTGGGACTGACGCTGGATGGGCGGACGATCGACTGCCTCGACCTGGGCGAGGGCGAACGGCATGTCTGGCTCTATGCCCGCCAGCACCCCGGCGAAAGCATGGCCGAATGGTGGATGGAAGGCGCGCTCGATTGCCTGACCGACCCGGCCGACCCCGTGGGGCGCAAGCTGCGCCAGCTGTGCCGGTTCCACGCGGTGCCCAATGCCAACCCGGACGGATCGGTGCGCGGCCACCTGCGCACCAATGCGGCGGGGGTGAACCTCAACCGCGAATGGGCCAGCCCCAGCGCGCAGAAGAGCCCCGAAGTGCTGGCGATCCTGAGCGCGATGGACCAGACCGGCGTGCATTTCGCGATGGACGTCCACGGTGACGAGGCGATCCCGGCGGTGTTCCTGGCCGGCTACCAGGGCATCCCGTCATGGTCCGAAGGCTTGCAGGCGGGGTTCGACCGCTATGCCGCGATTCTTGAACGGCGCACGCCCGATTTCCAGACCCGGCTGGGCTACCCCGTCGCGGCGCCGGGGCGGGCGAACCTCACCATGTCGACCAACCAACTGGCCGAGCGCTTCGGCGCGACCGCGATGACGCTGGAAATGCCGTTCAAGGACAACGACGATCTGCCCTGCGCCGCGCAAGGGTGGAGCGCGGAACGCTCGATGATCCTTGGCCGCGACTGCATGGGCGCGCTGCTGGAGTGGTTGCAGGGGTAAGTTGATTTGCTGTCCTTGCAGCACCGGCCCGCTCCCCCGGCCCGACCACCCGTTCAAGGTACCCTGTGGGTGGTCGGGCCGGGGGAGCGGGCCGGTGCTGCAAGCTGATCGCGGATGCGATCAGCGCACCAAACAAGGACTCAATCCGGCCCGCAGCTTACCCCAAATTCGCCGGTCCGAACGCGTGCGGCAGCAGGGCCGATAGCTGCAGTTCCAGCACCTCGTCAGCGCCGACGCACCAGATCACCGGGTCGGTGCCGCCGAGCTGGGCCAATTCATTGAGCACCTGGCGGCAGCGGCCGCAGGGGGTGACGACCGGGCCGTCCTCGCCCTGCAGGCCGCCGATCACTGCCACAGCCAGCAGTCCGCCGCGCAGTCCGCGGTTCATCGCGCCCGCGACCGCGCTGGTTTCGGCGCAGAGCGCGAGGCCGTAGCTGGCGTTTTCGACATTGGCCCCGGTCACCACGCTGCCATCGGCGAACAGCAGCGCCGCGCCGACGTGGAAGTTCGAATAGGGGGCATAGGCCTGCCCCTGCGCGGCGCGCGCCTTGGCAATCAGGCTGTCCCGGTCAATCGTCATGGTTGCACCACCACCCATCGTATCGGCGCGGCCCCTGCCGCGCTGCTTAGCGCACTGTTGGCCGTCCACAAGGTCCACGGCCGCCCGGCATAGTCCGGCTGGAACCGGTCGCGCAGCAACCACAGGTTCCGGTCGATCCCCTGGGCGACATGATAGCGCGCCTCGAAGCCGCGCGACAGCTTGAGCATCGCCGGCTTGCCAGTGTGCGTCTCGATCTGGTTGAGAAAGGTGGTCAGCTCGCTCAGCACCGCGGCGTCGGACACCTTGATCGGGCAGGTGTCGGCCAGCATGTCGAGTTCGACCGCCGGGGGCAGCATCGCCTTGTCGCGCGGGACCACGGTGACGAAGTTGGCGGCCTGCTTGTCGGCCGGCTGGCACGGGTCATAGCGGTGCACCGCGCCAACCTGCAGCTTGGCGGCGCGCGCATCCTCAAGGTTCTTCACGAAGGCCGGATCGCGGGCAAAGGCGCTGGCCGAGGCATCGAGATAGGCGAATTCCGCCCCGGTTGCTCGCGCTGCCGTCCAGTCGATCTCGCCGTCTTCGGCGCTCACCTCCAGCCCCTGCATCGGAAAGGCGGCGCGCGGCGGCAGCCAGTGCTGCATGTTCCACCAGGCCCAGCCGCCGCCGGCCAGCGCGAGCAGCAGCGCGGCGCCAAACAGGCGCGTGCGCAGGCGGCGGTTGTTCTTGCGTGCCATCACTGGATACCCTTGCGACCTGATTTAGTTGTTGGATGCGCCAACTGCATCCGCAGTTGGCTTGACCTGGCCGGAGGAGTGGGTCGGCCAGGTCAGGGAGGGCCGGATGGCCTTCCCGCACCGCCATGAGGCGGAAAGAAATCCTCCTCCTACCCCCTGATATGCAGCACGCAGATCAGGGTAAAGAGCCGCCGCGCCGTGGCGAAGTCGGTTTCCACTTTTCCTTCAAGACGTTCCAGCAGAAGTTCGGCGGCATCGTTGTGCACGCCGCGCCGGGCCATGTCGATCGTCTCGATCTCGTTGGCGGTGGCCTTGCGGATCGCCTGGTAATAGCTGTCGCAGATCGCGAAGTATTCGCGGATCGGGCGGCGGAACCGGCCCAGGCCCAGGATCAGCGTTTCCAGCAGCTGCTCGCTCTCGTCCGCCACGGTCAGCACCAGCCGCCCGTCATCCACCGCCAGGCGCAGGCGGTAGGGGCCCTGGTGCCCGGCCTCCCAGGCGCGCAGCGGCTTGAAGCGGTTTTCCTCGATCAGGTCGAAGATGGCGATGCGGCGTTCCTGTTCGATATCCGCATTGCGCCACAGGATCGTCGCTTCATCGAGCTCGATGTGGATGATCCTCGCGTCCGCCATGGGGGGCGCTTTTCGCAGATGCAAAATGCGCGGGCAAGTGCCCTCTCGAACTTCCACAGGCTGTGGAGTAATTTCACGCCGCTTGCCGCTTGCGGGGGCCGCCGTCCCCGCGCATTGAAACACGCTTATGGCCGAGACCGATCTGATTACCCGACCCGACGAAACCGCCGCCCGCGCGCTGCCCGCCAACGTGGAAGCCGAAGCCGCATTCCTGGGCGCGGTGCTGATCGACAACCGCGTGATCGAGGAACTGCACACCCAGCTGCGGCCCGAGCATTTCTTCGAACCCGTCCACAACCGCATCTACGCCCGGATACTGCAACTGCTGGACCGCAAGGCGGTGGTTACCCCGGTGACGCTCAAGCCCTATTTCGAAGCGGATGATGCGCTGAAGGAACTGGGCGGTGCGGCTTATCTCGCGCGGCTGACAGCGGACGGGCAGGGCCTGCTCGCCCCGCGCGAGCTGGCCGAGCAGATCTATGACCTGGCCTTGCTGCGTGAACTGGTCAGCGTGGGGCGCAACCTGGTCACATCCGCACTCGACACCAGCGAGCGGGTCGAGCCGATGGAGCAGATCTCCGAAGCCGAGGCCGCGCTATACAAGGTGGCCGAAGGCGCCTCGGTCGGCAGCGAGGCGGTGTCGTTCCGGCAATCCAGCCTGGTGGCGATTACCCAGATCGAAAAGGCGCTCAATTCGGGCGGGCACATTTCGGGCCGGACCACCGGGCTTGACGATCTCAACGCCAAGATCGGCGGTTTGCACGATTCGGACCTGATCATCCTGGCCGGGCGTCCGGCCATGGGCAAAACCTCGCTGGCTACCAACATCGCCTTCAACTGCGCCGAACGCTTTCTGGAGGATATCCAGGTTCACAAGATGGACCCGGCCAAGTCGGTCGGCGCGCCGGTCGCCTTTTTCAGCCTGGAAATGAGCGCCGATCAGCTGGCCACGCGTATCCTGGCCGAACAGGCGGAAATCAGCAGCGAACGGCTGCGGCGCGGTTCGATCAGCCGCGAGGATTTCCAGCGCATCTCGTTTGCCAGCCAGCGCCTGGCCGAACTGCCGCTCTATATCGACGATACCCCCGGCCTCACCATCGCCGCGCTGCGCACCCGCGCGCGGCGGCTGAAGCGGCGGCACGACATCGGGCTGATCGTGATCGACTACCTGCAGCTGTTGCAGGGATCGGGCCGCGCCAATGACAACCGCGTCAACGAAATCTCGGAAATCAGCCGCGGCCTGAAGACCCTGGCCAAGGAACTGTCGGTGCCGGTGATCGCGCTGTCGCAGCTCAGCCGTGCGGTCGAAAGCCGCGAGGACAAGCGCCCGCAGCTGTCGGACCTGCGCGAATCCGGCTCGATCGAACAGGACGCGGACATGGTGTGGTTCATCTTCCGCGAGGAATACTACCACAACGCGCTCAAGCCCGACGAGCCGACCGAGACCAGCACCGGTGATGCCATCGCCAAGTATGACACCTGGATGCAGCGCCACCTTGAAGTGGTGAACAAGGCCACAGTGATCATTGCCAAGCAGCGCCACGGTTCCACCGGCAATGTCCAGCTGCTGTTCCAGAGCGAATTCACCAAGTTCGGCAACCTCGCTCCCGATTCGCGCGGATACGCTCAATTTGACTAACGAAAACAATGGTTTAAACGAATTTTTCTTGACTTGCGAATCGCTGCGCGTGTAGCAGCCGCTTTCCTGCGAAATTTTGCTGATACTGGAGTGCCCCATGGCGCGCGTTACCGTTGAAGATTGCGTCGACAAGATCCCGAACCGGTTCGACCTTGTCCTGCTTGCCGCGCAGCGTGCGCGCGAGATTTCGGGCGGTGCCGAACTGACGATCGACCGCGATCGCGACAAGAACCCGGTGGTCGCCCTGCGCGAAATCGCCGAACAGACCGTACGGCCCGAAAACCTCAAGGAATCGGTCATTTCCAGCCTGCAGCGCGTGCTGCCGGAAGACGATGACGAGGTCGATGACATCGGCTCGCTCAGCCAGTCGGCCGAAGCGCTGCGGATCACGGCTGCCGCGCCGGTGCGCAACACCTCGATCGGCGGCGACTACGACGGCTAAGCGCCGGCGTCAGCCGCATTGAAAAAGGCCCGCTTCCCCTGGGGGAGGCGGGCCTTTTCGTTGGCGTGGCCGGTCAGCCTACCGGCACGGCCAGGTGCGCTTGAACATGTCGCCGATGGCGGCGCGCATGGTCACGGCGGGGCGCTGCGCGGCGGGGTAGGTGCGCAAATGGTTGAGCACCTGGTCGCTGCTGATCTTGACGTCCTTTGGCGGGCAGCTGCTGGGGCGGCCCTGGGCGCGCTCGGCATCGAGCTGCGCCTTGTAGGCCATCCCGGCGGCCTGGCCTTCCTGCTGCAACACTTTCATGTCGGACGAGAACAGCGCCATCGGGCCCTTGGCTTTCAGCGCATCGGCCTTGGCCAGGAAGGTGGCCACGCTCGTGTCGCCGGCGGCGGCAAGGGCGGGGCTGGCGGCAAGCAGGGCAAGACACAGGGCAGGCGCGACACGTTTCATCCATTCTCTCCCGATGGTTGGGTGCAGGATGGCTTGACCGGTGCAAGCTTGCAAGACCATGAACGCCACAGGCCATTGGGGAGACAATCGTGACCGGTGACATCGGCGGCGAAGTGCTTGGCGATCTTACACAAAGCGCGCTGGCCGCGCGCGCGGCCGAACCCGCGCATGGCGAGGGCGGCGATGGGCACAGCCACGAATCCGCCTGCCTGAACTGCGGCACGGTGCTGATCGGCAGCCATTGCCATAGTTGCGGCCAGGCGGCCCACGTCCACAAGACCTTGGGCGCGTTCTGGCACGACCTGCTGCACGGGGTGTTCCACTTCGAAGGCAAGATCTGGCGCACCCTGCCCCGCCTGCTGTTCAGCCCGGGGCGGCTGACCCGCGAATATATCGACGGGCGGCGCGCCTCCTATGTCAGCCCGATCGCGCTGTTCCTGTTCTGCGTGTTCCTGATGTTCGCGGTGGTCAAGCAGGTGGCCGGCGGGATCGACCTTGATCCCGCCAAGGTCGTCAACGGGGGCACGGCCAACCTTGAGCAGGGCATCAAGCTGACGCAAACCCAGCTGGACAAGCTGCACCGCGAGCGCGCGGCGCTGGCAGCCAAGGGGCAACCGACGGCGGCGCTCGACCAGGAGATCGCCTCGCAGGTGCAGGCGCTCGACATCATGCGCGAGGTGAAGTCCGGCACTTCGCCTGCCCCCGGCAATGGCAACGTGTCCAGCGATATCCCGGCGATCGACAAGGCGCTGAAACGGTTCGCGGCCAATCCGGCACTGGTGCTCTACCAGCTGCAGAACAACGCCTATAAATACAGCTGGGCGCTGATCCCGCTGTCGGTGCCTTTCGTGTGGCTGCTGTTCCCGTTCAGCCGGCGCTACCGGCTTTACGACCACACGGTCTTCGTCACCTATTCGCTATGCTTCATGTCGCTGCTGGCGGTGGTGGTGGCGGTTGGTAACGCGGTGGGTGCGCCGTTCATTGCGGCGCTCGTCGGCATTGTGCCGCCGCTGCACATGTACAAGCAGCTGCGCGGCACCTACGGGCTGACCCGCGCCGGGGCCTTTTGGCGCACGGCGGCGCTGCTGGTGATCGCGCTGACGGCGCTGACCTTGTTCACCGTGCTGGTCCTCGCGGAAACCGGGGGCTGAGGCCCGGTTTCCGCGAAAGAGTGATCAGGCGCCCTGCGGTGCAGGGGCGGCTTCGCTGAAGCGCTTGCCGGCCTTGGGCACGGCCGAACCGCGCACCGGCAGCGGGGTGATCGAGCCAGCCGGGTTTTCCGGCCGGTCCAGCTTGCCGGTTTCGAGCAGCTGCTTGATTTCCTCGCCGGTCAGCGTCTCGTGTTCCAGCAGGGCCTGGGCCAGCAGGTGCAGCTGCTTGATGTGCTTCTTCAGCAGCATCGTCGCGCGCTTGTGCCCGCCATCGACCAGAGCCTTGATCTCGCTGTCGATCAGCTTGTTCGTCTCGTCCGAACCCATGGTCCGCTGCGAGCCGCCGTAGCCGAGGTAGCCTTCCTGGCTCTGCTCGTACTGGAGCGGACCCAGTTTGTCCGACATGCCCCAGCGGGTCACCATGTTGCGCGCCAGCGAGGTGGCCTGCTGGATGTCGCTGCTGGCGCCCGACGAAACCTTGCCGCGGCCGAAGATCAGTTCCTCGGCCACGCGCCCGCCCATCGCCACTGCCAGCTGCGCGTGCATCTGGTCGCGGTGGTAGGAATAGCGGTCGCGCTCGGGCAGGCGCACCACCATGCCCAGCGCGCCGCCGCGCGGGATGATCGTGGCCTTGTGGATCGGGTCCGAAGCCGGTTCGTTGACCGATACGAGGGCGTGACCCGCCTCGTGATAGGCGGTCATCTTCTTCTCGTCCTTGGTCATCACCATGCTGCGGCGCTCGGCGCCCATCATGACCTTGTCCTTGGCGTCCTCGAATTCCTGCATGGCCACCAGGCGCTTGTTGCGCCGCGCCGCCAGCAGCGCCGCTTCGTTGACCAGGTTGGCGAGGTCCGCGCCGGAAAAGCCCGGAGTGCCGCGCGCGATGGTGCGTGCGTCGACGTCGGGGGCCAGCGGCACCTTCTTCATGTGCACAGCCAGGATCTTCTCGCGCCCTTCGATGTCGGGCACGGGGACCACCACCTGCCGGTCGAACCGGCCCGGGCGCAGCAGCGCCGGGTCAAGCACGTCGGGGCGGTTGGTCGCGGCGATGATGATGATGCCCTCGTTCGCCTCGAACCCGTCCATTTCGACCAGCAGCTGGTTCAGCGTCTGCTCGCGCTCGTCGTTCGAATTGCCCAGGCCATGCCCGCGGTGCCGGCCAACCGCGTCGATTTCGTCAATGAAGACGATGCACGGCGCGTTCTTCTTGGCCTGCTCGAACATGTCGCGCACCCGGCTGGCGCCGACGCCGACGAACATTTCGACAAAGTCCGAACCCGAAATGGTGAAGAACGGCACGCCCGCCTCACCCGCGATGGCGCGGGCCAGCAGGGTCTTGCCGGTGCCGGGCGAGCCGACCAGCAGCGCGCCCTTGGGAATCTGGCCGCCAAGCTTCGAAAAGCGGCTGGGATCCTTGAGGAAGTCGACAATCTCCTCCAGCTCCTCGCGCGCCTCGTCGATGCCAGCGACATCGGCAAAGGTCACGCGGCCCTGCTTTTCGGTCAGCATCTTGGCCTTGCTCTTGCCAAAGCCCATCGCGCCGCCTGCGCCGCCGCCCTTCTGCATCTGGCGCAGCGCGAAGAAGGCCACCGCCAGGATCAGGACAAACGGCAGGGCCTGGACCAGCATGTAGACCAGCAGGCTGGTTTCCTCGGGCGCCTTGCCCTGGTACTGGACCCCACTTTTCTGCAGGGTTTCGGCCAGGGTCGGGTCATTCGGGATCGGCACGGTGGAGAACGCGTTGCCATCCTTGTACTTGCCGGTGATGCGGCTTTCGCCCACCTGCACGCTGGCCACCTGTCCGGCTTCGACGCGGCTGCGGAAGTCCGAATAGCTGATCTGCGTGCCCGCCGGATCGGCGCGCGAATTGACCACCGAAACCACCAGCAGCAGGGCCATGAAAATCCCGATCCAGATCATGGCGCTCCTGAGCCACGGATTGGGGGTCGGCTGTTCCTCGTTCATTCGGCAGGTCCTTTCCCCGCCTATGTAGGACAGCGCCGCTGAATCGCAAGCTAACAGGCTCGCGCCCAATGCGCAGCTTGCGCGGCTGGCCGGCTGAAGGCACAAGCCCGGCAACGACTTGCGCAAGGGGGCTTGATGACTGGCGGGCAGAGCGACACGGACGACAGGTTCGCCAGCTGGGGCAGGCTGCCCGCGCGGTTCTTGCTCGCGGCGCTGGCCGCGCTGCTGCTGGCCGCTGCGTTGGTGCCGATCAAGGCGGCCGACCAGCCTTACAGCACCGCCGGCTTCGTCGCCAATGTCACCGGGGCGAAGGTCGAAGGGGCCGAACGCCCCCGCGACCATGACCTGGCGCTGTACGACACGGTGATCCTGCGCATCGCGAAGGGCGAGAATTACTATGTCGTCGCTGCGCAGGAACATCGCCGCAGCGACTATCCGGTGCGTCCCGGCTTTGCCGTGCGGCTGCCAACGCTGGCCTACCTGTGCATGCTGCTGGGCGAAACCGGGCAACTGGTGGTGGCGATCGGGCTGATGGCGGCGATCCTCTGGGCCTGGTGGCAGCGCCTGGGCGATGAAGGGTGCAGCCCGCGGCTGCGGCGCATGGGCACCACGCTGATCTTCTTCGGTGCGGCGCTGGGGCTGAACCGCTATTACTTCGTGCTGCACGAATTGTGGGCCGGGCAATTGCTGGCGCTGTCATTCGGCTTGCACCGCCCGGGCAAACGCTGGGGCGGGGCGCTGGCGGCGGCCGCGCTGGCGGTGGCAATCCGCGAACATGCGCTGCCTTATGTCATGCTGATGGCGGCGATGGCCTTCTGGCGGGGCGACCGCAAGGAAGGCGCGGCGTGGAGCGCGCTGGTCGCCGTGTTCCTGGCCGGGCTGGCCCTGCACCTCCACCTGGTCGCGCAGCAAGTGCTGCCCACTGATCCGCTCGGACCGTCATGGCTGGCGCTGCGCGGCCTGTCGGGCTGGCTGTCCAACGTGGTCCTGTCCAGCAACCTGCGCTTCCTGCCGCATTACGTGGCCGGGCCGCTGGTGATCCTGGCGGTGCTGGGCTGGGCGGGATGGAAGCGCCAGATCGGCGCTTTCGCCACGCTGCTCTACCTTGGCTACGGCCTTGCCTTCATGATCGCGGGGCGGCCCGACAACTTCTACTGGGGTGCGATGGTGGCCCCGGCGATGTTCGCCGGCCTGGCCTTCACCCCACGCGCGATCGGCTCATTGTGGAGCCGCGCGAAGGGGTAGGGAGAGCGGGCCGGTGTTGCCAGGAAGGGCCGGATGGCCATTCCGCACCTGCGTGAGCCGGTCTCAAATCAGGAAGTCAGTTCTTCGATCTTATGGTGCGGCAGCACCCGCCAGGCGGCGACCAGCAGCGCCACGTGCAGCGCTTCGACCAGCATCGGCACCTGCCAGCCGGGATAGGTGCCATCCAGCGCCAGGCTGATCGCGCGCACGGTCACCGCGGTGCCCATCAGCGCGGCCGGGACCAGCAGCAGGTCGCCGTTGCGGCGCCAGGCGCCCAGCATCATGCAAATCGCGACCACGCCGAAGAAGGCGGCGAAATCGGCCCGCAGCGTCGACATCCCCTGCGTACCGGTGGCTTCCAGGCCGAACCCGGTGGCGGTAGCCTGCGGATTGAACAGGAAATTCAGGCCCATGAACAGGTCGAACAGGCCGAACAGGAAAATCAGGGCCGTCAGGATCCAGCGCATTATCGGTAACTCCCCCCGTTAACTCGGTCTTAGGCACTGTGCCTCAGGGAAAACCGAAAGCAAAGCCTGTTGCACGAAGGGAAGGGGCGTTGCACAAGCTGGCCCATATGAACGGCCCACGGATTCTGCTGATCGTCGGCGGCGGCATTGCCGCCTACAAGTCGTGCGAGCTGGTGCGCCTGATCCGCAAGGGCGGGGGCGAGGTGACCTGCGTGCTGACCGAAGGCGGCGCCAAGTTCATCACCGCGATGACCCTGGCTGCGCTGTCGGAACGCCCGGTCCACACCACGCTGTGGGATCTGACGGCCGAGGTCGAGATGGGCCACATCCAGCTCAGCCGCCAGGCCGACCTGGTGGTAGTCTGCCCGGCCACGGCCGACCTCATGGCCCGGATGGCGGCGGGGATCGCCGACGATCTGGCGACCACGCTGCTGCTCGCCACCGACAAGCCGGTCATGGCCGTGCCGGCGATGAACGTGCGGATGTGGCAGCACGCCGCGACCCAGCGCAATGTCGCCACCCTGCGCGAAGCCGGGGTGCTGGTGCTCGATCCCGATGAAGGGATGATGGCCTGCGGCGAATACGGCCCCGGCCGCCTGCCCGAACCCGAAGCGGTGTGGCAGGCGATCTGCCGCGCGCTGGGGCAGGACAGTCCCGCCCTGCTGGCGCCGCCGCCGCCGCCGCCGCTGGCCGAGGAGCTGGCCGAGATCGAGGCCCAGGGCGCGGATCTGGGCGGGCTGTCCGCCAGCATGATCCAGCGGACCACACCGCGTTTCGACCCGCTGGCCGAAGACGAATTGCTGCCCCCGGCGGACCTGGCCGAGGAGGATCTGCCCCCGGCCGAGCCGGACATTCCCCTCAACCTCGACAGTCCGCTGCTGTCGAAGAAGGGCAAGGCCAAGGCCGCCCCGCCGACCGATGCCGAGGCGATCAACCACCTGGTGATGGACCAGGCCCCGCCCGAACCCCTGATCGAGGCACTGGCCCATGATCCGCTGCACGATCAGCCTGACTTTGCCGGGGACGATCCCGAACCGCTGCCCGCCGATGGGCCGCTGCTGGGCAGGCGCGTGCTGATCACCGCCGGGCCGACGCACGAGCCGATCGATCCGGTGCGCTACATCGCCAATCGCAGCTCGGGCAAGCAGGGCTTTGCCATTGCCGCCGCCGCCGCGCGGCTGGGGGCCGAAGTGCTGCTGGTCAGCGGTCCGGTCCATCTGCCGACCCCGCCCGGGGTGACGCGGATCGACGTCGAAACCGCGCGTGAAATGGCCGAGGCGGTCAAGCGCAGCCTGCCGGTGGACGTGGCGATCATGGTCGCCGCCGTGGCCGATTGGCGCACGATGGACGTGGCGCAGGAAAAGATGAAGAAGCGCGGCTCGGCCCCGCCGGCACTGCGGCTGACCGAGAATCCCGACATCCTCGCCATGGTTTCGGTCCACGAACGGCGGCCGCGCCTGGTGGTGGGCTTCGCCGCCGAAACCGAAAAGGTGATCGACCACGCCAAGGAAAAGCGCCGGCGCAAGGGGGCGGACTGGATTGTCGCCAACGACGTGTCGGGCGACGTGATGGGCGGCAATGCCAATGCCGTGCATATCGTCACCGGGCAGGGTGTCGAAAGTCTGCCGGAAATGCCAAAGGACGACGTCGCCCTGGCCCTGGTCGAAAGGATCGCCGATGCACTCGTCCCCGCCGCCAATCCCGGTTCCGATTAAGCGCCTGCCGCATGGGGCGGGGCTGGACCTGCCCGCCTATGCCACCAGCGGCGCGGCCGGGATGGACGTGGTTTCGGCCGAAGACGTAACCTTGGCCCCCGGCGCGCGCCACGCGGTGGTCACGGGCCTGGCCATGGCCATCCCGCACGGCTTCGAAGTGCAGGTCCGCCCGCGCTCGGGCCTGGCGCTGAAGCACGGGATCACCGTGCCCAACACCCCCGGCACGATCGACAGCGACTATCGCGGCGAGCTGAAGGTGATCCTGATCAACCATGGCGCTGACCCGTTCGAGATCCGCCGCGGCGACCGCATCGCCCAGCTGGTGCTGGCCCCGGTGGTCCAGGCCGGCTGGGTGGAAGTGAGCGAACTCGACGAAACCGCGCGCGGCGAGGGCGGGTTCGGCAGCACCGGCGGCGTGGTCGCGTTGTAGGGATTTGTTTCCGGCTGCGGTGCGGGAATGAGTTATTTTCCGCCTCACGGCGGTGCGGAAAAGCCATCCGGCTTTTCCTGGCCTGGCCGGCCCACTCCCCCGGCCCAAACACCCGTTCAAGGTACCCAGTGGGTGGTTGGGCCGGGGGAGTGGGCCGGCCAGGCCAA
>JAKPAG010000083.1 GCA_029779535.1 Pseudomonadota bacterium | reverse complement strand
CATCGGCGCGGTAGGCCGCGTCCTGTGCGTCGAACAATTCGGTGCAGGGCATCGAGACGACATCGGCGCCGATCCCGTCCGCTTCGAGCGCGGCGGCGGTGGCCATGGCCACTTCGACTTCCGAACCGGTCGCCACCAGCACCACCTGGCGCGCGGCGTCCGCCGCCTTGAGGCGGTAGCCGCCCTTGGCGCTGAGCATGCCGCCCTGGGTGCGCAGCTGCGGCAGGTTCTGGCGCGACAGCGCGAGGGCCGAAGGCGTGCCTTCCGCTTCGAGCGCGAGCGCCCAGCATTCCGCGGTTTCGACCACGTCGGCCGGGCGGAACACCAGCAGGTTCGGGATCGCGCGCAGGGTCATCACGTGTTCGACCGGCTGGTGGGTCGGCCCATCTTCGCCAAGGCCAATCGAATCGTGGGTCAGCACATAGATTGCCTGCGCATGCTGCAGCGCCGACAGGCGGATCGCGTTGCGGCAATAGTCGGCGAAGACCAGGAAGGTGCCGCCATAGGGCACTACGCCGCCGTGCAGCGCCATGCCGTTCATCGCCGCGGCCATGCCGAATTCGCGGATCCCGTAATGGATATGCCGCCCGGCATAGTCAGCCGCGCTGAAGGTGGTCGTCGCCTTGGTCTTGGTCAGGTTCGAGCCGGTCAGGTCGGCGCTGCCGCCAACCAGCTGGGGCAGCTTTTCGGTCAGCGGGCCAAGCGCCATTTCCGACGCCTTGCGGGTCGCGACCTTCTGCGGATTGGCCAGCAGCTCGTCGATATAGGCTTCGATGGCCGGGATCGCGCGGCCGGCCAGGCCCTGCTGCCCGGCTTCGAATTCGGCCCTGGCGGGCGACGCGGCCAGGCGCGCTTCCCATTCGGCGCGGGCGGCGGCGCCCCTGGCGCCCAGCGATCGCCAGTCGGCCAGGATGTCGGCGGGCACTTCGAACGGCGCGGCGGTCCAGCCAAGCGCTTCGCGCGTGGCGGCCACTTCATCGGCGCCCAGCGGACTGCCGTGGACGTTGTGGCTGCCCTGCTTGTTGGGCGCACCCTTGCCGATCACGGTCTTGCAGGCGACCAGCGAGGGACGCGGATCAGCTTCGGCCTCGGCCAGAGCGCGGGCGATGTCGGCATGGTCATGCCCGTCGCAGCTGGTGGTGTGCCAGCCGCTGGCCTGGTAGCGGGCCAGGATATCCTCGCAGGTCGACAGCGAGGTATCGCCGTCGATGGTGATGTTGTTATCGTCCCACAGCACGTTGAGGCCGCCCAGCTTGAACGTGCCGGCCAGGCCGACCGCCTCGTGGTTGACCCCTTCCATCAGGCAGCCGTCGCCGGCGATCACCCAGGTCTTGTGATCGACCAGGTCATTGCCGAAGCGGGCGTTGAGGTGGCGTTCGGCAATCGCCATGCCAACCGCCATGGCCAGCCCCTGCCCCAAGGGACCCGTGGTGCATTCCACGCCAGGCAGCTCGGCATTTTCGGGGTGGCCGGCGCAGACTGAGTGCAGCTGGCGGAAATTGCGGATGTCATCCATCGTCGGCTTGTCATAGCCGGTGAGGTGCAGCAGCGAGTAGATCAGCATCGAGCCGTGCCCGGCCGACAGCACGAAGCGATCACGGTCGGGCCACTTCGGCGCGGCGGGATCGAACTTCAGAAACTGGCTGAACAGCACGGTCGCCACATCGGCCATGCCCATCGGCATGCCGGGATGCCCACTGTTGGCTGCCTGAACCGCATCCATCGAAAGCGCGCGGATGGCGTTGGCCATGGGCGCGAGGCGGGCGGGATCGAGGCTCATGGTCTGGCAGGCTCCGTGAAAAGGCCGAAATGCGGCGGCGATTCGGCGCAGGGGTTCCTTTGCGGAGGCATGCCCCCCCGTCAAGCGCGCGGGGGCACAGACTTTGCCACAAATGTCCCTGATCGTGGGAAAAGCCCCGCCCCGCCCTTTGCGCGGCGCGGACTTTGCGCTAGCCGATAGGCCATGAACGGGGATCGAACCACTCAGGCCCTGGCCCGGATCGAGGCGGCGCTGATCCGGCTCGAAGCTGCGGCGGGCGATGTGACCGGCCACCGCCGCAGCGCGGCCGAACTGGCACGGCTGCAGGCGCGCCACCACAAGCTGCGCGAAGCGGTGAACGACGGTTTGCAGCAGCTCGACCTGCTGATCGAAACGGCACAGGGGTAACCGCGCGATGAGCAACGTAGCCCTGAGAATCGGCGGGCGCGACTATACCGTGGCCTGCGCCGAGGGCGAGGAAGACCACGTCCGCGCACTCGGCGCGATGATCGCGGGCAAGGTCGATGAAATGGGCAGCAGCGCCCAGGGTGAGGTTCGCCAGCTGCTGTTCGCCGCGCTGCTGCTGGCCGACGAATTGCACGATGCTCGCGCCAGGGCGCAGGCCGCCAATCCCGATGCCCATGCCCCCGCGCTGGAAGCCCTGGCCACCCGGCTGGAAAAAATCGCCACCACCCTTGAGAGCTGAGCCTGGGACGACTAGATAAGACGGTGACGGGTTCTGCCCGGTACGAACCGCATGAAAATCCCTGAGGCTATAAGCAAATCCATGGGGGCTGTCCCTGGTCGGGCCGCTATTTCGCATAGAGGTCCGGCACATATGGTCCCCACCTGACGTGAACGCGTCAGAGGATTTCCCGGCAACGGCCCATGGTGGTCCCGTCACCTGACCTTCCACACGCTAGCGGAGCCGCGCGCATGACCGACAAGCCTGGCCTGCGCCGCGTTCTTGCCCGAAGGCGGCGCGACCATGTCGCCGCGATCCCGGGCGCGCAGCTCGGCCTGCTGTTCCGCCGCCCGCCGGGCGCGCTGGTCAGCCTGGTGCCGCCCGGCGCGGTGATCTCGATCTACCACGAAATGCCGGGAGAAGCGCCGGCCAGCCACTATGGCCGCTGGTTCTTCGAACAGGGCCACCGCATCGCCCTGCCCTGGTTCGCGAACCGCGCCGCGCCGATGGCCTTTCGCGAATGGACCAACCCCTTCATCGAGGACCTGCTGGAGCGCGATCCGTTCAAGGCGATGCAGCCCGCCGCCGATGCGCCGCTGCTGGAACCGCAGGTGGCCTTCGTGCCGCTGCTGGGCTTTACCGCCGATGGCGCGCGGATCGGTTATGGCGGCGGGCATTACGACCGCTGGCTGGCCGATCATCCCGCCACCTTGCGCATTGGCCTGGCCTGGGATTGCCAGCTGGTTGATGAATTGCCGCTGGAACGCCATGACATGATGCTTAATGCCGTGGTCACTCCGACCCGCCTTTATGGACCGCTGTGATGCGAACTGAACCGACCGTGCGGATCCCGCTGGGCGTGCTGGCACTGCTGGCGGCGCTGCTTGCCTATGGCGGACTGATCGCCCGCTACCTCGCTCCGCTGATCGCCGGCTGGCCCGCGCTGGGGCAACTGCCGGTCTATATCGTGCTGGGCGTGGTCTGGCTGCTGCCGCTGCGCCGCTTCCTGATCTGGATGGAAACGGGGCGCTGGCGCTGACGCCCAGGCTGGGTTAGCTTCCGCCGCAAGAACAAGGCGGGAGAGAACTGAATGAAGCGCAAGCTGCTGTGGGCGCTGGCCGGACTGGTGCTGGCGATTGGAGCGGTCTTGCTGCTGGGGCGCGGCTGGCTGGCCGAACGCGCGTTCCAGCGCGCGCTGGATAGTTCGGTGGGCGTCGACCAGTCGGCCAACCTGCCTGACGGCATCAACGTCTACATTTGCGGCAGCGGTTCGCCCATGCCCGATGCGGCGCGCGCCGGACCTTGCATCGGCGTGCTAGCGGGCAAGCAGGCCTTCGTGTTCGATGCCGGGTCGGGTTCGATTCGCAAGTTGATGCGGATGGGCTTTCCGATGGAACGAATCCAGGCCGGGTTCCTGACCCACCTGCATTCAGACCATATCGACGGATTGGGCGAACTGTTGCTCCAGGCGTGGATCGGCGGTTCGCGCGGCGCGCCGCTGCCGGTATATGGTCCCGACGGCACCGACAAGGTGATCGCCGCCGAAACCCAGCTTTATGACATCGACAAGGAGTTTCGCATCGCCCACCACGGTCCGCAAGTGGCGCGGCCCGGTGGGTTTGGCGGCCTGGCCCAGGTGATTGCCCTGCCCGACGGGACCGACAGCCAGACGGTTTACGACCAGGGCGGCGTCAGGATCACCGCAATCCGGGTGATTCACGATCCGGTGAAGCCCGCCTTCGGCTACCGCCTGGACTACAAGGGCCGTTCGGTCACCCTGTCGGGCGACACGATCTATGCCCCGGCGCTGGTCAAGGCGGCCAAAGACACCGACCTGTTGCTGCACGAAGCGCTGAACAAGCGCATGGTCGCCGCGCTGGGGGCCAAGCTGGCCGAACGCGGGCGCAGCGACGCGGCAAGGATCATGGGCGACATCCAGGGCTACCACGCCAGCCCCGAAGACGCCGCGCGCGCTGCCAGCGAGGCCGGGGCGAAAGCGCTGGTGCTCTATCACCTGGTCCCCGCCCCGCCCGCGCGGCTGATCGAACCGCTGTTCCTGGGCGATGCGCCCAAGGCTTACCGCGGTCCGCTCAAGCTGGCGCAGGACGGGATGATGGTGTCGCTTCCGGCAGGCAGCGAGGTCGTGACGTTCAGCAAGGCATTCTGAGGACAGTCCCGGCCCTGCCCGGCCGGGACAGCACCAGACCCGCGCGGCAGGATCACGTGGTTGTGTTTCAAAATATTAGGAAAATTCCCAAGTGGCGCGAGTGACGGGGCTCGAACCCGCGACCTTCGGCGTGACAGGCCGACACTCTAACCAACTGAGCTACACCCGCGCAGCCACTTGGGAGACGCGCCACTAGGGCAGCGCGCGCAGGGTGTCAACACCCCTTCGCACAGATGCCAAAAAGGTTTTCACAAGCGCCGCATCAGCCTGCGTTTGCCCGCACTTGCCAGGACTGCCGGGGCGAATCCCCAATGACCCGCAAGCCAGCGTTAACCAATCTTTTGCCGAGATTTGCGACACCTTGCCGCGCACAGTCCGCCGCCGCGCGGACGAACTAGGGGGCCGATACCTGTGACCATCCGCCACGCGCTTGCGATTCTTGCCTGCTGCACACCGTTTGCCTCGCCCGTCCTGGCCAATCCGCTCGTCGCGCTGGACAGCGCCGTGTTCGTCGAACGCGGCGCGCCGCAATCGGGCCGGTTGCTGGAGCCGGCGGCGCGACTCAGCCGCGGCGACCGGGTGGTCTATGTGGTCAGCTGGACCCGGATGGGCGGCCAGGGCGGATTCGTTGTCACCAATCCCCTGCCCCGCTCGGTCGCGTTCCAGGGCAGCGCCAACGGCGACGAGGAGGTCAGCGTCGACGGCGGACGCAACTGGGGCAAGCTGGGCGCGCTGCGCGTGGGCCAGCGGCTGGCCACGGCCGAAGACGTGACCCACGTGCGCTGGCGCGTCGATCCGGGCCTTGCCGCACGCGGCGCGGGTTCGATCACCTACAGCGGGATCGTGCGTTAAGCCCGGATATCCAGCAGCAGCACCGGCGTTTCAATCAGGCGCTTGAGCGCCTGGACGAAGCTGGCCGCGTCCCAGCCATCGACCACGCGGTGATCGCAGCTGATCGACACGTTCATCAGCTTGCGCTTCTCGATCCGTTCACCGCCCATCCCGTCTGGGACGAACATCGGGCGTTCGACGATCCGGTTGGGACCGATGATCGCCACTTCGGGGCGATTGATCACCGGGGTGGTCGCCACCCCGCCCAGCGGACCAAGTGACGTGATCGTCAGGGTCGAGCCGGACAGTTCCTCGCTTTTCGCGGTGCCGCTGCGCGCGGCTTCGGCCAATCGGGCGATCTCGGTGGCCAGTTGCCAGACGTTGCGGTCCTGCGCATCGCGAATCACCGGGACCATCAGCCCGCCCGGGGTCTGCGTCGCCATGCCCAGATGTACCGCGCCGTGACGGGTGACCACGTTGGCTTCATCGTCATAGCGGGCATTGAGCATCGGGAACTGCGGCAGGGTCTTGCAGATCGCGGCGATCAACAGGGGCAGCATGGTCAGGCGCGGACGCTCGCCGCGCGCCTCGTTCAATTGTCCGCGCATGGCTTCCAACGCGGTAACGTCGCATTCCTCGACATAGGAAAAGTGCGGGATGTGGCGCTTGGAGGCGGCCATGTTCTCCGCAATGCGGCGGCGCAGCCCCATGACCTTGACCACTTCGTCCCCGCGCTTGCCGCCCGGAGCGCGGTAAGCCCCGTTATAGGCCAGAAACGCGTCCAGATCGGCGTGACGCACGCGGCCATCCTCGGCAGCACGGACCTGCGCCAGGTCAATGCCGAGATCCTTCGCCCGCGCGCGCACCGCCGGGCTGGCGAGAACCCTGGCCTGCGGAGCGGGCGCCTGGACGACCAGAGGCTCGGGCTGAGCGGGCTGGGGCGTTGCGGCGGGCGCGACCGGCGCGGGCTGTGGTTCGGGGGCGGGTTCCGGAGCGGGGGCAACCGGCGCTGCCGGGGCCGCAGCCGGTTCAGCCTCCCCTTCCCCTTCGGTTTCGATCACCACCAGGGCAGAGCCGATCGCGATCATGTCGCCTTCAGCGCCGGCTACTTCGATCACGGTCCCGGCGACCGGGCTTTCCATTTCGACCGTGGCCTTGTCGGTCATGACGTCGGCCAGCTTGTCGTCTTCCTCGACCCGGTCGCCCACCTTGACGTGCCAGGCGACGATCTCGGCCTCGGCAATGCCTTCGCCAATGTCGGGGAGGTTGAATGTGTAGCGGCCCATGGGATCAGTCTTTCAGCAAGCGGTCGATCGCCTCGCCAATGCGGACCGGGCCGGGGAAATAGGCCCATTCGAGGCTGTGGGGATAGGGCGTGTCGAACCCGGTGACGCGTTCGATCGGCTTTTCGAGGTGGTAGAAGCAGTGTTCCTGCACCAGCGCGCTCAGCTCTGCGCCGTAGCCGCCGGTGCGGGTCGCTTCGTGGACGATCAGGCATTTGCCGGTCTTTTCCACCGACTTCTGCACAGTCTCGACGTCCAGCGGGACCAGCGTGCGCAGGTCGATGATTTCGGCATCCACGCCCTTTTCGGCGCAGACGGCGCTGGCGACGTGGATCATCGTGCCATAGGCCAGCACGGTCAGCGCTTCGCCCCCCTGCACCACTTTCGCCTTGCCCAGGGGAATCGAGTAATAGCCTTCGGGCACTTGCGAAGCCGGATGCCGCGCCCAGGGTTCGACCGGCTTGTCGTAATAACCGCCGAACGGACCGTTGTAGATCCGCTTGGGTTCGAAGAAGATCACCGGATCGTTGTCCTCGATCGCGGCGATCAGCAGCCCCTTGGCATCGTGCGGCGTGCTGGGGATCACCACTTTCAGCCCGGCAACGTGGGTGAACAGCGCCTCGGGGCTCTGGCTGTGGGTCTGCCCACCGAAGATCCCGCCGCCGAAGGGCGAGCGCACGGTGATCGGCGCGGTGAATTCCCCGGCCGAGCGATAGCGCAGCCGCGCCGCCTCCGAGACGAGCTGGTCGTAACCCGGATAGATATAGTCGGCGAACTGGATTTCGGGCACCGGGCGCAGGCCATAGGCGGCCATGCCCACCGCCGCGCCGATGATCGCGCATTCGTTGATCGGCGTGTCGAAAACGCGCGCCTTGCCGTATTTCTTCTGCAGGCCCGCCGTGGCGCGGAACACCCCGCCGAAATAGCCGACGTCCTCGCCGAACGCGACCACGGTGTCGTCACGCTCCATCATGATGTCGAGCGCCTCGTTGATCGCCTCGATCATGTTGAGGCGGCGGACGGGTGCCT
Organism: Pseudomonadota bacterium; assembly: GCA_029779535.1. GTDB lineage: Bacteria > Pseudomonadota > Alphaproteobacteria > Sphingomonadales > Sphingomonadaceae > Novosphingobium. The sequence goes on along the minus strand of JAKPAG010000083.1, from coordinate 2,567 downwards.
CGGCCAGAGTCACCGGGCCTTCTTCCAGCTGCTCGCTCATGATTCCTTCCAGTCCGGCCACTTGATCCGGCGTTCGCGCATGGCCTGGTCGGCCTGCTCTTGCAGGTGCCAGGGCAGCTCCTCGAACACGTCCTCGAACATGGTGTGGAACGGGTGGTGCAGCCCGTGGCCCAGCACGCCGTTCTTTTCGGCTTCCTTGGTCGCCTGCTTGACCTGTTCGACCAGTTCGGCGTCCATCGCGCGGTGCGCTTCGACCGACCATTCGCCCATGGCCACCAGATGGCGCTTCAGCCGCATGATCGGATCGCCCAGCGGCCATTCTTCGCGCTCCTGCGCGCTGCGATACTGGCTGGGATCGTCCGAGGTCGAATGTCCTTCGGCGCGGTAGGTGAAGTGTTCGATCAAGGTCGGGCCCTTGTTCGCCCGCGCGCGGTTGGCGGCCCAGCGCGCCGCGGCATAGACCGCCAGCGCATCGTTGCCGTCCACCCGAAGACCGGCGATGCCATAGCCCGTGGCACGGCTGGCGAAGGTTGCCCGTTCGGCCCCGGCAAAGCCTGAAAAGCTGGAAATCGCCCACTGGTTGTTAACGATGTTGAGCACCACCGGCGCGTTGAACACCGTGGCAAAGGTGAAAGCAGCGTGGGCATCGCCCTCCGCGCTCGATCCCTCGCCGATCCAGGCACTGGCGATGCGGGTATCGCCGCGAATCGCGCTGGCCATGGCCCAGCCCACGGCCTGCGGATACTGCGTCGCCAGGTTGCCGCTGATCGTGAAGAAGTTGTGTTCGCGGCTGGAATACATGATCGGCAGCTGGCGGCCCTTCAGCTTGTCCGCCCGGTTGGAATAGATCTGGTTGATCATTTCCTGGATCGGATAGCCGCGCGCGATCAGGATGCCCTGCTGGCGATAGCTGGGGAACACCATGTCATCATGGTCCAGCGCAAAGGCCGAAGCGACGCTGGTCGCTTCCTCGCCGGTGCACTTCATGTAGAAGCTGGTTTTGCCCTGGCGCTGGCCGCGATACATCCGGTCGTCGAACGCCCGGGTCAGCGCCATGACGCGCAGCATCCGCCGCAGCGTTTCGGAATCAAGCCGCGGATCCCACGGCCCGACCGCGCGGTGATCATCGTCCAGCACGCGGATCATGCCGGTGCACAGCGGCGCGGTCTCCTGCGGATCGCAGGTTTCGTCAGGGCGCGGCGCGGCGCCGGCGGGGGGAATATCGAGGAACGAATAGTCCACCGGATCACCGGGCCGGAACGGCGGTTCGGGAACATGCAGCGACAGCGGCGGCAGATTGCCGCGCCGATCGCCACCAGCATCAGGCCCCTGGCCCATGATCGCGCTCTCCCGCTTGCCGGACGCCCCATGCGTCCGTGGAAGCAAATTTTAGACGAGCGACATATTATTTCAAACTGGTTACATCGTCAACTAAACCGCGACCGGCGCCGCCAGATGTCCCTGCGGCGCATAGTCCGGCACTTCGAAGTCCTCGATGCGGTAATCAAAGATCGATTCGGGCCTGCGCACGATCCGCATTGTTGCGCTACCCGAGGGCGTGCGCGCCAGCTGGGCTTCGACCAGGTCCGCATGGTTGAGGTAAAGGTGCGTATCGCCCCCCATCCAGACCAGTTCGCCCGGTTCCATGTCGCACTGCTGGGCCAGCATCCGCGTGAACAGCGCCGCGCCCCACAGGTTGAACGGCAGTCCCAGCGCCACATCGCAGCTGCGCTGGTAAAGCACGCATGACAGGCGGTTTCCGGCGCTGACGTGGAACTGATAGCTCTTGTGGCAGGGCGGCAGGGCCATGCGGTCAAGCTCGGCCACGTTCCACCCTTCGACGATGTGGCGACGGCTGCCGGGGTTTTCACGCAGCGAGCGCACCACCTCGGCAACCTGGTTGATGCCTTGCGCGCGCTGGCGATACAGACCCCCGCCCGCCGGTTCGAACACCGGCCAGTTGACCCATTGCTTGCCATAGACCGGGCCAAGATCGCCCCAGCGCGCGGCGAAATCGGCATCCTCGACGATTCGCCGGGAGAAATCCGCCCGTTCGATCTGGTCGCCGGTTTCGCGGCGATACCGGTCGAGCGGCCAGTCGGTCCAGATTTCCACCCCCTGGCGGCACAGCACGCGGATGTTGGTATCGCCAGTCAGGAACCACAGGAATTCGCGGGTCGCGGTCTTCCAGTAGACCCGCTTGGTGCTGAGCAGCGGCATCGCCCCGCCCGACAGGTCAAAGCGCAGTTCGGTCCCGAAGATCGAGCGCGTGCCTATCCCGGTGCGATCGATCCGCTCGTCCCCCTGCTCCCAGATGCGGCGCATCAGCTGAAGGTACTGCCACTCCCAGTGATCAGCGGCGGCAGGGTTCGGATTCGCGGGGGTAAGCATCTTCAAACGATAAACATGCGATTGCCCGCTTGCCACCCCGGGAATCGCTCTCTATAGGCGCGCTCCTGCCTTGGGCCCTTTCGGGGGCTCTGGATCGGTCGGGGAATAGCTCAGCCTGGTAGAGCACTGTCTTCGGGAGGCAGGGGCCGGAGGTTCGAATCCTCTTTCCCCGACCA
>JAKPAG010000079.1 GCA_029779535.1 Pseudomonadota bacterium | reverse complement strand
GGCGGTTGTCATCCCGGCTCATAGCGCGGGCTCTCCCGCCCCGAGCCTGCGGATTTGTACCGCGAATGGCTCTTCGCGCGTGTGAGGCGGGAGCCGGTGATAGGTGCAGTTGCTACCAGTCTCACGCAGAAAACGCGGGTCCTACCTATGCCGGTTTGGACCCCTAAGCGCTGAGGGACCGCAAAATTGAAGCGACCCCCGATTTGCGGGGATGCGTGCAGTCTGAACTAGCAGTCTGCCGGATGAAAAAGGGGCGGCCAGAGCATTGCCCTGACCGCCCAGTTGCCGCGCCGAGATATGACCAAAACAGCGCGGCCCCCTGAAACTGCTACCTCTGCGAAGCGGCCAACGCGGCGGCCAGGCCGATGTTCGGCCCGCTTTCCGGCTCGATCCGGACCGGGACTGCCGTTCCAATGCCGGGCAAGTCCGCAATCGGCTGGACCATTGCCCGCACGTCCGGGGCAATTGCCAGACGGTCGACCGTCACAAGGTCCAGGCCACCCGCCATCAAACCGGCCGCAATCCGCGCAACGCCGCTGCGCTCTGCCGTGTGGCAACCCGTGGCCCATGAGAGGGCATGGATCGCGCCAAGGGTGCCGACCAATGCGGCGGCCTCTGCCTTGGCGAGGGCGAGCAATTCGGCAAGCGCTGGCTTGGTGGCTTCGCCGATCGCGCAGCGCGCCTCGTTAGCCAGTTCGCCGATACCGTAGCGGTTGGCGTCTCGCTTGGCGCGCAGCTCGCGCAGCGCCTCAATCAGCACCTCGCGCTCTTCCACTAGCCGCGCGCGGTTCGGGGCCAGCGCCACGGCCTCGCCTGCGGAATCGCCAGCCAGGAGGGCCTGCGCCACACTGGACGCCGGGGCCTCCGCCGCAAGCTCGCCAGCTAGGCCAGCAATGCGCGCTTCGGCCTGCGCAATTGCCTGGTCGATCTGAAGGCGCTCAGCGTCCAGCGCGCTCTGCCGGGCGCTCAGGCCGTCGCGGTCGATACTCGCAACGGCCCGGTCGATCGTCGCCGCAAGCCCGCTCACGAGGCGAATCCGTTCAATTCGTTCGCCGCCGCGACTGCCTTCTCCCAGCCGCTCGCCGCGTTGCTGGCAGGCGCCGCCGCCATGCTGACAAGGGCGCCCAGCATTCGGGAATGCTCCAGGTCCTTCGCACTCGGTTTGCGGTCGGGCTGGACGGTCTTGAGGGCCTTGATGATTTCGGCCGCGCTGATTTCGGGGCTCCCGAGCAGGTTGATTGCCAACTGTTCGCGTCCGGGCATGTAGCCGGAAGCGACAACGGTCATAATCCGCTGCGTTGCCGCCGCGATGGCGTCCTGCGTGACTGGCGCCGCTTTCGCGGTCCCTTTGCTGGTCGGTTTGGTGGTGGTCTTCATGTCGGGATGTTCCTTTCGGTTGAGTCGG
>JAKPAG010000068.1 GCA_029779535.1 Pseudomonadota bacterium | reverse complement strand
ACGCGGTGATCGATCCCGCCGCATCGGCAGTGCTTGCCGCCGGACTGCCGGCGGCGCGGCTGGTGCGGATCGAAGGCTGCGGCCACATGCCGCAGCTCGAACGGCCCGAGGCACTGCTTGCCGCGCTGCGCGGCTGGCCCGGCGTTTCAGGTTGAAAAGCGCCCGGATGTTGTCAATCCTGCGCCTGAACCGGCACCTGGCCCGGTTCCGAGCGGACGCAGGAGGGCCGGCCCCATGTCGAAAGTCAATGCACTGCACCACATTGCGATTTCGACCGGCGACATCAAACAGCAGATCGAATTCTTCTCGGACGTGCTCGGGATGGAGCTGGTGGCGCTGTACTGGATGCACGGCGTCGAAGGCGCCTGGCATGGCTTCATGCGGCTGGGGGATGCGGCGGTGGCCTTCGTCTTCGTCAAGGCCAACACCACCAGGCAAACCGTGATCGGCCAGACCCACGCCGGCAATGGCGGCGGGCCATCGGCGCCGGGGACGATGCAGCACCTGGCGCTCAACGTCTCGACCATGGCCGACCTGCTGGCGATGCGCGACCGGATCCGGTCGCGCTGCGTGCCGGTGTTCGGCCCGCTGCGGCACGGGTTCTGCACGTCGATCTATTTTGCGGGACCCGAAGGGCTCTCGCTCGAACTTTCGACCAGCGACGGGTGCGAGCATCCGCTTGATCAGAACGGCACCTGGATCGACCCGGAAGTGGTCGGCCTGGCCGGGATCAGCGACAGTGAGCTGGCCCGCTACATGAACCCGGCGCCCTATGCCGATCAGGGCGGGGCCGTGCCGCAGCCCGCATATGATCCCCGGCGGCCGCACATGGTCTATCCTTCAGAGGTTTACGAGCGCATGCTGGCGACCCCGGACGAGGTGATGACGCGCAAGGGCAGCGTCACCACGCCGCCGGCGAAGTGAAGATCGCCAACAGCGCTTGAGTATGGCGGAGCTTTGGGGTTATCGCAGTGCCGATTGAGAGGCACTGCGGACATGGCGAAGTTCACGATTAATGGCGAAGCTGCATCGGTGGACGTCGATCCAGCCATGCCGATCCTGTGGGTGGTGCGCGAGCGGCTGGGGCTGACCGGCACCAAGTTCGGCTGCGGCGCGGCGCTGTGCGGGGCCTGCACGGTCCATCTCGATGGCCAGCCGGTGCGCAGCTGTTCCACCCCGATTGCCGAGGCTGAAGGCAAGGCGATCACCACGATCGAAGGCGTCGCCGGTCCGGAAGGGGAATTGAGCAAGGTCCAGCAGGCCTGGATCAGCGAACAGGTGCCGCAATGCGGCTATTGCCAGTCCGGCCAGATCATGGCCGCCACGGCCCTGCTGCGCGACAATCCGAAGCCCAGCGATGCCGATATCGACGCGGCCATGGCAGGCAACATCTGCCGCTGCGGCACCTATGTCCGCATCCGCCGCGCGATCAAGGTGGCGGCGGGACTCGAACCGGCCAAGGGCGCGCAAGGCGTCGCTGGAGGGCAGGCATGAACGACATGACCAAGCCGCCGCGCAGCCGCGCTGCCAAGTGGACCCGCCGCGGCTTCATCGGCGCCGGGGTGCTGACGGGCGGCGCGCTGGTGATCGGCGTCGGCATGCGGCCCGGCAATCCGGTGGCCAAGCTTGGCCCGGTGGTTGCCGGCGGCAAGGGTGAGCAACTGATCAACAGCTGGCTCAAGATCGATGCCGACAACGTGGTGACCGCGATCGTGCCGCATTGCGAGATGGGCCAGGGCGCCCATTCGGCGCTGGCGCAGATGCTGGCGGATGAACTGGAAGCCGACTGGTCGCTGGTGCGGGTGATGCAGGCCCCGGCGGATGGCAACTATCTGGTCCCCGACACGATCCGCGCCTTTGTTGCCCCCGGCACGCTGGATGCGCCAGACTGGCTGGAGCCGACCTGGAACGGCCTGTTCACCAGGATCGCCCGCCTGGCCGATGGCATGATCACGGGAGGCAGTTCCTCGGTCCGCTCCACCGGGCAGCACACCATGCGGATCGCCGGGGCGGCAGCGCGGCAGATGCTGATCGGCGCGGCGGCCCAGGAATGGGGGGTGCCAGCGGCGGAAATCACCGCGGCAAACAGTATGCTCAGCCACAAGGCCTCGGGCCGCTCGGCGCCGTTCGCGAAATTTGCCGCAGCGGCAGCCGAACAGGACATGCCGCAAACCCCGGTGCTGAAGCAGCCGAAGGATTACCGGCTGATGGGCACCGATGCCCCGCGCCTCGACATCCCGGCCAAGGTGAACGGCACGGCCAGTTTCGGCATCGACGCCAAGGTCCCCGGCGAAACGATGAGCTATGCCGCCGTGCGCCGCGTGCCGGTGCCCGGCACCCGCGTGGCGAAAATGGATGCGTCCCAGGCCAAGGGCATGCCCGGCGTGCTGCAGATCCTCAACATGGGGGATTTCATCGCGGTCGTGGCCGATAGCTACTGGCAGGCCCAGCAGGCGCTGAACGCGATCACCGCCGAATATACCAAGGCGGAAAGCCCGGTCCGGTCAGGGGCTGACCAGTTCGCCCGGTTTGCCGCAGTGCTGGACAAGGCCGGCGAAAGCGGCGGCAAGGCCGTGGTCACCCGGGGCGATGCCAAGGCGGCGCTGGCCGGTGCGGCGAAGCGGATCAGCGCCGAATATCAGGCGCCCTATCTGGCCCACGCCCCGCTCGAGCCGATGAACGCGACCGTCCGGGTCAAGGACGGGCGCTGCGAGATCTGGACCAGCACCCAGGTTCCACTGATGGCGCGCAGCGCCGCGGCCAAGGCGCTGGGGCTGTCGGCGGATGACGTGACCGTTCATCACCCCCTGCTGGGCGGCGGGTTCGGTCGCCGGCTCGAGGTTGACTATGTCGTCATGGCCGCCCGGATCGGGCAGGCCACCGGCTTCCCGGTCAAGATGATCTGGTCGCGCGAGGAAGACCTGCAAAAGGGCCTGTTCCGCTGCGCCGACCTGAGCCGGATCGCCGGCGGGCTGGATGCCCAGGGCCGGCTGGTCGCTTACAGCAGTGTCTTTACCCAGCGCCACGATCCGGCAGATGCCTGCGACTGCGCGTTCTACGACATTCCCAACAAGTCGATCCGCCATGCGGAATCCGACCTGCACCTGCCCTTCGCGGCGTTCCGCTCGGTCGATCATAGCCAGCAGGCGTTCTTCATCGAAAGCTTTATCGACGAGGCCGCCCACGCAGCCGCGCGCGATCCGCTGGAGTTTCGCCTTGCCATGCTGGGCCAGTCGCCGCGCCACAAGGCGGTGCTGGAAAAGGCTGCCGCCATGGCCGGCTGGGGCAAGCCGCTGGCCGCCGGACATGGCCGGGGCCTGGCGCTGGTCGAAAGCTTCGGCACGATCGTCGCCGAAGTGGTCGAAGTGGACATGACCAAGGGCAAGCCGCGCCTGACCAACGTCTGGTGCGCCGCCGATCCCGGCTTTGCGATGAACCCCGACGGGTTCCGCAACCAGATGGAAGGCGGGATCGTCTTCGGGCTGACCGCCGCCCTCTACGGCGAAATCTCGCTGAAGGACGGGGCGGTCGAGCAGAGCAACTTCCACGACTACCAGATGGTGCGGATGGATGAATGCCCGGCCATCGCGGTCGAAATCATCAACGGCGATCACCAGAAGCTGGGCGGCGCGGGCGAACCGGGCCTGCCGCCGATTGCCCCGGCGCTGGCCAACGCCGTGTTCGCCGCCACCGGCAAGCGCATCCGCGCGCTGCCGCTGGCCAAACAGTTCGTCTAAGCCGGGAGCGAGAGACCATGCACCGATCTGCTGCGATTCCCGCTACCGCCCTTGCGCTGATCCTGGCGGGCTGCGGGTCGAAGGCCGAAGCCCCGGTCGAACAGATCGTGGTGCGCCAGCCTGGCCAGCCAGCGGCGAGCGCGCCAACCGCCGCCGCTCCCGCCGCTGGCGACCTGGTGGCCGCCGGCAAGGCCGCCTTCGCCGTCTGCGCCGCCTGCCATTCGGTGGAGCCGGGCGGTGCTTCCGGCATCGGCCCCAACCTGCATGGCGTGGTCGGCCGGGCCGTCGGCACTCTGGCCGGCTTCACCTACTCCAAGGCCATGAGCGGTTCCGGCATCACCTGGAGCGAAGCTGAACTGCAAGCGTTCCTCGCCAATCCTTCGGCCAAGGTTCCCGGCACCGCGATGGCGGCGGGCCAGGTGGCCGATGCCCAGCGCCGCGCCGCGATTATCGCCTATCTGGCCAGCCTGAAGCACTGATCCCGCCGCCGGCATGGACCAGCGCAGGATCTTCCGGTTCCTGACCGAGCAGATTGCCGCTGGTCAGCGCTGCGTGCTGGTCACCGTGCTGGCGGTCGAAGGCAGCGCGATGCGCAACCCCGGCGCGCATATGGCGGTGTGCGAGGACGGCAGCTTCGTCGGCTCGCTCTCGGGCGGCTGCATCGAGAACGCCGTGGTGGCGGAGGCCCGCGACGCGCTCAAGGCCGGGGCGGCGCGGATCGTCCGGTTTGGCGCGGGATCGCCCTATCTCGACATCCGCCTGCCTTGTGGGGGCGGCCTCGACCTCCATTTCCAGCCACTCGCCGATGAGCAACTCGCGCATGACTGTCTGGCGGCGATCATGGCCCGCCGCCCCTATACGGTCAGCATCGACCCGCACGGCGCCGCCTGCCAGGCGGGCTGGGATCCGGCACCGTTCGATCCGGCGGCGGGAACCGCCTGCTTCGGCCATTTTCCCCAGGCGCGGCTGATGCTGGTCGGCCACGGCGAAGGGTTGAGCGCGCTGACGCTGCTGGCCCAGTCGATGGCGCTGGATGTGGCCGTGCTGACCCCGGACGAGCGCGCGCTTGACCGGTTGCAGGGACTGGGCTTTCCGGTCATGCGGCTTGCCCGCACCACCGATACCCATTTGCTGCGAAGCGATCCGTGGACCGCCATCGTCTTCCTGTTCCACGACCACGATTGGGAAGTGGCGCTGCTGAGGCGCGCATTCGAGCTGCCGCATTTCTACATCGGCGCGATGGGCGGGCGGCGGGCCCATGCCGTCCGCTGCGAAGCGCTACGGGCGGCGGGCGTTCCCGCCAGCGCGATTGCCACATTGCACGCGCCGATCGGCCTGTTCCACTCCTCGCGCGATCCCGACACGCTGGCCCTGTCCACCCTGGCCGAGATCGTCCAGACCTACCAGGCCGCCGATTTCGGACCGGCCCTTGGCTGAGGGCGCGCGCTATGCGGCGGCGGTGCTGGCGGCCGGGCAATCGCGCCGGTTCGGGCCTGCCGACAAGCTGGTGGCCAGCTTCCGGGGCCAGCGACTGGGGGACCTGGCTTGCCAGACCCTCGCCGGCCTGGACTTTGCCCAGCGCTGGGTCATTGCCGCGCGGGCCGGCCACCCCTGCGCCCCGGGCTGGGAGGCGGCCGGCTTTACCCTGGCGGTGAATGCAAATGCCGCATCGGGCATGGGCAGCTCGGTCGCGCTGGCAGCCTCGCTGGCGCTGGAGGCACAGGCCGACGGCCTGATGATCGCCCTGGCCGACATGCCGCTGGTTCCCGCCGACCATTTTCGCGCCCTGCTCGCCCGCGCCCCCGCGCTCGGCCCGGCGGCCATCGTCGCTTCATCGGCCGATGGCCTGCGCCTGCCCCCGGCGCTGTTCGGCCGCGAGCACCTGCCCGCGCTGGCATCGCTGACCGGCGATGCGGGCGCACGCGCGTTGCTAAATCAAGCGGAAGCGGTCGCCTGCGCGCCCGAGCTGTTGATCGACATCGACGATGAGCAAGCGCTCGAACAGGCGGCATCAATGGCAGATCGCGGCTAGCGCCCCTGCAAGCGGCGCAAAACTTTCAAAGCATGATGGCGGAGACGGAGGGATTCGAACCCTCGGTACCGGATTTACCAGTACGACGGTTTAGCAAACCGTTGGTTTCAGCCACTCACCCACGTCTCCGGATCGCAGCGGCGAAGCCGGGCCTATAGCGAGGGGCGGCGGGGGCGGCAAGGGGGGCTGGGGGATTCTTTTGCGAGGTCTGGCGGAACTCGTCTGGCCGCAAAACGGACTCGCCTCGTCGCCTGCCGATTGTCGCCGCGCACGCCTTCGATTCTCTAGGCCTTGCGGGCCTCGTGCCCAGCTTATGTGACGGGATCGGAACGAATTATGGCAGGCTTGCGAGCGGCGCTGCGCGGCGCGATGGCGGGATTGATGGGTGCCCTGGCGCTGGCGGCGGCGGGCCCGGTCCTGGGCCAGGTCCAGCCGGTCGATCCCGACAAGGCGATCGATGCGGACCTGGGCAAGCCAGTGGCCGCGCCGGTTGCGGCGCCGGTCGCCGAACCGTCTCCGGCCCCGACCCCGGCGCCCGCCGAGCCGGTGGCGGCTGCGCCCGATCCGGCCCAGGCGGGCAAGACCTACAAGCAGGACGACCTGATCGGCGCGGCCGAAGGCGTGTTCGGCAAGGGCGCCAAGGGCCTGGCTGACGTGATCAAGGACCTGCTCAAGAAGCAGGGCGAGCCCAATGCCTACATCACCGGCCGCGAAGCGGGCGGGGCGGTGGCGGTCGGCCTGCGCTATGGTTCGGGCACGCTGTTCCACAAGGTCGAGGGGCAGCGCCCCGCCTACTGGACCGGGCCGTCACTGGGTTTTGACCTGGGGGCGAACGCGGCCAACACCTTCGTGCTGGTCTACAACCTCTACAATACCGACGATCTCTACAAGCGCTTCCCGGCGGGCGAAGGGCAGGCCTACCTGGTTGGCGGCTTCCACGTCAGCTACCTGCGGCGCGGCAATATCGTGCTGATCCCGGTGCGCGCCGGGGCCGGGCTGCGGCTGGGGGTCAACCTGGGCTACATGAAGTTCAGCCGCAAGCAGCGCTGGCTGCCGTTCTGAGCGGACGGGTCAGCGCTGCAGGCGCCATAGCGTGATGGCCGCCACGGCCAGCAGGAAAGCGCAGGCAAGCACCAGCCTGATCGCCTCCGCGACCCGTGATTTCCCCCCTGGCATCGACCTTGCTTATCGGGCGCTGCGGCGCGCCGTTCGGACCTTTGCCGCGATTATCGCGACTAAGCTGCGAAAAGAAAATAGAAATTTAAATTCGGGCTATTCCGGGTTGGAGCCGGCCAGCTTGCGTTCCGCTTCGGCCCGGCCGCCCGGCTTGAAGCCGTGCATGCCGTTCCACCATTGCAGTGCGATGATGCCGCCCTTGGCCGGTTGCAGCAGGCCGATCATCAGCACGCTGGCGATCGCCACTGACAGGGCGATCATCGCCCACAGCGGCAGGTCGCTGCTGCCGATCTCGATCATCACCGGGGCCATCACGTGGCCGGTAACGATGATCGAGACATAGGGCGGGAAATCATCCGCCTGGTGTAGGGTCCAGTCCTGGCCGCAGCCGGGGCACAGCGTGGTCGGCTTGAGATAGCGGGCGAACAGGTGCTTCGCGCCGCACCGCGGACAGGTGCCGCGCGCGCCCCGCAGAATCGCGGTCCAGACGCTGTCGGGCAGGTGGTTGTTGCTCCAGGGGGTCATGTGGCCCTTTTCACCCGCGCGGGACAAAGTGCAAGCGCGCATTTGCGCGCGCGCGACAAAGCCCCTTCCCCTTGCGGCGCCCCGGGGCTAAGGGCGCGCCATGCTCGAGAACCTGGAACAACAGCCCGCCGATGCGCTGCTCGCGCTGATCAAGCTCCACAACGCGGACCCGCGCGCCGACAAGATCGACCTTGGCGTCGGCGTCTATCGCACCGGCGAAGGTGACACGCCCGTTTTCGCGGCGATCAAGGCGGCGGAAAAGAAGCTGCTCGAAACCCAGGATTCCAAGGCTTACCTCGGCCCCGAAGGCGACATGGGCTTCGTCCATGCGCTGATGCCCTATGTGTTCGGCAAGGACGATCCCAGCAAGGGCGGCCGGATCGACGGGATGCAGACCCCGGGCGGCACCGGCGGCGTGCGCCTGGCTGCGGCGCTGGCCAAGAAGGCCGGCGTGCAGCGGATCTGGATGGGGGTGCCGAGCTGGCCCAACCACGCGCAGATCCTGGCCGACCTCGGGCTGGAACTGAAGACCTTTGCCCACTCGACCAAGGATGGCGTGGTTGACATGGACGCGCTGCGCGCGGCGCTGGCTGAAGCGCAGCCGGGCGATGCGGTGCTGCTGCACGGCTGCTGCCACAACCCGACCGGGATCGATTATTCGAACGCCGACTGGGACGAGATCGCCGGCCTGGTCAAGGCGCGCGGCGTGCTGCCGGTGCTGGACCTGGCCTACCAGGGCCTGGGCTATGGGATGGAGGAGGACGCCTATGGCGTGCGCCGCGTCCTGGCCGAAGTGCCCGAAGCGCTGATCGCCTACAGCTGCGACAAGAATTTCGGCATGTACCGCGACCGCGTTGGCGCGGTCTATGCGATGGTGGCCGATCCGGCCCAGCTGAACGCGGTGCTGTCGAACGGTCACACCCTGGCGCGCGCCGCCTGGTCGATGCCGCCTGATCACGGCGCCGCCGCGGTGCGCCTGATCCTTGAGGACGAAGCACTGACCAGGCTGTGGCTGGACGAGCTGGACACCATGCGCGCGCGCATGCGCCAGGTCCGGGCCAGGCTGGCCGATGCGGGCAAGGCCGGGGCGATCGACCTGGCGCCGCTGGGCGGGCAGAACGGGCTGTTTTCGATCGTGCCGCTGAGCGGTGAGCAGATTCTCAAGCTGCGCAACGACCACGGGATCTACATGGCCGGCTCGGGCCGGATCAACGTGGCCGGACTGACCATGGGCAACATCGACAAGTTCATTGCCGATCTCGCCACGGTCAGCGCCTGACTGATGGACCGCCAGCCGGTCCTCGAAGGGGAACGGCTGCTGCTCAGGCCGCTGCGCCCGGACGATTGGGACGCGCTCTATGCCGTCGCCAGCGATCCGCTGATCTGGGAATTGCACCCCGCGCATGATCGCTGGCAGGAGCCGGTGTTTCGCGCGTTCTTTGCCGATGCCCTGGCCGGCGGCGGGGCGATGGTGGCGATCGACCGGGCCAGCGGCGCGGTGATCGGCTCATCCCGCTGGCAGGCCCACGATCCGGCGGATGGCGGTTCGGTCGAGATCGGCTGGACCTTCCTTGCCCGCAGCCATTGGGGCCGGGTCTGGAACGAGGAGATGAAGCGCCTGATGCTGGCTCACGCGTTCCGCTGGGTGGGGCGGGTCGATTTCCGGGTGGGCGAAGGCAATCGGCGTTCGCGCGGGGCGATGCAGCGGATTGGCGGACGGCTGAGCGCGCGCGACGGCGGCGTGGTGGAGACAGCCAGCGGCCCGGCGCGGCATGTGATCTACGAGATTACCCGCGAGGATTTTGCCCAGGGGCCGCTGCTGCGCCGCTGACGCGGGGGGATCCGCAACTGCTGCCAATCTGGATCCATCCCCTGGCGCGGCGGATTGTTTCCACTCGGCAATCGCCTACGCTTCACGCGAAGGTCGCAACTTTCGATCCTGGACCGCAGCGGCGTTCGCAGCCGAGTTGTCTTGATGAACGACCAACGCCTGATTCGCGAAATCTGTGATGCCATTGCCGCGCACCTGGTGTGGAAGAAGCGGTTGGTCACTGCGATTGACAGGGGGCAGGTGCGCTACACCCCGATTGTCGCCGGATCGGATCTGCTGCTGCGCGCGCTCCAGAAATGGCGGCGCGAATTGATGACCCGGTGACCGGACCGGGCCGCACCGGCCGGCCAGTCCTCAGCCGCGCAGGCTTTGCATCCGCTGCAGGTAGCGCGCCAGCACATCGATCTCGAGGTTGACCGCATCGCCGGCCTGCAAGGCGCCGATCGTTGTCACTTCGCCGGTGTGCGGAATGATGTTGAGCATGAAGTGGCAGGTGCCATCGGCCTGGTCGGCGATCTCGTTCACGGTCAGCGACACGCCGTCGACCGTGATCGAACCCTTGGTCGCGACATAGGGGGCGAGTTCGGCCGGGGTCGAGACCCAGAACCGGGTCGATCCGCCCACTTCCTCGCGGCTGACGACATGGCCCACGCCATCGACGTGGCCGGTGACGATGTGGCCGCCCAGCTCGTCGCCCAGCTTCATGGCCGGTTCGAGGTTGAGCCGCGTGCCCACCGCCCAGCGCCCCGGCACCGTGCGGCTGACTGTTTCGCCCGAAATGTCCACCGCGAACCAGGCATCTCCCGCCGCGCCGCCGCGTTCGACCACGGTCAGGCACACGCCCGAACAGGCGATCGAGGCGCCGATGGCGATGTGCGCCGGGTCATAGGGGCAGGTGATCACGGCGTGCAGGTCGCCGCTTTCGCGGGCTTCGCGGATCGTGCCGATGGCGGTGATGATACCGGTGAACATGTCTGGTCGTGGTCCCTATGATTCGATCCGGCGGTAGACTTCGAACTGGTCCTTGCCAAGCTGGCCGCCGTGTTGGTGCTGCCATAGGCCGTGGGCCTGTGCCAGGCTGGCCAGGCCGATGTCGCCCAGGCAAGGCTGGCCGCCGCCGATCAGGATCGGCGCGCGGTAGAGCAGCAGCCGGTCGACCAGTCCGGCGCGCAGGAAGGCCGCCGCCGCTCCGGCCCCGCCTTCGACGAACAGGGTCTGCGTGTCGGCCATGGCGGAAATGGCCTCGGGCGCGACCAGGGCTTGCCAGCCGGCGGGGGCGTGCCCATGCGTCAGCACCCAGCGCGCCGGGCTGCGCGCTTCGAGGCCGGGCAGGCGCACGTCAAGCCGGGGCGCATCGGCGCGCAGGGTGCCGCCGCCGACCAGGATGGCATCGTGGCGCGCGCGCATCGCGTGGCAATGGGCGCGCGCCTCTGGCCCGGTGATCCACTGGCTTTCGCCGCTGGCCGTGGCGATGCAGCCGTCAAGCGACAGCGCAAGCTTGAGCGTGACCAGCGGCCGCCCGCGCCCGCGCAGCGAGAGGTAGCCCGCCAGCCCTTCGGCGCAGCCGGGCGAGGGGACAAGGTCGGCCGCGATCCCGGCGCTGCGGATCCGCGCCAGCCCTGCTCCGGCGGTGCGCGGATCGGGATCGGCGCAGCCGACCACCACGCGGGCTACGCCGCTGGCCGCGACCAGATCGGCACAGGCGGGGCCGCGCGCGCTCTGGTGGGCGCAGGGTTCGAGGCTGACGTAAAGCGTCGCGCCGCGCGCGTGTTCTCCGGCGGCTTCCAGCGCCACGGCTTCGGCATGGGGGCGGCCGCCGTCCCGGGTCCAGCCGCGCGCCACCACCCGGCCATCGCGGACCAGGATTGCGCCCACTGCAGGGTTGGGGCGGCTGAGCGGTACGCCGCGCTGGGCCAGCGCCGCCGCGGCGGCCAGCCAGCGAAGGTCTGCCTCAGCGCTCAAGCTTCTGCCCGGTAAGCTGATCCAGCTTCGCCTTTTCGGCGGCTTCCTGCGCGGCGCGCTCCTTGCTCGCCTGGGCGTCGATCTTGTCGACATCCATGCCCGAGGCGCGGCCGAGCGTCTTCCACAGCTTGCGCGCTTCCTCGTCCGCAGCCTTCTGCGCGGCTTCCAGCTCGTCCTTGCGCTTCTGGTTCTCGATGATGAAGGCGCGGGTTTCCTCCTCGGTCCGGTCCTCCGGCCACGAGGTGATGTAGGTGATCTGCGGCAGCTCGCGCGGCTTCTTCCAGCTTTCGCCGGTCATGATCGAAAAGGTCCCCACGGTCAGCCCGGCGGCGATCAGTCCGATCCACCAGCGGTTCCGGCCGGCTTGGCGGTAGACGGTGAGGAAATCACCGATCGCCCCGGTGGGGTTCATGTTCTTCCAGATCGACATGGCCGCACAGATAGGGCCGGCAGGCGCGCCGCGCCAGTGTTCAGTTGTAATCGACCGAGATCGGGATCCGCCCGCGATAGTTGCCGCCACCCTTGCCCTTGACCACCAACCGCGCCCCGAAGCTGAATTCGAGCGAACCGTCCGGCCCCAACTCGGGATGGCGGGGCAGGCTGGTGGTGAACTGGACCAGTTCGGCGTCGCTGCCGTCGGCCGCGCTCATCGGCACGCGGTCGGGCAGTTCGACGCGCACTTCGCGGCCCGGCTCACCCGTGATCCGGCCATGCCCGCTCACCGCCATGCCGCCCAGGTCGATGATCCCGCCGCTGGTCTGCTTGCCGCCTTCCGGGCCAAGCGTGGCGCTGCCGCCGCCCGCGCCGGTCTGCGCCAGTTTGCTGAACGACAGGTCGGCAAAGATTTCGAGCCGCAACGGGCGTTCGCCCGGCCTGGTGGCGGGATCGGAATAGCACAGGCGGCAGGTGTCCTGCGCCCCGGCCGGCAGCGCGAGCAGCAGCAGTAACAAGGCAAGGAACACGCGGCGGACCATGCCGCGCTTCTCCGCCCGGCATGGTTAATTTGGGCTTACTTCAGCCGAATGGCGAATAAAGGGTTCTGCCTTCGCGCTTTAGCCAGCGATTGGCGGCCTGGATGTCGCCTTCGAACAGCGAATCAAGGTGCGCGTGAAAGCGCGGCGAGTGGTCGAAATGGGTGAGGTGCGCGACCTCGTGCGCCACAACCGAGCGGCGCACCGCGGGCGGGGCCATGACCAGCCGCCAGTTGATCCGGATCGTCCCGTCATGCGCGCAGCTGCCCCAGCGGCGCTGGGCGCGGCTGAGCAGCAGGCGTTGCTGGGGCTGAGCCGCGCGCAGGCAGTAATCGGCGAGGTCATCGGCAAGCAGGCGGCGCGCCTCGCCCTCGAGCCAGCGGCGCAGCCGCGCATCGAGCCCGGCTTCGGGGCCGCCGATCCGCAGCGTGCCTTCGCCCAGCATGACCCGGCGGGGCCGGGCGGGATCATGGTCCAGCACATGCGGCAGGCCAAGGTAGGGCAGGCTGGCGCCGTGCCCCAGTCGCACCGGCGGGGCCAGGCGGGCCAGTTGGTCGGCCAGCCAGTCGGCCTTGGCCTGGGCAAAGGCGAGGGCTTCGGCGCTGCGCCCCCAGCGCGGCAGAGTCACGCGCACTTCGCTGCCATCGGGTGCAAGCCGCATCGTCATCCGCCGGGCGCTGGCGGTGCGGCGGATCACCAGGGGCAGCAGCCGTTCGCCCACGGCCACGCTGGGCAAATCGGTGGGGGCGCGGCGCAGCCAGTCAAGCAAGGGGCGCCGCCTCCTCCCCGGTATCGTCCGCGTCTTCGTCCTCGTCCGCGTCTTCGTCCTCGTCTTCGTCGTCCGCCCAGCCGGCGAATTCCACCCCTGGCGGCAGGATCACGTGCTGTTCCAGCGGCCCGGCCAGATCCTCGCTGATCGCCTTGCCACGCACCGACATGCCGGCGCGGTGCACTTCCTCGGGATCGCCGCAGATCAGGTAGTGCCATTCGGGCAGCGGATCATCGTCGGCGCGCAGCACATAGGCGCAGGTTGCTGGCAGCCATTCGATCTCCAGCGCGAGGCGAGGGGTCAGCTGCACGCAGTCGGGCACGCGGCGCTTGCGCCCGGCATAGTCGCTGCACCGCGCGCTTGGGATGTCGAGCAGGCGGCAGGCGACATTGGTGGGATAGATCGCGCCGCTGTCCTCGTCCTCGGCCTTGTGCAGGCAGCATTGCCCGCAGCCGTCGCACAGCGCCTCCCACTCGGGCCGGGTCAGGGTGTCGAGCGGCAGGGTCCAGAAGCGGGGGCGCAGGGTGCTCACTTCACCGCGATCTTAAGGTCGGCCAGCACCGCATCGGCGCCCTTGTCGACCGGCAGCATGACGATCGGCTTGCCGTCCGGGTCCATCAGGTAGACGATCCGGCTGTGGTCCATCAGGTAGCCGCCGGCGCTTTCCTTGCCCTTGGCGGCATAGGCGCGGAACGCCTTGACCGCCTGGTCGACCTGGGCCTGGCTGCCGGTCAGCCCGATCAGCCGGGGGCTGAAGGCGGCGGCGAATTCGCCCACCCGGGCAGGCGTGTCGCGCGCGGGGTCGATCGAAATGAAGATCGGCTGGACCTTGTCCGCCAGCTTGGGCTCGTCCTGGGCGAAACGGGCGAAGGCCTTCATCGTCACGCCCATGTCCATCGGGCAGGCATCGGGACAGAAGGTGTAGCCGAAATAGACGATCCGGTACTTGCCCTTGAAACTGTCCCAGGTGACGGTGCGGTTGTCCTTGTCCACCAGGGTAAAGGCACCGCCGATCGGCGTGCCGGCGATGTCCACCCCGGTAACGGGCTGGGCCGGCTTGCTGCAGGCGGAAACAAGGGCGGCGGCGATCAGCGACAGGGCGAAAATCGGCTTGGTCATGGCGCGCCGGTTCATGCTCTGCTAAACCGCTCCGCGCAAGGGAGCGTTTCGCCGCGCAGGGCGATTCTGCGCCGTCAACAGGAGGATCGATCCGTGCTGAAGTCCCGCTCGTTCAGGCTTGCCCTGCTGCCCGCGCTGGGCGCCATGCTGGCCTGGACCGCGCCCGCACCCGCGCAGGTCGGTTTTTCCGAAGGGTACAAGTTCCTCGAAGCCGTGAAGAAGAAAAACGGCAACGACGTGACCGACATGCTGGCCAAGGGCAGCCCGACACTGGTCAACGCGCGCGACATTTCCACCGGGGAAAGCGCGCTGCACCAGGTTACCGCGCGCCGCGACCTGACCTGGATGCAGTTCCTGATCGCCAAGGGTGCCAACGTGAACATCCGCGACTTCAAGGGCGTGACCCCCCTGGTCGTGGCGGTGAACACCAATTTCGCCGAAGGTGTGGACCTGCTGGTGAGCAAGGGCGCCAAGATCGACGAAAGCAACAATGCCGGCGAAACCCCGCTGATCACGGCGGTCCACAACCGCAACGTGGCGATGATGCGGATCCTGCTGAAGGCCGGGGCCGATCCCGACCGGGCCGATAATTCCGGCCGCTCGGCGCGTGACTACGCCCTGGCGGAAGGCAAGGGCAACAACCTGGTCGCCGAGATCGAGGCCAATACCAAGCCCAAGGGCAAGAACGCGCCCAAGACCTATGGGCCGAGCTTCTGATGGCCGAAGCCGCTTCGCTTGATGACCTGCGTCGCCAGCTTGCCCCGGCGATTGCGGATATGGCCGCGTTTGACGGCTGGAGTGTGGAAGCCGTGCGCGGCGCGGCCGATCAGCTGGGGATCAATGCCGATGCGGCGCTCTTCGCCTTTTCCGGCGGGCCGATGCAGATGATCGAGGCGTGGATCGCCAGCATCGATGCCGAAATGGACGCGGCCTTCCCGGCCGAGCGGCTGGCCGGGCTGAAGATCCGCGAGAAGATCCGCACGCTGGTGCAGTTCCGGCTGGACGCCGTGGCGGGGCAGAAAGAAGCGCTGCGCCGCGCCCAGGCGATCATGGCCATGCCCCGGAACGCGCCGCGCGCGCTGCGGCTGGGTTGGCACAGCGCCGACCGGATGTGGCGGCTGGCCGGAGATACGGCGACCGATTACAATCACTATACCAAGCGCGCCACGCTTGCGGCGATCTATGCCGCGACGCTCGCCGTCTTCGTTGGCGACACGAGCGAGGATCACGCCGAAACCCGCGCCTTCCTCGATCGGCGGATCGACGGGATCATGCGCTTCGAAAAGGCCAAGGCGAAGTGGCTGAATCCCGAGCGCGAGCATTTCAGCCCGGCGCGCCTGCTGGGCCGGCTGCGCTATCCTGCGCGCTGATCCGCAATTTTGACATCGGTCAATTTGTTGCGAACGACTTGCAATAACACTGCCCCTATGGCAGCGCGTCAATCATGACACTGGATTCCCTTCCGATCGGCCAGCGCGCGCGCGTGATCGCGATCGACTGGTCCATGCTGGAACCCGACGAAGTGCAGCGCCTGCAGGGGCTGGGGATCGAAGTGGGCGCGCGGCTGGCCGTGGCGCACCGCGGCGTGTTCGGCGGGCGCGATCCGATTGCCGTGCTGATCGGGCGGATGACCGTGGCCCTGCGTCGCAGCCATGCCCGCGCCATGGTAGTGGAGCCGGTCTAGGCCATGGGCACGCTGCGCAGCGCCGCCCTGGTCGGCAATCCCAACGCGGGCAAGAGCGCGCTGTTCAACGCGCTGACCGGCGCGCGCCAGAAGATCGCGAACTATCCGGGGGTCACGGTCGAACGCAAGTCGGGCCGCTTGCTGCTCGCTTCGGGCGAAGCGATCGAGCTGACTGACCTGCCCGGCTCCTATGGCCTCAATGCCACCAGCCCGGACGAGGAAGTGACCCGCAGGGTCATCCTGGGCGAACTGGCCGGCGAACTGCCGCCGCAGGTGCTGGTGGTGGTGCTGGATGCCTCGAACCTCGAGCAGCACCTGGTCTTCGCGCAGGAAGTGATCGCGTTGGGGCGGCCCACGGTGGTCGCGCTCAACATGCTGGACCTGGCCGAACGTGACGGCCTGGTGATCGACCCTCTGGCGCTGGAAGAAGCGCTGGGCGTGCCGGTGGTGCCGACCGTGGCGGTGCGCCGCAAGGGCATGGCCGAACTGGCCGTCGCGATCGAGGCGGCCGAAGCGCGCGGGAGCGAGCATCACCGCCCGCACACCACGCTGACCGAACGCCGCCTGACAGCGCAGGCCATTGCCCAGGCCGCGATCGTTTCGGAAACGTCGCGCCACCGACTGCATGCCCGGCTTGACCGGCTGCTGCTCCATCCCTGGGCCGGGCCGCTGATCCTGTTCGCGCTGCTGTTCGTGGTGTTCCAGGCGGTGTTTGCCTGGGCCCAGCCGTTTGCCGATGCGCTGGAAGGCGTGGTCGGCTGGATCGCGGGCAAGGCGCACGATGCGCTGCCCGCCGGGCTACTGCGTGATTTCCTGACCGACGGCGTGCTCGCCGGTGTCGGCTCGGTGGTGGTGTTCCTGCCGCAGATCGTGATCCTGTTCTTTTTCATCTTGGCGCTCGAAGCCTCGGGCTATATGGCGCGCGCGGCCTTCCTGATGGACCGGCTGATGGCGCGGATCGGCCTGTCGGGGCGCAGCTTCATTCCGCTCTTGTCCAGCTTTGCCTGCGCCGTGCCGGGGATCATGGCCACGCGCAGCATCACCGATCCCAAGGACCGGTTGACCACGATCCTGATTGCGCCCCTGATGACCTGTTCGGCGCGCCTGCCCGTCTATGCCGTGATCATCGCCGCCTTCATTCCGGCGCGCAGCGTCGGTCCGGGGTTGGGCCTGCAGGGTCTGGTGATGTTCGGCCTCTACGTGGCGGGGATCGTTGCCGCGATGTTGGTCGCGCTGGTGCTGCGCCGTTCGGTGACCAAGGGCAATGCCGGCGGGTTCATCATGGAACTGCCCAAGTACCAGATGCCGCGCGCGGGCGACCTGGCAATCGGGCTGCTGCAACGCTCGTGGATCTTCCTGCGCCGTGCCGGCACGATCATCCTGACGGTCACGGTGGTGCTGTGGCTGCTGCTCAACTTCCCGCGCGCGGGCGAAGGGCAGGACCAGGTCGATGCCTCGTTTGCGGGCAAGGTGGCCAATGGGCTGGCGGTGGTGGTCGAACCGATCGGCTTCAACCGCGACATCGCGCTGGCGCTGATCCCGGCCATGGCCGCGCGCGAAGTGGCGGTCAGTTCGCTCGCCACCTCCTATGCCGTGGCCAGCGATGATGAGGGCGCGCAGGCGATGAAGCTGGGCGCGCAGCTCAAGACCCACTGGTCGCTGGCAACCGCGCTGGCCTTCCTGGCCTGGTTCGTCTTCGCTCCCCAGTGCATGAGCACGATCGCGGTGACCCGGCGCGAAACCAATGGCTGGAAATGGCCCGCCTTCATGCTCGCCTACCTGTTCGGCCTCGCCTATGTCTTTGCCGGGCTGACCTATTGGACGGCGGTGGCGCTGGGGCTGGGCTGATCAGTCGACTCCCCGGGGGAAACATCTGCCGGGCCGCTTGGCACCGTGCCCCCGGATTGGCTAGGTCCAGACCCTGAATTCAAAGGGACTCGATTCGATGGCAGGCAGCGTCAACAAGGTTATTCTGATCGGCAATCTGGGCGCGGATCCGGAAGTGAAGTCGTTCCAGAACGGCGGCCGGATCGCCAACCTGCGCATCGCGACCAGCGAGCAGTGGAAGGACAAGAACACCGGCGAGCGCAAGGAGCGGACCGAGTGGCACAATGTCGTGCTCAATTCGGACGGTCTGGTCGGCGTGGCCGAACGCTATCTGCGCAAGGGCAGCAAGGTGTACATCGAAGGCCAACTGCGCACGCGCAAGTGGCAGGACCAGTCCGGCAATGACCGTTACACCACCGAAATCTCGGTCGGCGGCATGGGCGGGGTCCTGACCATGCTGGATGGCGCGCCCGGCGGCGGGCAGGGCGGTGGCGGCGGCCAGCGCTCGGGCGGCGGCGATTGGGGTGGCGGTTCCTCGGGCGGCGGCTATGGCGGCGGCCAGCGTTCGGGCGGGGCACCGTCCGGCGGCGGCTGGAACCAGGGCGGTGGCGGCTCGTCGGGCGGCGGCTTCGGCGACGACCTTGACGACGACATCCCGTTCTAAGCCGCGGGCCTGGTCCTTCAACTAGTCCTTCAACAGGCCCTTGAGCGCGGCGAACGGCCCGCTCTCGCCTTCATCCACCATCCCGGCGGCCCGGCGCGCGGCATCGGCGCGCGGGCCGGTGGCAAAGGGGTCGATCCCCAGCGCCATTGTCTGCGCGAGCGCTTCGCCCAGGTCGAACTGGCCCCCGGAATACTCGATCTCGTCAAGTTCCTCGCTCGCCAGTTCCACTTCCTCGGCATGGCTTTCCGCTGCGGGCACGAAGCGCAGGTCGACCGGCTCGTCGATCCGCGCCGGCAGGTCATCGCCCGATACCGCGCAGCTTTGCACCACCTCGGCGGTCAGCCGGCCCTTGGCGCTGATCCGCGCGCCGACCCCGTCCAGCCGGATCACGGCGTGCAGCCGTTTGACCGCAACCAGGGCGAAACGCTTGGCCAACGCGGCGCATTCCTCGGCCGTGGCGGTCAGTTCCAGCGGGGCGGTGGGCAGGTGGCGGATGTCGTAGATCCGGGAAAATTCGCTCATGTCAGGTCTCCTGCCATGATCGCGGCGGCGTCCTTGGCGGTCAGCCGCGCCGCCAGCGCGCGCAGTTCAGCGGCTAGCAGTGCCGGGTCCGCGTCGTCCAGCAGGGTAACGTTGCGGCCGATCGTCGCCAGCAGCGCGGCGTCGTCCGCCTGGGCCAGCGCGTCGCGCAGCGCGCCCAGCCGGCCGCCTAGCACCATCATCTGCTTGCCGATGTGCTTGCCCACCACTAGGTCGCCGACCCCGCTTTCGCGCAGCTGGCCGTCCATGTCGCTGACGAAAAGTTCGGTCAGCCGCCCGGTGTGCGGAGCCAGTTCCGCGTCCTTTTCCATCCGCAGCAGCACCAGCGACAATACCAGCGTGATCGCGTCGAACCGCCCAGGCACGGTATCGGCCACGCCGCAGTGGGCATAAAGCCGCGGATCGCGCGCGCGCGCGACCACGGCATGCCACAGCGGGCGGACGTGGGCGTTGTCGTCGCCTTGGCGACCCAGCAGGCGGGCAAGCAGGCCCATGCGTTTTGTCCTTCCATTCAGCGGCGATTAAACCGGCGGTGGGCACTTGGCCCAACGCCATTGCCAGCGGCCAGCCTTGGCCTTAAGGCTCGGCGCGATAGTTTACACCGCGCGCCGCCGCAATGCACCAGTGTTGCGCGCCCGGGCGGACAGGAGTTCACGATTGATGCCTTTTGCCGGATCGAAGCTGCGAATGGCCGTGCTGGGCACCGGCCTGGTGTTGGCACTGGGCGCGTGTACGTCGATCAGGGATCATCGCGGCTACATTGTCGACCAGGCGCTGCTCGATTCGGTGCAGCCGGGGATCGATAACCAGGAATCGGTCGAACGCACCCTGGGCCGGCCGACCTTCGTGTCCGAATTCGGACGCAAGGACTGGTACTATGTCTCGCAGAACACCCGGCAGGCCGCCTTCAGCCGCCCGCGGGCCAACGAACAGCTGATCCTGCGCGTCCGCTTCGACGACAAGGGCAATGTCCTGGCGATCGACAAGGCTGGCCTGGAAAAGGTCGTCCAGCTTGATCCCGACGGCAAGAAGACACCGACCCTGGGCAAGGACCGCAGCTTCATCGAAGACCTGTTCGGCAATATCGGCACGGTTGGCACCGGCGCGCGCGGGCCTGGCGGCGGGGCGGGCGGCGGCCCGAACGGCAGCTAAGTTCCCGGCTTCAGGTTGAATGACGAGGGATCGGCCATATATCCCGCGTCATGACCAGTTCCTCAGATCGCCACGGCATGATCCCGTGGCACGGCACCACCATCATCGGCGTCAAGCTGGGCGGCAAGACCGTCATTGCCGGCGATGGCCAGGTTTCCATGGGCAACACCGTGATGAAGCCCAACGCCCGCAAGGTGCGGCGGATTGGCGATGGCAGCGTGATCGCCGGTTTTGCCGGGGCCACGGCCGATGCCTTCACCCTGTTCGAACGGCTGGAACGCAAGCTTGAGCAGCACCGCGGCCAGCTGATGCGCGCGGCGGTTGAACTGGCCAAGGACTGGCGCACCGACAAGTATCTGCGCAACCTGGAAGCGCTGATGATCGTCGCCGACAAGGACACCATGCTGGTGCTGACCGGCAACGGCGACGTGCTGGAACCCGAAGGCGGCGTTACCGCGATCGGATCGGGCGGCAACTATGCCCTGTCCGCCGCGCGGGCGCTGGTCGATTACGAACAGGACGCCGAAAAGATCGCGCGCCGCGCGATGCAGGTCGCGGCCGAGGTCTGCGTCTTCACCAATGACCGCGTGACGGTGGAAGTGATCTGATTGCCATGAACGATACCCTGACCCCCAAGGCGATCGTCGCCGCGCTGGACGAACACATCATCGGCCAGGCCGATGCCAAGAAGGCGGTGGCCGTGGCGCTGCGTAACCGCTGGCGCCGCCAGCGCCTGTCCGCCGAACTGCGCGACGAGGTGACGCCCAAGAACATCCTGATGATCGGGCCCACGGGATGCGGCAAGACCGAGATCAGCCGCCGCCTGGCCAAGCTGGCCGACGCGCCGTTCGTCAAGGTCGAGGCGACCAAGTTCACCGAGGTCGGCTATGTCGGCCGCGACGTCGAACAGATCGCCCGCGACCTGGCCGAGGAGGCGATTCGCCTGGAGAAGGAGCGCCGCCGCGAGGCCGTGCGCGAAGCAGCCGAAAAGGCAGCGATGGACCGCCTGCTCAAGGCCCTGGTCGGTGACGGGGCGAGCGAGGCGACCCGCGAAAGCTTCCGCCAGCGGATCACCGAAAAGGCGATGGACGGGGTGGAAGTCGAAATCGAGGTCGAGGACGCGCCCGCCATGCCGTTCGACATTCCCGGGATGCCGGGCAATGTCGGCATGATCAACCTGTCGGACATGATGTCCAAGGCGATGGGCAAGCAGAACCTCAAGCGCCGCAAGCTCAAGGTGCCCGAAGCCTGGACCAAGCTGGTCGACGAGGAAGCCGAAAAGCGCATGGACCAGGACGACGTTGCCCGCGTCGCCCTCGCCAATGCCGAAACCAACGGCATCGTCTTCATCGACGAGATCGACAAGATTGCCGTGTCCGACGTGCGCGGCGGCTCGGTCAGCCGCGAAGGCGTGCAGCGCGACCTGCTGCCGCTGATCGAAGGCACCACGGTGGCCACCAAGTATGGCCCGATGAAGACCGACCATGTGCTGTTCATCGCCAGCGGCGCGTTCCATGTCGCCAAGCCCAGCGACATGCTGCCAGAATTGCAGGGCCGCCTGCCGATCCGGGTCGAGCTGAAGGCCCTGAGCGAGGAGGACTTCGTCCGCATCCTTGGCGAAACCCGTGCCAACCTGGTCGAACAGTACCGCGCGCTGCTGGCGACCGAAAAGGTCACGCTCGACATCACGCCCGAAGCGGTGCGCGAGGTCGCCCGGATCGCCGCGCAGGTGAACGAGGCGGTCGAGAACATCGGCGCTCGCCGCCTGCAGACCGTGATGGAAAAGCTGCTGGAGGAACTGAGCTTCGAAGCCGAGGACCGCAGCGGCGAGACGGTGACCGTCGATGCCGCCTATGTCAGCGAGCGGCTGTCAGGGCTCGCCCGCGATACCGATCTCAGCAAGTATATCCTGTAAGGGCCACCCATGTACCAGACCCCCGAGGACCGCCCGATCTATCGCCTGCTGAACGGCAAGGACGACCGCGCTTTTTGCGAGCGGGTGTCCGAAGCGCTGGCGCAGGGCTGGCGGCTCTATGGCTCGCCGACGATCACCTGGGACGAGGAAGGCGGCTGCATGAAAGCGGCGCAGGCCGTGGTCTGGCACGAAGCCGACGTGGTGAAACGCTAGGCGAAGCGCACTTGCGCGCCGGTCATCGCGATCTCCAGCGGGGTCGTGCCGCCGGTGTCACCATCGCACTGGACCGGAACCGGCAGCGCCGAGCGCACCGTAATCCGTGCCGCATCACAGACCATTGTTCCCGGCATGGGCTTGCCTGGCCCCAGGAGGGTGCGAAGCGCAAGGGCGGCCAGGTCGCGGCGGCGGGCGCGCGGCAGCATCAGCACGCGCAGGCGATCGTTGAGCAGTCCCGCCTGGCTGTCGAGCGTCCAGGGGCCGGCATAGAATTTGCCGCGCAGCACGAACAGCGCCTCGGCGCGGTGCAAGGTCCCATCGCAGGTCACTTCGATCGCGGAGCGCGGCCAGTCGCGCAGCGCCCTGGCCATGGCGGCCACATAGGCGAATCGCCCGATCCGGGCCTTGAGCGGCTCGGACAGCCGGGCCACCGCATGGGCATCGGCGCCAACCGAGACGCAGCACAGAAAGGCGCGCCCGTTGAGCGTTGCCAGCCTGACCGGCAGCGGGCCGCGGCATTCCTCGATCCGAGCCGCAAAGTGCCGCGGATCGGCAGGATAACCGAGCTCGCGCGCCAGCAGGTTGATCGTCCCGGCGGGATAGACTGCGACCGGGGGCAGGGCGGCGACATCGGCCTGACTGGCAATCACCAGCTGCGCGGTGCCATCGCCGCCGCAGATGCAGAGCAGGTCCACGCCCGGTGCATCCGCGCGGGCATTGAAGTCCTGGCTGTCGTGATGGCTCGTCTCGTGGCCGCGCTGGACCAGCACCCTCGCCAGCGCGGCGACCCGCGCCAGCCGGGCCGAAGCCATGCTCTGGTTGTAGACCAGAGCGATTTTCACTCGGCAGCCTCGCCCAGTTCCTCGATCGCTTCGGCCTGGCGCGCCCACATTTCGGCATAGAGCCCGCCCAGCCGCAGCAGTTCGGCGTGGCTGCCGCTTTCGGCCAGCTGGCCCTGGTCCAGCACGAAGATCCGGTCGGCATCGGCGATGGTCGACAGGCGGTGGGCAATCGACAGGCTGGTGCGCCCTTCGGCAACCGAATGCAGCGTGGCGAGGATGTCCTGTTCGGTCCGCGTGTCGAGTGCGCTGGTCGCTTCGTCCAGCAGCAGGATCGGCGGGTTCTTGACCAGGGTTCGGGCGATGGCGACGCGCTGCTTTTCCCCGCCCGACAGTTTCAGCCCGCGTTCGCCCACTTCGGTGTCGAAACCCTGCGGCAGGCGGCCGATCAGGTCCATCAGCGCCGCGCCGCGCGCCGCCGCCTCGACTTCGGCCAGATCGGCGCCGTCACGGCCATAGGCGATGTTGTAGCCGATGGTGTCGTTGAACAGCACCGAATCCTGCGGAACGATCCCGATCGCCTGGCGCAGGCTGGCCTGGGTGACCTGGGCAATGTCCTGCCCGTCGATCAGGATGCGGCCATGCTGCGGATCGTAGAAGCGGAACAGCAGCCGGGCGATAGTGCTCTTGCCCGCGCCGCTGGGGCCGACCAGCGCGACCTGCGCGCCGGCGGGCACTTCGAACGACAGGCCTTTCAGGATGGTGCGGTCCGGTTCATACCCGAACACCACGTTGTCGAACACCAGCGCCGGGCGGCGGCTGACCACCAGCGCGGGCGCGCCGGGCGCATCGCGCACTTCCACTTCGGTATCGATCAGCTTGAACATCGCCGCCATGTCGATCAGCCCCTGGCGGATCGTGCGATAGACCATGCCCAGCATGTCGAGCGGACGGAACAGCTGGGTCAGGAAGGTCTGGACGAAGACCAGCTGGCCGACGGTATAGTCCCCCTTGGCCCAGCCCCACACGGTGTGCGCCATCGCGCCGGCCATCAGCAGGTTGACCACCAGCGCCTGCGCGATGTTGAGCAGACCGAGCGAGTTTTCGCTCTTCACCGCCGCATCGGCATAGGCGCGGGTCGCCTGGGCATAGCGGGCCTCCTCGCGCGGTTCGGCAGAGAAGTATTTCACCGTCTCGTAGTTGAGCAGCGAATCGACCGCGCGGGCCAGCGCCTGCCCGTCCAGCTTGTTCATCTGTTCGCGCAGCGCCGTGCGCCATTCGGTGATCCAGCGCGTGACATAGATATAGGCCAGCACCGCCACGGCGGTTGCCGCGACCAGCCCCCAGCCGAAGTTGAGGTAGAAGATCACCGCCACCACCGACAGTTCGATCACGGTCGGGGCAATGTTGAACAGCATGAAATAGAGCATCACGTCGATGCTCTTGGTCCCGCGTTCGATCACCTTGGTCACTTCGCCGGTGCGGCGGGCGAGGTGGAAGCGCAGGCTGAGCTGGTGCAGCCGCGCAAACACATCCTCGGCCAGCTGGCGGGTGGCTTCCTGACCGACCCGTTCGAACACGATATTGCGCAGGTTGTCGAACACCACCCCGCCGAGCCGCCCGGCGGCATAGGCCAGCACGAACACCATCGCCAGTTGCAGCAGCGCCGGTCCGCGCAGGCTCATCGTGTCGACCGCCCATTTCAGCAGATAGGGCAGCGTCAGCGACACCGCCTTGCTGGCCAGGATCAGGACAAAGGCAAAGGCGATCCGCCAGCGCAGCGCCGGTCGGTCGCTCGGCCACAGATAGGGCAGGAAACGGCGCAGCGTGCCCCAGCCATCGTGGCGGGCTTCACTGGCGGCGGCGGGAAAATCGGGAGGCATCGCGCCTATCTAGGCCCGATGCCCGGAAAGGAAAGCCTAGAGCGAAGCGCGGGGCAGGTCGAACAGGATCTTGCGGCTGGCGAAATCGATCGCCACCCGGTCGAAACTGCGCAGGTCGCGCATCCCCAGCAGCAGGGCGGGCTTCTTGCCCAGGCCCAGGGCGTCGAACGCCGGGGCGGGGGCAAAGGCGATCCACACGTTGTTGAGCTGCATGTCCTGGATCTTCAACGCGCGGCCAAAGCCGATCTGCGCCTCGATCGTCTGGCCGGTCACGCTGTTGAGCGTGGTCGTGCCGTGGTGCGCGCGCCGGCTGAGCGCGCGTTGCAGCGCCAGGTTGCCGATCGAGTTTTCCGCGCCAGTGTCGATCACCACGCTGGTCTGGACCCCGTCGATCCGGGCATCGGCCATGATCAGCTGGCCCGACATGCGCCGCGCGGTGACGACGATTTCGTATCCGGCGTTGCCGCCCAGGCTCTTGGCATCGTTGATCGCCATCAGACCTTTGCGGAAATCCATCAGCACGCGTTGGTCCTGCAGGCTGTCCAGCCCGATGATCCCGTCCGCGCCGATGTGTTCGCCTTGCAGCAGCGGCGCCATCAGCCCGTAATAGGAGCGCCGGCCAAGGTCGATCTGGTCGATGTCGACGGTATCGACCATTTCGCTCCCCGCCACGCCGACCAGCTTTGCCCGGCGGTTGGGAACCAGCGCCAGCTTGCTGGCCAGCGCGGTGGAAATCACCGTGTTCTGCGCGCCGGTATCGATCAGGAACTGGAACGGCCCCTGATCCAGCACGCGCACGGGCACGGTCATCCGGTCGTGCCGGTCACGGTTGAGTGCGACGACGTCGGTCTGGCCAGCCTGCGGCACGCCGTCCTGCGTGGCCAGGCCCGGAAAGGCGGCCAGCAGCGCAATCAGCGGCGCGAACAGCGGATGCATCGGCATGCGATCCTCTCCATCTTGTCGGCCAAGCTTACGCCAACATGCGGCAAGCCGCCATGCCGCTGGTCGAAAGCGCGGCGCGGCTGGTCGGCATTTGTCTTTGCTTAAGTGGGGCGTGCTAGTCCGGACGGCATGTTGATGCTGCGCCACAAGATCGAACGCAAGCTGCGCGAGGCGCAGTTCCTGCGCGATGCCCGCGCCGTGCTGCGCACGCCGCCGCTGCGCGCGGCGGGCGATGGGCTGGTGCTGTTCTCGATGATCGGCACCAGGGTGCTGCTGCCCTACCTGGTCGCGGTCAAGTCGCTCCACGCGCAGCTGCGCCGGGGGCGGGTGGTGATCCTCGACGATGGCACGCTGACCGACGCTGACAAGGTTGTGCTGGCCGAGCATCTGGATAATCCGCGGATCATTCCGATCGCCTCGGTCGATACCGGGCCTTGCCCGGTCGGCGGGACCTGGGAACGGCTGTTGACGATCCTTGACCTGCGGCGGGACCATTACGTGATCCAGCTCGATTCCGACACGGTCACGCTGGGGCCGGTGGACGAGATTGCCGATGCCATCGCGGCGGGGCGCAGCTTTACCCTGCGCGGCGGCTGGGATGCCGATTTGCTGCCGCTGGCTGAAGTTTCGGAGCGGGCGCGCGCAGCGGCCGGGCCGGGGCGGGTCCATGTCCAGTCCGCAATCGAACAGGCGATGGCAGCAATGGCCATCCCCGGGCGGCCGGACCTGCGCTATGCGCGCGGCTGCTCGGGCTTTGCCGGGTTCGCGCCGGGCAGCGATGGCCGCGCCCTGGCCGAGGCTTTCTCGGCCGAGGCCGAGCGCCTGATCGGCGCGGCCAAGTGGTCCGAATGGGGCAGCGAACAGGTCACCTCGAACTTCGTCATCGCGAACGAGGTGGACGCCTTGCTGCTGCCCTATGACCGCTATCTCAACTATTGGGACGAGCCGGTGGGGGCAGCCGTGCCCTTCGTCCACTTCGTCGGCACGCACCGTTATACGCGCGGGGCCTATGCCCAGGCGGCCCGCCAGGTGATCGGCGCGCTGAGCCGCTAAGGCCGCCGCGCCGCCCCTCGTTACTTCTTGCGGACCAGCGCCCAGGCCTCGGCCAGCCGCTCGCGGGAGAACACCCAGAGCCACAGGCCATAAGTCGCCCCGCCCGCCGCGACGAGCGCGAACAGGTGGGGCAGGGGCGGCCAGTGGCCCAGCAGGTGATCGGCCAGCGTTACCACCAGCGCCATGGCGCCGCCCGCCAGCGCCGCCGGCAGCAAGGCCTGGATCAGGTGCGGCACGGTCAGCCCCAGCACCGGCATGGCCCAGGCGGCGGTAACGAAGGTGACGATCGGATAGCCCAGCAGCCAGGCCGCGGCGATGCCCTCTGCCCCGCCCCAGCGCACGCCAAGGTAGAACGCCAGCGGCATGACCACCGCGCCCAGCACCGCGCTCCGCGTGGCGATGCCCGGGCGGCCGACCGCATTGGTGGCTGGTGCGAACAGCACGTGCAGCGTCATGAACGGCATGGCCAGCGCCAGCAGGCGCACCACCGGGGCGGCAGGCAGCCACTTGTCGCCCAGCATGACCTGGATCGCCGGTTCGGCCACCACGGCCAGCCCCAGACAGAACGGCATGGCCAGCAGCATGATCGCGCGGACCTTGGTCAGGAAACCTTCGGCCAGCGCGGCGGGATCGTCCTGCATCCGGGCATAGGCGGAAAAGGCCACCTCGTTCAGCGGCGGCACCACCTTGTTGACGAAGATCTGCGCCAGGAACAGGCTGGTGGTATAGAAGCCCAGCTGGTGCGGTTCGAGCATCCGCCCGGCGATGATGATGTCGGCCTGGGTCTGGAGGAACCAGAACACCTGTCCGGCCATGACCACCCCGCCATAGTCCGCCAGCGCCTTGGCCCCGCGAAAGTCGAAGCTGGGCCACATCCAGGCGCGGGCCATGGTCATCATCCCCAGCGCGCGGGTGACGAAGCCGGTCAACGGCGCGACGATCAGCGTCCAGACCCCGAGGCCCGACATGGCCCCGGCCAGCGCGACCAGCGCCGAAAGGATCGCCGAGCCGACATTGACCTGCGCCTGCTTGCGAAAGTCGAGCTCGCGCGACAGCACCGCATAGCCCACGGCCAGGAACGGGTTGGTCAGATAGATCAGCGATTGCACCTGCAGCAGCGCGGCGACGCGCGGTTGCTGATAATAGGCCGCGACCAGCGGCGCCGTGACGAACTGCAAGGCCGCCAGCGCGCCATTGACCACGATCAGCAGGCCGAACAGCTGGCGCAGTTGCTGCTGCCCGCCGCTGCGATCCTGGATTGCGGCATTGGCAAAGCCATAGCCGTTGAGCAGCCCCAGCAGCACCAGCACCACCGATGTCATCGCGAACAGGCCGTAGTCTTCGGGCGCCAGGATGCGAATCACCAGGAAGGTGGAAGCCCAGCTCAACAGCTGGCTGAACACCTGGGTGCCCGAACGCCAGATCACCGCGCTGCGCACCTGGCTGCGCAGGTTGCCGGCGCTGGCCGCTTCGCTCGCAGCTGTCACAGCGCGGCGCCTTCCCCCAGCAGCGCGCCCAGCCCGCCCGAATCGTTGCCCCGGCTATGCGCGCGGCGGCGCCAGGCCAGCATCGGCCGCGCCATCCCCGGGAAGATTCGCCACACGGCAAAGGACAAGGCCCAGACCGGCCCGCCCACGCGGGATTTCACCTTGCGCAGTTCGGCCAGGCCGCGGGCCGTATCACCATCGACCACCCGGTCGATCGCGTGCTCGAAGGCCAGCGCTTCCTCGCTCTCTACGATAAGCCGGACCAGCAAAGGTTGCTCGGGCGCATCGGCGGGCAGGGCGGCGCGGGCCTTCTCGTAAACCCGGATATTGCCCATTAGCATCCGGCCCGCATGGGCCGAAGCCGAATTGGGCCGCACCCGGTATTCGCCCATCACCTTGTCGACGTACCAGGCATGGCCGCCCAGCTCCATCAGCCGCACCCACAGGTCAAAGTCCTCGGACTGGGCCATGGTGGTATCGAATCCGCCCACCCGGTCAAAGTCGGCGCGGCGGAAGGTCGTGCCGATATATACTCCGAAGCTGCGGTCGAGCACATCGGCCAGGGTGCCGCGCGTGCCATCGCTGGTGCCCTGCTTGGTCTGAAAGCACAACCGATCCTGCGGCACCGCGCCAAAGATCAGCGCGTTGCAGGTCGCCAGGCGGATCGCCGGGTCACCCTCGAGCAGGGCTGCCATCGTGGAAAGATAGTCCGGGCGAAAGCGGTCGTCCCCGTCGAGCAGCGCGATCAGCGGCGCGCAGGTGGCCGCGATCGCGGTGTTGCGTGCAGCGGATACACCCTGGTTGCGCGTCGCAAGGAAGGTGATGCGCGGATCGGCCAGATAGGGAGCGACCGCGCCGGCCACGTCATCGGGGGCGCCGTCGTCGATCACAACGCATTCCCAGTCCTGCAGCTCCTGCGCGAGGAGGGAATCGAGCGCCTCGCCCAGCAGGTGCGCGACCCCATAGGCGGGAACGATCACCGCAATGCGGGGGTGGAACGGTGAATTGGGAGAATCTGCGACCTCGGACATGCCGAATTTATAGCCAGGGGGTATTAAACAAGCCTCTACGCACGCGCCTGGGCCCGTTTCCCGGGGGAAATCCGACTCTGAAGCAGGGAGAGGAGGGCCATTGGCAAGGGCTCATCATGCCGCAGATTGCCCAGCAACCGCAGATTTCTGCCGCTTTTGCGAAAAACTGAAACAAAACTGCAAAAAGGCGTTGACCGAATCAAAGGCCACCCTTAGAGGCCGCGTCACCGGACGGGAACGCCGCTTCAAACGGCTTGAACGACCCGGTCGCCAACATAGACGGACAGCGTGTCCCCCGAATTGAAAGATCGGGGAACGATGGTTGTCCGCTTTAGTTTGTTGGTGGCTCTTTGACATTGTTGGTTTAGATGAAGGGACATGTGGGCGACGGCGCCCCGTCCGGGGAGCTTCAGGCTCCGTGTACGGGTTGAACAAGTCGTTACCTATTGCATGTCCTTCGTATCCA
>JAKPAG010000066.1 GCA_029779535.1 Pseudomonadota bacterium | reverse complement strand
CTGCTGCTGCTGTTCGGGCGGACCGGGCCGGTCGGGGCCTGGCTGGAGCGGGTGCTGGGCATCACGCTGATGTTCCGCTGGACCGGCGCGGCGCTGGCGGCGGCGGTGATGGCCCTGCCGCTGGCGGTGCGGGCGATGCGGCTGTCGATCGAAGCGGTGGATCGCCGGCTGGTGGACGCCGCGCGGAGCCTGGGGGCGGGGCGCATCCGCGCGTTCGCGACGATCACTCTGCCGCTCAGCCTGCCGGGCATCCTGGCGGGGGCGGTGCTCGGTTTCGCCCGCTCCATCGGGGAATTCGGCGCAACGATCACTTTCGTCTCCAACATTCCGGGCCAGACGCGCACCTTGCCGCTGGCGATCTACACCGGGCTGCAGATTCCCGGGACGGAAATGCAGGTCGCGCGGCTCGCGGCGGTCTCGGTCGTGCTGTCGCTGCTCGCGCTGCTGCTGTCCGAATGGCTGGTGCGCCGCGCCGGTGGGGGGCGGGCACATGTCCTTTGAGATCGCGCTGCGCCATCGCATCGGCGAAACCGCCATCGCGCTCGACGCGCATTCCACCGAACCGCTGACCGCGCTGGTCGGGCCGTCGGGTATCGGCAAGACCACGGTGCTCAACATGATTGCGGGGCTGGTGCAGCCCGATTGCGGGCGCATTGCAGTGAACGGAAACGTGCTGTTCGACAGCGCCGCCGGGATGGACTTGCCGCCGGAGGTGCGACGGGCCGGATACGTGTTCCAGGACAATCGCCTGTTTCCGCACATGCGGGTCAGGGCCAACCTGGCCTATGGCGAGCGGCTTTCCCGGCCGGAACACCGCTGGATCGGGCAGGCGGAAGTGGTCGCCTTCCTCGGCATCGGCCACCTGCTGGATCGGTGGCCCGCGACGCTGTCCGGCGGGGAAGCGCGGCGCGTGGCGATCGGGCGGGCCCTGCTGGCCGCGCCGCGCTTCCTGCTGATGGACGAACCGCTGACCTCGCTCGATGCGGCGCGGGGGGAGGAGATCCTCCGGGTGGTCGAACGCATTCGCGACGAACTGGCGATCCCGATCCTCTATGTCAGCCACAGCCCTCTCGAAGTGGCGCGGCTAACCTCTTGCGTTTTGCGCCTGCCCTGAGCAGGGAATGGCGATGAGACAGATCGCAGCCGGTCCGGCCGCCCTGCTGGCGGCGATGGGCGCTTCACCCGCTCTCGGTGCCGACGGGAGCGATAAGGGACTGCTCCAGCAGGCGGTGGGCGATCCCGATGGGCTGACGCTCTCCGGCACGATCCGCGTGCGCTACGAGACTCTGGCAAATCAGTTCCGGCCCGGATTGAAGGAAAACGTGGATACCGTCGTCCTGCGCACCACGCTGGCGGCGGAATATGCCACCGGCCCCGTGCGGATCGGCGGGGAACTGATCGATGCGCGGGCCTATTCGGCGGATCGGAGCGGATCGGTCGGCACCGGCGAAGTCAACGCGCTGGAACTCGTCCAGGCCTACCTCGGGTTCGATCTCGGGGATGTGCTGGGGAAGGGGAGCGAGACCGCGCTGGAGGTGGGCCGCTTCACCATGGACCTGGGATCGCGGCGGCTGGTTTCGCGGAACAATTTTCGCAACACCACCAACGCCTTCGCCGGTGCACGCGTGCGGTGGCAGGGGGCAGGCAAGGGCTCGGTCACCGCCTTTTACACCCTGCCCCTGATCCGCGAGCCTGCCGACAAGGATTCGATCCTCGCCAATGCGGTGAAATGGGATCGGGAGAGCTTCGATCTGGTGTTCTGGGGCGGCTTCGCCAGCCAGCCGGTGGGCGGGGGCGCGACGCTCGAAGCCTATGTCTACGCGCTGGACGAGGACGATTCCCCGAAGCTCCAGACCCGCAACCGCCACCTCTACACCCCGGGGCTGCGCCTGTTCACCGCGCCATCCGCGGGACGCTGGGACTATGAACTGGAAGCGGCCTACCAGTTCGGCCATCTGCGTGAAAACGCCACGGCCCAGGCCCGGAAGCTCGCCGTCTCGGCCTACACGATCCATGCGGAAGTGGGCTACCGGTTCGCCGCGCCGTGGTCCCCCCGCCTTGCGCTGGAATACGACCGTGCCTCGGGCGACAGGCGGGGCGGTCGATACGGCCGGTTCGACAACCTCTATGGATCGCGCCGGTCCGATTTCGGCCCGACCAGCACCTTCGGCGCATTGGGCCGGAGCAATATCAGTTCGCTGGGACTGCGGCTGGACGTCGCGCCGGACGAGCGGTGGGACGGGTTCCTGCATTACAGCGCCAACTGGCTGGATAGCGCCAGCGACAGCTTCGCCAC
>JAKPAG010000055.1 GCA_029779535.1 Pseudomonadota bacterium | reverse complement strand
GCCGTGCCGAGGAGCTGGCGTTGGATCACGCCGCGCGCTGCGCGCG
This sequence comes from Pseudomonadota bacterium, assembly GCA_029779535.1. Classification (GTDB taxonomy): domain Bacteria; phylum Pseudomonadota; class Alphaproteobacteria; order Sphingomonadales; family Sphingomonadaceae; genus Novosphingobium. Next base: position 16,478 of record JAKPAG010000055.1, on the reverse strand, counting down.
GTCAACCGCCTCGGCATTGAGCATATCGGCGAGCAGGAACGCGAGTTCGATCGATTGCGCCGCGTTGAGGCGCGGATCGCAATGGGTGTGGTAACGATCGGCCAGCGCCGCATCGGAAATCGCCACGGCCCCGCCCACGCATTCGGTCACGTCCTGGCCGGTCATCTCGATATGGATGCCGCCCGCATGGGTGCCCTCGGCGCGGTGGACGGCAAAAAAGCCGCGCACTTCGCGCAGGATCCGGTCGAACGGCCGGGTCTTGTACCCGCTTTCCGCCTTGATCACGTTGCCGTGCATCGGATCGCATGACCACACCACCGGATGGCCTTCGCGCTTTACCGCGCGAACCAGCGGGGCCAGGCCCGTATCGCTGATCGCCACCCCGCCGCCGATGCATTCGGTCACGTTCTGGCCGGTCATTTCGATGTGAATCCCGCCGGCATGGGTGCCTTCGGCGCGGTGGACCGCGAAGAAGCCGCGCACTTCGCGCAGGATCCGGTCGAACGGGCGGGTCTTGAACCCGCTTTCGGCCTTGATCACGTTGCCGTGCATCGGATCGCACGACCACACCACCGGGTGCCCTTCGCGCTTTACCGCTCGGACCAGCGGGGCAAGGCCCGATTCGACCTTTTCATCGCCGAAGCGGCTGATCAGCGTGATCCGCCCGGCCTCGCGCGCAGGGTTGAGCAGGTCGAGCTGGCGCAGCAGCTCGTCCGGGGCCAGGCTCGGGCCGCACTTGAAGCCGATCGGGTTGCCCACGCCGCGCAGGAATTCGACGTGCGCCGATCCTTCGAAGCGGGTGCGGTCGCCGATCCACAGCATGTGGGCGCTGCAATCGTACCAGTCGCCGGTCAGCGAATCCTGCCGGGTCATGGCCTGTTCGTAGGCCAGGTGCAGCGCTTCGTGGCTGGTGTAGAAACTGGTGCCCTGCAGCTGCGGCACGCTGTGCGGATCAATCCCGCAGGCGGCCATGAAGTCCAGCGCCTCGCCGATGCGGTCCGAAATCTCGGCAAAGCGGGCGGCCCAGGGGCTGCGCTCCATGAAATCCAGCGTCCACTGGTGGACCTGGCGCAGGTTGGCATAGCCCCCGGTCGAGAAGGCGCGCAGCAGGTTGAGCGTCGCGGCCGACTGCGAATAGGCCTGGAGCAGGCGCTGCGGATCGGGAATGCGGGCTTCGGGGGTGAAGTCGATCCCGTTGATGTTGTCACCCAGATAGCTGGGCAGTTCGACATCGCCCTGCACTTCAACCGGCGAGCTGCGCGGCTTGGCGAACTGGCCGGCCATGCGGCCAACCTTCACCACCGGCTGCTTGCTGGCAAAGGTCATCACCACCGCCATCTGCAGCAGCACGCGGAACGTGTCGCGGATGGTGTTGGGGTGGAATTCGGCAAAGCTTTCGGCGCAGTCCCCGCCCTGGAGCAGGAAACCCTTGCCCGCCGCCACTTCGGCCAGGTCCGCCTTCAGCGCGCGGGCTTCACCCGCAAAGACCAGCGGGGGAAAGGTGGTGAGCGTGCCCGTTACCTTGTCCAGCGCCGCGGCGTCGGGATAGGACGGCAGGTGCCGGCCTTCGTGCGCCTTCCAGCTGTCAGGGGTCCAATTGCTCGCCACGGGTAATGCTCCTGTTCAAAGAGCGCGCCCCATAGCCGCCCCGAGGCGCAAATGCAAAACTTGCAAAGCCGATCGGCGCAATCGGGTAATGAAATTGCCCGATTGCGCTCAGCGCCGCGTCGCGGCGGTGGGCGCGGTGCCTGGCCGGCCAGTCACCAGCTGCTGCCCATCGGGAATCACCGCCAGCCGCCAGCTCTTGTCCTTTTGCAGATACTTGCGGGCCAGCGCCTGCATTTCGCCCGGGGTCGTGCGGGTAAAATCGGCCAGCAGGGTGCGCAGCGCGGCGAACTTGCGCTGGTCCTGGCTGGCGCCTTCCAGCTGGTACATGAAGAAGGCGCTGCTGGTCGACGCGCGGGTCAGCTGCTGGCGCAGCGGTTCGATCACGCGGTCCAGCTCGTCCGCGCTGGGCGGACGGGCGACCAGGTCGGCGGCGATTTCATCGACCGTGGCGAAGAACACCGGGACGCCGCCCGGCTGCAACTGTGCCAGGGCCATGATTGACCCGCCGTTGTCGAGGTCGGTCGGCCAGTCGTTGTTGACTTGCGGGGCATAGCTCGCCCCCAGCTTTTCGCGCATGGCGTCGAGCAGGCGGTTCTGGAACAGGTCCGAAAGGATCTGCAGCTGGCGGCTTTCGGTCACCCCGGCCATGCCCCCGCCGGTCGGCCAGCTGACGATCGCGGCGGCCTGTCCTGGATCGCCGCGATGGCGCAGCACCACGGGACTGGGCGATGCGGCCGGTTCGGCAAAGCGCGGCGGCTGGAGATCGGCCGGCAGCGGGCGGCGCATGGGCAGCGCGCCAAAGGTCTTGCGCAGCGCCTCGATCGCGCTGGCCTTGTCGAAATCGCCGAACAGCTGGATTTCGATCGGGCCCTGTTCCAGCACCGGCTGCCACACCTGGCGGAAGCCTTCGGGCGTGGCGGCGTCGATTTCCTGCGGCGTGGGCGTGCGGAAACGCGGATCGCGCCCGTGCTGGATGAATTTCAGGTCGCGCCCCAGCACGCCCTGCGGGCTGGTGGCATAGCTTTCGTATTGCAGCTTGGCCGCCGCCTTGGCCCGGGTAAAGGGCGCCACATCCCAGCGCGGCAGGGCGAACTTGGCGGCGAACAGGTACAGCTGGTCGGCCAGGTCCGCCGGGCGGGTATCGGCGGCAAACTGGAAGGCGGCATCATCGATGGTGAATTCGAAGCCCATCTTGCGGCCGGTCGAAACGCGGTCGATCTCCTCCTGACCCAGAGTGGCCAGGCCCGAGCCGACCAGCGCCATGTCGCCCAGCGCGATATAGGGCGCATCGCCCGAGGCGAACTGGCGATAGCCCGCCCCCCAGCGCGCCTTGACCGTCAGCCGCCCCGGCTCGTCCGCCGTGGGCCACAGCAGCGCGGTGATGCCGTTGCCGAATTCGATCCGGTCGATCCCCAGTACCCCGGTCGGCATGTCGGCCACGACCCGGCCCGGCTCGCCCAGCGGCGGCAGGTCGGCGAACGAGATCGGCTTGCTGTCGAGCCGCGCCTTGCCATCGGCCTTGACCGGCGCGGCCAGCGCCAGCTTCAGCGCCGCGGCATCGGCTTCGCCGGCCTGCGGGGTGATGTAGATCGAGCGGGTGACATTGCCCTGGAACAGCCGGCGAGTGCGTTCCAGCACAGCCGCCGGGGTGAACAGGGCGCGCGACTGGTTGAAGATCGACAGCACCGCTTCGGGCGAAGCGATCGTTTCATTGATGTCGAGCGCGGTGACCATGTCATCGGCCAGCTTCGATCCTGCCAGCAAGCGGCGCTGTTCGACCGAGCTTTCGAAAGCGACGTTGATTTCGGCCACCTCGCGCTCGATCTCGTCCTCGGTCGGCGGGCTGGCCAGGGCATCGGCGATCACGCCGCGCACGTCGGCCAGCGCCCGCTTCCAGTCAGACCCGCTGGGCGTGATCGACACGAAGGTCGCATCCGCGCTGCGGATGTACTTTTCCTGGTTGACCCCGGCGGCCAGGAAGCTGCCCCCGGCGCGCGCCTTGGCTTCCAGCCGGCGGTTGATGATCGCCTGGGCCAGGGTGTCGAGCATGATCCCCTGGTTGTAGACGATGGTATCCTTCACCGGGCGCCACGGGCGCATCACGGCATAGGTCAGCCCGCGCGGCACCTGCGGTTCCACCACCACGCGGGTTTCGCCCACGGGGTTGGCGGCGCTGCTGCCCTTGGGCGCAACCGGATCGCCATAGGCGGGCGGCGGCACGGCCGCGCCCTGCACCGGCCAATCGGAAAAATACTTGGCAATCGCGCCCGACATCACCGCCGGATCCATATCGCCGACCACGATCACCACCGCGCGTTCGGGCCGGTACCAGCGCGAATGGAATGCGCGCACCGATGCAGCGGTGGCCCCGCGCAGGGTTTCCTCGGTCCCGATCACCGGGCGCACGGCCACGCGCTGCCCGGCGAACAGGGTGCCCTGCACCGCTTCGGAAATCCGTTCGGACAGTCCGCCGCGCTCGCGCTTTTCGGCCAGTACGATCGGCACGTCGGCGGCGACGTTGGCTTCGGATAGGGTCGGGGCGATCATCATCCCCGACAAGAGCTTCATCGATTCGTCCACCTTGGCCGCGTTGGCATCGGGCAGGTCGAGCTTGTAGGTCGTGCTGATCGGGCTGGTTTCGGCATTGGTGTCGCTGCCAAAGGTCGCGCCCAGCCGCTGCCAGGTGGGAATCGCCGCGCCATCGGCCAGGTATTTCGACTGGCGGAACACCATGTGTTCCATCAGGTGCGCATAGCCGCGTTCGTGATCCTGTTCGAACAGCGAGCCCACGTCCATGCGGATGCGGATCGATACCTGCCCCGGCGGCACGCCGTTCTTGCGCACCACCCAGCGCACGCCGTTAGGCAGCTCGCCGAAGATCCATTCCTTGTCCTGCGGCACGTCGCTGCCGCGGTAGAGCCACGGACCGGTGTCCTTGACCACGGCGGCGGGACGGGGCGCAGGCTTGGCGGCGGGCGCGGCTCGCTTGGCCGGCGCCGACCTGGCAGCCAGCGGCGGCGCGGCCAGCAGCGAAACGGACAACAAGGCGGCAAGGGCGCGGCCGGCGCGATTGGCAAGGATCATGGCCCACCATAGGCAGGGCGAAGTTTAAGGGCCAGTGAATAGAACGCGCTGACGGGGACCTGGCGCGATCGGCCGCGCGCGGCTTGACCTGCCGGGCGCAGCGCCCATATGGGCAGGCATGTTCATTGAAACCGAAGCGACGCCCAATCCCGCCACGCTGAAGTTCCTGCCGGGACAGCAGGTGATGGAGGTCGGCACCCGCGAATTCCGCGACGAAACGGAAGCCGCCGCATCGCCGCTGGCCGCCGCGCTGTTCGACCTTGGCGATGTCACGGGCGTGTTCTTCGGGCGCGATTTCATTTCGGTCACCGCCGCGCCGGGCGTCAGCTGGAGCGATCTCAAGCCGCAGGTCGTGGCCATGCTGCTCGATCACTTCGTGACCCAGGCGCCGCTGTTTGCCGGCCCCAATGCCAGCGGCATCGTGGTCCCGGCCGAGGATGACGACGGGCAGGACGACCCCGCCGATGCGGACATCATCGCCCAGATCAAGGAACTGATCGAAACCCGCGTCCGTCCGGCAGTGGCCAACGATGGCGGCGACATCATCTACCGGTCCTACCGCGAAGGCGTGGTCTATCTGTCGATGCAGGGCGCCTGTTCGGGCTGCCCCAGCTCTACCGCCACGCTCAAGAACGGGATCGAGACCTTGCTCAAGCACTACGTTCCCGAAGTGAGCGAAGTGCGCGCCGCCTGAGCCACGGGGCAGGTTCTTCAGGCCAGTTTCAACAGGGGGGAATACCACAAGATGTCCGCACCGCTTTCCGATGCCGCGCTCGACCAGCTGTTCCGCAGCGCGCGCACCTACAACGGCTACCTCGACACGCCGGTCAGCACCGAACAGCTGACCGCGATCTGGGACCTGATGAAGATGGCGCCGACCTCGGCCAACCAGCTGCCGGCGCGGCTGGTGTGGTGCACGTCGCAGGAAGCCAAGGAAAAGCTGGCCGCCTGCAGCGCGCCCACCAATGCGCCCAAGATACTGTCGGCCCCGGTCACCGTGATCATCGCCGCCGACATGCAGTTCCACGAACAGCTGCCCTGGCTGTTCCCCCACGCCGATGCCCGTTCGTGGTTCAGCGGCAACGATGCGCTGCGCGAAAAGTCGGCCGTGCTCAACACCACGCTGCAGGCGGCCTATTTCATCATGGCAGCGCGCGCGATCGGCCTGGATACCGGGCCGATGACCGGCTTTTCGAACGAAGCAGTGGACGCCGCCTTCCTGGCCGACACGCCCGACTACAAGTCGGTGATGATCTCGACCCTGGGCCATGGTGATCCGGCCAGCATCTTCGACCGCAGCCCGCGCCCCGATTTCGACAAGTTCAACCGCATCGCCTGATTTCCAGCCCATGCGGACCCTGGCCATCGACAGCGCAACCGAGACCTGCTCGGTCGCGCTGTTCGAGGACGAGCAACTGATCGCGGGCGATTGCCGCACGCTGGGGCGCGGCCATGCCGAGGCCCTGGTGCCGATGATCGCCGCGCTGCCGGGGCAAGGCCGGGCCGACCGGATCGTGGTGGCGCTGGGGCCGGGCAGTTTCACCGGCCTGCGCGTCGGCCTGGCGGCAGCGCGCGCGCTGGCGCTGGCCTGGGGGGCGCAATTGCAGGGTTATCCCACCCTGGCGCTGATCGCGGCCATGGCCCGCGCCGCCCAGGGCACCCAGGACGTGACCGTGTGCATGACCGGCGGCCACGGTGAATGGTTCGTCGCGCGGTATGACGCTGCCGGGCTGGAACAGGCGCCGCTCGCCTCGCTGCGGCCGGAACAGGCCGCCGCGCTGCCTCTCGCCCCGCTGGTGGCGGGATCGCAGGCCGAAGCGCTGGTCGCCCGCAGCGGCGCGGGCACGGCCCTGCCGCTGTGGCCCGATGCGCGCCAGGTCATGCTGCTGCCGCCCGCCGCATTCAGCGCTTCGGTGCAATTGCTGTATGGTCGGCCGCCCGATGCGCGCCTGCCCGGACAGACGGCGTGATACCACCCGCAGACGATATGGACCGGCTGATGGCGGTGATGGACGCTGCCTTTGACCCCGCCTACGGCGAAGCCTGGACCCGCCGCCAGGTGGAAGATGCACTGCTGGTCGGCAACACCCAATACCGCCTGATCGCCGCCACGGGCCAGCCGCCGCTCGACCATGAAGCGGCGGCCGGGTTCTTTCTGTCGCGCACCGGGTTCGAAGAAGAAGAACTGCTGCTGCTGGGCGTGGCGCCGCAATATCGCCGGCTGGGACTTGGCCGCCGCCTGCTGGACTGGCTGGCCAAGGATGCGCGCGAACGCGGCGCAGACCGCCTGCTGCTGGAAATGCGCCAGGGCAATCCGGCCGAAAACCTGTATCGCGCCTTCGGCTTTACGCCGATTGGCCTGCGCCCCAGCTATTACCGCGCGCCAAGCGGCGGCCGGATCGACGCGATTACATTCGCCTGGCCAGCAAATTCTTGAACTGGCACGATTTGCCAACGGTTAAATCAAAATTTGGCAACAATTTATCGAATCCGCGCGATTCAGCTTGTTAGCGCGCCCGACCGGCAGTAAATCCGCGCTGAACCAACGAGTTCAAATATAAACAACAAGTCGCCAATACAAAACTCGCTTCCGAAGGGACCAGCCATGGAAACCGTACAGTCCGACATGAATGAAACGCTTATCACGCTGACGTCTGACATCGTTGCTGCTCATGTCAGCAACAACAGCGTGGGCGTGGAAGAATTGCCGACCCTGATCAGCAATGTCTATGGCGCGCTTGCCGGACTGGGCCATGCCGCGCCCGAACCCGAAGCCGCCCCGCTCAAGCCGGCGGTGTCGCTGCGCGCCTCGGTCAAGCCTGACAAGATCGTGTGCCTCGATTGCGGTGCCGAACTGCAGATGCTCAAGCGGCACCTGATGACGCATCACAACATGACCCCGGAAGACTACAAGGCGCGCTGGAGCCTGCCGGCCGACTATCCGCTGGTCGCCCCCAACTATGCCGACAAGCGCCGTGACCTGGCCAAGAAGATCGGCCTGGGCCGCAAGCCGGGCGTGAAGCGCGGCCGCAAGGCCAAGGCCTGATCCTATCCAAGCCATTGAAGAATCGCCCCGCCGGTCTATGATTGGCGGGGCCATTCATTTTGACTGTCGGAACCTGTGCAACAACCCATTGATATCGAAGCCCTGTGCGCCCAGCGCGGCCTGCGCATCACCGACCAGCGCCGCGTGATCGCCCGCGTGCTGTCCGATGCCCAGGACCACCCCGATGTGGAAGCGTTGCACGAGCGCGCCTCGGCCATCGATCCGCGCATTTCGATCGCCACGGTCTATCGCACCGTGCGCCTGTTCGAAGAGGCGGGCATTCTCGATCGCCACGACTTCGGCGATGGCCGGTCGCGCTATGAAGCCGCCCCCGAAGCGCACCACGATCACCTGATCGACGTCGAAACCGGCAAGGTGATCGAATTCGTCGATCCCGAACTTGAAGCCTTGCAGCGCCTGATTGCCGAAAAGCTGGGCTACCGGCTGGTCGATCACCGGCTCGAACTGTACGGCGTGCGGCTGGACCGGTCGCAGTAATGGCGCTCGCGCTGTCCCGGCCCAGGGCGGTTTCGCCGCTTGGCTGGCTGCGCATCACGTTACGGCTGGCGGCCATGGCCGCACTGCTGCTGGCCTGCCTCCCGCTTTACTACCTGCTGCGGCTGTTCACGCACCACAACCCGGTGCCCCGCCTGTTCCTGAGCGGGGTGGCCTGGATCGCCGGGGTGCAGCTGCGGTGCGAAGGGCGGCGGGTGCGTCGCGGCGCTTTCCTGCTGGCCAACCACGTCAGCTGGATCGACATTCCCGCGATTGCCGCCGCGACCGGCAGTGCCTTTGTCGGCCATGATGGCCTGGCATCGATGCCGCTGCTGAAGTGGCTCTGCGCGATGAACGATACGGTGTTCATCGCCCGGCACGACCGCGCCAGCGTGGCCAGGCAGGTCGAACAGGTCCGCACCGCGCTGTCCGATACCGGCGCACTGGCGATCTTTCCCGAAGGCACCACCAGCGACGGCACCGGCCTGCTGCCGTTCAAGAGCGCGCTGCTTTCCGCGCTGGAACCGCTGCCCGATGGCATCGCGGTGCAGCCGGTGCTGCTGCATTACGGGCCCGAAGCCGCCGACATCGCCTGGGTGGGCGAGGAGCATGGGCTGGACAATTTCCTGCGCATCCTGGCGCGCCGCCGCCCGGTGCGGCTGACGGTCCATTTCCTGCCGGCGCTGGCCGGGCAGCAACTGGCCAGCCGCAAGACCATTGCCCAGGCCGCGCGCGAGATGATGTTGCAGGCGCTGGGGCGATAGCACTTCAATTTCGCGCCGAATTCCCCTAACTGCGCAGGCCATGCGCCCCACCCCGCCCCCGCAGACCTACCGGGTCAAGAGCTTCGGCTGCCAGATGAACGTCTATGACGGCGAACGCATGGCCGAACTGCTGGCCACGCAAGGGATCCGCCCCGCCGCCGATGGCGAGGACGCCGACCTGGTCGTGCTGAACACCTGCCACATCCGCGAAAAGGCTGCCGAAAAGGTCTATTCCGACATCGGCCGCCTGCGGCGCGAGGATGGCAGCGCCCCGCTGATCGCCGTGGCCGGCTGCGTTGCCCAGGCCGAAGGCGAGGAGATCATGGCCCGCGCTCCGTCCGTCTCGATGGTGGTCGGCCCCCAAGCCTATCACCGCCTGCCCGAAATGATCGAGCAGGCCGCGCTGGGCCAGCGCAGCGTCGATACCGACATGCCCGCGCAGACCAAGTTCGACGTGCTTCCCGCCCGGCGCAAGGTTGGCCCCAGCGCCTTCCTGACCGTGCAGGAAGGCTGCGACAAGTTCTGCACCTATTGCGTCGTCCCCTATACTCGGGGTGCCGAAATTTCCCGTCCGTTCAATGACCTGGTGGAAGAAGCGAGGCGATTGGCCGAAGCCGGCGCACGCGAGATCACCCTGCTCGGCCAAAACGTCAACGCCTGGCGCGATGACAGCAACCGCGGCCTTGAGAAACTGGTTGAAGTGCTGGCGGCCATTCCCGGCCTGGCCCGCATTCGCTATACCACCAGCCACCCCAACGACATGACCGAGGGGCTGATCGAAGCCCACCGCGACATTCCGCAGCTGATGCCGTTCCTGCACCTGCCGGTCCAGGCCGGGAACGACCGCGTGCTCAAGGCGATGAACCGCAGCCACACGGTCGACAGCTATCTGCGGATCATCGACCGGGTGCGCGCCGCGCGGCCCGACATTGCCCTGTCGGGCGATTTCATCGTCGGCTTCCCCGGCGAAACCGATGCCGAATTCGAAGATACGCTGAAGCTGGTCGATCGGGTCGGCTATGCCCAGTGCTTCAGCTTCAAGTACTCGCCGCGCCCCGGCACGCCCGCCGCCGACATGGCCGATCAGGTGCCGATGGCCGTGATGGACGAACGGCTGCAACGCCTCCAGGCCGCGCTGAACGCCAGCCAGCTGGCCTTCAACCAGGCCAGCCTTGGCAAGCGCTGCACGGTCCTGGTCGAACGCAAAGGCAAGCACGACGGACAGTGGCTGGGCAAAAGCCCGTGGCTGCAATCGGTCCACTTCACCGCTGATGCCGCGATCGGCGACCTGGTGGAAGTCGAACTGGTGGAAGCCGGCCCCAATTCGCTGAGCGGCAGGCTGATCGGCTAGCGCCATGACCGGCACCTTCCATGACCTCGGCTACGAGGCGATCGAAGGGCTGATCGAACCCGGCCAGGTTGCCTTCACCCGGGCTGCGATGGAATTTTCGCTGCGCAACGGGCGGATGCGCGCTTCAACCAAGCCAGCGCCAGGCTTCGGCTGGGAGGAATATGGCCCGGTCGCCGGCGAAGTGCTGCTGCGCCAGTGCCTGCCCCGCATCGCGGCGATCGCGGGCGAGGAACTGCTGCCAACCTATGCCTTCTGGCGGGTTTACGAGACCGGCGCGGAACTGCTCGTTCACCGCGACCGCGCCTCGTGCGAGATCAGCGCGACCCTGATGATCGGCGCCGAACCCGACGGGCACGACTGGCCAATCTGGGTCCGTGACCTGGGCGGCACGGAAGTTCCCGTTACGCTGCGGCCGGGCGCGGCCGTGGTCTATCAGGGGCACAAGGTGTTCCACTGGCGCGAACGCTATGCCGGGCAGCGCCACTACCAGGTGTTCCTGCATTACGTGCGCAAGCATGGCGAATATGCCGATCACGCCCACGACGGACGCGGCAGACTGAACGCCTGACCCGGCGGCCCCGCGGTTATCCACCGCGCGGGGCCGCTCCGTCGCTTGCGCGGTGCGGTGCTGATACTATCCTCGCGACTCAGGCCCCCTCAGGCCGCTTGAAAGGAGCAAATGGCCCGCAAACCCGCCCGCGCCGATGACAACATGGCGCTCAGCCGTCTCGCCGCCCCTCGCCGCGCGCGCGCCGAGATGGAGTTCGAGGAAGCGACGATCCTGGGCGCGCTGTTCGGGCAATTTGACGCCAACCTCGTCCAGATCGAAAATCGCCTGGGCGTCTTTATCTCCGCCCGCGGCAACCGCGTGCAGATCGAAGGCCCGGAAGATGCCGTCGCCCGTGCGCGCGAAGTGCTGAAAGGGCTGCACCAGCGCCTGACCCAGGGCCACGAACTGGACGCCGGCGCGGTGGAAAGCCTGATCGCGATGTCGGCCGAACCGACGCTGGAAGGGATCATCTCGGGCGGCAGCGGCGAGTCGCCGCCGATCATGATCCGCACCCGCAAGAAAACGATCGTCCCGCGCAGCGCCACCCAGATCGAATACATGCGCGCGCTGGCCAGCAAGGACGTGATCTTCGCGCTGGGGCCGGCCGGCACCGGCAAGACCTATGTCGCGGTGGCGCAGGCCGTCAGCCAGCTCATCACCGGCAGCGTGCAGCGCCTGATCCTGTCGCGCCCGGCGGTCGAAGCGGGCGAGCGGCTGGGCTTCCTGCCCGGCGACATGAAGGAAAAGGTCGATCCCTACCTGCGCCCGCTCTACGACGCGCTGTACGACTGCATGCCGCCCGAACAGGTCGAACGCCGCATCGCCAGCGGCGAGATCGAGATCGCGCCGATCGCCTTCATGCGCGGCCGCACCCTGGCCGATGCCTTCGTCATCCTGGACGAAGCGCAGAACACCACGCGCGAACAGATGAAGATGTTCCTGACCCGGTTCGGCATGAACAGCCGCATGGTGATCTGCGGCGATCCCAAGCAGGTCGACATTCCCGGCGGCCCGCAGATGAGCGGGCTCAACGATGCGGTCGGGCGGCTGGAAGGCGTGGAAGGTATCGCCATCACCCGCTTCAGCGTGGCCGACGTGGTCCGCCACCCGATCGTCGGGCGAATCGTCGAAGCTTATGAAGGCAAAGACGGGTAAGCGCTGAGCGTGCTGGAACTTGAAATCGACATTGCGGCCGACTGGCCTTCCCCGCCCGACTGGGAAGACCTGGCCCTGCGCGCCGCCGCCGCGCTGGCTGAGGTTGCCCCGGAACTGGCCAACCCGCGCCTGCAGGTCAGCCTGCTGTTTGCCGACGATGCCGAAGTGCACGAACTCAACCGCGAATGGCGCGGCAAGGACAAGCCAACCAACGTGCTGTCCTTTCCCATGCTGGAGCGCGCGGACCTGCTGGCCCTGTCCGCCGATGGCCCGCCCGAGTTGCTGGGCGACATCGCCCTGGCGCTGGAAACCTGCGCGCGAGAGGCGGCCGACAAGGGGATCGCGCTGGCCGATCATGCCGTCCACCTGATCATCCACGGGTTGCTGCACCTGGCGGGTCATGACCACGAGCTGGGATCGGACGAGGCCCGGGCAATGGAACTGCTCGAGATAAAGACCCTTGCGCTGCTTGGCATTGCCGACCCATATGGCGACCACGAGGGACCATAGGGCACCAAGGCGAGGCAATGTCCGACAACCATTCCGGAGAGCCGGACAGTAAACGCACGCTGTGGCGTGCGATCCGCAAGTTCTTTGACGGCACCGAAGCCGACCAGTCGCTGCGCGCGCAGCTGGAAGAAGCGATCGACGAGCACGAGGAAGGCGACGCGGCCGGGGACGAGGCCGATGGCGACCTGTCGCGGCTCGAGCGCGAGATGCTGCGCAACCTGCTGCATTTCAGCGAACACGACGCCGACGACGTAGCGATCCCGCGTGGCGAGATCGTGGCCGTCAGCGAGGACGCCACCTGGGACGAGGTGGTCGCGGCCTTTGCCCAGCACGGCCATTCGCGCATGCCGGTATATCGCGACACGCTCGACGAAGTGGTCGGCATGGTGCTGATCAAGGACGTGTTCGCGCATCTGGCCCAGGGCAAGGTGCCCAAGGACTGGACGGCGATGTTGCGCCAGCCGCTGTTCGTGCCGCAGGCGCGCGGCGCGCTGGACGTGCTGAACGACATGCGCGCCAGCCGCACGCACCTGGCCGTGGTAGTCGATGAATATTCGGGCACTGACGGGATCATCACGATCGAGGACCTGGTCGAGGAAATCATCGGCGAGATCGAGGACGAGCACGACGATGCCCCCGAAGCCCTGCTGGTCGAACTGGGGGACGGCATGTGGGAAGCCGATGCCCGGGTCGAACTGGAAGAAGTTGGCGAGAGGGTCGATCCACGGCTGGGCGACGTTGAGGAAGATGTCGATACGCTGGGCGGGCTGGCCTTCCTGCTGGCCGAACAGGTTCCCCCGGTCGGCGCGGTGCTGGAACATGACAGTGGATGGCGGCTGGAAGTGATTGCGGGCAACGAAAAACACGTTACCCGTCTGCGTTTGCATCCCCCCGTTCCTCCCCAGGACGAATCCGAAGAGTAAGCCCGCTTGGCCATCCGCCGCCTTCCTCCCCTGCGCGCGATCGAAGCCTTTGTCCGCATCGTCCGGCTGGGCAGCGCCCGCGCCGCCGCCGACGAGCTTGGCATGTCGCCCAGCGCCCTGTCGCGCCGGGTGGCCGCGCTTGAAGACTTCATCGGCAAGCGCCTGTTCACCCGCCAGCACCAGGCGATGAAGCTGACCGACGAGGGCCAGGCCTTCTACGATGCGGTCAGCCCCAAGTTCGACGAATTGGCCGCCGCGGTCGAAGGCCAGGTCGAAAACAGCAAGGTGCTGCGCCTGCACCTGGGGATCCTGCCCCTGTTCGGCAGCCAGCGGCTGTTCCCGCGCCTGGCGGAACTGCGCAAGCAGCACCCGCGCCTGCACATCGATTTCGATACCAGTCCCCACCTGGAACAGCGCGTCGGCGATACGCTGGACGCAGCGATCGTGCTGGCCAAGCAGCCCGATCCGGGCTTTCACGCGGTGCGGCTCGATCACAACCGGGTCTACGCCTTCACGTCCAAGCAGCTGGTGGCGGAAATCGGCCAGAACCCGGACCAGTCGGTGCTGTCGCGCCAGACCTTCCTGATCCACACCGAATTGCCCGACAGTTTCGCGGCGTGGAAGCAGGCGATCGGCATGGCCGACCTCGAACCGGCGGCGATCGACCACTACGATTCGGGCCAGCTGATCCTGGAAGCGGCGGCCAATGGCCTGGGCATCGCGATCATGCATGACGATCACTTCCACCGCAGCCATGACCAGCGCCTGGCCAAGCTGTTCGATGTGGAAGTGCAAAGCCCCTATTCCTACTGGTTCATCTGCCGGCCGCATTCGCTGGAAGTGCGCAGCGTGCGCATCTTCCACGACTGGCTGATCAAGGCGGCACCGTGATGCGCGCGCTGCTTGCCATTGGCGCCGCGCTGCTGGTGGCCGGGGCCGGGCCTGCGCCGGCCAAGCCGGGCAAGGTGGCGGATCCGGTCTGCACCAACGATTCGAAGTGGACCGATCCGGCCGCGCCGTTCCGGATCTTCGGCAACACCTGGTACGTCGGCACCTGCGGGCTGTCGGCAATCCTGGTCACGTCGAAGGCCGGCCATGTGCTGATCGATGCGCCGATGGACGAGAACGTCCCGCTGATTGAGGCGAACATCCAGCGCGCCGGGTTCAAGCTGAAGGATGTCAAATACATCCTGTTCAGCCACGCCCATTACGATCACGTGGGCGGCGTGGCGCGGCTGGCGCGCGACAGCGGGGCCACCGTGGTCGGGCGCGGCGCCGATGCCGAAGCGGTGGAGCGCGGCAAGGGCGGGCGCGACGATCCGCAGTTCTACAGCGCGGGCAGCTTCCCGCCGCACAGCCCGGTGCAGCGGCTGGACGAAGGCCTCCTCCTGCTGGGCCCGCTGGCCTTCACCCCAGTGCCGACCACCGGACACACCCCCGGCAGCACCAGCTGGACTTGGCAAAGCTGCGAAAAGAAGCGCTGCGTCCAAATCGTCTATGCCGACAGTCTGACCGCGATTTCCGACGATGACTACAAGTTCGGCGATGATGGCGGCCACCCCGGCTATCTGCAGGCATTCCGCGCCAGCATCGCCCGGCTGGAACGGCTGGACTGCGATCTGCTGATCACCCCCCATCCCGCCGCCAGCGCGATGTGGGAACGCTTTGGCCCGTCCGCCACGCGCGGCCCGATTGACCCTACCGCCTGCCACAACCTGGCCGTGCGCGCGGGCAAGGCGCTGGACGAGCGCCTGGCCAGGGAAGCTTCGCCCACCCGGCCATAAGGTCTGGAAATCACCCGCCAACATCCGGCAGACTGCCGGCATGAAGCGCCGATTCGCCCTGCTCGCCCTGCCTGCCCTGGTCCTGCTGACGGCGGCCGCCCCGCCGCGCAAGGCCCCGGCCCGCCCCGCGCCGAAGCCGCCGGTCGCCGTCCCGATGGGCGATGTGGTGCGCGTGGCCATGGTTACCACGCTGGGCACGATCGAGGTGGAACTGGATCACAAGCACGCGCCGATCACGACCGAAAACTTCGTGCGCTACGTCGACCTGAAACGGTTCGACGGGATGAACTTCTACCGGGTGATGAAGCTCAACTGGGGGCAGCAGCCCAACGGGATCATCCAGGCGGGGCTTTCAGGCGATCCGGCCAAGGTGCTGAAACCCATCGCACACGAGCCGACCAGCCAGACCGGCATCCTGCACAAGGCCGGCACCCTTTCCATGGCGCGCAATGCGCCGGGCACGGCCACGGCCGATTTCTCGATCCTGCTATCCGATCTGGAAGGGTTCGATGCCGATCCCAAAAGCACCAATCCGGAATTGCAGGCCGGCTATGCCGCCTTTGGCCGGGTCGTGTCCGGCATGGACGTGGTGCGCAAGATCTATGATTCGCCGCTCTCGCCCACCAAGGGCGTGGGGCTGCTGAAAGGGCAGATGCTCGATCCGCCGATCAAGGTGCTGACCGTGCGGCGGGTGGCGTCTCCGCCACCCGCGCCGGTGCCCGCTCCTTAGGAAACGGTCGCCTTCACGATCACGCCGGGTTCGCGCGGCGGTTCGCCCTTGGGCAGCGCATCGACGAATTCCATGCCTTCTTCGACCACGCCCCAGACGGTGTACTGGCGGTCCAGGAAGGTCGCATCGTCGAAGCAGATGAAGAACTGGCTGTTGGCCGAGTGCGGATAGCTGGTGCGGGCCATCGAGCAGACGCCGCGCACGTGCGGTTCGTTGTTGAATTCGGCCTGCAGGTCGGGCTTGGACGAGCCGCCCATGCCGGTGCCGTTCGGGCAGCCGCCCTGGGCCATGAAGCCGGGGATCACGCGGTGGAACTTGACCCCGTCGTAGAACCCTACGCGGGCCAGCTCGGTGATCCGCGCGACGGGGCCGGGGGCCAGGTCGGGGCGCAGCTTGATCTTCACGTCGCCGCCGCTCGACAGCGAAAGGGTCAGGTATTCGTCAGCCATGGAAATCTCCTGTGATTTGCGCCCCGATA
>JAKPAG010000036.1 GCA_029779535.1 Pseudomonadota bacterium | reverse complement strand
CGCTGTTCGGCCTGGCCAACGGCATTTCCAGCGTTTTCGTGGTCGCGGTCAGCGAAAGTCTGACCAAGGCCAGCCGGGCGCGCAATTTCGCCATGGGCTACACCCTGCCCCTGACGATCTTCGGCAGCACCGCGCAGCTGATCGTGACCTGGATGATCAAGGAAACGGGCACGCCAATGGCGATTGCCTGGTACCTGATCGCCATCTGGGTGCCGGGGCTGATCGCCGCGCTGCTGATGCCCGAAACCGCGCCGCACCGCACCGGGCCAGCGCAGGCTTGATCGGCCCAGGATTTCCCATGCTTGCATTGCGGACGCCAAGGGCCATCTCTGCAGCATGACCGCCAATCGCCTGCCCGCCCTGTTCATCGGCCACGGATCGCCGATGACCGTGATTTCCGACGTGCCCGAGCGCCGCACCTGGCAGCGACTGGGACAAGTCCTGCCTCGCCCGCGCGCCATCCTGGTCGTCTCGGCGCATTGGGAAACGAATGGCAAGACCCACGTGACTGCCGGCCCTGCCCCGCGCACGATCCATGATTTCCGGGGCTTCCCGCCCGAGCTGTTCGCCATGCAATATCCGGCCCCCGGATCGGATGAACTGGTCGGCCGGATTGTCGAACTGCTTGGCGCGGACCGGGTCCAGCCCGATGACAGCTGGGGCTTCGATCACGGCGCCTGGGGGGTGATGCAGCCGATCTTTCCGGCAGCCGACATTCCCATGGTCGAGATGAGCCTTGACCGCTCGCTCGACGGCGATGCCCACGTCGCGCTGGGCGCGGCGCTGGCCCCGCTGCGCGACGAAGGCGTGCTACTGGTGGGGAGCGGTAACGTGATCCACAACCTGGCGCTGTGGCGGCAACACGCCGGCACCCAGCCCGACTGGGCGCTGCAATTTCGCGAGCGCATTAACTGCGCGATGGTGGCAGGCGATCACGCCGCGCTGACCCGCTTTGCCGCCGATGACCACGCCGCCGGCGCGGCGATCAACAGCGCGGAGCATTACCTGCCGCTGCTCTATGTCCGCGGCGCGCGGTTGCCGGGCGATGGAGTGGGCCTGTTCAACGATACGCTGGACGGCGCGCTGTCGATGACCAGCTACCTGATCGGGAACACGGCGCTGTTGACACAGCTGGACTGACACTGGCCCCGCCGCCACGCGGCAGCTAAGGCGCGGTGATGGACCGCCAATTGCTGATCATCTGCCTGCTGACCGCCGGGATCAACCTGATCGGCACCCTGGCCTATGCCGCGCGCATCGCCGGGGTGCGCACGCGCCGCATCGCGATGAGCTTTGCCCTGTTCAACATCCTGGTGCTGGTCAGCCGCACGTCGAACAGCTTCCTCGGGCCGTTCCTGGCCAAGCGGATAGAAAACCGTATCGTCCACGGCGGCGGGGACAGCCTGTTCCTGGATTTCCAGATCGTGCTGGCTTCGGCCAGTATCGCGGTGGCGGTGGGCATCGTGCTGGTGCCCAGCGGTCAGCGCCTGTTCGCCCGGGCGATCGGCTATTTCCAGCAACATCGATCAACCGCCAAGCTCATCCTCAAGACAGCGTCGCCTACCGGCCTCAAGACCGTGCGCGATGCGCTGCATCCGCCCTCGCTGGTGCACCTGTGCAACCTCGCCAAGCCGCGCGGCGTGGGCTGGGGCGTGCTCCTCGCCAATTGCCTGGCGCAGGCGCTGATCACCGTGGGCGTGGTCGCCTCGCTCTATGCCGGTTACCTCAACCCCGAATTCCGCGTCACCGCCAGCCAACTGTCGGCGGTGATCAACGGCTTTGCCACGATCCTGCTGTTCGCGCTGATCGACCCGCAGCTGTCGGTGATGACCGACGATGCGGTGGAAGGCCGGGTCAGCGAAGCGCTGTTCCGTCGCACCATCGTGTGGATCAGCTTCAGCCGTCTGGCCGGCACTATTCTCGCGCAGGTCCTGCTGCTCCCTTCGGCGCAGCTGATCGCCTGGATCGCGAATTACGTGTAGCGGTCCAGTTCGGCGGTCAGGCGCGGGCGCACCAGCCAGAACAGCAGGGCCGGGATCAGGCCCATGAACGCCGCGCCGTAGAGCACGTAGCGCACCGATTCTTCACCGAATTCGGGCTTGAGCAGATCCGAGATCATCCCGAAGAACAGCGGCCCCAGCCCCAGCCCCAGCAGGTTCTGGCAGAACAGCAGCATCGCGCTCGCCACGGCGCGCTGGTGCGGGGCGACCAGCCCCTGCACCGATGAAAACACCGGGCCGTAATACAGCGAGTTGAGCACGTTGGGCACCATGATCAGCGCCAGCGACACCCGCCAGTCGGTCGCCTGGTAGGCGGCAAAGGCCACCGGCACCGCCAGGGCCATGCCGATGGCGGGCCCGGTCACCACGTGGCGGCGGTCGGTCGCGCCGAAACGGTCGGCCAGCCAGCCGCCCAGCCAGGTGCCGGTCATCGCGGCGATCCCGCCCCACAGGCCGAACCAGAAGCCCACTTCGCTGGGGCTCATCCCATGGCTGCGCTGGAAGAAGATCGTGGTCCAGGTGGTCTTGCCATAGGACAGGAACGAACAGGCCGATCCCGCCGCCGCGACCAGCACGAAGGTGCGCGATCCGGCCAGGACCTTCAGCGTGGCCAGCAGGCCCAGCGCTTCGCCCTCGGCCGCAGTGCGCGTGGGCCGCGGCGGATCGCGGACCAGCGCCATCACCACCAGCGCCAGCAGCAAGCCCGGTGCGCCGACCAGCATGAAGGCCGTGCGCCAGCCGATCTCGTCGGCCAGGTAGCCGCCGATCACCATGCCGAGCAGCGAACCCGCCGGAATCCCCAAGGCATAGAACGCCATGGCGCTGGCGCGCCTGTTAGCCGGCACGCGGTCGGCGATCAGCGAATGGGCGGCCGGCGTGCAGCCCGCCTCGCCCACGCCAACCCCGATCCGGGCAAGCAGCAGTTGCGCGAAGTTCTGCGCCAGGCCGCACAGCGCGGTCATGCCCGACCAGATCGCCAGCGCGCCCGCGATCAGCCAGCCACGATTGGTGGTGGGCCGATCGGCAAAGCGCGCGATCGGCAGACCCAGGAAGGTGTAGAACAGCGCAAAGGCCAGCCCGGTCATCAACCCGATCTGGGTATCCGACAGGCCCAGGTCCTTGCGGATCGGTTCGGCCAGGATGTTGACGATCTGCCGGTCAAGGAAATTGAAGATGTAGACGACCAGCAGGACCCACAGCATCACGCGCGTGGAGCCTCGCCAGTCGGTGGCAGCCGGTCCAGTCATCCTTCTCCCTTTCAGTAGAGCAGCAGCGACTGTGTCGCTTCCTGCCAGGCCGCCTCGTCGGGCCTGGTCAGCACATCGAGATCGGGCGGCGCAGCCTGCGGATCGTCCACCCATTCGCGCAAGGCCGGGCCGCCGTTGATCACGTCGATCGCCAGCCGCTCGAACTCGTACTCATAGGGAAAGTCGCGCCACAGCGGATAGTCCGGGTAGAGCCGCCGGATCGCCTTGAACGCCAGCGCCTGGAGCCGCCAAGGGCGGAACGCGGCGTGATCGTAGAACGGCCCTTCGGCGTGGATCATCAGCGCGCTGCACAGCGTGTGGGCGTGCTTGTGAAAGGTCGGCTCGAACCAGCATTCGCGAATCCGGCAGCCGTCCAGCCACTGCGGGGCAAGTCGCTGCATCTCGGCATGGACAGCGCGTGCATCGACATCCGGTGCGCCGAACAGCACTTCGAGCGGGCGGGTGGTGCCCCGCCCTTCCGAAAGCGTCGTCCCTTCCAGCATGACCGTGCCGGCATAGGCGCGCGCCATGTTGAGGTTCGCGGCGTTCGGGCTGGGGTTGATCCAGACCCGGTCGGTCGGCCAGCCCAGTCCCGGGCCGTCCGGCTGCCAGCCAGCCATCGCGATAACGCGGTATTCGACATCGAGGTTGAAGTGGCGCACGAACCAGTGACCCATTTCGCCCAGAGTCAGCCCGTGGCGCATCGGCATGGGGCCGGCCCCGACAAAGCTTTCCTGCCCGGTGCGCAGGGTCAGCCCTTCAACCGGGCGTCCCGCCGGGTTGGGCCGGTCCAGCACCCACACCGCCTTGCCGGTTCCGGCTGCGGCCTCGAGCACGTACAGCAGCGTGGTGACGAAGGTATAGATCCGGCAGCCCAGGTCCTGCAGGTCGAACAGGAACACGTCAGCCGTGTCCATCATCTGCCCGCTGGGGCGGCGCACCTCGCCATAGAGACTGAACACCGGGATATTGTGATCCGGGTCCAGTTCGTCCGCGGTCTCGATCATGTTGTCCTGCTTGTCGCCCTTCAGCCCGTGCTGCGGGCCGAACGCGCTGGTCACATTGACCCCGGCGGCGATCAGCGCGTCGAGCGAATGGGTGAGGTCCGCCGTGACGCTGGCCGGATGGGCGACCAGGGCGACGCGCTTGCCTTCCAGTGGTTTGCGCAAGGCGGGGTCCGCCAGCAGGCGGTCGATACCGAACTTCATGGGGCGAGCGGTGCCGCAAGCGTGCCGGCAAAGCAAGCGGCATGGTGAAAGTCGGCCTTGCCCGGTGGATGAGCGATCGCCCAGTAGGACAGCTGCCCGCCCTGCTCCTCGATCACGGCGCTCAGCCCATAGGACCACGGCAGCGGCGGCAGCGCGGATCGCGGGATCGCCGCATCGAAGATCGCCAGCCCCTGCCCCTGGCGCATGGTGCAGACGGGACCGCGCGCCACCGGGCGGTCGGCCATCCCGGTGCGGTAGCCGGTAAAGCCATAGGCGGCCCAGCGCTCGGAAGGACTGAGGTTGAATTCAGCATAGCCCGCCTGACCGTCCGCCCGCACGAACAGCTCGAAGCAGGTGGTGCGCCACAGGCCATCGGCGCGGCCCTTGCCCGCCAGCGGCGGAACCACCAGCGCGCCCGCGCCCTCGATCCGCCAGCGCAGCGTCAGCCAGTGCGGGTCAAGGCCAACGATCCGCGCCTGCACGCCGCGCACATCGCGTGGCGGATGATCGCCGTGGCAGGCCAGTTCAAACATTTCCAATCCCCGCAACTCCGTGCTAGGCGCTCGCCCGCAAACCGGAAAGCACGCATGACCTATCAATCGACCCTGCTCCGCCTGCTCGACGAGCGTGGCTACATCCACCAGCTGACCGACGCCGAAGGGCTTGATGCCCTCGCCGCGAAGCAGGTCGTGCCCGGCTATATCGGCTTCGATGCCACCGCGCCATCGCTCCACGTCGGCAGCCTGGTGCAGATCATGCTGCTGCGCCGCCTGCAACAGGCCGGGCACAAGCCGGTGGTACTGATGGGCGGCGGGACGACGCGGATCGGCGATCCCACCGGCCGCGATGAAAGCCGCAAGATGCTGAGCGACGAGACGATCGAGGCCAACATCGCCTCGATCCGCACGATCTTCGAACGCTTCCTGACCTTCGGCGATGGGCCGACCGACGCGGTGATGTTCAACAACCACGACTGGCTGGGCAAACTGGGCTATATCCAGTTGCTCCAGGAAGTGGGCACCCATTTCACCATCAACCGGATGCTGACGTTCGATTCGGTCAAGCTGCGGCTTGACCGCGAACAGCCGATGACCTTCCTCGAATTCAACTACATGATCCTGCAAGGCTACGATTTCCGCCACCTTGCCAGGAACATGGGCGTGCGGCTGCAGATGGGCGGCAGCGACCAGTGGGGCAACATCGTCAACGGTATCGAACTGGCGCGCCGGATGGACGGCACCGAAGTGTTCGGCATCACCACCCCGCTGCTGACCACGGCTGATGGAGCCAAGATGGGCAAGACCGCCGCGGGCGCCGTCTGGCTCAACGACGATGCCCTGCCGGCTTACGATTTCTGGCAATACTGGCGCAATGCCGATGACCGCGACGTGGGCAAGTTCCTGCGCCTGTTCACCGACCTGCCGCTGGACGAGATCGCCCGGCTCGAAGCGCTGGAAGGCAGCGAGATCAACCAGGCCAAGGTGATCCTGGCAAACGAAGTCACCCGGCTGTGCCGCGGCGAGGAGGCTGCCCGCACCGCCGAGGCGACAGCGGCCGCAACCTTTGCCGGGGGCGGCCTCGGCCAGGACCTGCCGGTGCTGGAACTGCCGACTGCCGGGCTGGGAATGATCGACGCGCTGGTCGGGATCGGCTTTGCCGCCAGCCGGGGCGAGGCCAAGCGCCTGATCGCCGGTGGCGGGGCGCGAATCGACGGCGAAGCGGTGACGGACGAATCGTTCCACATCGCCGGCGGGGCCGAACGGCGCATCTCTTCGGGCAAGAAAAAGCACGGAATCCTGCGCCCGGCCTGATGAAGGCCTTATCTGGCAAGAACTTGCCGGGTTTACGGTTTATTCGGCAATATCCTGCATCCTTGGGGCTGTTCGAATTCACCAGGAGGCACCACGGGCATGGGCGCAGGAGCTCAACTGACCGTAACCGACATGCGCCGGGCTACCCGCCACCCCGTCGATCACAAGGTGATCGGCGAACATCGGCGTCTGGGCGACGTGCATCTGCACATCGTCAATCTTTCGGCGCATGGCTTCATGGCCGATGGGCAGCTTGATCTGAGCCGGGGCGAGCGCGTGGTGATCCGCCTGCCGGTGGTCGGCCGGATCGAAGCCCACCTGATCTGGGCCACTGCGGAACGCGCCGGGTTCCAGTTCGAACGGATCATTCGCCTGGATGACTTCATCCGCATGATCGATACGCTGCAACCCAACCCGCGCCTGCGCCGTTCGCGTTAAAGCAGCCGTTTACCGCCGTGTCGCAAGTCCCGCCTTGGCAAGTGCCGGGCGGGGTGCCATTGCTGGCGGGTGAGCCAGCCGACCCATCCCCTGCAAGTCCGTGACTATCGCCTGATCTGGCTGACACGGTTCATTTCCACTGCCGCCACCACCTCGATGGTCGTGGTGATCGGCGCGCAGACCTATCAGATCGCCCGCGAAGTCCACCAGTTCAGCGAGGCGCGAGCCGCCTTCCTGCTGGGCGTGCTGGGGCTGGTGCAGTTCATCCCCTTTGCGCTGCTGACCCCGCTGGCCGGGGTCCTGGCCGACCGGATGGACCGGCGCTACGTTGGCGCGGTGTCCTGCACGATCGACCTGGTGATCGCGGTGGGGCTGGCGCTGGCCAATGCCATGAACGTGCTCACCCTGCCGCTGCTGTTCACCATGGCCGCGCTTTATGGCTCTGCCCGCGTGTTCATGGGGCCGGCCATCAGCGCAATCGTGCCCAACGTGGTCCCGGCCGAGCTGCTGCCCAAGGCCGTGGCGACCAGTTCCATCGCCTGGCAGTCCGCCGCCGTCATCGGCCCGGCGCTGGCCGGATTCCTGCTCGCCCGCAACCATGCCCTGCCTTACTGGTTTTCGGCCGGCGCGCTGGTACTGGCGATCGCTTCGCTGCTGGCGATCCATCACCGCGCGCCGCCCGCCGCCGCCCCGGCCCACCCGCTCAAGCTGATGAGCGAGGGCGCCAAATTCGTCTGGCACGAACGGTTCCTGCTCGGCTGCGTGACGCTCGATCTGTTCGCCGTGCTGCTGGGCGGGGCCACCGCGATGCTCCCCGCCTTCGCCTACGACGTGCTCAAGGTCGGTGACGAGGGCCTCGGCCTGATGCGCGCCGCTCCGGCGCTGGGTGCCTCGCTGGTTGCGCTGTACCTTGGTTTCCGGCCCATCGCCCGCAATGTCGGGGCCAAGATGCTGTGGGCGGTCGCGGCCTATGGCGCGGCCACGCTGGTCTTCGGCCTGTCGCACAATTTCCACCTCTCACTGGGCATGTTGGCCGTGCTGGGCGCGGCCGATGCAGTGTCGGTGTTCATCCGCAACACACTGGTCCAGCTCAACACGCCGGATGACAAGCGCGGCCGTGTTTCCTCGATCTCGGGCCTTGCGATTTCCGCTTCGAACGAGCTGGGGGAAATGCAGTCGGGCCTGGCCGCCGCGCTGCTCGGCCCGGTCGGCGCGGTTGCGCTGGGCGGCGCGGGCGCAGTGGTGGTGACGGCGATCTGGACCGTGCTATTCCCCGAACTCAAACGCGCGAAGACCTTCGCGCCGCAATACCGTCAGAAGGAAGATGTCTCATGAAGGCTGACAGCATCCTTGCCACCATCGGCAACACCCCGCACATCCGCCTGTCGCGGCTGTTCCCGGACCATGAAGTCTGGATCAAGGCCGAGCGAGCCAATCCCGGCGGTTCGATCAAGGACCGCATTGGCCTCGCCATGATCGAAGCGGCCGAGGCTGACGGCAGTCTCAAGCCCGGCGGAGTAATCGTCGAGCCGACCAGCGGCAACACCGGGATCGGCCTTGCCATGGCGGCCGCGGTCAAGGGCTACAAGCTGGTGCTGGTCATGCCCGAATCGATGTCGATCGAGCGGCGCCGCCTGATGCTCGCCTATGGCGCGACCTTCGATCTGACCCCGCGCGAAAAGGGCATGAAGGGCGCGATCGAACGCGCGCATGAATTGGTCGCAAGCACCCCCGGCGCGTGGATGCCGCAGCAGTTCGAAAACCCGGCCAACGTCGCCGTGCACGTGAAGACCACCGCCCAGGAAATCCTGGCCGACTTTGCCGACACGCCGATCGACGTGCTGATCACCGGGGTTGGCACCGGCGGGCACCTGACCGGCTGCGCCGAAGCGCTCAAGGCCAGGTGGCCGGCGCTCAAGGCCTTCGCGGTCGAACCCACGCTGTCGCCGGTGATCTCGGGCGGCCAGCCCGCCCCGCACCCGATTCAGGGCATCGGCGCGGGCTTCATCCCGGCCAACCTGCACACCCAGTCGATCGACGGCGCGATCCAGGTCGACCCCGCCGATGCCAAGGAAATGGCCCGCCTGTGCGCCACCAGGGAGGGCATGCTGGTCGGCATCAGCTCGGGCGCGACGCTCGCGGCGATCAAGCAGAAGCTGGCCGAGCTGCCCGCCGGCAGCCGCGTGCTGGGCTTCAACTACGACACTGGCGAGCGCTATCTTTCTGTGCCGGACTTCCTGCCGGAATGAGCACGCTCGAGCGGGTCGACTATAGCGATCGCGGCACTGCGCTGACCGGGTGGCTTGTCTGTCCGGCCAGCGCGCCGCGCGGCGCGGTGGTGGTGTTCCCAACCATCGCCAACGTGTTACCCGCAATCGAACGGCGCGCCCAGCTCCTGGCCGCCATGGGCTATGTCGCGATGATCGCCGATTTCTACGGCGAACCAGTGGCCAGCTTCGAAGCCTCGCGGCCCCTGGCCGAAGCGCTGCGCGGCGATGTCGATCATTACCGCGCCCGCCTGCACGCCGCCGTTGCCGCGCTGCGCGCGCATCCGGCGGCACGGGGCCTTGCCCTCGCCGCGATCGGGTTCTGCATGGGCGGACAGGCCGCGCTGGAACTGGCGCGCAGCGGGGCCGACCTCGTTGCCGTGGCCAGCTTTCACGGCTTGCTCGATACGCAGCGCCCGGCCGCCGTGCCGATCAAGCCGCGCATCCTGGTCTGCCATGGCGATGCCGACCCGATGGCCCCGCGCAGCCAGGTCATGGCCTTCTGGGAGGAAATGGACGCGGTGCGCGCCGACTGGCACTTCCACAGCTATGCCCAGGTCAGACACGGCTTCACCGATCCCGCCAGCGATGCGCGCGGTCTGCCTGCCATTGCCTATGACCAGAGCGCGGACCGCCAGAGCTGGGCCGCGCTGACCAGCTTCCTCGACGAGGTTTTCACCCCGGCTTGACCTTGCGCAAATCCCCTCGCCCCCACCCGGCCTAAGCGCCGTGGTGGAGGTATTTCCATGCGCCGCACCATCCTGATCGTCGGAGCCGGTCCTGCCGGACTCAGCCTGGCCCGTTCACTGGCGGGTTCACCGCACAAGGTGGTGCTGATCGAGCCGCAGCCGCGCGAAGTGCTGGCCGCCCCGCCCCCGGACGGGCGCGAGATTGCGCTGACCTTGCGTTCCGAACGCATCCTCGCGCGTCTAGGCGCCTGGCAGCACATCCCTGAAGCCGAGAAGTTCCCGCTGACCGAGGCGCGCGTGCGCAACGGCAAATCGCCCTTCGCACTGTCCATCGGCTCGGGCCAGACGGGGGCGCTCGGCCACCTGGTGTCCAACCACCTGATCCGCGCCGCGCTGTTCAAGGCGGTGGACGGCCAGCCCAACGTCGAACTGCGCTGCGGGCGCAAGGTGGTTCAGGCACACACCAGCCCGGCCGGGGCGGAAGTCACGCTGGACGATGGCACCCGGCTTGCCGCCGACCTGCTGGTCGCGGCTGACACGCGGTTTTCGCAGACCCGCGAGCAACTGGGGATCGGCGCCTCGGTCGAGCGGTTCGGGCACACCATGATGGTCGGCCGGATCAGCCACACCAAGGCGCACGGCGGCGTGGCGACCGAATGGTTCGAGTATGGCCGAACGATCGCGCTGCTGCCGCTGGGCGAAGGGATGAGCTCGCTGGTGCTGACCCTGCCCGATGCGGAGGCCCGGCGGGTCTGCGCCCTGTCCGATGCAGATCTCACGGCACTTTATGCCGGATACCTGGGCGATGAATGGGGCGCGATTGCCCTCGAAACGCGCCCCTCGCCCTATCCATTGGCCATGACCTATGCCGAACGCTTTTCCGGCCCGCGCTGCGCGCTGGTTGGCGATGCCGCGGTGGGGATGCATCCGGTGACCGCGCACGGCTTCAACTTTGGCCTGCTCAGCGCCTGGCGACTGGCGCGGGTGATTGCCCAGGCGAGTGACCCGGGCGAACCGTCGCGGCTGAAGCGCTATGCCATCCGGCACCGGGTTGCGACCACGCCGCTCTACCAGGCTACCCTGCACCTCGTCGGCCTGTTCACCGACGAACGCCGCCGTGCCCGCCCGATCCGGGCAGGGGTGCTGCGGCTGGGTGCATTGCCGCCGGTGCGCAAGGCGATGATCCGGCTGCTAAGCGAGCCGGGAGTAGCCTGAACCCCTCCCGCAAGCGGGAGGGGCAGGAAGTTGGATCACGCCGTTGCGAAGGCTTCCACCGGCAGCGCCATGACAGCTTCCGATCCGGTTTCGATCTTGCGGCGCAGCGCCCCGGCATCGGGGGTGAAGCGTTCGCCGAAGTAACGCGCGGTGGTCAGCTTGGCTTCGTAGAACGCCTTGTCGTCAGTCCCGGCAGCCAGGGCCGCAACCGCGGCTTCGCCCATCTTGAGCCACATCAGGCCCAGCGCGACCACGCCCATGATGTGCATGTAGTGGTGCGCCCCGGCGCCAACGTTGTTGGGGTTGGTCATGCCGTTGGCCATGAACCACATGGTCGCGGCCTTGAGTTCGCCATTGGCCCGCTCGACCCCGGCGGCCAGCCCGGCCAGTTCCGGCTTGCCCCTGGCCGCAGCGCAGGCCGCATCGACTTCGGCGAAGAACGCCTGCACCGCGCGCCCGCCGTTCAGCGCCAGCTTGCGGCCCACGAGGTCCATCGCCTGGACTCCGTTCGCGCCTTCATAGATCTGGGCGATGCGCGCGTCGCGGACGAACTGGCTCATCCCCCAGTCCTCGATATAACCGTGGCCGCCGAACACCTGCTGCATGTTGACGCAGGTGTCGAAGCCCTTGTCGGTCCCGTAGCCTTTCAGGACCGGGGTGAGCAGGCTGATCATGTCGTCCGCCGCCTGGCGTTCCTCCGGCGTCGCGGCCTTGTGGCTCAGGTCGACCAGCAGGCCGCCCCACAGGTAGAACGCGCGCATCGCCTCGGTGAAGGCCTTGGCGTCCATCAGCATACGGCGCACGTCCGGGTGAACGAACAGCATGTCGGCCTTTTCCTGCGGCTCGGCCGCCCCGGTCAGGGCGCGGCCCTGGCGGCGTTCCTGCGCGTACTTCACGGCGTTCTGATAGGCGACTTCGGCCTGGGCCAGCCCCTGGATGCCCACGCCCAGGCGCGCCGCGTTCATCATGATGAACATCGCGGCCAGGCCCTTGTTCTCCTCGCCCACGATCCAGCCCTTGGCCCCGTCGTAGTTCATCACGCAGGTCGCGTTGCCGTGGATGCCCATCTTGTGTTCCAGCGCGCCGCACGACACCGCATTGCGATCCCCCAGCGAGCCATCGTCGTTCACCAGCACCTTGGGCACGATGAACAGCGAGATGCCCTTGCTGCTTTCCGGCGCGTCCGGGGTCTTGGCGAGGACCAGGTGGACGATGTTGTCGGTCAGGTCGTGTTCGCCCGCCGAAATGAAGATCTTGGTCCCGGTGATGGCATAGCTGCCATCGGCCTGCGGCACGGCGCGAGTGCGGATCAGGCCCAGGTCGGTGCCGCAGTGCGGCTCGGTCAGGTTCATGGTGCCCAGCCATTCGTTGGTCACCATCTTCGGCAGATACTTGGCCTGGAGTTCGGGCGAAGCCTTGGCCAGGATCGCGCTCACCGCGCCATTGGTCAGGCCCGGATACATCCCGAAGGCATGGTTCGCCGTGGCGACGAATTCCTCGACCACGAAGCCCAGCACGTGCGGCATCCCCTGCCCGCCGAATTCGACCGGCGAGGACAGCGTGCCCCACCCGCTTTCGCGGTAGAGCTTGAAGGCTTCCTTGAATCCGGTCGGCGTCGTCACCGAACCATCGGCATTGCGCTTGCAGCCTTCCTTGTCGCCCACCGGATTAAGCGGGGCGAGCACTTCGGCGGCGAACTTGCCGCATTCCTCGACGATGGTGTCGACCATGTCGGGACCGGCGTTCTCGAATGTCGGCAGCGCGGCATATTGTTCCAGCTTGAGCACTTCGTTGAGAACGAAGCGGGTGTCGCGCGCGGGCGCCTTGTAGACGGGCATGGAGATTTCCTTCGCGGAAGGGATCAGGCCTTGTAGATAGCCGGATCGAGGTTTTCGATGAGACGGATGAATTCGTTCAATTCACTGATCGCGGCATCAATGTCCGCACGCTGCTGCTGCAGCCGTTCGACCTTGTCCTTGCAGCGGCGGATCGTGACACGGCGCTGTTCGACCCGGCCATCGCCCAGATCGTAGAGATCGATCATCTCCTTGATCTCGGTCAGACTGAAGCCGACGTTCTTGGCGCGCATGATCCAGGCGAGCCTGGCCCGGTCACGCTTCGAATAGACCCGCGTCAGCCCGACGCGCGCCGGGGCGATCAGCCCTTCGTCCTCGTAGAACCGCAGGGCGCGTGCCGTGCAATCGAACTCGGCCGTCAGGTCGGAAATGGTGAACTGTTCGCGCTGCAGGGCATCCGGGCGCTCAAGATGCGCGCCGTCGTGCAGGGTCGGGGTGCCGCCGTGGTGATCCATGGCGGGCGATCTAGCTTACCTTTACGTAAGCGTCAATTGGCGATGCGCTGCAGCCCCTCGCCGTCAAGCCGCCGGTAGAAGCAGCTGACCGCTCCGGTGTGACAGGCTGGCCCCTCGGGCCGGACCAACAACACCAGCGCATCCTGATCACAATCCACCCGGATTTCCTGGACGCGCAGGAAATGCCCCGAAGTCTCGCCCTTCAACCACAAGGTGCCGCGACTGCGTGACCAGAACGTAGCCAGGCCAGTCTCGCGGGTGCGCTGCAATGCCTCAGCGTTCATGTAGGCAACCATCAGCACCTCGCGGCTGTCCGCATCGCAGGCCACCGCGGTCAGCAGACCGTTGCCGTCAAACCTGGGCAGAAAGTCGCTGCCCTGCTCTCTCTCGTGGGTGTCGCTACCAGCCATAGGCGCCCTTTGTTGCAGGATAACCACATGTGTCGACCAAAATCTGTCCAAGCGCGGCTTCCCGCTTTCAATTCAGGCGCGATTCGCGGATTGAATGCTTGCGGTTAAGCGCCGCCCACCAGTCCGCAAGGCCCTGGTTCAGGGACAGCCCGCAACGACCGGGCGACCGCATGAGGGATTGAACGAGGCGTTCAAGGGGGAACGCCGAACTGCCTCCCGGCAGCGTTCTGACAGTTTCGTCACGAGGACGCCCGGAGCTTCGGTTCCGGGCGTTTTCGTATGTCTGGCAGCCTTCGGCTAAAGCGCTTCGTCAAGCACGCGGGCAAAGCAGGCGATCACCACGCGGGCCGCCCCCGCCCGCTTCAGCGCCGCCACACAGGCATCCGAAGTCGCCCCGCTGGTCAACACGTCATCGACCAGCACGATGCTCGCCCCGTGCAAGGCAGCCTCCCGCCTCGGATTGGCCTCGATCGCCCCGGACAGTGCCCGGGCCCGCGCCTTGCGCCCCAGCCCACCCAGCGGCGGCGTGCGCTTGCGCCGGACCAGTCCATCGACCAGCAGCGTCGCGCCGCGCGCCTGCGCCACTTCGCGCGCCAGCAAGGCCGACTGGTTGTAGCCGCGCTGCCAGATCCGCCAGCGGTGCAGTGGCACCGGCACCACCAGCCAGTCCGGGCCGACCTCGGCCGGCAGGCGAGCCACGATCAATCGCGCCAGCATCGGCGCCAGCGCGATGCGCTGGCCGTGCTTGAACGCCAGGACCAGCTTGCGCGATTCGGGGGTGTAGAGCGTGCCGGCGGCGATCCCGTCGTGCCGGGGTGGATTGGTCAGGCACGGCGCACAGATCGCGCCGTCCGGCACGCCCTGGTCAAACGGGCGTTGGCACCTTGCGCAAGCCGGAGCGCCCGGAATGCGCAGGTTGCCCCAGCACGCCGGGCACAGCCCGCTCTGTTCGACCAGCGCCGCACCGCACAGCGGGCAGCGCGGCGGAAACACCAGGTCGACAATCGGGGCCAGGGCGGCGGGAACCTGCATAGGGCCCGCACTATCGCTTGCGCCCCGCCCCGGCGCAAGGCAGGGCGCGGGAATGAGCCAAGCCGCCGCTCCGCCGCAGATTTTCTCGCCCGCCCGCCGCCTGGCCGCGCGCCGCCGCGCGCTGCGCCTGCAACACGGCCCCGATGCCGCGCGCTATCTGATCGACGACATGGTCGAGGACGTGATCGAACGGCTGGGCTTCCTGCGCCACACGCCGCGCCAGGCGCTGGTCATCGGCGACTGGACCGGCACGCTCGCCCCGCAGCTGCGCGCGATGGGTGCGGCGGTGACCGAAGCGGACCCGGTGGACGGATTTGCCGAGGAACTGCCCTATCCCGCCAGCGGCTTTGACCTGATCGCCAGCCTTGGCACGCTTGACACGGTCAACGACCTGCCCGGCGCGCTGATCCACATTCGCAAGGCCCTGACGCAAGATGGGCTGGCCATCGTTTGCGTGCCGGGCGCGGGATCGCTCGCGGGTCTTCGCGCGGCCATGCTGGCGGCGGATGGCGACCGCCCTGCACCGCGCATGCATCCGATGATCGACGTGCGCGCCGGGGCGCAGCTGCTCCAGCGCGCGGGCTGGGCCAATCCGGTGGCCGACAGCCGCCACGTGGATGTGCGCTTTTCCACCCTGGCCCGGCTGGTCGAGGACCTGCGCGCGCAGGCCCTTGGCAACGTGCTGGCTCGCCCCGGCCCGCCGCTGACCCGCGCCGCGCTGGCGCGGGCCGAGGCCGCGTTCGGGACACGCCGGGTCGAGCGGTTCGAGCTGCTGACGCTGAGCGGCTGGCGCGCCTAGCTCAGCGCCGCCTGCGCCGCGGCAAGCCGCGCAATCGGCACGCGGAACGGCGAGGCGCTGACATAATCTAGCCCGACCTTCTCGCAGAACGCGATCGAGGCCGGATCGCCGCCGTGTTCGCCGCAGATCCCCAGCTTGATGTCCGGACGGGTCGCCCGGCCGCGCTCTGCCGCGAGGCTGACCAGTTGGCCGACCCCATCGACATCCAGGCTGACGAAGGGATCGCGCGCGAAGATGCCCTGCTCGACATAGGCGTTGAGGAACTTGGCCGAATCGTCGCGGCTCAGCCCCAGGGTGGTCTGCGTCAGGTCGTTGGTGCCGAAGCTGAAGAACTGGCCCACTTCGGCGATCTCGCCCGCCATCAGCGCAGCGCGCGGCAGCTCGATCATGGTGCCGACATGGTATTGCAGCTTGCGGCCCTTCTCGGCGAACACGGCCTGCGCGGCGCGGTCGACCACCCCCTTGAGGATTTCCAGCTCCCTGCGGGTGGCAACCAGCGGGATCATCACTTCGGGTACCGGCGCTTCGCCGCTTGCTGCGGCAACGTCGCAGGCCGCTTCGAAGATCGCGCGGGCCTGCATTTCGTAGATTTCGGGGAACGTGATCCCCAGGCGGCAGCCACGGTGGCCCAGCATCGGGTTGAACTCGTACAGTTCACCCGCGCGGCGCTTCAGCGTATCCACTCCAATCCCGATCATGTCCGAAAGTTCGGCAAATTCGGCATCGCTGTGCGGCAGGAATTCGTGCAGCGGCGGATCGAGCAGGCGGATGGTGACCGGCAGGCCGGCCATCACTTCGAAGATCGCGTGGAAATCGGCGCGCTGTTCGGGCAGCAGCCTGGCCAGCGCGGCGCGGCGGCCGGCCTCGTCCTCGGCCAGGATCATCTGGCGCACGGCGGCGATGCGCTTGTCGTCGAAGAACATGTGCTCGGTGCGGCACAGCCCGATCCCCTCGGCGCCGAACTGGCGCGCGGTGCGGCAGTCGGCCGGGGTTTCGGCATTGGTGCGCACCTTCATCCGGCGGTGCCGGTCGGCCCAGTCCATCAGCACGCCGAAATCGCCGACAAGCTCGGGCTCGATCGTGCGGACTTCGCCCGCCATCACATCGCCGGTGGTGCCATCCAGCGTGATGATGTCGCCTTCCTTGAGCTCGCGGTTGCCGATCCGCAGGGTGCGGCTGCCCATGTCGATCGACAGGCCCGCCGCGCCGGAAACGCAGGGACGGCCCATGCCGCGCGCCACCACGGCGGCGTGGCTGGTCATGCCCCCGCGCGCGGTCAGGATACCCTTGGCGGCGTGCATGCCGTGAATGTCTTCGGGGCTGGTTTCGACGCGGACGAGGATCACCGCCTCGCCGCGTTCGGCATGGCTCTGCGCGGTGTCGGCATCCAGCACGATTGCGCCGCTCGCCGCGCCGGGCGAAGCGGGCAGGCCCTTGGCGAGCACGTCGCGCGGGGCATCGGGGTCCAGCGTGGGGTGCAGCAGCTGGTCCAGCGCCATCGGATCGACGCGCAGGATCGCGGTCTTTTCATCGATCAGCCCTTCGCCGACCATGTCGACCGCCATCTTCAGCGCGGCCTTGGCGGTGCGCTTGCCGGTGCGGGTCTGGAGCATCCACAGCTTGCCGCGTTCCACCGTGAATTCGATGTCCTGCATTTCGCGGTAGTGCTGTTCCAGCAGCTCGAACACGGCGGCCAGTTCGCCGTAGGCCGCGGGCATCGCCTCTTCCATCGACAGCGGCTTGGCCCCGGCGCGTTCCCGCGAATACTTGGTCAGGTACTGCGGCGTGCGGATCCCCGCGACCACGTCCTCGCCCTGGGCGTTGATCAGCCATTCGCCGTAATAGGCCTTCTCGCCGGTCGCCGGATCGCGGGTGAAGGCGACGCCAGTCGCGCTGGTTTCGCCCATGTTGCCGAACACCATCGCCTGAACGTTGACCGCCGTGCCCCAATCGCCCGGAATGTCGTTCAAGCGGCGATAGACCTTGGCGCGGTCGGAATCCCAGCTGTCGAACACGGCGCGGATCGCGCCCCACAGCTGTTCCTGCGGGTCCTGGGGGAACGGGCGGCCCAGCTTGTCCTGGACGATCGCTTCGTATTCCTTGACGATTTTCTGCCAGTCTTCCGCCTGCATTTCGACGTCGGCATAGTAGCCCGCGTCTTCCTTGGCCACTTCCAGAGCGTCCTCGAACAGGTGGTGATCCAGCCCCAGCACGACGTCGGAATACATGTGGATGAAGCGGCGGTAGCTGTCCCAGGCGAAGCGCGCATCGCCGGACGAGGCGGCCAGCCCCTGGACCGTCTGGTCGTTGAGGCCAAGGTTGAGGACCGTGTCCATCATTCCCGGCATCGACACCCGCGCACCCGAGCGGACCGAAACCAGCAGCGGATCGGCCGGATCGCCGAACTTCTTGCCGACCGAACGTTCGATATGGGCCAGCGCTTCGGCCACTTCGGCCTTGAGGCTGTCCGAAAAGTCGCCGCCCTCAGCCAGGTAGCGCACGCATTCCTCGGTGGTGATGGTGAAGCCCGGCGGCACCGGCAGGCCGATCCCGGCCATTTCCGCAAGGTTCGCGCCCTTGCCGCCCACCACCGTCTTGTCCTTCGCCCGCGGGTCCGCATGGGTTACGCCGCCGCCGAATGTGAATACGTATGAAGTCATGGAAAACCGCCATTTCCAGAAACCGGCGAATCGCTGCCGGTGTCCTTTCGCCACTAACGATGGCAAGCCATCAAGTCAGCCAAATTGTGCGTCGCAGCACGCGGGGCGGACACTTTCATGCGCGCAGCAGTCTTGGTTCCCCGGTTTGCGTCCGGGGAGCCAGGGCCAGGTTCGGGAGACCGTTCAGCCTTCGATGCGCGAGAAGTCAGCCACCTGGTGGACCGCGCTGCGCAGCCGTTCCAGCAGGCCAAGCCGCGCGGCGCGCTTCACCGGATCGGCATCGTTGACCGTGACGTTTTCAAAGAATGCGTCGATCGGCGCGCGCAGCGTCGCCAGCGCGGCCATCGCCGCGGTGAAGTCCTCCGCCTCGACCGCCGCTGCCGCACGGGGGGCCGCCGCATCAAGCGCGGCAATCAACGCGGCTTCCGCCGGTTCGGGAGCGGCGTTGGTGGCACCGGCCGCGAACTCCTCCTTCTTCAGGATGTTCGCGGCGCGCTTGTAGCCAGCCAGCAGGTTCGCACCGTCTTCGGTGCCGATGAACGCCTGAAGCGCATGGACCCGCGCGAGCAGGCGGACGAGGTCATCCTCTCCGCCAATATCATCATCACCGCCAAGCATGACAACCGCGTCTATGAGATCATAACGGGTTCCAGCATCGCGTTCTTGAACTTTCAAACGATCAAAAACGAAATCCTTAAAGTGCCCACCGGCTACAACGTCTCCAATATCGGCGACATCCACTGAAGTTGAAATAGCTTTGTCAAATAACCGGTAAAGCGAATAGCGTAGGCTGTTCCTCATGGTCAGGCTGATAACGCCCAACACCGCGCGACGGAGCGCAAAGGGATCTTTAGATCCGGTCGGGCGTTCATTGATCCGGAAAAATTGGACAATCGTATCCAGCTTGTCCGCCAGCGCCACGGCGACTGTCACCGGCGCACTGGGCACGTCATCGCCCTGCCCGACCGGCTTGTAGTGATCGCGGATCGCGTCGGCGACGGCATCGGGGAGGCCTTCGGCGCGGGCATAGTAGCCGCCCATCAGGCCCTGCAATTCGGGGAATTCGCCGACCATTTCGGTGACGAGATCGGCCTTGCACAGCGCGGCCGCCTGCCGCGCCAGCGCGGGATCGCAGTTCGGAACAATGCCTTCGCTCGCCAGCCATTCGGCCAGCTGCGCCACGCGCTGCACCTTGTCGGCCACGGTGCCGAGCTTTTCGTGAAAGGTGATCCGCTCCAGCTTCTTCGCCTGCTCGGACAGGGGCACCTTGCGGTCTTGTTCCCAGAAGAACCGGGCGTCGGACAGGCGCGCGGCGAGGACCTTGCGGTTGCCCGCGACGATCGCCGCGCCGCCATCGCTGGCGACGATGTTGGCGGTGCAGACGAAGGCATTGGCCAGCTTGCCGCCCGCTTCGCAGACGAAATACTTCTGGTTGGTTCGCGCGGTCAGCTGGATCACTTCGGGCGGGACATCAAGGTAGGCCTCGTCGAACCGGCCGAGCAGCGGGACCGGCCATTCGGTAAGCCCCGCATTCTCGATCACCAGCCCCTCGTCCTCGACCAGGGTCAGCCCCTCTGCCTCGGCGGCAGCCTTCGCCTTGGCGCGGATCAGGTCCTGGCGTTCGGCGTGATCGACGATGACGTGGGCCAGGCGCAACTTTTCGGCATAGTCATGCGCGCCGCCGATGGTGATTTCGCCCGGCGCATGGAAGCGGTGGCCGCGCGTGGCATAGCCCGAGCGGACCGTGCCGACTTCGCATTCGACCAGTTCTTCACCCAGAATCGCGACGATGCCCGACAGCGGGCGCACCCAGCGCAGGCTTTCTGTGCTGAGCGAGGCGGCGCCCCAGCGCTGCGACTTGGGCCAGGGGAAAGCGCGGACGATCGCCGGGATCGCCTCGGCCAGCACGTCGCGGGTAGCCCGGCCCGGCTTTTCAGTGATGGCGAACAGCACGCCGTCCCGCTCGGTCAATTGATCGGCGGTCAGGCCGGTCTTGCGCAGGAACCCTTCGAGCGCCTGCGGCGGCGCGCCGACGCGCGGCCCCTTGACCTCTTCCGACACCGCCTCGGTCGCGGCGGGCAAGCCGCGCGCGATCAGCGCCAGGCGGCGCGGGGTGGACCAGACGGTGACTTCACCCAGTGCGACGCCAGCGGCGTCCATTTCCTTGCGGAACAGCTTTTCAAGGTCAGCCCGGGCCCCGGCCTGCATCCGCGCGGGGATTTCTTCCGAGCGCAGTTCGAGAAGGAAATCGCTCACAGGCTCCACTCCGGATACTTGGCGGCCCATTCGTCCTTGTTCTTTTCGATCCAGGCCTGACAGCTGCCCTTGGCAAGGTCGCGGACGCGGCCAATGTAGCTGGCGCGTTCCTGCACGGAAATCACGCCGCGCGCCTGCAGCAGGTTGAACAGGTGGCTCGCCTCGATCGCCTGGTCATAGGCGGCCAGCGGCACTTGTGCGTCGATGCAGCGCATGCATTCCGCCTCGGCCTTGGCGAAGCCATCGAACAGGCTGGTGGTGTCGGCCACTTCGAAGTTGTATTTCGAATGCTCCTGCTCGTTCTTCAGGAACACGTCACCATAGGTCACGCCGTGGTTGTTGAAGGCCAGGTCATAGACCCGGTCCTTGCCCTGGATGTACATCGCCAGGCGTTCAAGGCCATAAGTGATCTCGCCCGCGACCGGCTTGCAATCGAACCCGCCCACCTGCTGGAAATAGGTGAACTGGGTCACTTCCATCCCGTCGCACCACACTTCCCAGCCCAGGCCCCAGGCGCCCAGCGTGGGGCTTTCCCAGTCATCCTCGACAAAGCGGATGTCATGGGCAAGCGGATCGACGCCAATCGCGGCGAGCGACTGGAGGTAAAGCTCCTGCAGGTTGTCGGGATTGGGCTTCAGGATAACCTGATACTGGTAATAGTGCTGCAGCCGGTTGGGGTTTTCGCCATAGCGCCCGTCGGTCGGCCGGCGGCTGGGCTGGACATAGGCCGCGCTCCACGGTTCCGGCCCCAGCGAGCGCAGGGTGGTTGCCGGGTGGAACGTGCCCGCCCCCATGCGCATGTCGTAGGGTTGCAGGATCAGGCAGCCCTGCGCGCTCCAGAAGGCATGGAGCCGCAGGATCATGTCCTGAAAGGACAGGGGCGTGGCAGTTTGGCTCATGGCCCGGGCCTTTGGCGCAGGCCGGGGGGGCGGTCAATATCCGCTTTCATTCATCGACGCGTAGACCGGTTGGGCTATAGGAGGCGCATGACCGCACTGCTTCGCACGATTGCCGCGCCGCTGGCGCTTGCCCTGACCCTGCTGGCCGGGCCGGGAGCGGCCCAGCAGGCGCTGCCAACGCCGGTGCCGGTGCAGGTTCAGGCCGATGCCGGCCCGGCCCGCCCCGCGCTGTGGAAGGTGGCGGACGAGGACACCACGATCTACCTGTTCGGCACGATCCACCTGCTGCCGCGCGGGATCGACTGGTTCGACGGAACGATTGCCAGTGCCTTCGGCCAATCGCGCGAGCTGGTGACCGAAATTCCCGAGGTGTCGCCCGATGTGCAACAGGCGGTGGTGCTGCGCCGCGCGATGCTGCCTAGGGGGCAAAAGCTGCGCGCCCTGCTGACCGCGTCGGAACGCGCGAAGTTCGATGCGACTATGCAGCAGTTCGGCCTGCCGGTGACCGCGTTCGACAAGTTTAAACCGTGGTATGCCGCTGTCGTGCTGGCGACTTTGCCCTTGCAGCAGAAGGGATATGACCTCGACAGCGGGGTGGAAGCGCAGCTCGGGGAGCGGAGCAGGCAACAGGGAGCGCCGCGCAGCGGACTGGAAACGCTGGACTACCAGCTGTCGCTGTTCGACGGCTTTTCGCGCAAGGTTCAGAAGGCCTACCTGATGGAAGTGATCGCTGCCTTGCCAGACCTCGACAAGGACGTCGGCGAGATGGTCGCCGCCTGGCAGCGCGGCGATGCGGCCAAGCTGGCCGAACTGATGAACGCCGAGGAAGACGATCCGGCGATGATCCAGGCCCTGCTGACCAACCGCAACAAGGCCTGGGCGCGCTGGATCAAGGCGCGCCTAGACCGTCCCGGCACGGTGTTCGTTGCGGTTGGCGCAGGCCACCTTGGCGGCAAGGGCAGCGTTCAGGACCAATTGACTGCGGCGGGAGTGCCGACGACCCGTGTCCAGTAACCTGCGACGCCTCCTGATCGGCGCGGTGCTGGCGCTGCTGGCGGCCTGCCAGCGGCCCGAGCCGGTGCACCCCGCGCTTTGGCAGGTTGACGGTCCCGGCGGGCAGCGCGCCTGGCTGTTCGGGACGATCCACGCCCTGCCCCGCCCGGTCGACTGGCGCTCGCCCCGGATCGACGCGGCGCTGGGCGCGGCCGACCGGATCGTGCTGGAAGTGGCAAGCATCGACGATGACCAGGCAACCGCAGAGGTCTTTGCCCGGCTGGCCGCTGCCCCCCAAGCCGCACCGCTGCGCGACCGGGTGCCGCCGCAAGCCCGCGCCGACTATGCCCGCTACGTCGAAAAATACGGCGCCAGGGAAGATACCCTGCGCGGTCAGGACACCTGGGCCGCTGCGCTGATGCTGGCGCAGCTGGCGCAGGCCGACCTCGGCAGCGACAGCGCCAACGGCGTCGACCGCGCGGTGAAGGCCGCCGCAGAAGGCCGGCCGGTCGAGGAATTCGAAGGCGCGGATGCCCAGCTGCGCATCTTCGACGCCCTGCCCGAGACGGAGCAGCGCGACCTGCTGGCCATGGTCGTGCGGCAGGCCGGCGATCCACGTGCGGAAACACGCCGTCTGGAGCAGGCCTGGGCCAATGGCGATGTCGCCGCCCTCGCCCGCGAAACCGAAGGCGGCCTGCTGGCCGATGCGGAACTTCGCGCCGCGCTGCTCGTCGGGCGCAACCGGGCCTGGACCGCGCGGCTCGAAGCGATGCTGCGGCAGGGTCAGCGCCCCTTCGTCGCGGTGGGCGCGGCGCATCTTGCCGGGCCTGACGGGCTGCCCGCCTTGCTCGCCGCCCGGGGCTACCGCGTCACACGGGTGCAATAAGGTTGCATTTCTGCGCCATTGCCGTTAACGGCCCGCGCTTCCGCTTCATGGTCATCCCTGGAGGCGTGGCGCGGAAGCTGACTGAAACATTCGTTATTCGAAAGGCAATGCAATGAGCGATACGCTGCACCTGCCGGCCGAGACGCGCGATCGGGCAGGCAAGGGAGCCTCCCGTGCCCTGCGTCGTGAAGGCCGCGTCCCCGCCGTTATCTATGGTGGCAATGAAGAGCCCCTCGCCATCCACGTCGAGGAAAAGCTGCTGCGCAAGCAGCTCGGCACCGGCCACTTCTTCAACTCGATCGTCGAGATCGAAGTCGGCGGCAAGACCGTGCGCACGCTCCCCAAGGACGTCGCCTTCCACCCCGTCACCGATCGCCCGCTCCACGCGGACTTCCTGCGCCTGTCGGCCAATGCGACCGTCCACGTCGAAGTGCCGGTGATCTTCGTCAACGAAGCGGCCTCACCGGGCCTGAAGCGCGGCGGTGTGCTGAACATCGTCCGTCACGAGCTGGAACTGGTTTGCGAAGCGGACAAGATCCCCGATGACATCCAGATCGACGTCACCGGCCTCGAAGTCGGCGCCTCGATCCACATCAGCCACGTGAACCTGCCGGCTGGTGCGAAGAGCGCGATCACCGATCGCGACTTCACCATCGCCACCATCGTTGCCCCCTCGGGCCTGCGCAGCGAAGAAGGCGACAACAGCAAGACCGAAGCCGGGGCGTAAGCGCTGGTCGGTTGACCGGGGCAGCCCTGCTGCCCCATCACAGGCCGGGCCGCAGCGATGCGGCCCGGCTTTGTCTTGGAGGTAAGCGTGCAGCTCTGGGTCGGCCTTGGCAATCCGGGTCCGCAATATGCGATGCACCGGCACAACGTCGGCTTCATGGTGCTCGACACCCTGGCCGAGGTCCACAATTTCGGCCCGGTCCAGAAGAAGTTCCAGGGCTGGTTGCAGGAAGGCCGGATCGGCGGCGACAAGGTGCTGCTGCTAAAGCCCGCGACCTACATGAACGAAAGCGGCCGCGCCGTGGGCGAGGCGCTGCGCTTCTACAAGCTGGGCACGGACGCGCTGACCGTATTCCACGACGAGCTCGACCTCGCCCCGTTCAAGGTCAAGGTGAAGCACGGCGGCGGCACCGCCGGGCACAACGGGCTGCGCTCGATCGACCAGCATCTTGGCCCCGATTTCCGCCGGGTGCGGCTCGGCATCGGCCATCCCGGCCACAAGGACCGGGTGACGGGCCACGTGCTGGGCAATTTCGCCAAGTCGGAAATGGACCTGCTGGCTGACATGCTGGGCGCAATCAGCGCCGAGGCCGACTGGCTGGCCAAGGGCGATGACCCCCGCTTCATGAGCGACGTGGCACGGCGCCAGCAGGACTAGCGCCGGGGCGGCATCGCCTTGCGCAGCTGCGCCAACTCCGGATCACCCGGCATGTCCTGCTCAAGCCGGTCGAGCAACGCCTTCAGATCATCCCAGCGCCCAAGTTCCGCCAGCGCATGCGCGCGATTGGTGAGCGCCGCCGCATTGTCTGGCTGGCGCGCCAGTGCGCGATCGGCATAGCTCAGCGCCAGTGCCGGCTGACGACGGCCGATGGCAATTTCCCCTCCGATCAGCAGCGGCAGCAAGGCTTCAGGGTCTGTCCGTTCCGCGCGGCGCTGCCATTGCGCCGCCTGATCGAATCGACCGCGGATCAGTTCAAGCCGCGCATAATCAGCGAAGACGGCGGCACTACCCCCTGCCGCCACGGCCAGGTCAAGTTGCCGGGCCGCCCCAGCCAGATCCTGGAGCTGCAACATGGCGGTAGCCTTGAGACGTTGTCCTTCAGCCGAACGGTCATCCTTGAGCAAGTCAAGCACAACGCGCGAATCGCGCCGCATGAGTGCGGCGTTGGCGGCCTGATAATCCGGACCAACCGGCTCAGCCCGGCACCCCGCCAGGGCGATCAGCAGCAAGGGCAGCATGCAGCGCACGCCCCTGGCTATTCCATTCCGATCTGCGTGGCGAGAACCATGTGGCAGTTCCGGATCGTGTATTAACCGTGATTTCTGTCGGATCGCTTTACAAGAGGCGCGTCTGCCCAGGCCAATTAACCATTGTCGGCCGCGGGATCGCGCATCTGGCACGCCTGTTGCAGAGAAAGGCGTCAACCTTGTTACTCGAAAAAGGGGGTTAACAACATGAAGCGCACTCTGGTCCTGCTCACCGCGCTCGCCAGCGCCACAGCCATCTCGGCTCCCGCCTCGGCACAGCTGCTCCACACCCATTACTGCAACTGCGGCCATACCCAGGGCGGCAGCCAGTGCGGCAGCACCACCACTTCGGGCGGGACTACCACGACCTCGGGTGGCACCACTACGACGACTTCGGGTGGCACCACCACCACCTCGGGCGGCACCACGACCACCTCGGGCGGCACTTCGGTTCCCGAACCGGGCATGCTGGGGCTGCTTGGCATGGGCCTGATCGGCGTGGGCATCGCCCGCAGCCGTCGCCGCCGCAACTGATAGCGCCAGTCTTTCCAGTCCCGAAAGATTGAAAGGCCGTCGCCGGGTCAACCGGCGGCGGCCTTTGCCTTGGCCAGCTGGGCGCGGTACTGCGGGTTGTCTGGCCGGGCATCGACCGCGGCCTGCAAGTGCTGCCGCGCCGCCGCCATATCCTGGCCTGCACGCAGGCGCACCACCCCGGCGGCATAGCGCAGTTCCGGGTTCTGCGGATCGAGCGCCAGCGCCCTGTCCGCGCTGGCCAGAGCCAGCGCGGGCTGGCCTGCCTGGCTGGCAGACATGGCCAAGCGGCGCAGCAGTTCGGCATCGACCGAGCCGCCTGCAGTAAGCTGCTGGTAAAGCTGCAGCGCTTTCGCACTGTCACCGCGCGCATCGGCAGCGATCGCGGCCTGCAAGACTGTCTGCTGCTGCCTGAACACGGGCGATTGCACCCGTTCCTGCAATGCGCCGGTCTCCTCCGCGCCCGCCGCTTGCCCGGCCTTGATCGCCAGTTCGATCTCCCGCGGCTGGACGAACAGCCCTTGCGCCAGGGGTCGCAGAGTCTCCCAGGCCGATGCGGCATCGCCGGTGGCGAGCTGGCTTTCGCCCAGCATCATGCGGACATAGCGGTTCTGCGGCTGGACCAGCAGCGCCTCGGCAAACTGCGCGCGCGCCTGCTCAGGATGGCCCAGGCGCAGCAACGCTTCGGCATAGGTCAGCCCTTCGCCCGAGGCCGGATCGAGCTCGTCCTCGCGCCGTTGCAGCATGTCGCGGATCTTTTCCCACTTCCCCTGCTGCGAATAGACCGAAAGCAGAGCCTGCCGCACGCCCACATCGCCGGGGGCAATCGCCGCCGCGCCCTCGGCCAGCTTGGCCGCCTCGGGCACCTTGCCGGCCATGTCGAGCAGGTTGGCATGGG
Source organism: Pseudomonadota bacterium (assembly GCA_029779535.1). GTDB lineage: Bacteria > Pseudomonadota > Alphaproteobacteria > Sphingomonadales > Sphingomonadaceae > Novosphingobium. The sequence goes on along the minus strand of JAKPAG010000036.1, from coordinate 3,142 downwards.
CTAGCAGCGGCTCGAACCGGAAAGGGTAAACTCGCGCGGCGCGGGCGTAATATTTTTCCGCCAGATCCCGCCGGGCATAGGCCTCGGACAGCGACCCGCCCAGCATCAGCACTTCGAGCGCCTCGGCCCGGCTGCGTCGCAAGGCTTCGAACTGGGTGCTGGCCGTGGCCAGATCGCCAGACTGGATCAGGAAGCGCGTGTAATCGCAGGCCAGGCGAAAGTTCGAACCTGCCCGGTTGCCCGCCAGGAACGCCGCCTGCGCCGCCACGCTGTCCTCCAGCGCCAGGTGCGCCGCCGCACGGATTCGCCAGGCGTCCACCGCCCCGTCATTGCCCAGCAGTTCCAGCGCCTTGTCGGGCTTGCCCCTGAGCAGCGCGGCCTCGGCCTCGATCCGGGCAAGTTCAGGCCCTTTGAGGCCGATGGCGCGCAGCCGCTCTGCCCCGCCCTGCGCCCCGTCGCCATCGCCCAGCAGCAATTGCGTCTGGACGAGCAAGAGCAGCATCTCGCGGTTGCGGGGATCGGCCTTGAGCGCCTGGCCCAGTTCGGTCCGCGCGGTCTGGTAGTCGGACTTGGCAAAGGCTTCGCGGGCCAGCGCGAAATGCTCCTCCGGACTGGTCCCGCAGGCAGCCAGCAGCACAGCGCCGGCAAGCGGCAGGGCAAGACGGACAAGGCGCTTCATCAACCACCTGCCTAGCGACAAGGGCTGAAATTTCGGTGAAAGCGCCGCACAACTGGCCAAACGCCCCCGCCCCCGCTATGGGCCGCCGCAAAGCTTATTACCGGAGTGACACATGGGTTTCCGTTGCGGGATCGTTGGCCTGCCCAACGTCGGCAAATCGACGCTGTTCAACGCGCTGACCGAGACACAGGCGGCGCAGGCCGCCAACTATCCGTTCTGCACGATCGAGCCGAACGTCGGCAATGTCGGTGTGCCCGATCCGCGTCTTGACCGGCTGGCCGCGATTGCCGGCAGCCAGAAGATCATCCCGACCCAACTCGGCTTCGTGGACATCGCCGGGCTGGTGCGCGGCGCCAGCAAGGGCGAAGGGCTGGGCAACCAGTTCCTGGGCAACATCCGCGAAGTTGACGCGATCGTCCACGTGCTGCGCTGTTTCGAGAACGACGACATCCAGCACGTCGACAACAAGGTCGATCCGATCTCGGACGCCGACACGGTCGAGACCGAGCTGATGCTGGCCGACCTCGACAGCCTGGAAAAGCGCGTCCCCGCCGCCCAGAAGAAGGCGACCGGCGGCGACAAGGAAGCCAAGATCGCCGCCTCGGTGCTGGGCCAGGCGCTTGAACTGCTGCGCGAAGGTAAGCCTGCCCGGCTGACTCAGCCCAAGGACGAGGAAGAAGCCCGCGTGCTGCGCCAGGCCCAGCTGCTGACCTCGAAGCCGGTGCTCTACGTCTGCAACGTCGAGGAAGAAAACGCTGCCACCGGCAACGCTCATTCCGCACGCGTGTTCGAAAAGGCCAAGGCCGAAGGCGCCGAAGCGGTGATCGTTTCCGCCGCGATCGAAGCCGACCTGATCAGTATGGACGCCGAAGACCGGATCGTATTCCTCGAGGAAATGGGTCTGCACGAAACGGGCCTCGCCCGCGTGATCCGGGCCGGGTACGAGCTGCTTCACCTCATCACCTTCTTCACCGTCGGCCCAAAGGAAGCCCGCGCCTGGACCGTGCACAAGGGTGCCAAGGCCCCCGAAGCCGCCGGCGAGATCCATTCCGACATGCAGCGCGGCTTCATCCGCGCCGAAACCATCGCCTTTGACGATTACGTCACGCTGGGCGGGGAAACGGCCTGCAAGGACGCCGGCAAGCTGCGCCAGGAAGGCAAGGAATACGTGGTCCACGACGGCGACGTGATGCACTTCAAATTCAACGTCTGAACCACTAGATAGAGCAGATGCTCCGCCGCCTGCTCATGGTCCTGCTGATTGCCTGTCTGGCCGTGCCGGCGGCGGCCATGCCGCTGCTGCACCCGGAAGGCGCGGAGCAGCGCGTGTCGGCGCCGTCCTGCCACGAAGCGCCGGTGCACAAGCAGCACCAGCCTGCCAAGCAGATGGCCAAGAACCATGATTGCATCGGCTGCGCGGCCAGTTGGCCAGTGCTGCCTGCCACCGCGGCACGCGCCGAACTGCGCGGCGAGCTGCACCGCCCCGCGCTGGCCCGTGTGCTGGGCGATTCCGGCGCCCTGCCCGAAGTGCCCCCGCCCCGCGCCTGATTGTCTCCGCCCGCGCCGCAATCCGGCGCGCCAGCTGAACTGCAATCAGGACAAGATCATGAAGACAATACTTTTTCCGGCGCTGTGCGGCGCCGCGTTGACGGCCGTTCCGGCCCTGGCCCAGGATCATTCCGGGCACGACATGAGCCACATGGACCACGGCGCCATAGACCATTCCGGCCACGATATGGCCCAGCCCAAGCAACCCGCCGAAGGATCCGGCACCGCGCGGCTGCCCGCGAACGAAGGCGGGATGCGCGGCCTGCATCTGGCCACGGGCGACTGGATGGTCATGGCCCACGGCTATGTCTCGGGCCAGTATACCGACCACGGCGGGCGGCGCGGCGATGACAAGGCCTATGCCACCTCCATGGCCATGCTGACCGCCCAGCGCGATACCGGCTGGGGCCGGATCCAGCTGAAGTCGATGCTGAGCCTCGAACCGGCGATGGACGCGGCGGGCTATCCCAACCTGTTCGCAACCGGCGAGACAGCGGGCGGCCTGCCCCTGGTCGACCGCCAGCACCCGCACGACCTGTTCATGGAACTGGCGGCGCGGATCGACATCAATGCGGGGCCGGGCAAGCTGTTCCTCTATGGCGGCCCGGTGGGCGAACCGGCGCTGGGGCCCAGCGCCTTCATGCATCGGGGCTCGGCCAGCTATAATCCCGAACCGCCGATCACCCACCACTGGTTCGATTCGACCCACATCACCTACGGCGTGGTCACGGCGGGCTATGCCACCCGGACCTGGCAGCTGGAGGCGAGCGCGTTTCGCGGGGCCGAACCGGACGAGCGGCGCTGGAACATCGAGACGCCCAAGCTCGACAGCTGGTCGATCCGCGCCACGCTGACGCCCAGCCCGCGCTGGGCCTTGCAGGCCAGTTACGGCGAGATCAAGCAGCCCGAAGCGAC